>NZ_JBHTCS010000002.1:0-480378 GCF_042665615.1 Rhodococcus daqingensis | reverse complement strand
GGGCGGCGGCAACGGGCCCGGCGGGCGCCCCCCGGCCGGTCCGCCGCCCAAGGCGCGGGGCGGCTCGTCCGGCGGGCAGCCGCCGAAGCCGCCGAAGAAGGGCAAGTCGAACCGCTGGAAGATCGTCCGGCGCACGGCGATCAGCCTCGTCGCCCTCGGGCTGGTGGTGCCGCTGCTGACGTTCATGGTCGCCTACACGGCCGCGGACGTGCCCAAGCCGGGCGACATCAAGACCAACCAGGTCGCGACGATCTACGCCAGTGACGGCACCTCCGTGCTCAGCACGATCGTCCCGCCGGAGGGCAACCGCACCGACGTCACCATCGATCAGATCCCGCCGCACGTGCGCAACGCCGTGCTCTCGGCCGAGGACCGCGACTTCTACACCAACCCCGGATTCTCGATCTCCGGCTTCGCCCGGGCGGCGCGCAACAACCTGCTCGGCAAGGAGGACGCGGGCGGCGGCTCGACGATCACCCAGCAGTACGTGAAGAACGCGCTGGTCGGTAACGAGCGCGCGCTCAGCCGCAAGATGCGCGAGCTGGTCATCTCCTCGAAGATGGCCCGGCAGTGGTCCAAGGACGACATCCTCGCCGCCTACCTGAACACCATCTACTTCGGTCGCGGTGCGTACGGCATCGCGGCCGCGTCGAAGGCCTACTTCAACAAGCCGGTCGAGGAGCTGACGATCGAGGAGGGCGCCGTGCTCGCGGCGACCATCCAGCTGCCGTCGCTGCTCGACCCCGAGACCAACCCGACCGGCGCCGAGAGCCGGTGGAACTATGTCCTCGACGGCATGGTCACCGCGAACACCCTCGACGCGAGCGAGCGGGCGGGCTTCAAGTACCCGCATACGATCCCGCAGTCCGAGGTCGACAACGGCAGCTCGGCCAAGGGGCCCGAGGGGCTGGTCCGCAGCCAGGTGATCAAGGAGCTCGCCGAGAACGGCATCAACGAGCAGGTCCTCAACACCGAGGGACTGCAGATCACCACCACCATCGACCAGCAGGCGCAGCAGGCCGTCGTCGACGCGGTCACCAGCAACATGGAGGGCGAGGACAAGAACCTGCGCACCGCCGTGGTGTCGGTGGACCCGAAGACCGGCGGGGTGAAGGCCTACTACGGCGGCGCCGACGGCGCCGGCTTCGACTTCGCACAGTCCGGGCTGCAGACCGGTTCGTCGTTCAAGGTGTTCGGCCTCGCGTCTGCGCTGAACGAGGGCATCCCGCTGTCGAAGATGTACGACAGCAGCCCCCTCAAGCTCGGCGGCGTCACCATCAACAACGCCGAGGGCCAGTCCTGCGGCACCTGCACCATCGCGGAGGCGACCAAGCGCTCGCTGAACACCAGCTTCTACCGGCAGATGATGTCCATCGAGAACGGCCCGGAGAAGATCGCGGACATCGCGCACAAGGCCGGCATCCCCGAGGAGATCCCCGGCATCCCGGGCATCAGCCTGCAGGAGCCGAGCGGATCCTCCGAGTACGGAATCGTGTTGGGTCAGTACCAGTCCCGGGTGATCGACATGGCGTCCTCGTACGCCACGCTGGCGGCCTCCGGGGTCTACCGCGCGCCCCACTTCGTACAGAAGGTCGTCACCGGCGACGGCACCGTGCTGCTCGATCGCGGGCCCGCGACGGCGGGTGAGGCCCGGCTGAAGCCGGCGGTCGCCGACAACGTCACCTCCGCCCTCCAACCGATCGCGGCCTACTCCCGCAACCACGGCCTGGCCGGTGGGCGCCCGTCCGCCGCGAAGACCGGAACCGCGCAGCTCGGCGACACCGGCGAGAACAAGGACGCCTGGATGGTCGGCTACACGCCGTCGCTGTCCACCGCCGTGTGGGTGGGCACCGAGCAGGGCCTGCCGCTGCAGAACAGCTACGGCGGGCTGATGTACGGCTCGGGGCTCCCGTCCGACATCTGGAAGGACGCCATGGACGGTGCCCTGGAGGGCACCGAGGTCGAGTCCTTCCCGAAGCCGGAGGCTATCGCGGGCCAGGCGGGCGTGCCGGCGTACACCGCGCCGTACGTGCCGCCGAAGACCACGGCCGCCACCCCGTCGCCGACGCCCGCGCCGGGGCTGACGCTGCCGCCGGTCATCATCACCCCCCGACAGGTGGAGGTGCTGCCCGGCGTGACGATCCCGCTGCCGGGTCTCGCGCCGAAGCCGACCACGCCGCCCGCGACGGTGGACCCGGGTCCGTCACCGGGGCAGCCGACGCAGGAGGAGCTCGACGCCGAGGAGGAGCTCGGCCCGGCAGGCAACGCGCAGGGCAGCCCGCAGGGAGCGCCGATCCGGCCGAACCGATAGCCGGTCGGTAACGTCACCCGGGTGGCCGAGCAACCCGACGACAGCACCGTGACGGTGGTCCCGCAGGCTCCACGGCAGGAGTTCGCGGGTGCCGCGGTCATCGCCTCTCCGGGCCCGCTCGCGGACGATCTCCGGTCCTTGCCGGACCGGGATCTGCCCGGGCGCACCGATCCGACGGTCGCCGAGCTCACCGGCGTCATCGGTGGCCCGGTCGGGCGGCACGCGCTGATCGGCCGGACCCGGTTCCTCACCCCGCTGCGGGTGATCCTGCTGTTGGCGGTGGTGTTCCTCGCCCTCGGCTGGTCCACCAAGGCGGCGTGCCTCCAGCAGGCCCCCAACGGGCCGGACGGCGCACTCGGCCTGGACTGGAGCGGCAGCCGCCAGTACACGGCGTTGTGTTACTCGGACACGGTGCCGCTGTACGGGGCGGAGCGGCTCGACGAGGGCGCCTTCCCGTACAAGAAGTCGTGGCAGGAGACGGCCGGCGACGGGTCGGTGCAGCAGCGGTACATGGAGTATCCGGTGCTCGCGGGGCTCTACCAGTACGGCTCGATGAAGGTGGCCAAGGCCTGGGACGCGATCTCCTGGCTGCCCGGGGCGCTGCAGGTGGTCCTGTACTTCAACGTGGTCGCGCTGGGGCTGTCGCTGGCATGGCTGGTGACGGTCTGGGCGACGGTGCTCCTGGCCGGGAGGCGGGTCTGGGACGCCGCGCTGGTCGCGGTGTCGCCGCTGGTCGTCGTGCACGCGTTCACCAACTTCGACCCGCTGGCAACGGCTTTCGCGGCCGGAGGGCTGCTCGGGTGGGCACGCAGGCGGCCGGTGCTGGCGGGGGTGCTGCTCGGCCTCGGCGGTGCCACCAAGATGTATCCGCTGATGCTGCTCGGCCCGTTGCTGGTGCTGTGCCTGCGGGCGGGCCGGATACGGTCGTGGTGGCAGGCCGTCGCGGGCGCGACCGCAGCCTGGGTGGTGGTGAATCTGCCCATCGCGCTGCTGTTCCCGGACGGCTGGCGGGAGTTCTTCAGGCTCAACTCCGAGCGGGGCGCCGATCCGGACTCGATCTACAACGTGATCACCTCGTTCACCGGCTGGCGCGGTTTCGACGGTCCGCTGGGCGCGGGTGAGAGCCCGACGAATCTGAACGCGGTGTCGCTCGTGCTGTTCGCCGCCGCCTGCCTGGGCATCGGGTACCTGGCGCTGACCGCCGCCCGCAGGCCGAGGGTCGCGCAACTGTGCTTCCTGGTGATCGCCGCCTTCCTGCTCACCAACAAGGTGTGGAGCCCGCAGTACTCGCTGTGGCTGGTCCCGCTGGCGGTGCTCGCCCTGCCGCACCGTCGAATCCTGTTGGCGTGGATGACGATCGACGCGCTCGTCTGGGTACCCCGGATGTACTACTACCTGGGGGTGCAGAACAAGGGCCTGCCCGAGCAGTGGTTCACGGCGACGGTGGTCGTCCGCGACCTCGCGGTCCTGGTGCTGTGCGCGTTGGTGATCCGCCAGATCCGCCGCCCGGAACTGGACCTGGTGCGCGGCGGCGGGGTGGACGACCCGGTCGGCGGCGTGCTCGACGGGGCCCCGGACCGGCAGCCGGGGTGGCTGCCCTCGTGGCTGCGCCCCCGCGAGGGGCACGGAGCACGGGCGTGGTCCGAGGCGCCGGCTATTCGCTGATCCGGGCCTCGAGTTGGGCGCGGGCGAGCGGCCAGTCGTCGTCGATCATCGAGAAGAGGGCTGTGTTGCGCCAGCTTCCGTCGGCGCGGCGGCGGTGCTTGCGGAGCAGCCCCTCGAATTCGGCGCCGAGCTTGGCGATGGCGCCCCGCGAATGCGCGTTGAGCTCGTCGGTGTGCCATTCGACCCGGACCGCGCCGAGATCCTCGAAGGCCCGGCGCAGCAACAGCAGCTTCGCCTCCGGGTTGATCCGGCCGCCCTGGGCCGCGCGGGAGAGCCAGGTGTAGCCGATCGCGAGCGACTGGTGCAGCGGGTCCAGCTGGTAGTACGAGGTGGTGCCGACCGCCGCACCGGACTCGGTGGCGATCTGGGCATACGCCAGCCGCTGCGGATCGTCGAGGGCGTGCCGGATGTATTCGGTTGCGTCCGCGACAGTTTCGATCGGACGCCAGGTCCAGTGGAACAGCGTCGGGTCGTCGGCGGCCCGGTGCAGGTCCGCGGCGTGCGCGAGCGTCAGCGGTTCGAGACGGACGTATTTACCCGTGAGGGTGGGCTGTTCGAACCAGGGCCCGGTCATGACGCCGCCGCGGTGAGGGCCGGATCCGGTCGTCCGGCGGCGGGTCGGAGATCGTCGTCGGGGGGTGCCGTCTCCCAGCGTGGCCGCGAGCGCAGGAAGACGAAGAACAGCACCACCAGCAGGGCGGCGCGGCCCCACACGCCGAACTGCACGACGAACTCCATCGCGGGCGCGTCCGATCCGGTGGAGAGCTCGTAGAAGTAGCGGAACACCCCGATCCCCATCGCGAGGTCGGCGAGCAGGTATCCCCCGATCAGCGCCCAGGGCACCCGCAGCAGCACCAGGAACGGGATCAGCCACAGCGTGTACTGCGGCGAGTGCACCTTGTGCAGCAACAGGAAGCCGCACAGCATCGCCGCACTCACCGCGATCCACGGGTAGCTGCCCTCGCGCAGGTACCGGCGCAAGCCGAGCCAGAGCGCCAGCGCGAACGACGCCGCGATGAGCAGCGGCGAGGCCACGTCGACGAAGGTCGCGAACGCGCTGCCGCGGCCCTCGACGCCGCCGAACAGGCGCCGCACCCCCCAGTACCAGACCGAGTTGGTGGTGATGTCGGCCTGGCGGGCGGACTGGAAGGTGAACGAGGCGAGCCAGCCGGGATAGCCGGCGACCGCGAACGGCAGGTTGATCGCGATCACCGTGCCCGCCGCCGCCGCGGCCACCATCAGCGCGCCCCTCGGGTCGAACCGTCCCCGCGCCGAGGCGGGCAGCTCGGCGCCATCGGTGCCGCCGGTGAACACGAAGGCCATCAGCGGCAGCACGAAGGCGCCCGGGTAGATCTTCAGGCACAGGCCGATCGCGAGCAGGACCGCCGCGCCGACGGCTCTGGTGCGCAGCGGGATCCGCCGGTAGTAGACCACCACGAAGGTCGCCGCGGTGGCGGCCGCGACGACCGGGAGCTCCCAGTTGTGGAAGGCGTACAGCACCAGTGGTGGTGCCGCCGCCCACAGCAGCGCGGGCCAGCCCGCCAGCCGGCCGAGCATCCAGGCGGTGGCGAGCCCGAACGGCACCAGGATCAGCGCCGAGTTCAGCAGGAACTCGGCGTCGTTGTGTGCGCCGATCCCCCCGAGCCACATCAACAGCCCGCTGAGGACGGGGTACTCGACGGTGCCGCCGGTGAGCACGCCGTCGGGGGTGATGCCGCCCGTGAGATACGGGAAGACGTGGTTGTCGATGTCGCGGCCGAGCCAGAGGAACTGGATGTCGGAGTAGCAGAAGTTGCGGTCCTTGAGTCGGTCGAAGACGAGGCTGCGACCGTTCTCCGCGAAGGGCGCGCCCGCGCACCTTGCCTTGTTCAGGTAACCGAGGGCGAGGGTGAGGGCACAGAGCAGGACCACGGTGACCGCCACCGCCGGTGACCCTGCTCGGGCGCGCGTCCGCATGGTTGTCAGCCTAGGTGCTCCCGGCCGGCGGAGGGATCCTTCCGCTCTCGTGGCCGTCCCCGGGGCGGGTGCGATTTCGCAGGTCAGGGGCTCCTCGTGTAACCTGCATGGGTTGCTGACGCAACGACCCTCCTGTCACGGATAGTCCGTGGCCGTTTCACTAGTCCATAGGAGGTGATGAGGTCTTATGCGTCATTACGAATTGATGGTCATCCTTGACCCCAGCCTGGACGAGCGCACCGTCGCTCCGTCGCTGGATACGTTCCTCAATGTTGTTCGCCAGGACGGCGGCAGTGTCGACAAGGTCGATGTTTGGGGTAAGCGTCGTCTCGCCTACGAGATCGCCAAGCACAGCGAAGGCATTTACGCGGTGATCGACATCAACGCGACCCCTGCCACCGTGAACGAGCTGGATCGTCAGCTCGGCCTGAACGAGTCGGTGCTCCGCACCAAGGTTCTGCGCCACAACAAGTGATTTCTGTCTGCGCGTGGCCCTAGGCTCGGCGCAACAGGATTCCACACACTGCAGGAGGAACCCACATGGCAGGCGACACCGTGATCACCGTCATCGGAAACTTGACGGCCGATCCCGAGCTTCGATTCACCCCCGCGGGGGCCGCGGTTGCGAACTTCACGGTCGCATCGACGCCCCGCACCTTCGACCGTCAGACCAATGAATGGAAAGACGGCGAGGCGCTCTTCATGCGCTGCAACATCTGGCGCGAGGCTGCGGAGAACGTTGCCGAGTCCCTGACTCGCGGTTCTCGGGTGATCGTGAGCGGCCGGCTCAAGCAGCGGTCCTACGAGACCCGCGAGGGCGAGAAGCGCACTGTCATGGAACTCGAGGTCGACGAGATCGGCCCCTCGCTCAAGTACGCCACGGCCAAGGTCAACAAGGCCAGCCGCGGTGGCGGCGGTGGCGGTGGAGGGTTCGGTTCCTCGGGTGGTTCGGGCGGCGGACGCCCGGCTGCCAACACCGGCGGCGACGACCCGTGGGGCAGCGCCCCGCAGGCCGCCGGCTCGTTCGGTGGCTCCGGTGGTGGAAACGACGAACCCCCGTTCTGATCCCCGCACTGGCGACAGCGCCGGGATCTGATGCGAACGAACATTGAAAGTACGGAGAAAGACAATGCCGAAGCCGCCGTTGCGCGACAAGGTGATGAAGAAGAAGGTCTGCTCCTTCTGTAAAGAGAAGAACACGCAGATCAACTACAAGGACACGACGCTGCTGCGTAAGTACGTCAGCGACCGCGGCAAGATCCGCGCGCGCCGTGTCACCGGCAACTGCGTCCAGCACCAGCGGGACGTGGCCGTTGCCGTGAAGAACTCGCGTGAGGTCGCTCTGCTTCCTTACGTCTCGACGGCTCGCTAAGGAAAGGGAAGACATGAAGCTGATCCTCACTGCAGACGTGGACAACCTCGGTGCGCCCGGCGACACCGTTGAGGTCAAGGACGGTTACGGCCGTAACTACCTGCTGCCCCGCGGTCTCGCGATCGTCGCCACCCGTGGCGCCGAGAAGCAGGTCGAAGGCATCCGCCGTGCGCAGGAAGCCCGCGCCGTGCGCGGACTCGACCACGCCAAGGAGATCAAGGCCGCGATCGAGGGCCTCGAGAGCGTCTCGCTGACCGTCAAGACGGCCGGCGACTCGGGCAAGCTGTTCGGCTCGGTCACCGCCGCCGACGTTGCCGGCGCCATCAAGGCCGCCGGTGGCCCGGTCGTCGACAAGCGCAGCCTCGAGCTGCCGAAGGCGCACATCAAGGCGACCGGCAAGCACGCCGTGGTTGTGAACCTGCACCCCGACGTCGTTGCCAAGTTCCACCTGAACGTGGTCGCCGGCTAGTCCGACCCACGTTCGCCCTCGGGGCCCCGCAGACCTATGGTCGGCGGGGCCCCGAGTCGTTTGTGGATAACTCTCCGCTCGTTGTGACCGAGTCCAAGGACAAGCGTCCAGTTCGTGTGATCAATCACTGTGATGAAACTCATATTGCGAGGTCAGCGCGTTTCCGCAACACGCCCGAATGCCCAACGGGTGGGACACGCCGAAAGTATTTTCATCCACAGGCCTGTGAACAACAAAAGGTATCATGACCTGCGCAGATGGGAAGAACCTACACAGTTATCCTCAGGTTGTCCCCAGGGCGCTAACACTGGTCAACTGCGGTTTCCACAATTCATCCACAGTTGTGTACACAGTCCATGTTGAACGAGCCGGTCCGGATGCCTAACGTCGTGCGCGCGCGTCCTGCGACGGCGGCGCCGGACCCCGATTCCGGGGGTCGGGACCAGCCTGTCGGTCCGGACGCGTATGTATTGCGTGTGGACGCACCGGACGGCGTGGCCGACCGGGCGTCGAGGTTTGCGGGGAGAGGACGGTTATCGCGTGGCGGTTGTCGACGATCGTGGTCACTCGGACTACTCGGAGCAGGCTGAGCCGCCCCGCGAGGATTTCGGGCGCCAGCCCCCGCAGGACATGGCGGCCGAGCAGTCGGTGCTCGGCGGCATGCTGCTGAGCAAGGACGCGATCGCGGACGTGCTCGAGCGGCTGCGGCCCGGCGACTTCTACCGCCCCGCGCACCAGAACGTCTACGACGCGATCCTGGACCTGTACGCCCGCGGCGAGCCCGCCGACCCCGTGACCGTGGCGGCCGAGCTGGAGCGCCGCGGCGACCTGCGCCGGGTGGGCGGCGCGCCGTACCTGGTGACGCTCACCCAGACGGTGCCGACCGCCGCGAATGCCGGCTACTACGCCGAGATCGTCGCGGAGAAGTCGATCCTGCGCCGCCTGGTCGAGGCCGGCACCCGGATCGTGCAGTACGGCTACGCCGGGTCCGAGGGCCAGGACGTGGCCGAGGTGGTCGACCGGGCGCAGGCCGAGGTCTACGACGTCACCGAGCGCCGCACCAACGACGACTTCGTGCCGCTCGAGGAGCTGCTGCAGCCCACGATGGACGAGATCGACTCCATCGCCAGTCGCGGCGGCCTCTCGCTCGGCGTGCCCACCGGGTTCACCGAGCTCGACGAGGTCACCAACGGCCTGCACCCCGGGCAGATGATCATCGTGGCGGCCCGTCCCGGTGTCGGTAAGGCACTCGCGCTCGACACCCCCCTGCCGACTCCCACCGGGTGGACCACCATGGGCGAAGTCCGCGTCGGCGACCAGTTGATCGACGCCCAGGGCAACCCGACCACGGTGGTGGCCGCCACCGAGGTGATGACGGGACGGCCCTGCTACGAGGTCGAATTCTCCGACGGCACCGTGCTGGTGGCGGACGAGCAGCATCAGTGGCTCACGGAGACGCGGGCAGCGCGGCGGTCCGCCCAGCAAGCAGCGACCGGATACAACCGGTACAAGAACCAGCGCACGTTCGCGGAGGTCCGCACCACTGCCGACATCGCAGCGACGCTGCACTGCCCGACGGCCGATCAGCGCGTCAACCATTCGGTGGCCAACGCGAAGCCGCTGCAACTCCCGAAGCAGGATCTGCTGGTGCCGCCGTACACCCTCGGCGCCTGGCTCGGCGACGGTACGTCTGCTGCGGCCCAGATCACGTCCGCCGATCCCGAGATCATCATGCTCATCGAGGCCGAGGGCCTCGTCGCGGTGCCGTCTCCGTCGACCGACCTGCGCTACAGCCTGAAGCTGCCGCCGGCCGCCGAGCCGATCGAGGCTCGCCTGCGGACCATCGGGGTCTTGGGCGACAAGCACATTCCGACCCAATACCTGCGCGGGTCGGAGGCGCAGCGGCGGGCGGTACTCGCCGGGCTGCTCGACACCGACGGCACGGTCACCCACGGCGGCTCGGTCCAGTTCTGTGTCACGAGCGAGCGCCTCGTTCGGGACGTCGAGGAACTGGTGGTCAGCCTCGGCTACCGGTGCCAGACGAGCACCAAGCGGGTGCCCGGCAGGACCGAGGCGTCGTCGACGGCGTTCACGCTGACGTTCGCGACTGACGATGAGGTGTTCGGTCTGACTCGGAAGGCGTTGCTGCACAAGGAGCGTCGGGCCAGCCACAGCACCGCGCGTTCGGGTTCGCGGTACGTCACCGATGTGCGCAAGATCGAGAGCGTGCCCGTCCGGTGCGTCGAAGTCGACAACGCCGAACACCTGTACCTGGCGGGGCGCGCGATGGTGCCGACACACAACTCCACGATCGGAATGGACTTCATGCGGTCGTGCTCGATCAAGCACGGCATGGCCAGCGTCATCTTTTCCCTCGAGATGGGAAAGACCGAGATCGTCATGCGCCTGCTGTCGGCGGAGGCGAAGATCAAGCTCTCCGACATGAAGTCCGGCAAGATGAACGACGACGACTGGACCAAGCTGGCGCGGCGGATGAGCGAGATCAGCGAGGCGCCGCTGTTCATCGACGACTCCCCCAACCTGACCATGATGGAGATCCGGGCGAAAGCGCGGCGGCTCAAGCAGAAGCACGACATCAAGCTGATCGTGCTCGACTACCTGCAGCTGATGACGTCCGGCAAGAAGGTCGAATCGCGTCAGCAGGAGGTCTCCGAGTTCTCCCGAAGCCTCAAGCTGCTGGCCAAGGAGCTCGAGGTCCCGGTGGTCGCGATCTGTCAGCTCAACCGCGGTCCCGAGCAGCGAACAGACAAGCGCCCCATGGTGTCCGACCTCCGCGAGTCCGGCTCGCTCGAGCAGGACGCCGACATGGTCATGCTGCTGCACCGGCCCGACGCCTTCGAGCGGGACGACCCGCGTGGCGGCGAGGCGGACATCATCCTGGGCAAGCACCGCGGTGGCCCGACGGCGACGATCACCGTTGCCCATCAGCTTCACTACTCGCGCTTCGTGGACATGGCGCGGGGGTAGGTTGCTGTTGTAGGTTCCGGAGTCAGATGAGGTTTTCCGGACCTAGCCTCACCCAAGCCATGGCCGCGATGCAGGTCCCGACGGGATCCGGGTCAATGCCGTCGCGCCCGGTCTGGTGCACACACCGCTGATGGACGCACAGGGGCTGGACGAGCATGCGCGTCGCCTCCGGGCCGAGGCTGCACCGCTTCGAACCGAGGGCACGGGATGGGATGTGGCAGAAGCGGTCCGCTACTTGGCTGGACCAGAGTCGCGCTGGACTACCGGAATCGTTCTCCCAGTCGATGCAGGACTCACAAGCGCCATCGACCCTAGGCGCTGGCCCGTCCGGTATGGGTCGAACAGAGTGGACGGGCCTTCCGGCGGCACGATGCGACGTACCACAAACGCATCAGCCGACCGGAAGGCTCGTCCGGTGATCCACAGCCCCACTGTCCGTCCGCGGCTGACTCGTACAGCGCTGACAGGCCCGCCCGCTCGGCGCGACTGGTCTAGAACCCATGATGACTCAGCCGCCGACAAAGTTGTTACTGCGCCGGATGTGTGTGTCGGAGAGCCTTCTTGTCGATCTTGCCCAACGCTGTCGTCGGTAGGGCGTCGTACACATCGATGCGCTTGGGCGCCCATACCGAGCCCTTCGTGGCGCGGACGTGTTCGGCGAGTTCCCGGGGGCTGGCGGTGTGGCCGTCGTGGAAGACAACCGCGGCTGTAACTGCCTCGCCCCATTGTGGATCCGGTAGGCCGTAGACCGCGCTCGCCGCGACTGCGGGGTGTGTAGCGAGGGCGTCCTCGACTTCGCGTGGATAGACGTTGAAGCCGCCGGTGATGATGGTGTCTTTCATGCGATCGACGATCGTGATCAGCCCGGTGTGGTCGCGGCGTGCGACATCACCGGTGTGGAGCCATCCACCTTTGAGCGCCGCTGCTGTCTCGGTGGGCTTGTTCCAGTAGCCGTCCATCACCAACGGACCCCGGGCGCACAGTTCTCCAGGTGTGCCGGGCGCGACTTCCCGGCCGTTCGAATCGAGTACGGCGATCTCGACACCCGGCATCGCGCGCCCACAGCTACCGAGGACGGCCGGATCGTCGTGGTGCTCGCTGGGGTCGAGCACTGTCAGCGCGTTCGGGGCCTCGGCCTGTCCGTAGTGTTGGCTCAGGATCGGCCCGAACAGCTCACGCGCTCGGACGAGACGTGTCGGGTCGGTGGGCGCGGCTCCGTACAGGATCCAGCGGAGCCCTGACAGGTCGGCATGGGCGGCACGTGGGTGATCGAGCAGTGCGTACAGCATCGTCGGAACGAGGAACGATGCAGAGACGCCGTCGCGTTCGATCGCGTCGATGACCTTGTCCGGATCGAAGGACGCGTGCACGTCGAAGCTTGCACCCCGGAGCAACCCGGGAGCCACGAACAGGCCCGCCGCGTGAGACATTGGTGTGGTGATCAGGAAGTTGGTGTCCTGCGGCCACTCCCAGGTGGAACAGGCGAACGCATTGGCGACGAGTGACCGGTCGCGCAGCATCACGCCCTTCGGTTCTCCCGTTGTCCCGCCCGTGTAGAAGAGGTACAGGGCCGGCCCTCGTGGGTCCTGCGGGCCTGGCCGTGCCTCGGCGACGCGGCGGTTCAGTGCAGCCATCGTGATGGCTTTCGTGCCCGCCTGGTCAGCTCGAGTGGGGAACTGGGAGTCGTCGACGACGAAGAGATCTGCGGCGCTGTCCCTGAGGATGACTCGGTCGGCTTCCGCCGTTCCCAGCGGGTGCAGTGCGACGTATCGCAAGCCCGCAAGACATGCGGCAACCATGACGGTGAATGCCTCTGGTCGAGGGCCGGACAGTAGCGCCACACCGCGTCCCGGGGTCAAGCCGAGTTCCCCGAAGACAGTGGCTGTGCGCTCGATCCGCTCGGCAGCGTCGCGATAGGTCCATACTCGCCGTTGACCGTGGTCGTCGGTGAAGCGGAACGCGACACGATCCGGGTGCCGTCGCAGGGCGGTCAGAATCAATTCCGCGTACCCCGGATCGATGTTCGGATTCGTTTCTTCCGCAGGGTATTTCATCGTGTGCCTCCGAGGATGGTGACGGCGGCTACTGCCTCTTCGATGCCGTAGACGCCGCCGCCGTTCTCGGCGATCGCGATTCGCGCACCGGGCACTTGGCGTTCGCCTGCGCTGCCGCGAAGCTGGGTTACCAACTCGAACACCTGCGCCAGACCGGTGGCGGACACCGGATGCCCGCGAGATTCGAGGCCACCGGACGGGTTGACGGGGAGAGCGCCCCCCAGGGTGCTGGCGCCTGCGGCCGACCACGGTCCGCCGTGTCCGATCGGGCAGAAGCCGAGATTCTCGACCTGTTGGATCTCGCCGAATGCGGTCGCGTCGTGCACTTCGGCGACATCGACGTCGCCCGGCCCAAGCCCCGCTTCCTCATAGGCGGCGAGGGCGGCTCGACGGCCGATGTGGTTGTGTGCGTCGTCTGCGGCTCGGTCGGTGCCCGAGACCAGCGCACTGCCGAGGACCGCGACCGCGCGGTCACTCGAGGCGGCCCGCCGTGCGAATTCGGCGCTCGCCACGACCACTGCCGCAGCACCGTCGCTGACGGGTGAACACATCGGCACGGTCAACGGCCAGGCGACGCGCCGTGCGGCCAGTACCTCGTCGGCAGTGAAGGATCTGCGGAAGTGAGCACGAGGGTTGTACACCGAGTGGGCATGGTTCTTCGCGGCGACGGCGGCCAGTTGCGACTCGGTGGTACCGAACCGTTCCATATGCGCGCGGGCGAGCGCCGCGTAGACCTCCATGAAGACCGACCTGTCGCCGGGCGCGGTGTCGAGCTGCGGGGGGAGCGGTGCGGCGAGCGCCGCCAGAGTCGCGAGAACTTCGTCGCGGTTCGCTACGTCGAGCGCACCGTCGAAGACCGCCAATCCCCGTGAGGGGTCGGCACACACGAGCTTGTCGACACCGGTGGCCAGTGCGACCTCGGACAGCCCGGCACGGACGTGAGCGATCGCCAACCAGAGCGCAGTCGCACCGCCAGCGCACGCGTTCTCGACGTTCACCACCGGCACCCCGACGAATCCATGCGGGCGCAAGGCAACTTGGCCCGGGATCATGTGCTGGTGGTCGAGGGCCTTCTGGCTGACTGTTGCATGGAAGACCGCACCCACATCGGAGCGTCGGAGGCCTGCATCGGCCAGCGCGTCAGCCGCGGCGGCGCCCAACAGGTCGGAGGCGGTCTTGTCCGTGTGTCGGCCGAAGGGGGTTGCACCGACTCCCAGCACCATCACATCGCGGTTCATTCGACCACCCGGTTGCGCAGGACGCCCAGGCCGGTGACCTCTAGCTCGATCACGTCTCCGGGCTCGAGGTAACGACCGTGCTCGATTCCGCAGCCCGTCGGTACCGTGCCCGAGCACAACACCTCGCCGGCGTGCAACCGAGTTGAGCTGGAGGCGAACGCGATCATGTCCGCGAAAGTGTGATGCATGTCTGCACTGGTTCCGCGGCTCACCTCCTCGCCGTTGATCCTGGCGACCATCTGAAGCCGATACGGGTCGTCCATCTCGTCCGCAGTGACGATCCACGGACCCAGCACATTGGAATCCGCGAAGTCCTTGCTCTTGCTCAGCCCGAGTCCAGTCGAGATCTCCTCGAGCTGAGTGTCCCGGGCACTGAAGTCGTTGAAGATGGTGTAGCCGAAGATGTGGTCGTGAGCCTGCTCGCGCGGGATGTCCATTCCACCGCGGCCGAGTACACAGGCGAACTCCAACTCGTAGTCCCTGACTGTCGAGTAGGCCGGCCACGCCACCTCGGCGCCGTGACCGGTCACCGACAACCGGTTGGCGACGTAGTACAGCGGCCGCTCGAGCTGGATTGCGGGGAGCTCGACCTCGCTGACAGGGACGCCCTGAATCCGAGCCCTGGCATTGCGGAAGTGGTCCATGAAGCACCCGAAGTCTCGGATCTGAATGGGCTGGGGCAAGGGTGCCATCCAGCGAACCTCGTGCGCCTCGACGACCGCCTCGTCCGGGGATGCCACGGCGATCCGGTCGAGCATCGCTCGCACGGGGGCGCCGCCTTCGATGATGCGCTGCATGGTGGACAGCTCCGGGGCCTGTTCCCCCGTCATCAGGGCATGCGCGCGGCCAAGCAGAAGGAGCTTGCCGCCGTCCTCCAGCACGAGTGCGGTCTGCACGGATGCCTCGTACTCAATGGTCGCCAATTTCATTGGTGATCAATTCCTTTCATCTGTTCGGGTCGCCGTGTGGCGAACTCACACGAAGGCGACGACGCGAGCGGGTGCCGCGCTGGCGCGGGCGAGCCTGATGGGGAAGAACGCCACCCGGAACCCGGACGGTGGCAGCGCGGCGAGATTCGTCATCTGCTGGACGATGAAGACCTCGCGCTCGCGACCGGCTCGGTGTCCGTCCCACAGCACCGAGTTGTCGCCGGTCTCCTCGAACTTGCGCGCCATCACCGCGAAGCTCAGGTCCCATCCGGCGGCGTCGGTACCGAGGACCTTGGCGCCACGCTCGGCGAGGAACAACGTGCCCTCGCGGCTCATTCCCGGGTATTGGAAGAACTCCGGGTCGGTCAGGGTGAATTGCTCCTGCCCGGTGCGTAGCAGGACCGCTCCGCCGGCCGGGATCGGGGCACCGTTCGCCGTCAGGGCTGCTTCGAGCGCGTCGACCGAGATTGCGGTGTTCGCCGCGCAGCGACCCCGGAGGTCGAGAACGATTGCCTCGCACCACAGCTCATCGAGGGAGATATCGGTGATCGTGCGGGACGGCTTGCCTTCGCACGTAGAGCCGTAGTGCAGCGGCGCGTCGACGTGCGTACCGAGGTGTGAGCTGAATTCCGTCACCAACTCCGAACCCCACCCCTCACCTTCGGGTAGATCCTCGACCGAGCACCGCATCGCCGCCGCGAACTCGTCCCGGCCGCTCCCGGATGGATGCGCATAGGTCACTGCCGGCGCGACAACGGCAGCCAGCGGCCGTAGCTGCTCCGGGAGGAGATCGCGATCCGCCGGGTCCAGCGTCCGCGTCAAGTCGATCAATTGCACCATCGCTCACACCTTCCAACTAGTTATTGGACGGTCAGCATAGAACTGGACGGATGGCATAGGCAAGGGTCCAGCGGCCCAGGCGCGCTGAACCTCACTGCCCGACCAGCGCTTCGATCTGCCTCCGGCTGCCCGGATGGCATAGCAAGAAATGGTCGATCACCTGCGAGAACCCGTCAGAAGCCTCGACCTAGGGCAGCTGCCGGGACGGATATCCGATGATTGGACCGATAACATAGATATCCAGGGTGGGGCTCCCAGCCATGAGCACAAGCTCGCCCTGCCACGCGCTCACAGCGATCAGAACGAGACAGAAGACACGATGGCATCGACACGAAAACAGGAAATCTCCGAGGAAACACGGCGGCGACTCGTCGCGGCCGCCACCGAACTCGCGGCCGAACGCGGGGCCACAGCCATGTCCATCCAAGCCGTAGCAGAACTGTCAGGCATCAGCCGCGGCTCAGTCGCATGGCACTTCGGATCGAAGGACGGACTGATTCGCGCCGTGGTCGAGGAATCGTTCCGGTGGGCGCTGACCCAGCTGCGAGACAACCTCGCGGCCGCAACCGAACCGGGCGTCGCGGCACTTATCGAGGCCAACTTCGCAATAATGTCGCAGCCCGAGGCGCGAATCTTCGCGACGATCCTCCTCGAGGCGACGAGCAAGGATTCCCCAGTGCGCGACACCTACGCCGAGCAGTATCGGACACTGCGCCGCTACTACGGCGACTACCTGCGTTCCGTTTCGGCGCCCGTCGCTGATCCGGACGCAGTGGCGGTGGCGCTCCTGGGCGGAACGCTGGGTATCAACATTCAGCACCGCCTCGACCCAGACCACGTGGATCGACGGGCCGCAGTGACCGCGCTCGAGACCGTCTACGCACGCGCACTGACGAAAACCCACACTGGCACAGAGGTTCCTGACTGACCTGCTCACAACCTCTGACGAAACGGAGCGCTTCTTCGCGACGTTGGACGCAGACACCATGTGGCAGTTGGTCACCAACTCGAGCCCCGCATCCGGTCTCGCCGTCTACCGCGACCCGACTTCGAGCACATCTACCGTCGCTGTCTGAGGGAGGCGTTCGACCAAGGGGCGCCGGGCGAGGTGACCTTTCAGCTAGCGCGTCCAACGACGTACGTGATCGGCTCCTACGACTGCATCGGAGTGACCGTGAACTGGCGAAACCTGACGACCGGTGCTACTGGCACCGTCGAGGTCCGACGCGTCCCGCTCGACTACAGCGGCCCGATCGCGCCAGACGACTGGTGTCGGTACATCCCCGCGACGGTGGTCACCGGCAGTGGTGTGGTCAGCGCGACCGCATCCTCCTATCGGACCGGGGATCACGTCCCCGTCAGCCCGGGAGTCGCCGTCTTCCAGGTCCCCTAGCGCATGGCTCCGCCGACCCGGATTTCCTCCGCGGTGGTTGGGGTGCCGGCAACCGGACCGGTCAGTGCGCTACGTCCTGCTTCTTCCGCTTCGGAATCAGGTGCATGATCAGGACGACGATCGCGCCGACGACCAGTCCGACAAGGGCGGATGCCACGGTCCCCGCGGTCCAGGACAGCACACCGCCGAAGCCGCCGTGCACGAGCTCGCCGAACCAGTGCTCGAGGTCGTGCAGGCGATCGGCCGGCCAGTGGAAGCCCGCCTCGCCGACGTTGACGATGAGGATGTGGCCGCCGACCCACAGCATCGCGGCGATCCCGACCACGGTGAGCACCGCCATCACCTTCGGCATCGCCGCCACGAGGCCGCGGCCGATCCGCTGGCTGAACGATGACTTGCGGCCCGCGAGCGCGAGGCCCACATCGTCCATCTTCACGATCAGGGCGACCACGCCGTACACGAGGATGGTGATGAGGAATGCGACGACGATGAGCACCATCAGCCGGGTGAGGAACGGTTCGTCCTCGACCGACGACAGCGAGATCACCATGATCTCGGCGGACAGGATCAGGTCGGTGCGGATCGCGCCGCTGATCATCGTCTTCTCGTGTTCGGGCCCGCTCAGCGCCGCGGCCGCGCCCTCGTCCTCGTGGTGACCCCCGGTCAGCGCCTCGTAGACCTTCTCGGCTCCCTCGTAGCACAGGAACAAGCCGCCGGCGATCAGCAGGTACGGCAGGGCCTGTGGCAGGAACTGGCTCAGGATCATCGCCACCGGCAGGATGATCAGGAGCTTGTTGCGGATCGACCCGATCGCGATCTTGCGGATGATGGGCAGTTCGCGTTTCGGAGAGAAGCCGTGCACGTAGCGGGGAGTGACGGCGGTGTCGTCGACCACCACACCCGCCGCCTTGATGCTGGCCTTGCCGGCCGCCGCTCCGATGTCGTCGATCGACGCCGCGGCCACTTTCGCGATCGCCGCGACGTCGTCCAACAGGGCGACGAGACCACCAGCCACGGGAACCTCCCAGTTCGGATGTGCAGATCCGGTCGAACGACACGCGGTCGCGCGTCGACACAGAACGGTACCGAACCGGTGGGCACCGCTGCCCAGCTGACCGCGGACGGGTCGCCCGGACAGAGCCATCGTGCAGTTGCTCACCACCTCGGGGACGAAATGGCGCCGCCGGACGGTGCCGCCGAGCCGGCCCGGTCGCCTACTCGACCACGCGTTCGTCGAACCGGTCGACGATCCACCGGTTCCAGGTGGCGGCGGTATCCGGGATGCAGCCGTGCCGAAACGGTTCCTCCGGCGGTCCGGAACGCACGACGACGCGGAAGTCCCGCGCGGCGATGCGCAGGTCCACGACTGCGGTGTTGTCGGTTGCCGTTGTCACCCGGTAACTTTCGAGCGCGTCGAGGGCGACGATGCCGGTCGTCTCCCGAATCACGTGTTCGGCGACCTGCGCGGGCTGCGGCAGCGCGGCACGGCCCCGCAGCTGGGCGAGCGACATGCGTCCGGCGAGATGGTCGCGGGCCGCGGCCCGGGCCGACTCCGCGCCGAGACGGCTGAAGTACACCCCAGCCGGCAGCGCAATCATGTTCGCGGCGAAGCGGTCTCCGCCGATGTGGGTGCACTCCCACACGTCCGCGCCGTCGACCGCGGACAGAGCGGTGACGATCGGGCGGCCCAGTTCGGCGCAGCAGGCATCCTTCTTCCCGTGTGTGCAGACGACGAACAGGGGGGCGCTGCGCGCCGTGCCGGCGGCCGGTTCCAGGCCGGCCGCGCTCGCCTCGAACGGCAGGGCGGCGAGGTCGTCGTAGCTGTCGACGACCCCCTCGCGCATCCACTGGTTCACCCCGTCGGACCAGGCGAGGATCCACCGTGGTTCGGTCACCTCCCGACGACGGGGTCGGCGGATCAGTACGAGGCGGGCGGGGTCACCGAGTTCGTCGATCCGGTCGAGCAGGCCCTGGGGCAGAACGCCGGCCGGTGCCGACTTCGGCCATGGGCCGGGGTGCTCGATCAGCACCCATAGGCGCGTGTGTCCGGCGCGCGCGACCATCGGCTCGCCGGCCGCCGACGACCGCCGCGTGCACGCATCCGAGCGTCGGCTGGCCTGAGGGTTCTCGATCACCGTTCCTCCTGCGCGCCAGCAAGAGTCGACCCCGGCCGCCGCCGATCGACGGGCATCCGGGCACGGCGCGGAGTAGGCGCTGTCGGGGCGAGGAAGCACCACGAAACTCCCATCCTGTTAGGTTAGTCTTACCAATATTATCGGAGGTTGGGTTCGGCTTTACGGGAGTGTGCATGAGACACGGAGCGATGCGAGTGGGGCGAGTGCTGATCTGTGCCCTCGCCGCGACGATGGCGTTGGCCGCCTGCGGTGGCGGCGACGGCGAAGCGTCCGATCAGAGCGCGCCGGTGCGCACGGTGGCCCACGCCCACGGGTCGACCGAGGTCCCCGACAATCCGCAACGCGTCGTGGTCCTCGAGCCCGTCCACCTCGACACCTCGATCGCGCTGGGTGTGATCCCGGTCGGTGCAGCGGTTCTCAGCGAGGCGACGGGCGTTCCTGCCTACCTGGGCGACAGGGCCGAGTCGGTCGCGCTGGCCGGGACCGTCGCGGCACCCAACCTGGAGAAGATCGCCGCGCTGAACCCTGACCTGATCATCGGGACCGAGACCCGGCACAAGGACCTGTACGACCAGCTGGCCGCGCTCGCCCCGACGGTCTACATGGCGTCTCAGGCCGATCCGTGGCAGGACAATGTCCGTTTCGTCGCCAACGCCCTCGGTAAGGGCTCGGAGGCCCAGACCCTCCTCGACGACTACACCGCGCGTTGCGAGGAGGTCGCGACCAAGCACGGCACCGAGGGCAAGACGGCGCAGCTGATCCGTCCCCGCGACGACACCCTCACCCTGTACGGGCCGACCTCGTTCGCTGGCAGCACGCTGGAGTGTGCCGGCCTCACGATCCCGCCCCGCGACTGGCAGAACTCGATCTCCGTGGATGTATCCCCCGAACTGGCCGCCGAGGCGAAGGGCGACCTGGTCCTCGTGACAAGCGCGAAGCCGGAGGACCCGACGTCGGTCCCCGCCGTGGTGACCGACCGGGCGCTCTTCCCGAACATGCACGTCGTCGACATGTCGTACTGGATCACCGGTGTCGGCCCGCTCGGTGGCATGACGGTCCTCGACGACCTCGACGACATCCTTGCCGCAGGCGCCGTCAACTGACGGAGGCCAGCGGCACCGCACGCGGTTGACTGGCCGGCCGGCTGGCCGCCGGAATCGTCAACCGGGGCGGTGGCTTGGTGAGTCGCCGTTCCTACGAGTGGGCGACCCGCTCGAGGAGCCATGAATTGACGCCGCTGAGCGCCGTCCTGGCGATTGCCGTCGGGTGACCCGTGAACCCGTGGGGTGACTCGGGGTAGATCCGGAGCTCGACGTCATTGCCGGCGGCGGACAGTCGACCTGCCATCGCGAGGTTGTCCTCCAACAACACGTCGCCCTGCCCGACGACCAGCAGCGCCGGGGGAAGGCCGCTGAGGTCGCCGTAGACGGGAGAGATGTCCGGCGCCGTGCGGTCTTCCACGTGGCCGACGTAGGCCTGGATGAAGTACTCGTCCGCGATCCGACGTCCGGCCGGCGTCTGCGCACTCAGGTCATAGGTGCCGAATTGGAGTGCCGCGCCGGTGAACCCGTCGACGGCGCCTCGATCCCTCAGTCGGAGCAGGGTTGCCAGCGCGAGTGTCGCTCCCGCCGACCTCCCGCCGATAGCCAGGCGGGATGTTCCGAAGCGGGCACCAGCGTGCTCGACGAGCCAGAGCGCCGCCGCTTCACAGTCGTCGGGCGCGGCCGGCCACGGGTGTTCGGGGGCCAGCCGGTAGTCGACACTGACGACGGCGAGGTGGAGAGCGTCCGCGAGCGCACGGTTACGCACGTCTTCTCCCGCTGCGGAGCCCATAAAGAAGCCGCCGCCGTGTATGTCCAGATAGACGCCCCCCGCTCGGCCTCCGGCGGGAGTGAAGATCCGCACCGGGACACACACTCCCGCGGCCTGGACCATCTCTTCGGTCGCCGGTGGGTCGGCGGGAGAAGGATCGGGCCTCCTCCCCCGTACTTCCCTCAACTCCTCGGGACTGCTGGGGCCACGTCCGGCGATCCTCGAGTCGTAGAAGCGCCGAGCTTCATCGACCTGCTCCTCAGGCACGTCAGCCACCAAAACGTCCAGCGCGAATCGCACGCGCCCTCCTCGCTCTCAGGGGTCTCGACTCGATTGTCGGCGCTACCGTCTTCGTCCGCGGTCCTGCGCGTGCACGATCGCCGCCGCCGTGGACGCGATCGTCCGATCGTCGTCGTGGGTCAGTCGGGCGAGTGCCTGCCGTGCGGCCGTGCCGGGAATCTCGGCAAGGGCCTGCGTGATTCGCAGCCGTGTGGGCGCGTCGTCGGTCTTGGCGAGCTTGTCCTGCATGGCCTCGACTATGCCGTCGGCTTCGGGCGACAGCTCCGTCAGAAGGCCCAATACCTCGGCGGCCTCGACATCGCGCCGCCCCTCGGCCACCATCTCGAGGAGGGCGGGCGTCGAGTCGATGCTCCCGCGAGAGCCGAGGGCGAGGGCCGCAGAGGCGCGGACCGTGGCGTCCGGATCATCGAGGGCTCGTCTCAGCAGAACCGCCGCCTCGGCGGTGTGCACCGCCGCTATTGCGGCGGTGGCGCGACGCCGGACCTCGATCTCCTCCGAATCGAGACCCGTGGCAAGGCCCGCGAGTCCCCGACCGGCGGCCCTCGCCAACGACCACCGCAGCGCCCCAGCGACATTGGGGTCGTCCTCAGACAGGATGGCCTCGACCAGCGCTTCGACGGGCAGCGGTGCGGTCCCGTCCTGAGCCAGAATCGCTTGTTGACGGCGGGCCGCGGACTCCGATTCGAGCGCGCGCAACAGCGTGACGATGCGCAGGACGTCGTCCCATTCCGTTGGTGCGGCGGCGTCGACGCGTTCGAGCCGCGTGAGCAGTTCCTCCTCGGCCGCGATCCGTTGGCGCGTGTGTCGCATGAGGTCACCCACCAGATCGGCCGGTGCGAAATCCGGCTCGTCCAGTGCGCGCTTGGCCTCGTTCAACGAGAGCCCCAAGGTCCTCAGGCTCTCGACGTGGAAGAGTCGACGGATGTCGTCGGCGGAGTACTCGCGGTAGCCCCCGGACGTGCGGCCCGTGGGCTTCACCAGTCCCAACGTGTCGTAGTGGCGCAGCATCCGCGTACTGACACCGCAACGCCGCGAGACCTCACCGATCAACATCTCGCCTCCTCCTCTATGCGTCCGGGCCGGCGACCGCGACGCGCTTCGCCATCTCGAGCGAGAGGGTGAACCCGCTGTCAGGATCGTGACAGAGCTGCTTCGTCGCGTCCGCATGCGCGCGAATGCGCGGATCGGGACTCGTCGCGGCTGCGTCGAGGACCGGGAGGACAGATTCCCCGAGTCCCACCAGCGCACGGCTCAGACTCAGCTGCATCTGCCGGTCCCCCCGTCCGAGTTCGGTCGCCAGATCGGCCGCGAGCTCGGCCTCGTCGCCGGGCGGCACGAGTGCCACGGCCGCCCGCCACGCGCTGCGCGCGACCTCGTCGTGCTGGTCGCGCAGCAGCGCCGACACCGCAGGCCAGGCGAGCCGATCCCCGATCTTGGACAGGGTGTGCAGCGACTGACTGCGGGCCTGCGGGGTGCCGGAACCGAGCTCGGCGGTCAGCATGGGCACCGTGATCTCGGCGGGCAGGCGGCACAACGCCCAGGTCAGCATGTCGCGGACGAAGAAGTCCGGTTCCACGGCACACCGGGCGATGAGAGCCTCCGTCAGCCGGGGATCGCGGCGCGTGCCTGCGGCGAGCGCCGCCCGTAGCCGGCCCGACGGGTCGGCCGCGGCCAGAGCGTCGACGAGGTGAGCGTTCGGCCCACCATGGTTGGTTGTGTTCACGACAACCACCTCCTTCGTCGACCATTCGAGTCCTTGTCACTGTGTCAGGGTCAAGCCTCGTTGTCAGTCCGGTGATCGCGCTATCCCGTATGCGTGGCGATCGATACGGTTGATTCCATCCGCGGAGGAAAGTCGCCCGCGGCCGATGAAGGGGATCGATCGTGACCAAGCGAATACTTCACGTCGTCACCAACGTCGCACACTATGCCGATCCGTCCGAGCCGACCGGTCTGTGGCTGTCGGAGCTCACCCATGCCCACGAGATCTTTGCGGCGAAGGGGTACGAGCAGCGCATTGTCAGCCCTCAGGGTGGGCTCTCGCCGTTGGAGCCTCGTTCCCTCAAATGGCCGAATGTCGATGCGACGGCGAAGGCGTGGCTGGCGGACGACGCCCGTAAGGCGTTGCTGTCGAACACGGCCCGGCCGGACGAGGTCGATCCGGCGGACTTCGATGCGATCTATTTCACCGGCGGGCACGCGGTGATGTGGGATTTTCCCGATGACGCGGGGCTGCAGCGGATCACGCGCGACGTCTACGAGCGCGGCGGGATCGTCTCGTCTGTCTGCCACGGCTATTGCGGCCTGCTGAACACGAAGCTGTCCGACGGCACGCTGCTGGTCGCTGGGCGTCGGCTCACCGGCTTTTCCTGGCGGGAGGAAGTGCTGGCCAGGGTCTCCGGCAAGGTGCCGTACAACGTCGAGGAGGACATGAAGCGGCGCGGGGCGCTCTACGAGAAGGCCTTGCTGCCGTTCACCTCGAAGGTCGTCGTCGATGGCCGACTGGTGACCGGCCAGAATCCCCAGTCCGCCAAAGCGACCGCCGAGCGGGTCGCCGGCCTGCTGTGACGGCCGCGCGACCTCCACTTCGAGCAGCGGACAGGGTCGCCTGCGTCCCCGCGGACGTCTGACAGCCTTGCGTATCAAGACTGAATTCGACGAATTCCGCACACGAAGTTGATATTTCGCGCACTGAAAGTGCCGCCGTCGCGCGGTGGCGAGTTGCGAGCATGAGGGCGTGCCATGATCCAGCACATGACTCGGTCGCGTACTCGTGATTCTGCGGTCCAACACGGACATGAACTGGCGGAGAACCTACGTGAGAGCACCGTGAGTTCAGATGTGGCGCAAGAAAACTCCGTGGGCGACCCCGTTCCTCTTGCCGGTCGGCCACGTCCAGTTGTGCTGAAGCTCAGTCCCGGCGAGATCGTCGCAGCCGGGCGATATCGTCTGTTGGAAAAATGTGGCGTCACCGTGAGTTCGACGCTCTGGCGTGCGATGGACCTCGCGTACAGCCGCGAGGTCGCCCTCACGGTCGTCATACCGCCGGCTCCACTGCCGGGGAACGAGAACCCCGTCGCAGACGCGATGTTCACCCACACGATCTCCCTGTGCCGCCTACGGTCGGTGGGCATCGCTCGCATCTTCGACATGGTCGCGGACGGATCTTTGGCCGCGGTGGTTGCCGAGTGGATCCCCAGTGTTTCCGTGGACGAGGCACTGCGGGGCCAGGTGTCGTCCATCGGGGCGGCACGTGCCGTGGCCGGGTTGGCGGCTGTGACACGCGATGCCCACGACATCGGAAGGGCGCTGTCGCTGGATGACCGAGCCCGCATCCGCATCGCCATGGATGGCACCGCGTACCTGGCGTTCCCGGGCTCGATGCCGTCCGCGACACCAGCAGGCGATGTTCGCGGTCTCGGGAGCCTCCTGCGGGCACTGGTTGCCGGCGGATGGCCGACCCAGCGGATCGACGGAACTGGTTCCCAGCCGAGGGTGCCACCAGAAACCCCGAGCGAACTGCGCGAGGTGATCAGCAAGGCGCTGAGCCCGGGCACACCGATCAACGCCGGTGAGATCGCCGCCGTTCTTGCCGCGGCGAGCGTGGACTCGGCAACGGTTGCGGCCACGGCGGCGCCACCGGTCCCCCAGCCGTCGCAGGAGCACGGACGCATCGAGCCCCGACGACTCGCCATCCTGTCAGCGGCTGCCGTCGCCACCGTGGCTGCCCTCGGCGCCATCGGCTGGGCGATCGGCACCTCGGTCGGCCGTCCGGCCGATGCCCCGGTCGAGGAGGTCACCACGGCGGCGAGCGCGCCCCCAGAGACAGGCCCGCCGCCTCCCCTCGTCCCGGTCCTCCCGGTGAACGCCACCGTGGTCTCGCCACAGCAGTTTCCCGACAACGCGGCCACCGCTGGCCTGGCCATCGACGCGAACCCGGCGTCGGTGTGGTCCACGGACAGCTACTGGCAGCAGTTTCCGGTATTCAAGAACGGCGTCGGACTCTCCGTGCGGCTTCCGGTCGACTCCGCGCTCCGGGCGGTATGGATACAGTCCCCGACCCCGGGTGGGCGAGTGGAGATTCGAACCCCCATCGCGCCGGGAGGGACTCTGGAAGACACGGTTGTGCTCGGCGACGCCGTTCTGGCCGAGGGCGTGACCCCAATCGTGTTGCGCGACGAGCGCCCGCACTCGGAGCTGACGGTGTGGATGCCGGCACTCGCCGGCACCGACGGCAACTACCGAACCGAGATCGGCGAGATCGGATTTCTGGACTGACCTTGTGTCGTGGCGTGGAGAGCCCAAGGTGGCGTTCATCGCCGTGACCGAACGCCGAGAACCTCAGCGTGGGGCGAGGTTTCGCAGTGCGAGGGCGAGAACACGCTGCATGTCCTCGACCTGATAGCCCGTCCCGGGCTCACACATCTTGTCCGAGACAAGGTGGTTGGACATCGCCAGTCCGTGCAGCAGCACCCAAAGCATGGGGCCGACGTCGCGGGGGTCGTCGGCGACGAGGTCACCGGTCCGCTGCGCCTCGATAGTGAGGTCGTTGAAGTACCTGTTGAAGTCGTTGGCGGCATCTACCAGTACCTGGCTCGGTTTGATCACATAGTCGCCTCCGAACTCGAGCCGGTAGTGGTTCGGGTACTCCCAGGCGACGCGGACGTAGGCGAGGCAGGCGCGGAACAGTGGCGTGGTGTCCGACGTGGTGTCCGCGGCGGCGCGCTGCATCTCCGCCTTCAGGACCGCCAGATTCTCGGCGGCCACCGTGCTGAGAAGGTCGTCCTTGTCCTGGAAGTGGCGGTACGGCGCGGTCCGTGACACGTCGGCCGCCGCGCCGACCGCTCGCAGCGTGACGTGTGCCGATCCCCCCCGTGCCAAGAGGTCACTGGCCGCGTCGATCAGCGCGCGGCGGGTGTCCCGGGTTCTTTCCTGCACCTCCAGAGGATAGAAGGAGGTTGACGCTGTCAACAAGCCGGTGCTAGGTTGACGCCGTCAACCTGATGATGATCTTGGTACACGGGGGCTCAATGACATCGACATCGCAGGCGAATCCTGTCGACCTACTCCGCTCGGATGTCGCGGCCTGGAATTCCCTACGGGCTGTCCGCGATTCGGGCGAGAGCCTCGCCGATGCCGATCTGGCGGGCGCAAGCCTGGCGGGTGCCAACCTGTCGGGAGTCGATCTCACCGGCGCCGACCTGTCGGGAGCGGACCTCACCGATGCCACCCTCGCAGGAGCAAATCTGACCTCTGCCGAGTTCGTCGGTGCCGACCTGGCGAGGGCCGATCTCACCGGCGCGGTTGCGCATGACGCCAACTTCACCGGCGCGTATCTCACCCGGGCCGACCTGCGGGACACCGACCTGACGATGGCCTTTCTGACGTCAACCTTCCTTGGGCACGCGGACCTCACGGGAGCGGACCTTTCCGGCGCATACATGACCGGCGCATACCTCGGTGAGGTCAACCTGACCGGCGCCACCCTGATCGGCACCTACCTGGGCAAGGCCAACCTGACCGGCGCGAACATCGCCGATGCCGTCCTGGACAGGGCCGATCTCACCGGCGTCACCATGCCGGACGGCACAACGCTGGACTGACCGACACGGTCGAACGCATGACAGCCGGGACGACAAGGCTCGAAGGGGCGCTATTCGGAGTCCCCGTTCGGCGGCCGCGTTCCGGCCAGCTCGCAGACGGTGTCGATGAACGGACGCAGCAACGGGTTCCGATTGGAGGTCGGCCACAGCAGGCCGTAGTCGATGGGCGGGGCATCGTGGAACGGGACGAATGCCATGCCGGGGCGGGAATGGAACTGTTCGGCTTGGGCCGCGACGGTGCTGACGCCGGTGCCCTGACTGACGTGCACGAGCACCTCGGGCCAGAACATGGCGGCCGGACCCTGCGGGATGGGGCGGCCGGACGGCGTGTGGCGAGGGAAGTAGTAGTCCATCCAGTACCGGGGCACGGCCGCGTCGGCCAGAGTGATCAGCGTGGTGTCGGCCAGATCCTCGAGCGAGACCGAATCACGCTGCGCAAAAGGGTGATCTGCCGGAACCATCAGGCAGCGCGGTTCGGAGAAGATGATCGGCCCCGTGGTGATGTCGGGTTCCGCGATCGGGAACTCGGTGAGCTGCAGCTCCACCACCCCCGAACGCATCCGGCCCAGCGGATCGACCAGCTGGATCTCCTCCACCGACACCACGCAGCCGGGATAGCGTTCGCGAAACAGGTTGGCGGCCTGCACCATCAGGTTTCCGCACCACGGCCCGGAGAACCCGACCATGATGACCCGCGGCACCACATTGCCGCGGCTGGCAGTGGCAACCCCCGCTGCGATCTGGTCGTAGGCTGGGCGGAGGTCGTCGCGCAACTGCCTGCCCAGTGCGGTGAGCGTCACCCTGCGGCTGCTGCGCTCGAAGAGCGGCGCGCCGATGCGTCGTTCCAGCTGCCGGATGGTTTGACTGATCCGGCTCGTGGTCAGATGCAGGCGTTCGGCGGTGCGGCCGAAGTGCAATTCCTCGGCCAGAGTGAGGAAGGCCTCCAGCTCGAGCCGTTCCAGCATGTGTCCTCCGTGTTCTGTCGACTGTAGAGATTAGCCAGGTCGCCTCGGAGTTTTCGATAGCGACCCGCCGGGTCTCAGCCGAATCGGGATCGTTGAATCCCGCTACAGATGGCGTGCAGCGATCGCGCCTTGTTCGGCCTGTTTCCCGTCGGCAATCTGAAGAGGTTCCACCGCTCGCGCCGAGCGGGGACCGTGCCCGTGTCGTGGGGCGCGACAACTGACTCGAAGGAGAACCCACGTGGGAAAGATCGTGCATATCGTGCACCAGTCACTGGACGGCTACATCGAGGGGCCGAATGGCGAATTCGACTGGCCTGTCATGGATTCCGAACTCTCGGCGGACACCAACGAGCTGGCCGAAGCGGCGGACGCCTTCCTCTACGGCCGCGTGGTGTGGGACATGATGTCCAATTACTGGCCGCGCGCCGAGGAGATGTCGACCCACGCGCACGACCTGGCGTTCGCGCCGATCTGGCGGGCCAAGCCGAAGGTCGTGGTGTCGCGCACCCTGGAATCGGCGGAATGGAACGCGACCGTCGTCGCCGATCCAGCCACGCTGGCGGAGTCCAAGCAGCACCGCACCCTGCTCCTGTTCGGCGGTAGCGAACTCGCCTCCGAGCTGACCCGCCGCGGGCTGATCGACGAGTACCGGATCTACGTGCACCCGGTCGTGCTGGGCGGTGGCCGTCCGGTGTTCACGGACGTGAAGCAGCGCAGCGCGCTGCGCCTCGTTGAGTCCCGCGTCTACGGCGGTCAGGTGGTGTTGCTCCGGCACGAGCTGGCTGGCCGGTGATCCGCTGCGATCTGCGCTCTTCGTCGGGGCGTCGTTCGTCACGATGCCGCTGCAACTGATCGCGACGATGCTGGGCCGGCCCTTCTAGCCCACGGTCAGTACAGGCAGGAGGCCGCCCCTCCCCATTGCGGGAGGGGCGGCCTTCGCCCTGTTGACCACCTTGACCGAAGCGCCGTGGGAACGCGCCCGCGGGGGACTCGCCAGGCGATCACCCGACCGGGACAGGCTGCCGCGCTGCCTGTGTCGGCCAGCGCCGGTGCTCGGCGTCGATGACGAACACGTGGGTGTGCCGGTAGAGGCGATCTCCCACGCGGTCGGCGTCTGCCAGCCGGGCGGGGTCGATCGTCCCGGCCTCGTGCAGGTGCGTGATCTCCGACGGGTCGTTGCGCGGCCACATCCGCACCGCCGCAGTGATTCCGATGCCGGCGATCACGGCCAGCGTCACCCAGGTGGTGGTGAGTCCTGCACTGGTCAGCCACCCGGCGATCGGGTAGGTGACCAGCCAGGCCAGGTGCGACAGCGAGAACTGGGCGGCGAAGAGCGCCGGCCGGTCGGCGGGTTGCGACGAGCGGCGAAGCACCTGGCCGGTGGGGGTGAGCACCGCTGCGGTGCCCGCGCCGACCATGGCCCACACCCCGATCGCGGCGACCCAGCGCCAGTCTCCCCCGTCGGCGGTGGACAGGGCGACCGCCGACCCGAGTCCGGCGATCAGGCCGGCGCCGCCGGCCAGCATCACCGGCCGGGCCCCGACCCGGTCGAGGACCCGCGGCACCGACAGTGCGACGAGCATGGTGCCGAACCCGTTGGCGGCCAACAGCAGCGCCACCCCGGACTGGGTTCCGCCGAGCGTGTCACGGACGTAGTTGACGGTGTTGACCATGATCACCGAACCTGCGGCCGCGACCACCAGGTTCAGGCCGAGTAGTCCACGCAGCCGCGGCGTGGCGGCGAAGATCCGCATGCCCACCGCGATCCGATCCCGGAATGTGCCTTCGGTGGTGGCGCCGGCGTCGGGAATGCGGGTCGCGATCACCAGGACGGCCGAGACCACGAATCCGATGGCGGTGCCGACGAACAGCCAGTGGAAGCTGACCAGGGTCAGGGCCACCGCCGCCAGCATCGGGCTCAGCAGGGTCTCCATCGTCGCGGCGAGCTGCGCGGCCGACAGTGCCCTGGTGTACTCGCGCTCGTCGGGGAGGATGTCGGGGATGATCGCCTGGTAGGTCGGGGTGTACGCGGCCGAGGCGGTCTGCAGCACCGCGATCAGTAGGTAGATCTGCCAGATCTGGTCGATGAACGGCAGTGCCAGCACCATCGCGGCGCGGATCACGTTGAGCCCGACCAGGAAAGGTCGGCGGGGGAACCGGTCGGCGTAGGCGGCAACGATCGGGGCGACCGTGACGTAGACGATCATCTTGATCGTCAGCGCGGTACCGAGCACCGCTGCCGCGTCGGCACCGGCGAGCTCGTAGGCGAGAAGTCCGAGTGCGACGGTGGTCAATCCGGTGCCGAACAGTGCGGACACCTGGGCGGTGAACAGTCGCAGATAGTCACGGTGGGCGAACAGTGAGGTGATGGTCGGCTTTGACATGGCGGGTATTCCTTCGAATGCGCGGAGATGGGTAGGGGTGGGCCACGGGATCGCGGACAGCGGCAGGCGCACATGGGATTCCCTTCGGTCTGGCTGGTGTCAGTGCTGGTGCGCGGTGGCGGTGAGGGTGAACACGGCGGTGCGGACGGTGTCGCCGTGCTTGAAATCGAGGAAGAGCCGGTAGGTTCCGGCGCCGGGCACCGCGGTGTGGAAGGTGATGTCCGGGCCGGGAGCCGTGACCCCATCGCCGGGTTCGCCATTCGGGTGGACGTGGACGTAGGCCAGGTCGCCGGCCCGGAGCACCACCAGGTGGCCGAAGGCGGCCAGGTAGGGCTGCAGGTCGGTGACGGGCCGGCCGTCCTGGCGCACGGTCAGTGTCAGCAGATCGCCCGCACCGGTGACGAGGTCCCCGTCGAGAGTCACCTCGTAGCCGTCGACGACGGCGGTGCGGTTCTCGCTCGGCGTCGGCTGCGGATCGTAGGCGCCCGCGACGGCGAGATCGGCGCCGAGGGTGATCGTGTGCCCGAGGTTCGTCGGCGCGATGTCGGTGAACACGCGGTAGGCGCCTGCCGCGGGCAGATTCAGTCGAACCGACCAGGTGCCGTCGGCCGCGAGCTCGGGGTGCACGTGCCAGAACCCGGTGAGCTCGCGCCTCACCACGATCAGGTGCAGGTCGCGGTCGTGGATCGGGGTGTAGTCGGTGACCGGCCGGCCGTCCGGGCCGAGGATGCGGAACCGGAAGTCGAGCTCGCCCGGGCGGACGATGGTCTCGGCGAGGTCCAGTGTGTACCCGTCCTGGGTGATCTGGAGGCCTCCCGGGGTGCCGGCGCCGTGGGCGTGGTGGTCGGCGTGGGCCTGGTGGGCGGCAGGCGCGGGGTCCGCGTGGGTGGCGTGGACATGTCCGGCATGGCCGGTGTGAGCGGCCGCCGCTGCATGTCCGTGGTGGTGGGCGGCGTGATCGACGTGGGTTGCCGCGTGGTCGCCGTGCGTGTTGGTGCTCATGTCCAGGCCTCTCGTCGTGTTGTCGTTCCGATGACGAAGTTAGTACCCCCCGGGGGTATACGCAAGTAGGCAGTATGTGACGTGGGTCACAGGTGGAGGCGTGGGGGCGGTCGGGCCCGGGCCGCGACGTCGAGGCGGGCGAGGCGTCGGGTAGCCGGGTTCGAATTGTGCTGGGGCCTAGACGATTCGGGAGAATCGGACGATAGGGGGATCGGGCCGCCGCATCGTCAACAGCGGCTCACCTGCGCGTTGTCCAGCCGACCGCACGAATCTTGCGATACATATTGACGCTCAGTGTCAACCTGTTTCATACTCGCCCGGTCCATCCAGGAGCAGGGGGAAAAGCCGTTGACCGACAACGCCCGAGCGGCGCTTGAGATCCTTCGTGACGCGAGTTTGTTCAAGTGGTACGTGATTCCGCTGTTGCTGATGGTCATCTACATCTATGCCGTCGAGGTCGAGCGGCGAAACTGGAATGTCCTGTTCGCCGGGCTCGCGCTGTGGGCGATGGACCTGTTCAACGAGATCTGGAACTCCCTGGTCTTTCACTTCACCGATCGTGCGCCCGTCTGGGCCGCGATCGGGCCCACCGCATATCAGATCCTCATCGGTCTCAATATCGAGATCTGCTTCATGTTCGCGATCATGGGGATCGCGGCGGCGAAAATGCTGCCCCCGAAGGAGACCCGCATCTTCGGCCTGCCCAACCGGCCGGTTCTCGTCGCGGTCAACTCGGCCGCGGCGGTGGGCGTAGAGGTGTTGCTCAACAAGATCGGTGTGCTCACCTGGGAATGGTCATGGTGGCAGCCGGGATTCCCCTTTCTCATCTGGCTCATCGGCTACGTGCCCTTCTTCGCGGTGTGCTTCTACGTGCATGATCTGCCCACCGTGCGGGCCAAGGCACTGGTCGTGGGCGGAATCCTGGGCATCAACGCCGCAGCGATCATCGGCTTCGGCGCGGCGGGGTGGCTGTGATGCGCCGGCCCGCCACCAGGCGTATCGCCGCCACCGCGGTCGCGGGGCTGGTGCTCGCCGGCATGACAGCACATTCCGGATCGACCGCCGTGGCAGCTCCCCTGTCGTCCTCCCTGTAATGACCGGTCGCCCCTCGCCGATACTCGGGATGCAAGCGAAACGGGGGGCGTCGCGTTTGCTCAACGGAGCACCCCTCCGTCATCCGCCACCGCGCGGCTAATCAGAGGGGGATCACATGAAGAGCGTCACGAGGCGAACACTCACTGCCGGAGCGGCCGCGGTCGCGATCGGAATCGGGGTGGCGGCTCCCGCGAGTGCGACCACGGATGCGTTGGCGCCCATCACCGCAGCCGCCGCCGGCGTGACAGTCGGCGACATCGCCGCCCCCCAAGGAATGACGGTGCAGGCACTGATCGCCGCCCGGAACGCCGGCTTCCCGGTCTACGAGGCGTTGCAGGTCGAGACCTACGGATACTCGAAGGGCGAGTTCCAGATGGTCGAGTACCGGCGCGTCTACGACATCAACGTGTTGAGTTCGCCCACAACGAAAATCGTGACGGTGGGCGCGGTCGCTCCGGATACGTTCTACGTTCAGCCCGAAAGCGCCGACGGCAGAATCAGCGTGAACAAGCACGAGGCTCATCACGCGAATGTCTCCACGCCGATGACGGAGTTCGATCGGACGACCCAGAGGTTCCAGCACAGCCCGCTCGTCAGGCTGCCCGACGGTGGCCCGAGCGTCGGCATTGCGCTCGTCAGGTAGCAAGCCCTCGTGCCGAGACGGGAACCGTCAGATCGACGGTTCCCGTCTCGACGCACGAAGCACGGCTTCGCGGTCGCCTAGGCCGCGCCTGCCGCCGCCGGTTCTCCGGCGGACGGGATGCTGCCATCGCCGGCCTTCGCTTGCGGCACAGTGAATGTGGCGATCACGCAGACGATCGCGACAGCAAAGCACGCCAGCGTGTACCAGAGATTACCGATCGGATCGCCGTTCGGGGTGACGCCGTCGACGGCATCGAAGAAGTCGGGCAGTGCGGTGGCCCACAGCAGCGCCATCACGGCCAGGTACACCACGCTGAAGTACCGGACGAAGTCGTTGGTGTATCGGGCGGTATCCGAGGATTCCCGGCGGAGCTGCGACCACCGCCGGGCCATGACCACCACGGCGACGGCCGAAAGCGCGACCAGTTCGGCCGCGTACAGGAACCCGCGGACGGTATCGCTGCCCATGCCGAAGACGGTCGCCGGGAGCGGGAGCACGAACACCCCGACCGAGGCGGTGAGACCGATCACCACGGTGCGCCACACCAGTTCGAGCCCGGAGAAGCGCCGGCCCGCGTCGACGTGCCGTCCGACGAAGAACTGCACGCACAGCGCCAACGACATCGGCCACAGCGCCGCGAACACCACCACGCTGGGCAGCGGAACCGAATCGAAGAAGGGCTGGTTGACCTTGTTGTCGAGCGCCCACTCCCACCAGCGCAGCTGCGGTCCGAGCTGGTCGAAGATCTCGTAGAACGCGTGGTGGACGAAGCCGACGCACACCGCGCCGAGGAACACCCCGTAGCGCCGGAACACGCCGAGCATGCGGACGATCTCGAACGCCAGCGTCGCCATCAGCGGGTAGATCGCGATGATGTACAGCGGTAGGCGACCCCACAGGAAGTCCACGGTGAACACGTTGTGCGCGAACATCGTGCCGAGGTATTCCTCGGTGTGGAACGTGGCTGGGAAGTAGATCGGCGGCTCGATCACGAACAGGAACGCGGTGGCACCGAACCACAGCACGAGGTTGGTGGGATCACCGTGCCGGCGGAGCCGCACGATCGCGTAGACCAACGCGAGCACCGAACCGATCACGATGGTCCACTCGAGAACCGGCAGCGTCCAGTTCTCCAGCGCGGCCGGGTTGCGTAACTCGGCGAACCCGCCGGCCTCCTCGCACGAGAACCCCAGGCGCGTCGCAAGATCGGAGAAGGTGGGCGAACACATGTCCGACATCAGTTCGCCCCCTGCGTGATCGGCTCGGCGGCGGGCCGCGACTCGGCGGTGTACCAGCGGGTGCAGTCGTAGCCGGCGTCGTAACGCTCGAACCACCGGCCCGCCAGCTCCGGTAGCTTCTCGTGGGTCGGGTCGTGCTTGGGCAGCTGGCTGCGGATGGCGCCGGACAGCGCGGTGAGCTGCTCACCGATCGGCAGACCGTCGAAGGCGCGCGGCATCGGCCCCTTGGTCAGGTAGGGCGCGAAGGTGGTGAGCACCTTCTGCTTGGCCCGGTGCCGGGCGAACATCGACATCGAGTCGACCTTCCGCTCGGACAGCGGAACGTGCTGGTTGAAGCCGGCGCACGCGATCCGGATCGACTTCATCACGTGCGCGAAGATCGATGCGGCCATCCGCATCCGGTACAGCTCGTTGCCGACGACGGAGTTGTAGATGATCAGCGCCGAACTGCGGTGCTCGACCTCCTCGACGAAGTGCCAGAGGAACAGGGACGCGACCCGGTCGTCGCCGGGCGCGAACAGGGTCGCCTCGTTGTCGAGCATCAGCTTGAAGACCGGGGTGAAGGTGGCCTCCAGGTCGGCGGTGTAGGCGAGCCGGTAGTTGATCGAGGTGGCCTCGGTGAGCAGGTCGAACTCGCCGATCACCGCGTCGAGGGTGTTCTGGAGTCCGGGATAGCGCCGGATCAGCGCGTTCACGTGCTGCCGGTGGGCGGTCGAGTGGTGACCCTCCTGGCGCATGAACGCCACCGCCTCCGCGGCCACCTCGGGGTCGGTGATCAGCGGCTTGGCCTGCAGGATGAGCTTCACGATCATCTTCTCGAAGCCGATGGCCAGGAACGAGACCGCGTTCGACATCGACGACCACGCCGGGTTCGCCGGGTTCCACAGGAACGGGACATCCTCGTCGTCGAATCCGAAGTCCATCTTGCGGGGTTTCAGGTCGGTCATGCGGCGATTCCTCGTTTCCGTCGGTACGGGCGGGCCACGGTCCGGGTAGGGCAGGGCCACGATGTCGTGATCATACGAGTGATCGCCACTATGTATGATGACTTTGCCGAATCGGATGTTCACCCGGTGCCGGAACCGGCGCCTGGTACCGTCCGGCCGGTGGCGCGCAGACGTGGGTGGGGCGGGAGTCCGCCGGGCGACGATGACGAGGCGTCCCGCCGAATTGTCGCCGCTGCAGTCGATCTCATCGGTCGAACCGGATCAGCGATCAGCATCGCCGACGTCGCGGAGTCGCTCGGCGTCATCCGCCAGACGGTGTATCGGTACTACCCCAGCGCCGACGCGCTGATGAGGGCCGCGGCCATCGCGTCCGTCGCCGGCTTCCTCGATCGACTGACGGAGCAGGTACGCGGCCTGGAGGATCCCGTCGAGGCGATGACCGAGGGTGTGGTCTACACCCTGGCCGAGGTTCGCCGAACGCCGCATCTGGGCCTTCTGCTCTCGAGCTCGTACTCGAACGTCCACCCCGACGGCATGACCTCCCACGAGGCGCGCGCCTTCGGGATGACGATGATCCGGCGCTTCGACGTCGACTGGGGGCGCCACGGGTACGACGACGCGGCACTCCACGAGCTCGTCGAATACGTCCTGCGAACGATGCAGTCGTTCTTCGTCTCCCCAGGTGACCCGCCCCGGAGCGATGATGACCTGCGGCGATACCTGCGCCGCTGGATGGGGGCCGCGATCGTCGCCCAAAAAGCCGTCCGTTGATCAGACCGCTGACCCGGGGCGAGGGTGGCGGATACAATCGATGTCCGCGCTGGCACGGGGGGCTCTGGGTAAGGAGCTGATCTCATGGCCGATCAGGCGAAGCTCCTCGACTACCTGAAGCGGGTCACCGCAGAGCTCTACCAGGTGAAAGAGAAGCTTCGCGAGGCCGAAGGGGTGAGCCGCGAACCGATCGCCGTCATCGGGATGGGGTGCAGGTATCCCGGCGGGGTGCGGTCGCCGCAGGACCTGTGGCACCTGGTGGAATCGGGTTCGGACACGGTCGCCGGGTTCCCCGAGGACCGGGGCTGGGGGCTGGCGGGACTCTACGACCCGAAGGCCGAGCACGCCGGTACGACCTACACGGCGCAGGGCAGCTTCCTCGACGACCCGGCGGGATTCGATCCGGAGGTCTTCGGCATCTCGCCCCGCGAAGCGCTGGCCATGGATCCCCAGCAGCGGCTGCTGCTCGAGACCAGCTGGGAGACCTTCGAGAACGCCGGCCTCGATCCGCGGTCGGTGCACGGTGGCCAGGTCGGGGTGTTCACCGGCCTGTCCGGCATCGACTACGGAGCGCTGGCCGGCGGCATGCCGCCCGAGGACCTCGCCGGCTACTTCATCACCGGCAACGCCATGAGCGTCGCCTCCGGCCGCGTCGCGTACAGCTTCGGCCTGTGCGGGCCCGCGATCACGGTCGACACGGCGTGCTCCTCGTCGTTGGTGTCCATCCACCTCGCCATGCAGGCGCTGCACAGCGGCGAGTGCGAGCTGGCACTGGCGGGCGGGGCGACCGTCATGGCGACCCCTGCGGTGTTCGTCGAGTTCAGCCGGCAGCGCGGTCTGGCCCGCGACGGGCGGTGCAAGGCGTTCTCGGCCGCTGCGGACGGTACGGCGTGGGGCGAGGGTGCGGGGATGATCGCGTTGGAACGCCTGTCCGACGCGCAGCGCAACGGTCGCCGGATACTCGCCGTCATCCGGGGCAGCGCGGTGAACCAGGACGGCGCCAGCAACGGCCTGACCGCTCCGAACAGGCAGGCCCAGGAGCGCGTGATACGGCAGGCACTGACAAACGCCGGGCTGGGCCCGGCCGATGTCGACGCCGTCGAGGCGCACGGCACCGGCACCACGCTTGGCGATCCGATCGAGGCGTCCGCGTTGCTTGCCGGTTATGGCCGCGATCGCCCTCCCGACCGGCCGTTGTGGCTCGGCTCGGTCAAGTCGAACCTCGGGCACACCCAGGCGGCCGCGGGCGTCGCCGGGGTGATCAAGATGATCATGGCGATGCGCCACGGCGTCCTACCGCAGACCCTGCACGTCGACCGGCCGACCCCGCACGTCGACTGGTCCGCCGGATCGGTGTCCCTGCTCACCGAGAACCGGGAGTGGCCGGAGGCCGATCGGCCCCGCCGGGCCGCGGTCTCGTCGTTCGGCATCAGCGGCACCAACGCCCACGTCGTTCTGGAACAGGCCCCGACGGTCGCGCCACGATCTGACGAAACCGCCACTTCCCCAACCGAAATGGTGGCCTGGTTCGTGTCCGGCCAGACCGAGGCCGCGCTGCGTGCCCAGGCGGACCGGTTGCGCGCGTACGCCGCCGAGCATCCGGAACTGACGCCGGCCGCGGTCGCCGGGGCGCTGCTTCGATCGCGTGCGACCTTCGAGCACCGCGCCGCCGTGATCGGGGCCGAGCCCCAGGGTCTGCTGGCCGGGCTCGACGCGCTCGGCCGGGGCGCGCCCGGCCCCAACGTGGTCACCGGTGTGGCGGTGGAGGCCGGGGACCGGCCGGTGTTCGTCTTCCCCGGCCAGGGTGCGCAGTGGGTGGGCATGGCCGCGGACCTGTTGGATTCGTCGCCGGAGTTCGCCGAGAGCGTGCGCGAGTGTGCCGATGCGCTCGCTCCCCACACGAGCTTCTCCCTCCTCGACGTGCTTCGCGATCGCGATCCGGCGTCGTTGGATCGGGTCGACGTCGTGCAGCCCGCGTTGTTCGCGGTGATGGTCGGTCTCGCGAACCTGTGGCGCTCACACGGCGTCGAACCCGCGGCCGTCGTCGGGCATTCGCAGGGCGAGATCGCCGCTGCCCATGTGGCGGGCGCTCTGAGCCTGTCCGACGCGGCGCTCGTCGTCGCGGCACGCAGCAGGGTGATCGCCGCATCGGCCCGGCGGGGCGGCGGAATGGCCTCGGTGGCCCTGCCGGCCGACGAGGTGCGGGCGAAGATCCAACCCTGGGCCGGCGCCGTCGAGGTGGCGGCGATCAACGGGCCGTCCGCCACGGTGCTGTCCGGCCCCGTCGATGCCCTCGACGATCTGGTCGGACAGTGGCAGCACGAGGGCGTCCAGGCCAGGCGGATCGCCGTGGAATACGCGTCGCATTGCGCGGACGTGTCGGTCCTGCGCGAACCGATTCTCGACGTCCTTGCCTCGATCACGCCCTTGCGGTCGCGGATTCCGTTCTACTCGACGGTGACCGGTGGCGCGGTGGACGGCACCACCCTCGACGCGGACTACTGGTACCAGAATCTGCGTCGGCCGGTTCGATTCAAGCAGGCGACGCGGGCGCTGGCCGCGGACGGGTATCGATTGTTCATCGAGTCGTGCAGCCATCCGATCCTGACCGTTCCACTGCAGGACACCCTCGAGTCGGCGGGTGTCGCCGGCCGGGCCATCGGCACCCTCCGTCGCGACCGCGCAGACCTCCATCAGTTCACCGCCGCTCTCGCGGAGGCACGGGTACACGGATTGCACGTCGCGTGGGACCGGGTCCGCTGGGCCCGGCGAGAGGAGGGACAGCAGTGGGTCGACCTGCCCACGTACGCCTTTCAGCATCGGCGCTACTGGCTGGACACCACTGAGCCGCAGGGTGATGTCGCGTCGGCGGGCATGGAGCAGGGCGGTCACCCGATGCTCGCCGCATCGGTGGAACTCGGCGACGGTCGGGGCGTGGTGTTCACGGGTTTGCTTTCACCACAACGGCTTCCGTGGCTGAGCGATCACGCCGTGGACGACGCCGTCCTCCTGCCCGGGACGGCCTTCGTGGAGCTCGCCCTGCACGCGGGCAACCGCGTCGGCTGCGGTCGGCTCGAGGACCTCGCCATCGAGACACCGTTGATGATCCCCGCCGACGGCGAGGTGGCCGTGCAGGTGAGCGTGCTCGCCGTCGGTGATGCCGGGAAGGCCACGGTGACGGTGCACTCCCGGCCGGCCGATGCCTCCCCGGAGACTCCCTGGACCCGGCACGCCGGGGGGACGCTCGCCGCCTCCGTGGACACCCCAGTTTCCCCGGAACGGCAGTGGCCGCCAAGTGATGCCACGCCGATCGACGTCCGAGGGCTGTACGAACTGCTCGACGAGGCCGGCTACGGGTACGGTCCGACCTTCCGGGGTCTGCGGGCAGCATGGCGCAGCGGTGACGAGCTGTACGGCGAGGTCCGGCTGAGTGGTGAGGACCCGGCCGCTGCGGTCGCGGGGTACGGGATCCATCCGGCGGTGCTCGACGCGGCGCTGCACCTGATCGCGTTCGGATCCACGGAGGCCGGTGCACGCGAGATCCGGCTGCCGTTCGCCTGGGGGGCGGTACAGCTGCACGCGGTCGGCGCGACGGACCTGCGCGTGCACATCGCCACGACCGGGCCCGAGCGATACCGGATATCCGCGTATGACGCCGCCGGCCAGCCGGTGCTGACCGCGGATTCGTTGGCGCTGAGGCCGATCGGGGACGCCCGCATGCCCGTCGCCGGGGTCGGTGGCAGCCTCTACCGCGTGGAATGGATGCCCATCGGTGCCGCCGGCGCGGGTACGGCGGACCTGATGCCGCTCGCCGAGGCGCTCGCGGGAAGTGATCCCACCGGCCGCGTCCTGTGGTTGTCCGGTGAACCGGACGATGAACCGGACATCCCGACGCGGGTGCACGCCGCCGCGGAGTCGACGTTGCGTGCGGTCCAATCCTGGCTCGGCGACGATCGCCTGGCCGATACCCGGCTGCTGGTGACGACGAGGCACGGGGTGGCGGTCCGCGACGACGAGCCGGTGGACGATGTGGCCGCGGCAGCTGCGTGGGGCCTGATCGGTGCGGTGCAACACGAGCATCCGGACCGCATCAGCCTGGTGGATCTGGATGGGCGGGCCGGTGAGCTCGCGGATACCGAGGTGCTGTCGACGGCATTGTCCTGCAACGAACCTCAGCTGGCGATCCGCGAGGGCGTGTTGCTGGCCCCCGTCCTCGCGGTGGCGCCGGGCGCCGCGGACACCGGACCGGCTCCCTTCGGCTCCGCGACGTTTGGGCCGAGCGGCACGGTCGTGATCACCGGCGGCACGGGGACGATCGGCAGGCTGATCGCTCGCCATCTCGTCGCGAAGCACGGGGTGCGCCGGCTGGTGCTGACCGGAAGGCACGAACTCGATGCCGAGAGCGATGCCGAGCTGAGGGCCGAGTTCACCGAGTCGGGGGTCGAGGTCAGCGCCGCCGCCTGTGACGTGGCCGACCGCGCGGCGGTGGCCGCCCTGCTCGCCGACATCCCCGATCTGGCCGGCGTGGTCCATGCCGCGGGGGTGCTCGAGGATGCCACCGCGGTCACCTTGAGCCCGGAGCAGTTGCATGCCGTGCTCCGTCCCAAGGTGGACGGCGCCTGGCATCTGCACGAGCTCACGCGCGAGCGAGACCTGTCGGCATTCGTGCTGTTCTCGTCCGCGGCGGGCGTGCTCGGTGGCGCGGGCCAGGCGAACTACGCGGCGGCGAATGTCGTCCTCGATGCACTCGCGCAGCATCGCCGCGCCCGCGGACTGCCGGCGATCTCGATGGCCTGGGGATTGTGGGACAAACCCAGTGGAATGACGTCCCACCTTAATGCGGCCGACCTCGACCGGTTGCGGCGCAGCGGAATCGACACCATCAGCCCGGAGTCGGGGCTGGCCCTGTTCGACTCCGCGCTCGCCGTGAACCGCCCGCTCATCGTGCCGCTACGGCTCTCGGCCCGCACCTCTCGATCGGACGGTGAGCCGGTACCGCCGATCCTGCGTCGAGTCCTCGGATTCCGTCGCCGCCGCGTCGCCGCCGCCGATTCACCCACCGGCCTGGCCGACGAGTTGCGGGCCTTGGACCCCGGTGCGCGGCACGGCAGAATGCTCGACATCGTCACCACGCATGTGGCCGCCGTTCTCGGCCATGACGGTAAGGAGGCGATCGACCCGGAACGTGCTTTCAAGCAGCTCGGTTTCGACTCGCTCACCGCCGTGCAGTTGCGCAATCAGCTGGCCACGGCCACCGGCGTCAGCCTCTCGGCGACGGTGGTGTTCGACCATCCCACCGCCGACGCGCTCACCCGGGAACTCGTGGTGCGCGTGCTCGGTGGCGGTACGGCCACTGGGCCGCCCCCGCGAGCGCGCATCGGCAGGCACGACGACCCGATCGTCATCGTCGGGATGGCCTGCCGATACCCGGGCGAGGTGTACTGCCCGGAAGACCTGTGGCGACTGGTCCACGATGGCCGCAACGCAGTGGGCGCGTATCCCGACAACCGGGGGTGGAACCTCGGTGAGGTGTACGATCCCGACCCGAACCGCGCCGGAACGACGTATATGCGCGAGGGTGGATTCCTCTACGACGCAGACGAATTCGATGCCGCATTCTTCGGGATCAGCCCGCGCGAGGCGGTCGCGATGGACCCGCAACACCGGCTGCTCCTCGAGAGCGCCTGGGAAGCCCTGGAACGGGCAGGGATGCAGCCGGATTCACCCGATCTCGTCGACACCGGTGTGTACATCGGGATGATGGGTGGCGACTACGGCTTCCATCTGATGGGTCAGCGGAACGTCGACGCCGAGGGCTATCTGATGACCGGGACCAGCAACAGCGTGGCCTCCGGCCGGATCTCCTATTCCCTCGGCTTCACGGGTCCGGCGGTCACCATCGACACGGCCTGCTCATCATCGCTGGTGGCGATGCACCTCGCGGCCCGGGCGCTGCGCGACGGCGAATGCACGCTGGCGCTCGCGGGCGGGGCGACGGTGATGGCGACGCCCGGGGTCCTGATCGAGTTCAGCCGCCAGCGCGGGCTCGCCGCGGACGGGCGGTGCAAGCCGTTCTCCGATCGGGCCGACGGCACCGGGCTCAGCGAGGGCGCGGGAATGGTGGTGCTGGAGCGGCTCAGCGACGCACAACGCAACGGCCATCGGGTGCTGGCGATCATCCGTGGATCGGCGGTCAATCAGGACGGGGCCTCCAACGGGATCACCGCGCCGAACGGGCCCTCCCAGGAACGGGCCATCCGCCAGGCGCTGGCCGATGCAGCGCTCGGCTCCGCCGACATCGACGCCGTCGAGGCGCACGGCACCGGAACCACACTCGGCGATCCGATCGAGGCGCAGGCCCTGCTCGCGGCCTACGGGCAGGATCGCGATGGCCGGCCACTGTGGCTCGGTTCGGTCAAATCGAACATCGGCCATGCACAGGCGGCGGCGGGGGTCGCCGGCGTGATCAAGATGGTGATGGCCATGCGTCACGGGGTACTGCCTCCGAGCCTGCACGGCGACGCTCCCACCCGGCACGTCGACTGGACCGCGGGTGAGGTCTCGCTGCTCGCCGAATCGGTTGCGTGGCCGGAGACCGGACGGCCTCGCCGCGTGGGTGTCTCGTCGTTCGGGATCAGTGGCACGAACGCGCACATGATCCTGGAGCAGCCACCCGACGCCGCGGTGCCGGAGGCGCCTGACGCTTCGGTGCCGGAGGCGCCCGATGCCGCGGTGCCGGAGGCCTCACCGCCGCAGTCGCCGCTGGTCTGGGTGATCTCCGGAAAGACCGGTGACGCCCTGCGCGCGCAGGCCGCACGGTTGGCCGACTTCCTCGATCAGAGCGAGGCAGATCTCCCGGATCCCGCCGATCTCGCATACTCGCTGGCCACCACCCGATCCGGGTTCGCCCATCGCGCCGCGGTGATCGGGGAGACCCTGGCCGACCTGCGCGAGGGCCTGGCCCGCATCGCCGCGGGACGGACGGGTGGGAACGTCATCGCCGGGACGAGCGCCCGCGGTAAGACGGCGTTCATGTTCACCGGCCAAGGCGCGCAACGGATCGGTATGTGCCGTGGCCTCTACGACGCCTACCCGGTCTTTGCGGGCGCGCTCGACGAGGTCTGCTCCGTACTCGACGAACACGTGGAAACCCCGGTGCGGCATGTGCTCTGGGGTGATACCGAGGATGGTGGTGCGAAGCTCGACCGTACCGAGTACACCCAGCCGGCGTTGTTCGCCGTCGAGGTCGCGCTGTATCGGCTACTGCGGGATTGGGGAATCGCCCCCGACTACCTGATCGGTCATTCGATCGGCGAGCTCACCGCCGCGCACGTCGCGGGAGTGTTCGGCCTGCCCGATGCCGCCGCCCTGGTGGCCGAACGCGGACGGTTGATGCAGTCGACCGAGCCGGGGCTGATGATCGCCGTACGGGCTCGAGCGGAAGACGTCGAGGCACGGATCGCCGGCGGGGTCGATCTCGCGGCGGTCAACGGTTCCGAGTCGGTGGTCCTGGCGGGCGGCGAACGCGACGTACGCGCGGCGGAGGCCGCGCTGTCCGCCGCCGGGATGAAGACGACGAGCCTGCGGGTCGAGCGGGCCTTCCATTCCACCCTGATGGAACCCATCCTCGACGAGTTCACGGCAGTCGTATCGAAACTGACGGCGCAGCCGCCTGCGATTCCGGTCGTCTCCAACGTCACCGGGCGCGTCGCCACCGCCGATGAACTCATGTCCCCCGATTATTGGACACAGCACATCCGCCAACCGGTGCGTTTCCACGACGGACTGAGCGCCCTGGACGAACTCGGCGTCACCCGCCTCGTCGAGGTCGGTCCGGGGGCGGCGCTGGCCGCACTGGCCGCGGAGGTGGTCCCGAACGCGATCGCCACGCTGCCCGGACGCGGGGACGAGGCGCACGGGATCATCGAGGCGGTCGCCGCCGCTCACGTGCAGGGCATCCCGATCGACTGGGAGCGGGTGTTCCCGGGTCGGAACCGGGTGGACGTGCCCACCTACGCATTCCAGCGACGTTCTTTCTGGCCGTCGGCGCCCGCGCGAAACCTCGGCGATCCGACCGAGCTCGGGTTGGCTCCGTCGAACCATCCACTGCTGGGTGCGGCGGTGACCCTCGAGGACGATGCGACGCTGTTCACCGGACAGCTCTCGCTGCAACAGGATCCGTGGCTGGTGAGGGCTCCCGTCGACGACGGCGACCCGCCGTCGGCCGAGGACGCGAGGACGGTGTTGCCGACCGTGCTGGTGGAGCTCGCTTTGCACGTCGCTCACCACGTCGGATTCGACCACATCGACGAACTCACCCTGCACGACCCACTGATGCTCTCGCCGTCGGGGCTGGCATCGATTCGGGTGCTGGTGTCCTCGACCGCCACCAACGGCGTTCGGACGGTCACCATCTCGTCGAACCCCGGTGAGACCGACGGCTCGGACCCCTGGGTTCGGAACGCATCGGCGACGATCGACGACGTCGTGGGCCCTACCGCCCGGGCATCGCACCAGGGCTCGGGCGACGCCGTCGCCGAGGTGCGCGTCGAGGACGGCACCGACACAAGCGGTTTCGGCCTCCATCCGGCGCTGTTGCAGGCGGCGCTCGAGCCCCTCCTCGGGTGGGACGGTTGGCCGCGGACCTGGTCGGGAATCCGTCTGCACACCGTCGGTGCGGCGACGGTGTCGGTGTGGTTCGGCACCGGTGAGGACGGGTCGCATCGCGTCGTCGCCGCCCAACCCGACGGTGCGCCGGTGCTGACCGTCGATGCGCTGCGGGTGGTACCGAGGACGGTCGCCGGCGCCGGTCGTTCGGCACAGCGACTGCACCGGGAGGGCTGGGTTCGGGTCGAGACCGCCCCGTCGGAGCGGACTCTCGATCGGGTCGCAGTCCTCGGCGCCGAGGGGATCGGCGGCCACGACCTGGGTCCGACCTGCCCGAGCTACCCCGACCTGGCGGCGTTGCGCAGCGCGATGGAGTCGATGACCGATGAGGGCGACCGGCGTTCGTGGACGGTCCTGGTCGGGTGCGGTACTGAGGGTGGGCCCGGTCCGGAGTCGACCCACGAACTGTGCGCGCGGATACTGCGACGGCTGCAGGAATGGCTGGACGACGACGGAGTCGACGACAGCACGCTCGTGATCGTGACCCGCGATGCGATGGTCGTCGACGACGAGCGCGGCGGCGGGGACCGCGCCGACCTCGCGGCGGCGGCGGTGTGGGGTCTGGTGGGCTCTGCACAGAACGAGAACCCGGACCGGTTCGTGCTGATCGACCTCGACGACGCATCGGACGCCGTGGCCGCGATCGCGTCGGCATTGGCGAGCGGGGAACCGCAGGTGGCGGTCCGGAACGGCGTCGTGTTCGCGCCCCGGTTGCGGCGGCTGCGTGCCGCCGCCGATGCCGGTTCGCTGTTCGACCCCCACGGCACCGTCCTGGTCACCGGTGGCACCGGCACCGTCGGATCCCTGCTGGCTCGGCACCTGACGACCGAGCACGGGGCCCGGCATCTGTTGTTGGCCAGCCGGCGCGGACCCGACGCCGAGGGCTGCGACGAACTGCGCCGAGAACTGAGCGGCATGGGGGCCGAGGTGAGCATCGTTGCCTGCGATACCTCCGACGAGTCGGCGGTCGCGGGGTTGCTCTCCCGGATACCGTCGGAACACCCACTGACGGCGGTGATCCACGCGGCCGGCGTGATCGACGACGCGACCCTGGCTTCGCTCACCCCCGAGCGACTGGATGCTGTGCTCCGGCCGAAGGTCGACGCGGCCTGGCATCTACACCGGCTGACCGCGGGATCCGACCTGCGAGCGTTTGTCATCTTCTCGTCGCTCGCAGGCATTCTCGGGGCGCCCGGGCAGGCGAACTACGCGGCCGCGAACATGTTTCTCGACGCCCTGGCCCGTCATCGCGACGCCCTCGGGCAGCCCGCGCTGTCGATCGCGTGGGGGATGTGGGCGCCGCCGAGCGCGATGACCGACAAACTCGGTGCGATCGATCTGGCCCGGGCGCGGCGCAGCGGAATGGTCCCGATGTCCGCCGTCGACGGATTGGCGCTGTTCGACGGCGCGTTGACCGCCGGTGTCCCGAATGTGGTCGCCGCTCGGTTCGACCACTCCGGCGCCGCGGCGCCCTATGTTCCCGCCCCCCTGCGCGGCCTGATCCGGGAGTCGCGGCCGCGCGCCGCGGGGTCGGATCCGTCCGCGATCGGACCGACCGGGTCCGGGCCGTCGGATTGGGCGCAGCGCCTGGCCACCCTGTCGATTCCCGAACAGCGACACCTGATGCTCGAGCTGGTGCGGAGCGGGGCCGCCGTGGTGCTCGGGTACGAGGCGTCGGACTCGGTCGAGCCCGACCAGGCATTCAAGGAACTCGGCTTCGACTCGCTGGCGGCCGTCGCACTCCGCAACCATCTCGGGGCTGCCACGGGGCTGCGGTTGCCGCCGACCATGGTGTTCGATCATCCGAGCCCGCGTGCCGTCGCCGAGTTCCTGCGCGCGGAACTCGTTCCGGATCCGGTGTCGGTGGCCCTTGCCGACGTCGACCGGCTCCGCGCGACCATCGCCGAGCTCGGGGAGGACAGCGAGGCACGGTCCGAGATCGCGCAGCGATTGGCGAGCCTGGTGGCAGAGGTCGGTGCGACCGACAGGGCGCGGGCCGGGGCGGTCGACAGGATTCACGCGGCGACCAGCGAGGAGATCCTCGACCTGATCGATCGCGAACTGTGAGGCGCCAACATGTTCTACATTCAGCCGATGTCGTCCAACGCACACCGATGGCTCGACCTGTCCGCCCGGGCCACCGCGCGTGGCGTTCGGTGGGGCGGAATCCGTGCCCTTGCCGCGGCACTCGTCGTCGCCGGTTCGTTTATCCCCGCCGCGGCCCATTCGCCTGCCGCGGCCACCCCCAACCGCATTGACGACTTCTACTCTCCACCGGAGGGATTCGCCGATTCCGAGCCGGGAACGGTGCTGCGGTCACGCGAGATCCAGGCATCGGCATTGCAGTTGATCCCGATGCAGGTGCGTGCCTGGCAGCTGTTGTATCGGACCACCGACTCGAACGGTCGCCCCTATGCCGCCGTCACGACGGTCCTGGCGCGCAACGGTGATCGCGCACCCGCTGCGATCCTGTCCTACGACAGCATGATCGACGCGATCGCGCCGGACTGCATGCCCTCACGCGTGCTCCGGACCGGCGCGCCGTGGTTCAACCCCACCGGCGACACCGGACCCGTCGCCCTGTCGACGACGGCGAGCGAGGTTCCGATGATCGCCGCAGGCCTGGAACAGAACTGGGTGGTGTCGGTGCCGGACCTCGGTGGCATCGAGAATCGGTTCCTCACCCCCCGTGAGCCGGGATACGTGGCGTTGGACGGTGTGCGAGCGGTCCAGAACTTCCAGCAGGTCGGTGCGGTGGACCGGAGCACGCCCGCACTCTTCTGGGGTTATTCCGGCGGCGGGATCGCGACCAGCTGGGCCGCGGAGGTCCAGCCCACCTACGCACCCGAGCTGCGGGTGGCCGGCATGGCCATCGGCGCGCCGGTACCCGACTTCGCCACGGCCGTCCGCCAGGGGAACGGCTCGTTGGTCGCGGGGCTCGTCGCGATCGGACTGGCCGGACTCGCGCAGGACTCCCCCGAGTTCGCCGCTCTGCTCGACAAGATGTTGACGCCCGCCGGTCGGCAGATGGCCACCGCCGCGGCCGCCGACTGCACCCCGCAGAATCTGCTGTCCTTCCCCTTCACCGACTTCGACAGCCATCTGACCGTGCCGTTGAACCAGGTGCTGGCCGACCCGCTGACCCGGGAGCTGCTCGCCGAGCGCACGCTGGGCCAGGGCGTCCCGACCGCTCCCCTCTACCTCTACAACGGAATCAACGACGAGCTCAGCACCATCGAGTCGGCGGACCGACTCGTCGACCGGTACTGCCGGGCCGGAACCTCCGTCACCTATCAGCGCGATCCGTTCCCCAGCGTGCTCTCGGCCCACACCGCGCTGTGGGCCCTGGGCGCCCCCGCCGCCCTCGCCTGGCTCCGCGCCCAGATCGACGATCCTTCGTCGGACCGCGCCTGCAGCACCCAGACGCTGTCCACGATCACCACCCCCGAGGCGCTGAACACCCTGGGGCCCAGCTACATCGGCGGCACCCTCAACGCCATTCTCGCCGGGAGCACACGATGAAGGCCGTGCTGTGCACCGACGCACGGTTGAGGGTGTCCGAGGTCCCGGTGCCGACGCCGGGAACGGGCCAGGTACTCATCGACGTGTTGCGCTGCGGGATCTGCGGCTCGGATCTGCACGCGCGCGTCCATTGCGACGAGATGGCCGATCTGGCCGCGGAAACCGGCTACGACGGTTTCATGCGCTCGCACCAGGACATCGTTCTCGGGCATGAATTCTGCGGTGAGATCGTGGAGTACGGGCCCGGATGCCGTGAGCGCTGGCCGGTCGGGACCAGGGTGGTCGCCCTGCCGGTCCTCCGCCAGAGCTCCGGGGTCCACCTGACCGGTCTCTCGGCCGCGGCGCCGGGCGGCTACGCGGAACAGGTGGTCGTCCAGGAGGCCATGACGATTGCGGTGCCCAACGGTCTGTCGGCCGAGAAGGCCGCCCTCACCGAGCCGATGGCGGTGGCCTGGCACGCGGTGCGCAGGGGCGAGGTCGGAAAGCGGCAAACCGCCATCGTGATCGGCTGCGGACCCATCGGCCTGGCCGTCATCAGCATGCTCAAGGCGTCGGGCGTCCGCACCGTGGTGGCCAGCGACTTCTCTCCGCATCGGCGCGCGCTCGCCGCGCAGTGCGGAGCCGACGTCGTGGTGGACCCCGCGACGCACTCTCCGTGGACCTCCTACGCTCAGAGGAACGAGCTCGGCGGGGTCCGCGACCTGCTCGATCTCGGCATCGACACGATGGAGAGGCTGCAGAGGGTTCCGAAGCTGCCGTGGTGGCACGCGTTCCGGCTAGCGGATGCGGTCGGGGCGACACCGTCGGGCCCGGTCGTCTTCGAGTGTGTCGGCCTTCCTGGGGTCATCGACCAGATCCTGGCCGGCGCTCCCCTGCTCTCGCGTGTCGTCGTGGTCGGGGTGTGTATGGAGGCCGATCGAATCCGCCCCGCGATGGCGATCAACAAGGAGATCGACCTGAGGTTCGTATTGGGATACGACCCAAGGGAATTCCGCCAGGCGCTGTACATGATCGCCGACGGCAAGGTCGATCCGTCGCCCTTGATCACCGGCACCGTCGGGCTGGCCGGCGTCGAGAACGCCTTCACTGCTCTCGGAAACCCCGAGGAGCACGCGAAGATCCTGATCGACCCGAAGGATCAGGAGTTCACGACTTCCATACGCTGAGTTCTTTTGCTGCGTTTGTTATTTCACGAATGTAGTGCCCACGCTCGCTGTGCGACACGGCAGGCCGGAGCGGGCCGATCTGTAGCTCCCACACGGGTGTCCCGACCGAATCGAAGACGGGCGCCGACAGATAGCTGATGGGCAGGTCGCGCTCGGATGCGAGCGTCGCCGTGTCGTAGAGGTGACCGCTGGTATCGGTGATGATCGACTGGACCCGGTCGCGCAGGCCTTGGCTCGCGGGATCGGCCGAGAGATGCGAAACCACCTGCGCCAGAATGTCGATCCGATCGATGTCTGCGGCGTCGGCGCCCCAGACCCCGACACCGCTGTCCGCGATCTGGGCCAGCGAGCTCTCGAGTTGCGCCCTGCGTTCGACCGGGACGGTGTCGAGCCACCGCTGCTGGAGCGCGCGATCGGAGAATGCGACCACCGCGGCCCCGCCGGGGGCCTGCATGGGCAGCCGCAGGCCGACCTCGATACCGGCCGGGATGTGGCCGAGGCCCTCGGTCATGGCGACGAAGGCCAGCCTGCCGTCCTCGACGAGGCTCAGGGCCGCGCCGCAGCCCACGCGGGCGGCGAGGGCTTCGATGCGAGCGGCGAGTCCGTTCGGGACGGGGAGCGCCTCCCGGGCCTTCTCCGCGACGCCGGCCAGTGCCGGACCCAGGGCGTAGCGCAGGTCCGCCTGCCGGCGCACCCATCCGCGTTCGCGGAGTGCGCTGAGGATCGATCCGACGGTCGACCGGCTCAGGCCGAGCCCGTCCGCCAGATCGGCGGAGGTCGCGGGCGCCTCGAGCGAGGCGAGCATCTCGACGATCGACACGACCCGGTCCGTGGGTGGGGACGGGCTGGTGCCGCCGCTCTTGTCATCTGCCATCGAAGCTCCTACTCTCGGGCACAATACAAATAAACGTATCACATTATGCGAATACTCGTACTGAGTATTCGTGTCAGCCTGAGGAGTGCCGGTGACCGCACCATCCGTTCTCGACAGCTTCGACATCGAAGGGGTGGACTTCGCCTTCGAGGACAACCCGAACATTCACACGGTCCTGGAGGACCTGCGCGCGAAGAAGCCCTACGCGGTCGTCCCGTTCGCCGGTGTGCGCGCGGTGCTGCTGCTCACCCACGAGCTGGTCACCGCCGCCTTCAAGGACGAGGACACCTTCCCCGCGTCGGCGATCTACCCGATGACCACCGGACCGGTGCTGGGCAAGACCCTGCAGTGCATGGCGGGGGACGAGCACCGCAAGAACCGGTCGCTGATCTCGCCGCCGTTCCGCCGCAAGGTGATCGCCGAGTACATCACCCCGCTGCTCGAGCCGCTCGCGCACGAGCTGATCGACCGGTTCGCCGACCGCGGCAGCGTCGACCTGGTCGCCGAGTTCACCACCCGCTATCCGGTGCTGCTGATCAGCCGCCTGATCGGGCTGCCGGTCACCGACGAGGCGCAGGTGCACAAGTGGGCGCACGACCTGTTCTATTTCCCGTTCGATCCCGAGGCGGCGATGCGTGCCTCGCAGGAGTTCACGGACCTGCTCACCCCGATCCTCGCGGAGCGCCGCCGCAACCCCGGTGACGACCTCATCTCCACTCTGGTCACCGAGACCCTGCACGATGACGGGCTCGAGGGCGCCACGCTCAGCGACGAGGAGGTCCTCTCGTTCCTGCGGCTGCTGTTCCCCGCCGGCGCCGACACCACCATGCTCGCGCTCGGCAACACCCTCTCCGCCCTGCTCACCCACCCCGATCAGATGGAGATCCTGCGTTCCGATCTCGAGGAGCACGCGCTGTGGGCGGTCTGGGAGGGGCTGCGCTGGGAACCCCCGGTCGGGCTGCTGCCCCGGGCCTGCCCCGAGGCGACGACCTGGAACGGCATCGAGATCCCCGCCCTGACGCCGATGATCTTCTCCGTCAACGCCGCCCACCGCGACCCCGCCCAATGGCCGGACCCGCACCGATTCGACATCACTCGCCGCAAGACGGCGATGCTCTCGTTCGGTCAGGGTCCGCACAGCTGTGCCGGCAACTGGCTCGCCCTCGCCGAGTTGGAAACCGCACTCACCGCGCTGCTCGAGCGGCTGCCCGGGCTGCGACTCCAGGACGGCGCCGCGGAGCGCGCGAAGGTCACCAGCCAGGTCGGCGTCGCGCTTCGCGGCCCCAACGAGCTTGCCGTGCAATGGGATCGGTGACAATACTGGGTGACGTCTGCATCCACCACCGAGTCACCGAGAACCTTCGCGACATCGACGCACGAATTCAACTCACCTAAGGACCCCTGATGGAAAAGCTCCGCAACTACGGCCTGCTCGTCAAGTACGTCATCACCACGCAGTGGCGCAAGCTGCGCGGCACCTCGGGTAACCAGGGAACCCAGGACGCCGGCTGACGGCGGCCCACCTTCCAGGAGAATTGGAGACGTGATGGAACCCGATGACGTTGTTCGCCAGTTCCTGGACCGGCTGTCCGCCGGCGACACCCGAGGCGCGCTCGGCCTCGTCGACGACGGCATCGTCTACACCAACGTCGGGTTCCCGACCGCCCGCGGGCGACGCCAGACGGCGTTCGTCCTGAGGCAGTTGGACAGGCCCTTCATGGGTTTCGGTGTGAAGGTCGTCAACAGTGCCGCCGACGGGGCCGTCGTGCTGACCGAACGGGTGGACGAGCTCCGGATCGGCAAGCTGCGCGCACAGTTCTGGGTGTGCGGCCGATTCGAGGTCCGAGCGGGCCGCATCACCGTGTGGCGCGACTACTTCGACCTCTTCGACATGACGAAGGCGTTCGTTCGAGGCATCGCCGCCTTGGTGGTCCCGTCGATCCAGAAGCCACTGAACCAACGGCACGACCGCGCCGAGGTCGTGAACTGACCGACGTCGGGTTCACCCTGCCGCGCCAGGGCGCCCGGGGTGAACCCGACGACGGGAGGGATCAGAAGTGGCGGGTCAGCCACTCGAGAAGGATTGCATTGGTTCCTGTCGGATCCTCGAGCTGGGTCCAGTGCCCCGTGTCGATCATGCGACGCTCGAAGTCGTCGAAGTACTGCAGGAGATTGTCGGTCAGCATCGGGTGGCAGATCGGATCGCGCCGGGCGCTGATGAGCAGGGCCGGCACGCCCGCACGCGGAATTGCCCCGTCGGGGAACATCTCCGTGTGCACCTCCCAGTTCCGCTCGATGCTGCGGTACCAGTTGAGGCCGCCCCGGAATCCTCTGCGAGCGTAGGCATCGGCGTAGTACCGCAACTCCGCCTCGCCCATGATCACCTCACCCGGCCAGGTGGATTCCTCGTCCGCCAGCCAGTGGATGTACGCCATCGAGTCGGGGTCGTGTCGTCCGGTGCGCGAGAGGTTGGTGCCGGAGCCGGTGTCGGCGCGCATGAAGAATCGGAACGTGCGCTCGGGATCCTTGTCGAGCTGCTCCTCGCACTCCCGGGTCTGGAAGTGCGCGACATAGTTTCGTGGGCCGTAGGCGTCGAGGTATTTCTCGATCGGGTTCTCCCGCGAGTACCCGAAGGGCGTGTTGAGGGTGATCACGCCCGCGACCGAGTCGGGCTGCAGGTAGGGCATGTTCCAGGAGACCATGCCGCCGAAGTCGTGTCCGACCACGACGGCTCGCTCGTAGCCGGCGTCGGCGATCAGCGCCGCGACGTCCGCCGTGGTCTCCCTGATGCTGTACGCGCGTGGATCCTCGGGACCGTCGGACAGGCCGTAGCCCCGCATGTCGGGGGCCATCACGTGGAAGCCGGCGTCGGCGATCGGCTGCAGTTGGTGACGCCACGATGCGGCGAGCTCGGGGAAGCCGTGGCAGAGCACGACGCACACCTCGCGCTCGGGCCGCGTGGGCTTCGCTTCGAACACGGCGAGTCGGGCGCCGTCGGTGTCGACGAATCGGGGTTCTGGCAACACGGAGTCGATCCTTCCGGGAGGGGGTGAATCTATTGCACGATTGAATCACTTGATTCAGTCGATCGATCTGATTTGAGCGAACTCGAATCCGACTGCCGCCCTCGGTAACGGCGTTCACCGCTGCGCCCGTGCTCGGTTACGCTCGCCCCCATGGCCGGGACAACACAGACCAGACAGGGCGATGCCACCCGCAACCGGCTGGTCAAGGCGGCCGAGCGCCTGTTCGCGGCCCAGGGGGTCGACGCGGTGTCGGTTCGTGCGGTCAATGCCGCCGCCGGGCAAGGTCCCGCGGCGGTGCACTATCACTTCGGTTCCAGGGAGGGGCTCCTGGCGGCCGTTCTCCTCGACCTCGGGGCCGATGTGTCGCGCCGGATCGGCGCGAACGTCGATTCCCTCGCCGCGGCGACGGAGCCCCCCACGGTGTGCGAAGTCGTCCGGGCGCTCACCGATCCGTATCTGGACCTTCTCCTCAAGCAGCGGACCCGCGGGATCCGTTGGGTCAAGATCGTCGTCCAGGTTTCTCGAGAGGGCAGGCCCGCGGTGACTTCCACCGGCCAGGAAGAGCTTTCGATCCGACTCCGCGAGCAGGTCTGCCGGGCACTGCCCGCAACCGCCGCCGAACGAGTCGATCGGCTGTGGCCGATCGCAGTGATGAGCTTCCTGCAGTCGATCAGTCGAGTCGACGACTGGGCGGCCGGAGGAACCAGGCTGACCGAGGCCGAACTCGTCGAGTACTACGAGGACCTGGTCAGGTTCGTCACCGGAGGAGCGGAACGCATGCTGTCCTGACCGTGCGCGCCGGCCTCGTGATCTCGGTTTCGGATAGCATCGCGTCATGCGCAGCGACCTGATGCAGAATGCCGAACGTAGCGGCGAGCCGGGCACTTTCGTGCTGCAGAACTCCCGAATGCTCAAGGTGGACCTGGCCGGGACCGGCGGACACTTCCTCGCCCGCCAGGGATCGATGGTCGCCTACCAGGGCGACGTCGACTTCGCCTATCAGGGCAGCGGTGGCCTCGGCAAGCTCTTCAAGAAGGCCCTCACCGGTGAGGGAATGTCGCTGATGAAGGTGTCCGGCAGCGGCGACGTCTTCCTGGCCCGCGACGCCGACGAGATCTTCCTGCTCGAGCTCGAGGACGAGTCGGTGACCGTCAACGGATCGAACGTCCTCGCGTTCGAGAGCTCCCTGAGCTGGGACATCAACCGTGTCGAGGGCGCATCGATGCTCAGCGGCGGGCTGTTCAACACCACCTTCACCGGGCGCGGCGTCCTCGCGATCAATGTGCACGGCACTCCCGTCGTCCTGAACGTGGACACACCCACCTACGTCGACATGCAGAGCGCGGTGCTGTGGTCGACCGGCCTCCAGTCGACCATCCGGAAGACCGCGAAGATCTCCGCCGCGATCGGCCGCGGTTCGGGCGAGGCCTACCAGTTGTGTCTCACCGGATCAGGGCTCGTGGTGGTCCAGGCCTCCGAGGGCCACCCCATTCCACAGCACTGATCCTCCGACTTCCCGGTCGGCACGGGCGGTCGTGACCACGTCGTACCGACCGGGTGAGCGGTTCTCAGGCGGCGTACCCCAGCGCCGCGGCGGCCAGCACCGGCGCCAGATACAGCAGGGGGAACGGGATGTGCGCGTACGAGCGGGCCCTGATCACCGTGATGACCGCCCCCGCGAAGTACAGGAACAGGCCGATCGTGGCCAGCACCCCGATCACCGGTACGAACAGGCCGACCAGCAGGCCCGCCGCCCCGGCGGCCTTCGCGGCGCCGAGCCACGGCCACCACGACTGGGGGACGCCGTAGTCGGTCAAGGCCTCGACGACCCATCCGGCGCGGAGGAAGACGGCGGCGGCCGAGTAGCCGACCCAGGTGGCGGCCAGGATGGTGACGATGACATAGGCGGTGTTCATCGGGTGCTCCTCATCGGGTTCGAATGGACTCACCACGCTGACGAAGCGCACGCCGAGAATGTGACAGCGTGGATGAACGAACTTGTCGGGAGTCGAGAGCCATGAAGATGATCGCCGTCCCCGCGGGACAGGTCACCCTGTCGGACCGGCGGACCAGCAGCAGCTGGCGGGTCGATGTGGGTGCATTCGAGATCGCCGCCACGCCCGTGACCCAGGCCGAGTACGCCGAGATCGTCGGCGAATGGCCCGGCGCGGCGCGGGGCGAGCGCCGCCCGGTCGAGGGAGTCTCGTGGTGGGACGCGATCGCGTTCTGCAACAACATGTCCGAGCAGGCCGGCCTCACGCCCCCCTACCGCGTGGTCGGCGACGACGTCACCTGGGACACCGCGGCGGACGGGTACAGGCTGCCGACCGAGGCCGAGTGGGAACGCGCGTGCCGGGCCGGGACGACCGGTCCGCGACACGGACCCCTCGACGAGATCGCGTGGTACCGCCGCAACTCCGACGGTCGTTCCCGTGACGTGGGTGAGAAGCGGCCGAACGCGTGGGGTTTGCACGACACCCTGGGCAACGTCTGGGAATGGTGCTGGGACCTCTACGACCCCGAGGTGTACGGCACGTATCGGGTGCTGCGCGGCGGCGGGTGGTTCGACGAGCACTGGAGCTGCCGCGCGTCCGCCCGACGACGCAGCCACCCGACCTACCGGATCGACGACGTCGGATTCCGCGTCGCTCGCGGATAGCCGCGCCAACCCTGGACGGAACTATCGGCTCATGCCTGTCCGGGTTTGAGGACGATGAACAGCCCGTGCGCCTCGGCGCAGAGGCGGTCGCCGTCGTGCATGGTGGCGCGCACGAAAACCTTGCGGCCTTCCTGGCGTTCGGCCCAGGCTCGGACCTTCAACTCGGTGTTGAGCGGGGTGACGGACCGGTAGTCCACGGTCAGGGAGGCGGTTCGGGTGATCGAACCGGCGTGCATCGCGGCGGCCATGCCGAGCAGATCGTCGAATCCGACGGCCACCTGGCCGCCGTGCGCGGCGTTGTTGCCGCCGAGGTGGTAGGTGCGGAAGGTGAGACGGGCGTCGACACCGCTGGAGTCGGCGTGGTCGATCATGAAGGGCGGGAGCGTGATGTTCCCGCGGGCGGGCAGGTCGAACCGGGTCCAGGTCGGCGTGGACCACTCGTTCACGACGGCCGCGTCCAGTTTGTCGTTGAGCTGCTTGAGGATGCCGATCGCATCCAACGCCAGCTCGTCGGTGGGGCTGGCCAGCCGCGCACGATCCATCAGGCCGCGCACCTGCTCGACGAACTCGCCGTAGTGCGGCCCGCCCCGAGTGATGTCGGCGCCCTGTTCCTCGCGGGCGTTGATCAGCTCGGACATCGGCCGGAACCCGCCCTCGTGATGCTCTTGATCGGGTAGCGAGTCGCCGACCTGCTGTTCGTTCATGAGAACACGTTATCGGTAGCCCGCCGAATGCTCGCCCGGTGGGTTCGCCGCGCGGTCGTTCCCGGTGTGTCAGCGTCGGTACGAGGTCAACAGCGTGCGTGCCGCGGCGGCGAGGTCGGCGTCGAGCCAATCGGGCAGCTCGGGTGCATGGGCGTGGCGGCGCAGCGCGGCGTAGGGGAGATCGACGACGGCCCGGCTGACGGCGTCGATCTCCCTGTCGCCGTCCGCGCCGAGGAGCTCGCGGGCCAGGCGGCGCAGCTGCTCGAACAACGGCGCGTTCATCCGGTCGAGCCGGCCGCGGAACTCCGCGTCGGGACCGCCGTCGAGCAGATCGCTCGGACGCAGGTTGAGCAGGAGCTTTGCGTCGTCGGGCAGTTCGCGGCCGAACCGCACGGTCGCCACCGCCATCGCCACGCCCGCCTCGACGGGGTCCCCGGCGTCCGCGCCCCCCATGGCGCGCTCCTGGAAGCGGGCGAGCGCGCGCAACCACACCTCGGTGAGGACGCCGTTGCGACTGCCGAAGCGGTGGTACAGCGTGCCGACGGGGGCGCCACTCGCCGCGGCGATCGCCGCGACACCGGCCGCGCGGGGGCCGTCGGTGAGGACCAGCGTGCGCGCTGCATCGAGGATCGCGTCGGTGTCGTGCTTGCGGGGTGGTGCCATCTACTAGTACGTTCCTTCTATATGGAGCGATTGCCCTACATTGACGAGCATGCCAGATCGATCGACTCGAATCGGGATCGGGCATGGAAGGCGTTGCTGAGGGTCATGTGCAAGGACCCGAACGACCCGTCCGCGCCGAGCGGGTTCCGGCTCGATTCGATCGACGCGCCGGCCCGGTTGGCGCTGTCGGGTCGGCACTGGTTCTCGCGCTACGCGCTGATCTTCGAACTCGACGACGAGGGTCCGAGCCACACTCGGATTCGGGCGAAGTCCTGGGGCGAGTTCCCCGGTCTGCACGGCAAGATCTACCGGGCGCTGGTGGTCGGCAGCGGCGTTCACCGGGTGGTCGTGCGCCGGCTGCTGCGCCAGATAGCGGCCGCGGCATGATCCCCGGACTCGTCTGGGGCGCCACCGAGGCCGAGCGCGTCCAGCCCATGCCGTGCGACGAGCTGGGATTCGGTGGGGTGCAGGCGGATCGGGCCATCAGCATCGATGCCTCACCGCAGGTGGTCTACGCCTGGCTGTGTCAGCTGCGCGTCGCGCCCTACAGCTACGACCTGCTCGACCGTTTCGGCCGCCGCAGCCCGCGACGACGCGACCCGGCGCTCACCGAACTCGAAGTGGGGCAACGCTTCATGTCCCAGTTCGACCTGGTGTCCTTCGTTCCCGGTCGGCACATCACGCTGGTCACCGGCAAGATCTGCGTCACCTACGCGGTGCGGCCCGAGGGGAGCGGAACCCGCCTCGTGGTGCGGATGCACTGCGGTGCACCGTGGATCGTGGCGCGGGCGCTGGCGCTCGGCGACCTGGTCATGATGCGAAAGCAGTTGCTCACGTTGAAGAAGCTGGCAGAGGCGGAGCAGCGCACCCTGGCGTGAGGTGCGGCGCCGCCTCAGTCCTTGAAGTAGACCAGCTGGTGGGTCGTCGCGAGCAGCGCGCCGTCGCGTCCCCAGAGCTCTGCTGACTGATCGAAATAACCGCGGCGGATCTGCTGGGCGCGGGCCGTGCCGAGCAGGGCATCCTCCGCCTGCTCGGCGAGCACCTCCGCGTCGGCGTGGAAGTACACGGTCATCGAGACGGTGCCCGCCGGCATGAACTGCCCGCGGCGCAGGAAGATCCGGGGGAAGAACACGTCGCTCAGTGCGGTCAGGGCCGCGAAGTCGAGCGGTCGAGCCGGGGTGTCACGCACCCACAGCGTCGAGACCGTGTCGGGGTGCTCGGCGGCCTCGGTCGTGGGGATACCGCCCTCGACGAATCGCATCTCGTAGTTGCGCGCCCACGCGATGAAGTCGGGGAAGGTGCCTGCCTCGACCTCATCGAGCGCGGGAACGTCCGGGGCGGCGATCTCGGTGGAGGACCAGGTCTCGCGGCGGGTGCCGAACACCGCGGTCGCCGTCGTCGCGACGACGCCGCCCTGGGACAGCTCGAGGGCCCAGTGCTGGGTGCTGCGGTTGGTCCGCACCGGTCGCGCCGAGATCTCGAACGGTCCCTCGGTGACGGGGCCGGCGAAGTTCACGGTCAGGGAGAGCGGATCGCCGAGCCGGTCCGGGTGCTGCTGCACCGCGCGCACCAGGGTTGCGGCGGTGATCCCGCCGAACGGGCCGACCATGTTGGCGTAGGCCGGGGAGGTGTGCCCGCGGAACAGGCCGTCGCCGACGGGGGTGAGCTCGACGGCGGCGTCGAAGGGATGCGGCGGGGCGATGGTCCGGGTCACGGCGACTCCTCGTAGGCGATGTCGGATCGTGCTCAGTATGACGCTTGGCATAGAAGCGCTCGGCACCGCCCTCGCGTGGGGTCCGCCTGGCAGGATCGACGCGTGAGCATCGCGAACCTGACCCGCACCGAAACCGCCGCCAGGTCGTCGGCCGTCACCGTCCGCGACTACCGCGTCGAGCTGGACCTGCTGGCCGCCCGCGACCACTCCCGTCCGGGCTTCACGACGACCACGATCCTCGAGTTCGACGCCACCGTCGACGAGACGTGGATCGACTTCATCGGGCCGGCGGTCGAGTCGGTGACCGTCAACGGCGAGTCCGTCGCCGTCGAGTACGACGGCGCACGCATCGCGGTCCGTGAGCTGCGCCCGTCGAACCGGGTGGTCGTCGTGGCGTCCGGCGCGTACAGCAGTTCCGGTGAGGGCCTGCACCGCTTTCTGGACCCCGCCGACGGCGAGACCTACCTGTACACCCAGTACGAGCCATCGGATGCGCGTCGGGTGTTCGCCTGCTTCGAACAGCCGGACATGAAGGCGCCGTTCACCTTTGTCGTGACCGCGCCCGCGGGGTGGGAGCTGGTGTCCAACCGTCCGATTGCCACGCGCACGGCCGACGACACCCGGCAGGTGGTGGAATTCTCCCCCACCCTGCCCATCTCCACCTACCTCACCGCCGTGGTGGCGGGGCCGTACACCCGTGTCGAGTCATCGTGGAGCCGAGGCGATCTCACGGTTCCGCTCGGCTTGCTGTGCCGTGCCTCGCTCGCACGGTATCTGGATGCCGAGACCATCTTCGAGGTGACCGGACAGGGGCTCGACTTCTTCGCCGAGCACTTCGGGTACCCGTATCCGTGGGGCAAATACGACCAGGTGTTCGTGCCGGAATACAACCTCGGCGCCATGGAGAACCCCGGGTGCGTGACGTTCACCGAGGCCTACGTGTTCCGGGGCGTGGCGACGGCCGCGCAGTACGAGGGTCGTGCCAACACGATCCTGCACGAGATGGCGCACATGTGGTTCGGCGACCTCGTCACGATGGTGTGGTGGGACGACCTGTGGCTCAAGGAGTCGTTCGCGGACTACATGGGTGCGCTGGCCAGCGCCGAGGCCACCCAGTGGTCCGACGCGTGGGTTGCCTTCGCGAATCGGCGCAAGGCCTGGGCGTACTCGCAGGACCAGCTCCCCACCACGCACCCGATCGTCGCGGACATCGTCGACCTGGAGGCCGCCAAGCTCAACTTCGACGGCATCACCTATGCCAAGGGCGCGAGCGTGCTCAAGCAGCTGGTCGCGTACGTCGGGCGCGACGCCTTCTTCGAGGGTTCGCGCCGCTACTTCCGGGCGCACGCCTTCGGGAACACCACCCTCGCCGACCTGCTGGCGGAGCTGTCGGCGGCGTCGGGCCGCGACCTCACGGAGTGGGCGCGCGCCTGGCTGCAGACCTCCGGGATGTCGACGCTGACCCTCGAGGAGGCGGATGGGGGCTTCGAGGTCGTGCAGACGGACCCGCGTCCGCACCGGCTGGCCGTCGGTCTGTACGACTTCGACGCGGGGGGCGACCTGGTCCGCCGCGACCGTGTGGAGCTGGACCTCGCCTCCGAACGAACCCCGGTCGTGCTGGCCCCCGCTCCCCTGCGCCTGCTCAACGACGGCGACCTCACCTACGCGAAGGTGAGGCTGGATGCGGAATCGCTGGCCACCGTGGAGCGTTCACTCGGCCGGATCACCGACCCGCTGGCACGCGGCCTGATCTGGTCGGCGCTGTGGAACGCGACGCGCGACGGTGAGCTGGCCGCCGACCGCTACCTCGCGATGGCCCGCGCGTTCGCGCTCACCGAGTCCAACACGGCACTGCTGGCCGCGGTGCTGTCGAACGCGTCGTACGCCATCGGGCACTACCTTCCCGACTCGGAGCGCGGCCGGTGGCGCGGCGACTGGCTGGACGCCTGCTGGGCGGCAATGGAATCCGCGGCACCCGGCTCGGGTGCACAGCTGGCGTGGGCGCGCGCGGCGGCGACCGCGGCCACGGTCGACGATCGTAGGGCGGCCGACATCAGGGCGATCCTCGGCGGCCGGACCCCTGCGCCCGACGGGCTGGCACTGGACCCCGACCTGCGCTGGTTGCTGTGGACGGCGCTGGCCGCGACCGGTCACGCCGACTCGGCGGATCTGGATGCCGAGCTCGGCACCGACAACACCGCCTCCGGCCGTACCGCCCACCTGCGGGCGCTGACGGCGCGGCCCGACGCGGACGTGAAGGCACGCGCCTGGGGCTCTGCGCTGGGTGACACGGCACTGACGAACGAGCACCTCGACGCCGTCATCGCCGGCTTCCGGGCCGGCGACCGCCGTGACCTCACCGCACGCTACGACGGCGAGTACTTCGCCGCGATCGGGGACGTCTGGGCGCGGCGGAGCATCGAGATCGCGAGACGCATCGTGCTCGGGTTGTTCCCCGCCGCCGAGTCGCTCGGCCCGGTCGACGCCTGGCTCACCACGAACACGGATGCGCCGAGTGCGCTGCGCCGGTTGGTGATCGAGCAGCGCGACCACCTGGCACGCGACCTGCGGGTGCGGGCAGCGTTCCGCTAGCCGCGACCGGCGTGTGCGAGGGGGCACAATGGCACCCGTGCCCACCGATCACGCAACGCCGTTCGACCCGGCGCAGCGCCGCGCCCGCCTGGCTCGACGCCACCGACTCGCACCCGAGGCCCGCGCCGAGAGCGTGACGGACGCCGCGAAGAGCATGGTGTGCCTGCATGGCACGGACCCGGCGACGATCTATCTGTCCGCCCGGGCACGGGTTGACGGCATGGTGGTGGCCGACCTGGAGCGCGCCCTGTACGAGGAGCGGTCACTGGTCAAGCACCTCGCGATGCGACGCACCCTGTTCGTCTTCCCGAGCGAGTCGCTGCCGTTCGTCCAGGCCGGTGCCAGCAACCGGGTCGCCGACACGGAGCGGCGTCGACTGATCCGGGAGGTGGAGAAGGCTGGTCTGTTCGACGATGGGGCAGGCTGGCTCGGGGAGGCCGGGGACGCGGTGCTCGAGGCGCTGGCGGGCAGCGCACCGACGTCGTATACGGCACTGCGCGAGCAGATCCCGCTGTTGCAGGGCTCGATGGCCTACGGGGAGGGCCGGAGCTGGGGTGGGCAGGTGTCGGTCGGACCGCGGGTGCTGACCGTACTGTCGGCGGAGGGCAGAATCGTGCGCGCGACCAATGACGGGCCCTGGCGGGCGTCGCGGAACCGCTGGGCGACAAGCGAATACTGGCTGGGCGCGCCGATCGATCACCGTACGGAGGCGGCGGGCGCGGCCTGGCTGATCGAGGCGTGGCTGCGCGCGTTCGGCCCCGGCACCGAGGCCGACCTCAAGTGGTGGCTCGGGTCGACGGTGTCCACCGTGCGGAAGGCGTTGTCCACGTTGGACATCGTCACGGTCGACCTGGAGGGCCAGACCGGCTACCTGCTGGCCGACGATCAGGAACAGGATGACCCCGTCGAGCCGTGGGCGGCACTGCTACCCGCCCTCGACCCCACCACGATGGGCTGGCGGGACAGGGACTGGTACCTCGGGCCGCACAAGGATCTGCTGTTCGACACCAGTGGTAACGCGGGTCCGACGGCGTGGTGGGACGGCCGGATCGTCGGCGGCTGGTGGCAGGACGAGGCGGGGCAGGTGGTGGTGCACCTGCTCGAGGACGTCGGCGTCGAGGCGCGACGCGCGTTCGACGACGAGGCGGGGAAGCTGTCGGCCTGGCTCGAGGGGGACAAGGTGCTCCCCCGTTTTCCCTCGCCGCTGGCGAAGCTACGCGCCTGACCGCCTTCGATCGAGGGATGCGACTACCTACATGCGGCCGCCGATGCCTCCCGTGGGGGCGATCCGCTCGATGGCGGCAAGGTCCTCGGGAGCCAGGTCGAGTTCGGCAGCGGTGACGTTCTGGTCAACGCGCTGCGGGTTGCGGGATCCCGGAATCGGGACGATGTAGTCCCTGCGGGTCAGCAGCCACGCCAGTGACAGCTGCGCGAGCGTGGCGCCCTTGCTTCCGGCGAGTGCGGTCAACTCGTCGACGATGGCGACGTTGGCGTCGAAGTTCTCCGGCGCCCACCACGGGATGTACTGACGGAAGTCGTTGGCGGCGTATTGCTCGCGGGAGGCTACCGCGCCGCTGAGGAAGCCCCGCGCCAGCGGTGAATAGGCGACGAATCCGATACCGAGCTCCTCGAGGGCGGGGAACAGGGGTTCGACGTCGCGCGCGAAGATCGAGTACTCGGTCTGTAGCACCGAGATCGGGTGTACCGCGTGCGCGGCGCGGATGGTGGACTCGTCAGCTTCGGACAGCCCCAGATATTTGACTTTGCCTGCCTCGACGAACTCCTTCATGGTGCCGATCACGTCTTCGATCGGGACGTTCGGGTCGGGGCGGTGCTGGTAGAGCACGTCGATCGTGTCCACGTGGAGGTTGCGCAGGCTGGCCTCGACCACCTCCCGGATGTGCTCCGGGCGCGAGTCGTATCCGAAGGAGCGAGTGAGGCCGAACTTCGTCGCGATGACCACGTCGTCGCGGATCGGCGACAGCGCCTGACCAAGCAACTTCTCGCCTTCGCCCCAGCCGTACATCTCGGCGGTGTCGAACATCGTCACGCCGAGCTCATGGGCCTTTCGGATCGCGGCGATCGACTCGGTGTCGTCGGTGGGGCCATAACCCGTGGCGGTACCCATCGCCCCGTAGCCGAGAGCGGCAGCGGCCAGGCCCTGCCCGCCGAGAGTGCGCGTGTCCATGGTCAGCCCTTCGTCTTGTGTCATGATACGTCAACTATGTCAGCCTATGACACTTTCGACACTGTACGCTTCCATCGTGGAAAGCTCATCGAATCCGGGCCTGCGCGACATCACGCGCAAGGCCGTGCGTACACGGATCGCCGAGGTCGCGATCGACCTGTTCGCCCAGCAGGGTTTCGATGCGGTCACCGTCGAGCAGATCGCCGCCGAGGTGGGCATTTCGGCCCGCAGCTTCCACCGCTACTTCCCGGCCAAGGAAGACGCCGTCATCGGCGACCTCGTTCCCTGGGGTGAGTTCGTCCGCGACGCCTTCGCCGCACGGCCGGCCGATGAACCAGTCTGGGATTCCCTGCGCGCGTCCTTCGAAGCCCTACTGGCTCAACCAAATAGGGACGAACAACGAAGCAAGAGGACCATGCGTGTTCTGACGAGCGCTGCGTCCTTACGCGCTCGCAACCTCGAAAAGCATCTGCTGTGGGCAAGTCTGCTCACCCCGCTCGTACAGGAGCGACTCGCCGGAGATCTCGCGGTGCTGCGAGCGCAGACACTGGTGCAGGCGTCGCTGGTCTGCTTCGACGTTGCGCTGACCACCTGGGCCGAGCCTGACGAGACCATGGACTCCGTGGAACTCCTCCGTCAATCATTCGCCACGCTCGCGCCCAGGAATCCGACATAGGGCCGACTACAGCGCTCTAGCTGTCCCGGAACCAGGTCACGCAGGCATCCGCGATCAGCCGGGTGTCGCGGCTAAGCGAGGTAGCCGTCGGGATGCTCTGGCCACCACCGACGTTCGACGCGGGGCGTCCGGAGTTCGAACGCATCGCGCGACAAGTGCTGCGGATCCGACGGCAGGGAGTGCTCCTCGGCTCACCTCGGTGGCCCTTGGTGCACGTTTTCCCTCACCTGGTGACCCGACGGCCCTAGGCTGGTCGTCTGTACCCGCCCTGACCCGAAGTGCCAGTGGAATGAGGACGAGATGAGCCCAGTCATTCGCCGCGCCGCGCGACTCGCCGCGACCACAACTCTCGCCGCCGCCGCGGTGCTCGGATCGGCGGGCGCCGCGGCCGCCGACGAATGGCCCCCGATCCCGCCCTACCCCAGCCCGTCCGTCCCGTTCGAAACCAAGGACTTCCTGACCCCCACCGACCCCGACTATTGGAACCCGTTCGTCAGCAAGAACAGGCTCACCTCGCCGTTCGGGACCAGTACCCGCATCGTCTGCACCGCCTTTCACGGCGTCCTGACGGGCTGCTGGCAGGCCGACCAGAACGGGCAGCCGCACAAGCTGGTGCCGCTGCCGCTGGACTTCCCGGGATCCACCCAGTCGTCCATGCCGGGCGGTGGCCCCGCTCACTTCGTCTATCCGATCATCCCCGGCATGTAGTTGTCCGCGTGGCTTTGTTAATGCCACAACGGCTTTCGAGCGCACGTCCGCCACCCTTGACCTGTTCGCCCGCTGCGGGTACGCATAGATGCGAGGCGTATTCGACCCCCGTTACGCGAGTGCAGCCGAGTGGTGCACCCGGCGAGGGGTGTGCGCGCAGATCCGGCGAACGCAGGGTGCTCTCATGGCTGACATCGATGTCGACTATTGCGTTGTGGGTGCGGGATTCGCGGGTCTGACGGCGGCGTTGCGGCTCAAACAGGCAGGCCAATCGGTTGCGCTGCTCGAGGCTCGGGACCGGGTCGGTGGCCGCACCTTCACGGAAGTGCGCGAGGACGGGGCGTGGATCGACCGTGGCGGTGCCTGGGTCGGTCCGGGCCAGGACCGGATCTATGCCCTGATGGACGAGTTCGGCGTGCCCAGCTACAAGCAGTACACCGACGGCGAGGCGATGATGGTCGTCGACGGCAAGCAGTACCGCTACGAGGGCACCATCCCGCTGGCGATGAGCCCGTGGGTGACGGCGAACCTGGGCGCGGTCTTCCTGGAACTCGGATCGATGTGCAAGACGATCCCCGTCCACGCCCCGTGGGAGGCGAAGCGAGCCGCCGAATGGGACCGGATCAGCCTGGCCAAGTGGTTGGGTGACAACGTCATGTCGCGGCCGGCCCGCGAGCTCCTCGAGACGGCGATCGCCGGCTGCTACACGTCGGCGGCCTCGGAGGTCTCGCTCCTCTTCGTGCTCTACCAGATGGCGTCGGGCGGTGGCCCGGGCTTTGTCCTCGGGGTCAAGGGCGCGGCCCAGGACGAGCGGCCGGTCGGCGGCATGGGCGCCGTCTACCGGCCGATGGCGGCCGAGATCGGGGACGACCTCCATCTCGGCCAGCCGGTTCGCGGCATCTCGCAGGACGGGAACGGTGTGACTGTCCGCTCCGAGGGCATGGCGGTGCGTGCCCGGCGGGCGATCGTCGCGGTGCCGCTCGCGATCGCGAGTCAGATCCACTACGAGCCGATGTTGCCCGTCGACCGCTCCTTCCTGCACCAGCGGATGCCGAGCGGTGCGATCCTCAAGATCGCGGCCGTGTACGAGGAGCCGTTCTGGCGGGAAGACGGGCTGTCGGGTCAGTCGGCCGCGCCGGGCTCCCCCGCCACCATCACCATCGACGCCGGCACGGACGCGGCCACGCCCGGGGTGTTGTGCGTCATCGTCGAGGGCCCGATCGCACGCGAGCTCGGACGCCTGGGGGAGGCCGAACGCCGCAAGGCCGTACTCGGCGAGCTCGCCGGGCGCTTCGGCGAGAGGGCCGGCTCGCCCGTCGACTACATCGAGCAGAACTGGTCCGTGGAGCGCTACTCCGGCGGTGGCATGCTCAGCCACGCGCCGACCGGGGTGCTGACGGAGTTCGGCCACGCGCTCCGTGAGCCCTGCGGTCGCATCCACTGGGCGGGCACGGAGAGCTCGGCGCAGATGTGCGGCTGGGTGGACGGGGCCGTCCGCTCCGGCGAGCGGGCCGCGCGTGAAGTGGTGGACTGCGACGAGTCGGCCGGGTTGTAGCCGGGTCGGTCACGGCATGCGGGTGCCGGTCCACGTCCGGCCGAGTTCTTCTGCTGTCCTTGCGATCTCACCGATGAGCCGGTCGCGTTCCGGCTTGCTCACCTCCGGCCGCAGGGGGCCGAGCTGGAGCTCGTACTGCGCGCGGCCGTTGCGGTCGAACACCGGGGCGCTCATATAGCTGATTGGCAGCGGATCGTCGGCGTCGAGCCTGCTCGACGGATAGGCCGCGCCCCCGAGCGCGCCCAGCAGCTCCACGGCCCTCGTCGACAGGGAGTCGCGCCGGGGGTGCTCGGCGAGCAGGTTCACGACCTCTCCCAGCAGCCCGAGCATGAGCGGGTCGATCTGCCCGAGCTCGAAGACCACCACGCCTGACTCGCGCACCTGCTCGAGCGACATCTCGATCGCCGGCCGGTCCGCGGCGTCCGCGGTGTCGAGCCACGCGCGTTGTTGGGCGGCCGGGCGGTGCGCCATCGCGGCCGTGCCCATCGGCGCCACCAGGGGGAGCCGCGTTCCGACCCGCACGGCGGTCGGCAGGTCCCCCTCGACGCGCACGATGCTCACGTAGGTCACCTCGCGGGCACCGATCAGCGCGAGCGCGACGCCGCAGCCGGCCCGTGCCGCGAGCCTCTCCAGGGCGCGGTCGTCGTGGAGCGCCGGGTACACGCGGTGCATGGCCTCGGCGACGCCGATGAGTCCTCCGCCGAGCGTGTACCGCCGATCGGCCTGCCGCGACACCCAGCCCGACCGATCGAGCGAGGTCAGGATCAATGTGGTCGTCGACCTGCTGAGTTCGAGTCGCTCGGCGATCGCCTTGGTCGACACCGGTTCCGTGCTCCCGGCCAGCAGCTCGATGATCGCCACCACCCGGTCGGTCGGCGGCGAACCGGCACGGTCGGTTTCGTCTCGGGTCTTGTCTTTCGTCACAGCCGCACCTACCATCCGAACGCCAAATACCAGCCACCTGGTGACTAATATTTGTCACACGCTAGCAGGTGGGTCGCGGATCGATCGCACCCAATCGACATAAGGAACAACTATGGGCACCTACGTCCTCACCGGCGCCGCCTCCGGGCTCGGCGCGGCCACCAAGGCGCGGCTGGAGGCCGACGGACACCGGGTCATCGGCGTCGACCTCCACAACACCGACGTGAACGTCGACCTCAGCACGGCGGAGGGTCGCGCGGAGGCGATCGCACGGGTCACCGAGCTCGCCGACGGCAAGATCGACGGCTTCGCGCCGTTCGCGGGCCTTGCCGCCGCCGCGGGCCGACCGGCGCGGCTGCTCATCGCGGTCAACTACTTCGGCGCCATCGAGCTGCTGGAGGGCCTGCGTCCGCTGCTGGCCAACGGCGAGAACCCGTCCGTGGTGCTGATCAGCTCCAATTCCACCACCAGCCAGCCGAACTGGCCGACCGACCTCGCCGAGGCCTGCCTGGCCGGTGACGAGGCGCGCGCGAACGAGGTCGCCGACGGCTTCGGCGATTTCGCCGCCATCCAGGCCTACCCGGCCACCAAGGCGGCGCTGGCCTACTACGCGCGCACCAAGTCCGCCGAGTACATCGCGCAGGGCATCCGCCTCAACGCGATCGCGCCGGGCCTGATCGACACCCCGATGACGCAGGAGGGCCGCAAGGACCCGCTGGTCGGGGCGGGCATGGAACAGTTCCTGGCCACCATCCCCGCCGGTCGCGGCGGCAGGCCCGAGGAGGTGGCCGCGTTGGTCGCCTTCCTCCTCGGCCCCGAGGCCAGCTACTTCGTCGGATCAGTCGTCTTCGTCGACGGTGGCACGGACGCCGCCTTCCGCGGCAAGGACTGGCCGAAGATGTGGGACCTGAGCCAGGGCGCCGGCTAACCCGGTTTGTGGGCCAACTCCCGAAAGGGATCCCGCCTCACCCGCTCCGGTGCACCTCGTCGACGGTGAAACCCGCCGACTCCAGGTAGGGCACCGGGTCGCGGGTGAGGTGGTCCGCGCCGAACCGGCCGCCCGGCGCCAGCACCCGGAACGCCTCGGCGCTCGCCCGTTCCCCTCGTCGACTCACCGTCCCGGACGCGCGTGGGTCAGGTGGGACACCGATCGGTTCGCCGGCCACTTCTTGAGCCCGACGCGATCGGGCGTGATCCTCTTCCTCACGAACTGGGCCTCGAGTTCCGGATCGGCGGCGCCCGCGAATCGCCACAACGTGGTGTCGGCGATGCGCGACACCATCGCCCACGACTCGGCGCGGTACACGGCCCGAACAATGTTGTCCGCAAACACGATCACCGGAATCCCGGCCGACTCGCGCACAGCGGTCCCGGCCGCCCACGACTGCCGTGCCATCGCGTAGATCTCCTCCGGCGTCGCTCCCCGTTTCGCCGCACCCTGCACCTCGACCAGGAAGCACGGCGTGGGCAGGTTCGGCACCGGTTCCGCCTCGTACTGCAGCACCAGGTCATCGATCGGCGAAGCCCTGAGTTCGAGTGCCCCGCCGGTGAGGTTGGTGAGGCCGGGAGTTTCGTTCTCCGGCTCGATCAGGCCGAGCACACCGACGAGCGCCCTACCGATGCCGTCCGCGGTCTGATCGGCGTCGGCGGCCGCGAGCTGGTGCGCCGCGATGTAGTGCTCCACCTCGTGGCCGGAGTCGTAGATGTCGCGAATGCGCCTGATGCTCGCGGCCGTGACCTCGGCGCGGTCCGTCTCCGGGCCCTCGACCAACCGACGACTCCCGGTCTCCTCCAGCGCGGTCCACACGTGGCCGAATACGCGGTTGCCGCGACCACTCCCCACGTAGAAGACCGACCGGTTGCGCGGATCCAGCAGCGCGTACACGTAGACCCCCAGCTGTTCCGCCACCCGCGCGGGTAGTGGTTTCGGAGCGGGACGAGTCTGATGAACCGTCGTGACGATCAGTCGCAGCGCGGCGAGCCGCAAGGCCACCGGGACACCGTGGCCGTCACCGTCGATGCGATCGAACAGCGCCGCCGATGCCGCCTGCACCGACGTGAACGTCCGGCCCACATGTCGCCCGAGGGACGCGGTCACAGCGGCGAACTGTGCCAGCCGCACCCGCGGATCCGGCGATGCGTCGTCCAGGTCGTTGGATGCGAGGAAATTCTGGACCTCGGGCGAGTCAAGCCAGCGTTGTGTGATGTCGATCGGAACTGTCCAGACGGTGGCCATCCCCCGACTGTAGTGAAGGTTGCCGTGAAAATAGCTGGTCGCGCGAATCCAGAGCCGCTAATGAGTGAGGGCACCGCGCCGACGCCGCCCAATTGCCCTAGTCGCCTCCGGGCGCTCGCGACCTGTCGAGCATCGCCGCGATGTCGAGGAGCTGCGGCGCGGTCATCGACACCGGGGGGAGCGCGCGCAATCCGTCGTCGGTGACCCACACGGCCCCTGTGCCGTCGACCGCGACGTCTGGTCGCGAATTGTGCAGGGGCGTACTCGAAATGGGCCGGAGGGTGTGCGGGTCGAGCAGCGTGATCAACCAGTACCCGCGAGAGTCGTTGTAGGCGTGCGGGCCGGCCAGAGGCCACCAGGCGCCGCGGGATCCGTCCGGTGGGGTGGTGCACGATCCAGATGCGGTCACCGATGGTGCCTCCATCGAACGGTCGTCCGGGAAACGGCTCGGGTCCGCTGAGGGTGAGGTCGGCGGTGACACCGAAGACGCGACCGTCCCCCGCGTTGAACAACCTCGGCGGCTCGGCGGTGAGGAAGGCTTCGTAGGAGGACTGCATGTCGAGGGTGGGTCCGACCGCCATCTCGCCTTCCACGCTGACGTTGACCAGCACGCTGTCACGTTCGAGCAGGCCCGTCGAGTCGCGCAGGAGGACCAGAAACCCGTTTCCGTGCACGCACATCGACACCGGATCCCCGTCGGGCGGCCGGAGATCGAGTCGGTGGCCGCCCGGGCCCCACAGGCCCAGGACCGCCGCGCCGTCCACTCGGCTGTAGGTCAGCAGTGTTTCGCCGCTCGCCGCCGAAAGGTCCACGGGCCGATCGGAGACCGAATGAACGGCGCCGTCGATCCCACACCGGAAGATGCCGTCCCAGCCCGCGACCCAGCAGCCTGACGCGTCGGCTCGCAGCCTCCGGGCGCCCGGCGCGGCATAGACCCTGCCCGGGATCAGGTACTCGGTGAGCTCGCTCGGCCTGCGGACACGGATGACCACCGGCAGTTCCCGGTCGGCCACCCACAGGTCGTCGCCGTGAGCGGAGACCGCGTCGGGGCAGATGCTCGGACGTAGCGGCAGCGGGGGAACGTCGTCGAGGTCCAGGTCGACCAGCACACCGGTCTCGCGCTCGGCCGTCGACGCGGACTCGTCGGCGAACATCCCGCCGTCGTTGAACCACCGCGGTGACCGTTCGAGGTCGTGCAGCCGGGAGGCGCCTGGCACTTCGGTCCATGACGGCGGTGGGCCGGGTTCGGTGCGGAACGTCCTGGTCTCCAACCGAACCCTGGTGACGCGGCCACGCACCCGGCCCTCGGTGGCGTACCCGAGGTCGCCGATCAGGCGCCCGGTCACCTCGACCCGACCGATGGCGGGCCGGGGCGAGTTCCACCTCGCGGACCACCCGTCGCCGCGCAGGAAGATCGACCACTCCCAGCGTCGGTGTACCGCACCGGGTGTCTTGGCCGCGGGTTCCAGGCGCGGTTTTCCGTCGGCGAGGGGTTCGGCGTCGGCGGTCACGGTGAGGATCGTCGGGTCGGCGTCGTCGGCCGGAATCTCCTCGAACAGCAGCGGAAACGTCCCGACGTCCCCGATCGCCGGTGGCGGGGTCTGCCCGTCCTCGATGGCGAGCGAATCGACCAGCACGCGCAGCAGTCGATGGGGTCGCGCTTCGCCCGAGTCCATGCACACCACTGTGGCAGACTTCGCCGGACTACGACCCCGCCCGGATCCACTCCTCGAGGTGCGGCGACTCGGTGCCGATCGTGGTGCCGTCGCCGTGCCCGGTGTGGACCCGGGTCTCCGCGGGCAACGCGAACAGCCGATCCCGGATCGACCCGATGATCGTCGGGAAGTCGGAGAACGAGCGGCCCGTCGCCCCCGGGCCGCCGGAGAACAGGGTGTCGCCGCTGAACAGCTCGCCCGCCTCCGGCAGGTACAGGCAGGTCGAACCCGGCGAGTGACCAGGCGTGTGGATCGCCTGGATCTCGGTGCCCGCGACCGCGATTCGCCCGCCGTCCTCGAGCGGCTGGTAGGTGACCCCGGGGTGGGTCATCTGCCACAGCACATCGTCGGCGGGGTGCAGCAGGATCGGCGCGTCCAGGCGCTCGGACAGCTCCGGCGCCACCGTCACGTGGTCGTTGTGGCCGTGGGTGAGAACGATCGCCTTCACCCGCCTGCCTGCGACCGCGTCGACGATCGGTTGCGCGGTGTGCGCGGCGTCGACGATCACCACCTCGGTGTCGTCGCCGATCAGCCAGATGTTGTTGTCGACGTCCCAGGTGCCGCCGTCGAGGCTGAAGGTGCCGGAGGTGACGACCCGGTCTACTCGAACGGTCACAGGACCACCACCGAACGCAGCACGTCCCCGCGGTGCATCGACTCGAACGCCTGCTCCACCTGGTCCAGCGTGATCCGCTCGGTCACGAACTTCTCCAGCGGCAGCCGGCCCTGCTGGTAGAGATCGACGAGCATCGGGAAGTCGCGCTCGGGCAGGCAATCGCCGTACCAGGACGACTTGAGCGAACCGCCGCGGGAGAAGAAGTCGATCAGCGGCATCTCCAGCGTCATGTCCGGGGTCGGCACGCCGACGAGCACCACGGTGCCGGCCAGGTCGCGCGCGTAGAACGCCTGCTTCCAGGTCTCGGGCCGCCCGACCGCGTCGACCACCACGTCGGTACCGAAGCCGCCGGTCAGTTCCTGCACGGCCTCGACCACGTCGTCGACCTCGGCGGCGTTGATCGTGTGGGTCGCGCCCAGCTCGACAGCCCACTCGAGCTTGCGGGGGTCGCGATCGATCGCGATGATCGTACCGGCCCCCGCCAGCCGGGACCCCATGATCGCGGCATCGCCGACGCCGCCGCAGCCGATCACCGCGACGGAGTCGCCGCGGCCGACGTTGCCGGTGTTCATCGCCGCGCCCATGCCCGCCATCACGCCGCAGCCGAGCAGCCCCACCACCGCGGGATCCGCGGAGGGGTCGACCTTCGTGCACTGGCCGGCGTGCACCAGCGTCTTGTCGGCGAACGCGCCGATCCCGAGGGCAGGCGTCAGCTCTGTGCCGTCCTCGAGGGTCATCTTCTGGGTCGCGTTGTGGGTGTCGAAGCAATACTGCGGGCGGCCGCGCTTGCAGGCGCGACACTGACCGCAGACGGCGCGCCAGTTCAGCACCACGAAGTCGCCGACGGCCACGGAATCGACGCCGTCGCCGATGCTCTCGACGATGCCGGCCGCCTCGTGCCCGAGCAGGAACGGGTACTCGTCGTTGATGCCGCCCTCGCGGTAGGTCAGGTCCGTGTGGCACACACCGCAGGTCGCGACGGCCACGACCACCTCGCCCGGACCCGGATCGGGGATGGTGATCGTCGCGATCTCGACCGGTGCTCCCTTCGAGCGGGCGATGACACCCCGAACCTGCTGCGGCATGGCTTTGTCTCCTTCGTACTCGGGTGAACGTATTGCGATACGAGCATCTCCGACACGACGCTATCCCGACGCCCGCGGGGGCGGGACTGATCGAAGGGATGGACCGGACCGTCCGAAAGGACAGCTCGTGCGTCAGGGTGCCGCCCTGACCCCCGCCTCCGCGCCGACGGCGGCGGCCTCCCCGCGGGTGTCGACGCCGAGCTTCTTGAGCAGGCGCGCCACGTGGAACTTCACGGTGCTCTCACTGACCCCGAGCCGCTCGGCGATGACCCGGTTGCGCCTGCCCGCCACCAGGTGCTCGAGCACCTCGAACTCGCGGGGACCGAGTGCCGCCAGCTCGTCCCGGCGCTGATTCGTCGTGGCGGGCGGATCGAGCGGCAGGGTCGCGGTGACCCGCGAACCCCACCCCGGTGTCGATTCCGACTCGAGGGTGCCGCCCAGGGTCTCGACCCGTTCGCGGAGCTGACGTTCGATGTCCGTCACGTCGGCCTCGCCGCCGCCGTCGTCGCGGACGTCGAGCACCAGATGTGTGCGGTCGCAGGTCCACGCGACCCGGATGCGGGTGAGGTTCGGCTGCGCGGACAGCGCCAGCACGGCGCCGCGGACCACGGCCCGTGCCGCGTGCGCCACCTCGCCGGGGAGCGCCCGTCCGTCCACCGGCGGTTCCACCAGTTCCAGCTCGAGCTCGCGGTGCCGCACCAGGGTGCGCAGTTCACCCCGGAGCCGGGCGAAGGCCGTCGTCACTGCCTCCTCGGCGAGCTCGCGGTACTGGTCGACCGCGGACCGCAGGCCGACCAGCGCCGAGGTCGCGGTCTCGCGGGCGGTGGATCGGGCGTGCGCATCGTCGAGGTCCTTCGACCTCAACGTGGCCAGGATGGTCTCCAGCGTGGCGGCGTGTGCCTCGGTGAGTTCGGAGACGGTCCGGGCGCGCTCCGCGGACGCGGCCCTCGATTCGGCCAGGTAGGCCGGGGAGGCCTGCCGCACCTGCAGTTGGATCCCGGTGGCGACCACGGCGATGAGCCCGCGCACCGTCTCGAGCGGCGCGGAGTCGTCCAGTGGACCTCGCGGCGTCAGCACCAGCAGCGTCTCGGTCTGGTCCAGGATCGCGCAGACCTCCCGCCTGCGCCGACCGATCGTCGCCGGGCCCCGGTAGATCAGTCCGCGGTGGCCGCGCCCCAGTTCGCCTCGCAGAGTATCGAGTTCGGCGACGGTGACCCGATCGACGATGGTCGGATCACCCGCGACCTTGCGCGGCCGTCCGGTGCACTCGCGGGTGAAGATGACGAGACCGGTGTGCGGGACGAGGTCGGCGAGCAACAGCGAGAACCGGCGGCCGATCTCGGGAAGCGGTCCGACCAGAACGTCGCGCAGCCCGGTCAGCAGGGTGTCGTCCGTCCGCGGACCGCCGATCGGGTTGGCCTTCATCAGCCCATTGTCCCCGTCCGTGAATTAGGTTGTGGAGCGGCCGATGAGTTTTGCGATCGGCGACGGTCTACCTCTTCGACGACCTCATAGCCGAGGACGCAGAGACACGCAATCCCCGACGACAGGAGCAGAGAATGTCCCGCATGCTTTTCGTGAACATGGCCGTCAAGGACATCAAGGCGACCCGGAAGTTCTTCGACGGACTCGGTTTCGGGTTCAACGAGGCCTTCAGCGACGAGAACTGTGCCTCGATGGTGATCAACGAGGTGACCACCGTCATGTTGCTCGAGGAGGCACGGTTCCGCGACTTCATCTCCGACGACATCTGCGACACCTCGAAGGCCCGCGAGGCCCTGCTCTGCATCTCCGCGGACAGTCGGGAGGAGGTCGACTCGCTCGTCGACACCGCCATCGGTGCGGGCGGCTCGGCCTGGATGGAGCCGCAGGACCAGGGCTTCATGTACGGCCGTGCGTTCCGCGACCTGGACGGGCACGTCTGGGAGGTCATGTGGATGGATCCCGCAGCCATCGGGTGACAGCGGCTACGCCGCCCTGTGCGCGTGTTTCACCCCACTTGGGGTGAAACACGCGCACAGTTGTCTGCATGGCCGAAACGATCGACGAGCAGTTCGTCGAGACCGTCGGGGCGATGGCGAGCCCGACCCCCGGGCGCTCGCCCGCCCCGACGGATCCCGTTCGTGACGGTTCGGCGCTCACGGTGGCCCGCTGCCTCGAGCTCTTCGACGCCCAGCTCGGCAGCCGACACCTCGACCTCGCGGCCCGCCTGCTGCGCGCCGCAGGAGCGGGCTTCTACACGATCGGCTCGTCGGGTCACGAGGGCAACGCGGCGGTCGCCGGCGCCCTGCGCCCCACCGACCCGGCGCTGCTGCACTACCGCTCCGGGGGCTTCTTCCTCGAACGCGCGCGCCAGGTCGGCGGCGGCGATCCGCTGCGGGACGTGCTGCTCGGGGTGGTGGCGGCCGCGGAAGACCCGATCTCGGGCGGGCGGCACAAGGTGTTCGGTCGTCACGACCTCGCGGTGATCCCGCAGACCTCCACCATCGCCTCGCACCTGCCGCGCGCGGTGGGGGTCGCGTTCTCGATCGCCCGTGGCCACCGACTGGGTGTCGACACGCCCTGGCCCGCGGATGCGGTCACCGTGTGCAGCTTCGGCGACGCCTCCGCGAATCATTCAACCGCGGTCGGGGCGATCAACGCCGCGGCGCTGGGTGCGTACGAGGGACTGCCGCTGCCGCTGCTGCTGGTCTGCGAGGACAACGGGATCGGCGTCAGCGTGCCCACCCCCGAGGGCTGGATCGAATCCGCGTACTCGGGGCGCGAGGGCCTGGCGTACTTCGCCGCGGACGGCTGCGACCTCGCCGACGCCTTCGCCACGGCCACGCGCGCCGCGGACTGGGTTCGTACGCACCGGCGCCCGGCGTTCCTGCACCTGCACACCGTCCGCCTGATGGGCCACGCCGGCTCGGACGTCGAATCGGCCTACCGTCCCACCGGGGTGATCGCCGCCGAGCAGCGCCGCGACCCGCTGCTGGGTACCGCGCGGCTGCTCATCGAGTCGGGCGCCCTGACGCCGGCGGAGGTGCTCACCCGATACCAGCGCAAGCGCGACGACGTGCTCGCGTTGGCCCGGGAGGTCGCCGAACTCCCCCGCCTGACGACGGCCGCCGCGGTGATGGCACCGCTGCGAGCGCCGAACCCCGGGACGGTGGCCGTCGGTGCGGGCGGATCCACGGATCCGCCCAGTCGGGCAGCGGTTTTCGGGGATGCGTTACCGGAGGAGCAGGGCCGGCTCACCCTTGCGCAGGCGATCAACCGCGCCCTGCTGGACGTCCTGGCGGCCCATCGCGAGGCCATGGTCTTCGGCGAGGACGTCGCGCGCAAGGGCGGCGTGTACGGCGTCACCCGGGGGCTCGCGAATCGGGTCGGCGCGTCCCGGGTCTTCGACACCCCGCTCGACGAGCAGACGGTGCTCGGGCTCGCGCTCGGCGCGGGCGTCTCCGGGTTGCTGCCCATCCCGGAGATCCAGTACCTCGCCTACCTGCACAACGCGGAGGACCAGATACGCGGCGAGGCAGCGACATTGGGGTACTTCTCGTCCGGGAGGTATCGCAACCCGATGGTGGTGCGGATCGCCGGCTACGGGTACCAGAAGGGCTTCGGCGGACACTTCCACAACGACGACGCGGTGGCCGTGCTGCGCGACATCCCCGGTCTCGTGGTGGCCTCCCCGGCCCGGCCCGAGGATGCCGCGGCCATGCTGCGTACCTGCGTCGCCGCCGCGAAAACCGAAGGCGCGGTGTGTGTTTTCCTCGAGCCGATCGCGCTGTACCACGAGCGGGACCTGCACGAGCCCGGCGACGAGGGCTGGTTGGCGCCCTATACCGGGCCGGAGTCCTGGGGGGCCACGCACGTCCCGATCGGGAGCGGGCGCACCCACGGGGACGGAGCGGACCTGACCATCGTGACCTTCGGCAACGGGCTTCGGATGAGCCTGCGGGTCGCCCAGCGGCTGCGGGCGCGACACGTGAACGCCCGGGTGTTCGACCTGCGCTGGCTGGCACCGCTACCGGTGGCGGACCTGCTCCGCGAGGCAGGCGCCACCGGTCGGGTCCTGGTGGTCGACGAGACGCGGCGCTCGGGTGGCGTCTCGGAGGGGGTGATCGCGGCGCTCGTCGACGGCGGCTTCGACGGTCGGATCGCGCGGGTCACGAGCGAGGACAGCTTCGTCCCGCTCGGCGACGCCGCGCGCCTGGTGCTGGTCTCCGAGGAGCAGATCGAGGAGGCGGCGGCCGGGCTGGTCGGCCGGTGAGACCGGTCAGGCCCCGTCGAGCTCCATCGCGACGGCCCGCACCGGCGCACCATCGCCGCCCGCCAGCCTCAGCGGCAGGATGCTGATCAGCGGGTCCGGGAAGTCGACGAGCTCGAGGTTGCAGAGGTTCTCGGCGATCACGCCGCCCGCGGTCGCGATCAGGTGGTGTGCCGGGTAGCCGGCGTCCTCGTCGCCGGACGGGTCGATGCTCGGCGCGTCGAGGCAGAATGCCCGCACCCCGCGTTCGAGCAGCAGGGCGCACGCGTCGGCGCCGAGGAACGGGTGGTCGTAGTAGTCGTCGGTGCCGTAGTGCCGGGCCCAGCCTGTGTGGATCAGCGCGATGTCGCCGGGCCGCACCGTGTCCACGGTCCCGGCGAGCATCGCCGAGGTGATCGGCTCTCGCGGCGCCAGTCCGCGCATGTCGAACACGACCCCGCGGCCGACGAAGAGCGACAGGTCCATCCGATCGATCGGGGTGTCGCCGTCCTGCAGGTGCACCGGGGCGTCGACGTGGGTGCCGGTCTGCGATCCCATCTCCACGCGCAGGACGTTGTAGCCGTCGCGGGCGACGGTGCAGTGCGGGATCAGCCTCGCCACCGGGTCGCCGGGGTAGACCGGCATGCCGTTGTCGATCGGGTGTGAGAGGTCCACGACCCTACGCACCATCGTCATCGATACCTCCAGCCGCTTGGTTGCCCACCAGTATCACGCCGGGGCGGCGCCCGCCCACGTCGCGGAGGACACATCAGGCCTGTTCCTCGGGCAGAATCCGGGTGATCTGATCGATGCGCGAGATGCGACCGTCGGCGCTGAGGTCGGCGAACGTGTAGACCTGGGTTCGGACGGTGCGATTCTTCCGGGTGACCGCGTGCAGCGTGTAACGGACGGCGAGGTGGTTTCCGTTCATCACGGCCTCGTGCACCTCGTAGCGATAGTCCCGCACGTTCTTGCGGACGGGGCGAACATGGTCGACGAGCTTGGCGCGATCGAGACGGAGCCCGTCGTTGTACTGCACGAAATCCGGGACGTAGTACCGGTCGATGACTGTTCCGGGGTCTTCCGCACCGAACGCGACGTCCTCGGTGAACGACGTCATGAAGGTGGTGAAGTCTGCTGCGGCGGTGTCGGGCGCAAAGGTGTGCATGCCGGTTGTCCCTATCGTGTGGTCGGCACGGGCGTGCTTGTGCGGGCGGTGCGCCGGACCAGGTCGGCGGCGAGGATCACCAGCGCGAAGGCGCAGAGCGCGGTGGTGACGCGAATGTCGTTGAAGAGATCCCAGGCGGCCAGCCGGTCCTGGTAGTCGACGGCCAGGGCTCCCGCCGCCCAGACCTTCATCTCCTGGTTGATCGGCACGTTGCCGAATCTCGTGACGAGGAAGGTGGCGACGGCGAGCACGGCGCCGCCGGCGGTAGCGGCACGAGCAGGTCCGCGTAGGGCCAATGCACACCAGCCGCAGGTCAGGAACGCCGCCAGCATCAACGACTGCATGACGATGCTGTTCATCCTCATCAGTTCGGTGCGGAACGCGAGGTGCACGTCGATCGGGACGGCGTCGAAGGTCGGTGTGACATTGGCCCAGCCGTAGAGGAAGGTCCCGGCCAGCAGCCCGGTGGCCAGCAACGCCGCCGGCATGGCCAGGCGAGCGTTCGGAAGGGGCGCGGTGTGTTCGGTGCTGTCATTCATGAGGCCAGGGTGGCCCCTGGCGCTCACAGATCGCTCACAGTGCGCTCGCATCGCCGGCGAGAAGCACTGGCAGAGTGGAGCGCATGCAGGTGGGAATCCTCGGGCCGCTGGAAGTCCGGGCGGACGGCGCGAGCATCCCGCTCGGTGGCGTTCGGCTGCGCACCCTGCTCATCCGGCTCGCCCTCGCCCCGGACCGACCCGTGTCGGTGGAGGCGTTGTCTGACGCGGTGTGGCACAGCCGGTCTGACGCCGAGGTGCCCCGGAACGGCCTTCACGCACTTCATGCACTGATCTCGCGGCTTCGCGGCGCACTGCCGGATGGGGCCACGGTGCGGTCGGTCGAGGGCGGGTACCGATTGGGCCTGGCACCCGAGGCGGTGGATGCCGTGCGCTTCGAGCAACTCGCTCGAAGCGGGCGCGCCGAGCTGGACGCCGGACGCCCCGATGTCGCGGCGGCCCGGCTGGGGGAAGCCTTGGCGCTGTGGCGCGGGGAGGCGCTCGCCGATGTGGCGGACGCGCCATTCGCCGCGGCAACGATCGCCCGGCTCGACGAGATGCGGCTGACGGCGATCGAGGATCGAGCCCGCGCGAACCTGCACAGGCGTTCGGAGATACCGCAGCTCGTGGGGGAACTGCAGGCACTGTCGTCGGCGCATCCCGCGCGGGAACGGGTGCGGGAGTTGCTGATACGCGCCCTCCACGCCGACGGGAGACCGGCCGAGGCCCTCGAAAGCTATGAGCGATTCCGGGCGACCCTGGCCGAGAAGTACGGCACCGATCCGTCGCCCGAACTGCGGCAAGCCCATCTGGCCGTGTTGCGCGACGACGGCCAACCGACCGCGAGCCGCCGCACCAATCTTCGCGCCGAGGTGACTTCCTTTGTGGGGCGTCGCGCCGAGCGGACACTGGTTTCGCAGCGGCTGACCGAGGCCCGACTCGTCACGCTGGTCGGCCCGGGCGGCGTCGGCAAGACGCGACTGGCGGCGACGGTGGCCGCCGATCTGGTCGATGCGACGGCCGCGGTATGGCTGGTGGAACTCGGATCGGTGACCGATCCCGGCGATGTCGCCCGGACGGTGCTCGGTGTGGTCGGCGGCCGGGGCGGCGCCGTCGACTCGAGCCGGGATCCCGTCGATCGACTGGTGCATGCGCTCTCGTCCGGGACGGCGCTGCTGGTGCTCGACAATTGCGAGCACCTCCTGGACGCGACGGCTGCGCTCGCCGAGGAGTTGCTGGCTCGCTGCCCCTCCCTGACGCTGCTCGCGACGAGCCGAGAACCGATCGGGATCGCGGGCGAGGCATTCGTCCCGGTGGACCCGCTGGTCGTGCCCCGCCGCGGCGCCCCCGTCGAGCATTTCCTCGACAGCTCGCCGGTGCGCCTGTTCGCCGATCGCGCGCGGGCCGCGCGCCCGGATTTCGCGGCCACTGCCGCCAACGTGGCCGTGATCGCCGACATCTGCCGCCGACTGGACGGCCTCCCACTTGCCATCGAACTCGCCGCCGCTCGGGTACGAACGCTGCCGGTCGAGCATCTCCTGGAGCGGATCGACAGCCGGTTCACCCTGCTGACCGGCGGCGGCCGAACAGCGATTCCCCGGCACGGCACGCTGCGCGCCGTGGTTGCCTGGAGTTGGGACCTGCTCGAGGACGAGGAACGACTCCTGATGGAATCGTTGGCGGTCTTCGCCGGCCCGATCACCCTGGACGCGGTCGAAAATATCTGCGCGACACGGGCTCCCGTCGTGGATGCGGTGTCGGCGCTGGTGGACAAGTCGCTGCTGCGCATGGTCGACGGGCCCACCCTGCACTATCACATGCTCGAGACGATCCGCGAGTACGCGCTCGAGGCGCTGACCGTGCGCGGCGATGCCGACCGGATCCGGCGCGCACATGCGCGGTACTTCCTTGCTCGGGCCGAGGCCGCCGCACCGCACATGCGGGGACCGGAGCAACTCCGCTGGATCGAGTTGCTCACGGCGGAGCGTGGCAACCTACTCGGCGCCTGGCACTTCTGTTGCAGCACTGGGGATGCCGATACCGCGGTCCGGCTGGCGACCGCGCTGTCGTTCTACCTGACCGTCCACGGAGACCACCGCGAGGCAGCCCGGCTGTTGCGGATGGCGTTGGATCTGGCCGTGGAATCGGGCGAACGCGTCCGGGAGCCCGCGACTGCGGCATACCTGCTCAATGCGGTGCTCGCCGGCGATGTCGCACCGATTGCCGCGACCATCGACCGGTTCCGCGGAGCCGCGAAGAGCGGCCACCCGTCCAGCGGGGTGATCGAGCCGCTGCTCGCGATCGTCTCCGGTGACACAGCCGCCGGGTTGACGGCGATCGACACCAGCAGACCCCACCCGAGCCCCTTCGCTCGCGCCATGCTGTGCCTGGTGCGTTCCATGCTGAACAGCAACGCCGGCGACCTGGGCGACGCGAGCCGGGACCTGGCCGCCGCGGCCGATCTCTTCGAGAAGGTCGGCGAGCGGTGGGGGCTGGTCACGTCGTTGACCTTCCTCGGAATCGCCCAGACGATGCTCGGCCGCCCGTCCCACGCCATCGCTGCTCTGGAACGATCGATGTTGCCGGCTCGGGAGCTCGGCAGCGACGACTACCAGCGGTTGTGGCTGGCCACCGCGCACGAGTATGCCGGCGACATCGATACGGCCCGGACATATCTGCATCAGGTGGCGGCGGGCATTCCCGCGGCCCGCCATCTCGCCTTGGCGCGGCTGAAGCTCGCCGACATGGCGCGCCGAGAGGGCGATGTGTCCGCCGCCGACCGGGAGTCCAGCTCGGCGTGGCGGGCCGTGGGTGCCGGTGGCGACAGCGACGCAGTCTTTCAGGCCTTGTACCGGACCGCCTCGGGACGCCTCGCACTGGCGGCCGGAGATGGCATCGGCGGAAGACGAGAGCTGCGAGCGGCTCATCGGGCGGCGGTGTCCACCTCGGACATGGTGCTGGTCGCGATGGTGGGCACCGCCGTCGCCGAGCTGTTGGCCGAGCAGGGAGAGCTACCCATGGCGGCCGAGATGCTCGGGGCAGCGCACGCCCTTCGGGGCGCGGCGGATGCACTGCATCCCGACGTCGCGGGGCTGACAAAGCGATTGCGGACTGCGTTGAGCAGCAGGCCTTTTGGTGCAGCCTACGACCGTGGTCTGCGGCTGCGCCGGTCTGCCGCGCTCGAGATCCTCGAGGCCGGCCTGATGTCGCCGCCCGGACCCAGGTGACGCATCGGTCAGGACGAGCGGAGCGGGTACTCGAAGCCCGGCACCACCCGGCCCGCCGCCGCGGCGGCCACGAGCACGATCACCACCGCGGGTATCAGGGTGTGCGGGAGATAACCGAGACCCGGGTCGGTGAGTCCGATGCCGCCGGCGCACAACGCCGCCGGGACGTGTGGTGCCCGAAGGACGGCCATCATCGCGACTGTCGCGACGACCGAGGCGGCGACGGCGACCTCGCCCGGTCCGAGGACCGCGGTGACGGGCAGGGCCGTCGCCGCGGCGGCCGGATAGGCACGCAAGACGGCTCCCGGTCTCGCGGGCGGTCCGGAGGGCGCGAGCGCGATGAGGGCGGCCGACGCCACGAACGGTAACGCGAAGACCGCGAGTCCGAGCAGGTGTTCCGCCGCGACCAGGGACGCGATGATGATCAGCGCGGCCGCGGCGGCGCTGAGTGCCGAAGCCGCGGTGCCCCGGCGGGCAACCACTGCGGAGGCGCTGGTGAGCACGGACATGAGACTCCTTCTGATATGTGTTGCGGGATCAGAGGTTTCGGCGCAGGAAGTCCCGGATCAGGTCGGTGATCTCCGGCCCGTGGGTCTCCAGCGCGAAGTGGCCGGCGTCGAGCAGGTGGATCTCGGCGTCGGGGAGGTCGGTCGCGAACGCCTCGGCGCCCGCGGGACCGAAGATCTCGTCGTGACGGCCCCACGCGACCAGCGTCGGCGGTCGGTTGGTGCGGAAGTACTCCTGGAACGCGGGGTACCCGTCGAGATTGAACTGGTAGTCCCAGAACAGCTGGAGCTGAATCTCCTTGTTGCCCGGCCGATCCAGGCCCGCCTGGTCCGCCAGCCAGGTCTCGGGAGCGATCCGGTCCAGCCGGTCGGCGGGCACGCCGTGGGTGTACTGCCATCGCGTGGCCTCGAGCTCGAGGAGCTCGCGGACCGCAGGCTCGTGCGCCGAACGGTTCTGTGCGTGCGCGAACAGCACGTCCCAGAACGGGGTGAACCCCTCCCGGTAGGCATTGCCGCTCTGGGTGATCAGCGCGGTGATGCGGTCCGGGTGCTTGGCGGCGATCCGAAGCCCGATCGGTGCGCCGTAGTCCTGGATGTAGAGCGCGAAGCGCTCGACGCCCAGGCGGTCGAGGAGCTTCTCGGTGATCTCGGTGAGGTGATCGAAGCTGTACTCGAATTCGTCGACCGCGGGCATCGAGGAGTGGCCGAAGCCGATGTGATCCGGCGCGATCACGTGGAACTCGTCGGCGAGTTCGGCGGCCAGATTCCGGAACATGTGCGAGCTGCTCGGAAACCCGTGCAGCAGAACGATGGTCGGGCTGTTCGGGTGGCCGGACTCCCGGTAGAAGACCTCCAGGCCGTCGATGGTCGCGGTGCGGTGGCGGGTGTCGAAGCTGGACATGGTGGCTCCTGACTCTCAGGGGAGAACGAGCGTTCTCCCTTCTGGCGTGTAGAGTAGAGAACGATGGTTCTCCGCGCAAGTGTCGAGGTGAGAGATGGATCCGGATACCGCAGACGCCCAGCTGCTCGACGCCGCCGAGGCGCTGTTCAACGAGCGCGGCGTGCAGGCAGTCGGGATGGACGAGATCCGGTCCCGGTCCGGGATCTCCCTCAAGCGCCTCTACCGGCTGTATCCGGCCAAGGACCGGCTGGTCGAGGCGGTGCTGCGCAGGCGCGACCTGGCCGTGCGGGAGGAACTCGCGCGGTTCCTCGAGCCGATCGAGGACCCCCGCGACCGCGTCCTCGGGGTGTTCGACTACCTCGACGCCTGGTTTCGGAGGGAGGACTTCCGGGGCTGCACGTTCATCAACACCTTCGGCGAGCTGGGTGGCGGGAACCAGGCTGTCGCCGACATCGCCAAGGCGAACAAGGCGGCGTTGCTCGGGAGCCTGCGCGAGCTGGTCTCCGCCGCGGGCCTACCGGCGCCGCTGGCGGACCAGCTCGCGATCCTCGCGAACGGGGCGATGGCGACCGCCGCGATCGTCGGCTCGCCCCTCCCCGCCCGGCAGGCCAGGGATGCCGCCCGCGTCCTGCTGGACGCGGTGAGCTGACTACGTGACGTCCGGATCGGGGGTCGCGCTCATGTCACCGGAACGTCGTCGCGACGTCGGGTCGCGGGCTCTGCGCTGCTGTAGCGACTGATCCGGCCCGTACCCCAGGCGAGCGAGATGATCATCGCGAGGCTGCAGGCCAGCACGACCAGTGAGGCGGCGCCGAACAACCATCCGGGGTGGTCGAAGGTGCGTTCCCGCTGCAGGATGGTGATCTCCGGGACGAACGGACGGGTGGAGGCCGGCTCCGCGGCCAGTTCCTCCGCGCCGATACCGGCGTCGGCCGGCAGGTAGATCGGTACCGCCGTCATCATCCGTCCGGATTGCAAGCGCAGCAGCGTCTTCCAAGTCCCGTCGATCGGGATGGGCTCGTTGGTGCGGTAGGTGCCCTCGCCGGTGCGCTCCATCGTGCCGACGGTGAAGCCGTTGCCCAGCCCCTCGCCGCCCTGCCAGGACAGGATGGCGACCCAGGCGGGGTCCTCCCCCGCCAGATCCCTCGGGTCGAGCGTCACCGCTGCGTGTGCCATCGCGCCGCCGTCGTCCGGGGCCTCGGTGAGCACGATTGTCGCCCGGGCGTTCTCGGGGACCGTCGCGATGAGTCCGTTGGCCGTCGCGGCCCCGACCGCGAGGATGGCAGCGGCCACGGCCACGGATCCGACACCGGGACGCGGCAGGCCCTCGCCCCGCAGCACGCGGCCGAAGATGCCGCCGCAGATGCCGACCGTGATGCCCACCGGGATCGACATCGCCAGCGCTTCGCCCCAGATTCCGGCGGGCCACGGGAAGATGTAGACGGCGTCGATCCACAGCGACTCGAGCCAGAGGCCGACGGTCGCGACGAGGAGACCGCCGACCGCGCCGAACAGCACGCGGTTCTTCAGCAGTGGGGTCAGCGCCAGCAACTCGATGACCACCGCGGCTCCGAGGTAGAGCGCGAAGACGTTGGTCGGCGCGCCGAAAACGGGCCCGACCAGCAGCGCGGTGATCAGCCGGACGCCGGCGGCGAAGAGTGCCGCGACGATCGCGGCGAACGGGCCGAGCACGATGCGGGCGGCGACCAGGGCGAACGCGCCGGCCGCGCAGATCAGCATCGGCTGCAGGACCAGCCGGAACTGCTCGACGCCGAAGTCGTACTCGATCTGGAACACCGACATGCCGATGATCAGGCCACCGAACGTGGCGCAGCGCAGGAACCACGTGAAGCGTCCGTCGCGGCGCTCGGCCGGGGGCATGCTCATCCGGCCCTCGAACTCGAGCAGCAGGATGCCGACGAGGGAGAACCCGGCGCCGCCGATGAGCATCAGGTGCGTCGGGCCCCACAGCGTGACGTCCTGCCCGAACATGCGGTGCCAGGCGTCGTCGAGGGGGAACCCGATCAGCGCGTACAGGCCGGTACCCGCGACGAGCAGGCCGCTCACGGGGACGTACCAGGTGCGGGTGACCTTGATGGCCGCCCTGCCGGGCTTCTCGTCGCGGGGCAGGATCATCGCGAGCATGCCGGTGATGAACAGCATGAACAGCCCGATCAGGATCAGGTAGTGCGCGGGGTTCGCGAGCGGACCGTCGTCGCGCCCGCGCCCGATGTGCAGACTCACGTCCCAGATGAACCCGAGGAACGCGGTGAGGATGGTGGCGACGAACAGGGCCAGCGGCAGCGCTGCCCACGACGGCAGGCCGCTTTTGCGGCCCGCGGCGTCCGCGAGGCGTTGCAGCCAGGTGATCTTGCGGGTGCGGTGCAGGTAGGCGATCCACAGCAGCCCGACGGTGATGATCGCCGTGGCCACCGAGATGCCCACGATCTGGTCGAGCGCCGCGCCACCGCCCTCGGTGGCCGCAGCTAACTGTGCACTGTGCGTAACAGTGACTTCGCTCACGGGGTGAGTATGGCTCCCCGCGGGCCAGAGCGCCAGGGTCTCGCGGGTGGGCGGGGCGGCCCCGCCGTGCACGTCAGCGACCAGGTGGACGGTAGTTCGCCGGCCGCTTGGCCGCCTCGTCGATCTGCTCGGGGGTCAGCAGCGCGACCGTCACGGTGCGGGCCGCGCCGCTCGCCGCGGTGCGGATGCTCAGCGCCGCGGCGGCGACCTCGTCGGGCACCTCGCCGATGACGTAGAGATCGTGGCCGCCGAACGCGAAGTAGCAGCTTTCGACGGTCCCGCCGACGCTCTCGACCGCCTGGACGATAGCGTCGCGGCGTCCCGATCCGCCTTCGGTGAGGAGGCCGGTCGCGCCATCGTGCGTGTAGCCGACCTGCCACAGATACTTGGGCATGATGTGTCCCTCGGCTCGGTTTCTGGGTGCATCCATCGTCCTCCCCGGGGTCGGGGATCGCTGCGGTATCGGGGAAACCGCAGCGGATCTACGCTCGGCCCATGGCGGAAATCCGTATCGGGATCTCCGGTTGGGCCTATCCCGGCTGGCGTGGCGATTTCTATCCCGCAGGCCTGGTTCATCGGCGGGAGTTGGCGTACGCCGCGACCCGGATGCCGTCGATCGAGATCAACGGCTCCTTCTACGCCCTCCAGGCCCCCGATTCCTTCGCCCGGTGGCGGGACGAGACCCCCGACGACTTCGTGTTCGCGGTCAAGGGTGGCCGCTACATCACGCACATGAAGCGGCTGCGCGACATCGACACCGCGCTGGCCAACTTCTTCGCCTCCGGCCCGCTCGCGCTGCGTGCCAAGCTCGGTCCGATCCTGTGGCAGCTGCCGCCCACGCTCGAGTTCGACGCCGACCGCGTCGCGGGGTTCCTCGCCGCGCTGCCGCGCACCACTACCGCGGCCGCGGAGCTCGCCGCTCGCCATGACGACAAGGTGCCCGCGGACCGTGCACTGACCGTCGCCGATGCGCCGCGCCCGATCCGGCACGCACTCGAGGCGCGTCACCTCAGCTTCGGCGGACCCGAGGCGGTGGCGCTGATCGAGCAGAACGATGTGGCCCTCGTGGTCGCGGACTCGGCGGGCCGCTATCCGATGTTCGACCGGCGCACGAGCGATTTCATGTACGTGCGGCTCCACGGCGACACCGAGCTCTATGCGAGCGGCTACGGCGACCGCGCGCTCGACGCGTGGGCGACGAGGATCGGAGGGTGGTCCGCGGACGGGCTCGACGTGTTCGTCTACTTCGACAACGACGCGCGCGGCCGGGCCCCGTTCGACGCCATCGCGCTGCGACGCCGGCTCGGCGCGGGCTGATCGCCCGAGCTCAGTCGTCGGGCAGGGTGACGCCCTGTGCGGCCGCCCGCTCGGCCACCGCCTCGGGGAAGACGTTGCGGAACAGGTAGGGGTCCTTGCCGATCACCCAGCCGGGAGCGAGCCGGGTGGCGTACCGCTCGAAGTAGCCGAGCTGTTTGCCGAACAGCACCAGCTCCTCCGGGCTGGCGACTCCCCACTGCTTGCCGAGCTGGACCAGGGCCATGATGAGTGCACCCAGGTTGAGTTCGGCCAGGTCGTTGCTGAACACCGGCGCCAGGACCGCAGCGACCTGCATACCGATCTCGGCGTCGCCGGCCTCGAGGTCCGCGGTGTAGCCGAGGTCCCGGATACCGCGCGCCACCCGGGCGAAGTCACCGTCGATGAGGTTGGCGTAGAACATGTCCCGCAGGATCGACCGCCACACCTCGGGCAGCTCGCCGACGATCCCGAAGTCGAGGAAGGCGATGCGCCCGTCGTCGAGCGCCCACAGGTTGCCCGCGTGCACATCGCCGTGGAACGGGCCGTGGAGGGTGATCGACTCGATCCATGCCTTGACGCCGCGCCGGATCAGCATCGTGGTGTCGTGGTCCTCGTCGGGGACGAACCGGTCCAGCGGAACCCCGTGCAACCGCTCCATGCAGATCACGTGCGGTCCGCAGTAGTCCCAGTACACCTCGGGCGCGGTCACTCCGGTGTTGTCGCCGAACGCCCAGATGGCGTCCCGGAAGCGGGTCTGCCGATCGGCCTCGACGGCGCTGTTGAGTTCCGTCATCGTGGCGGCGTGCAGATCCCGGATGATCGCCGTCGCGTTCGCGATCCGGAAGAACTCGAAGAGCCGCTCGAGCAGCTTGGCGCCGCCGTACGCGGTGCGCAGGTCGACCAGCATCCGGTGGTAGATGCCCGGTCGCTGGACCTTGATCACGGCCTCGCGGCCATCGGGCAGCACACAGGCATGGACCTGAGCGACGGAGGCCGCCGCCAGCGGCACGTCGTCGAAGCTCGCGAAGATCCGGTCGACGGGTCCGCCCAGGTCGCCCGCGATGACCTCCCTGGCCTTCTGCGCGGACACCGGCGGCACGTCGTCGAGACACCGCAGGCAGGCGTTGGCGAGCGGAGCCGGGAACACGCCGGAGGAGGAGGCCATCAGCTGCCCGAGCTTGACGAAGGTCGGGCCGAGCGCCTCGAACGCGTTGACCACGCCCTCCGACGCGGCATCCGCCCAGGACTCGCCGCGCCGCAGGAACGGCTTGGTGAGCACCGCGTACCCCACGCAGGCGATGATCACCACCCCGACCACCAGGGCCCGCCACAGCTGGGCAGGCCCGAACCGGTCGAGCGCGGGCATGTGGACCGACAGCGCGGTCGCGGGCGGTCCCGACGCGTACGGGCCGACGGGACGCGGATGGTTGGACTGTGACACCGTTCACCTCGATTCGGGTCCAGCCAGCGTAGGGGTGGGAGCGAAATCCGTCGACACCCGGTCCGGGAGGCGGGGGATCCGCCCACGTCGGTGTTAGGTTCCAACGGCAACGTCGTAAGCCCGGTGGTGGGTCTTCGGGCCCCCAGCAGAGCTCAACGCGGAGGTGCCATTGACGCGCAGGCTTGCCGTCGCAGTCGCGGCCGTGGTGATCGGTTCCAGTGCGGTGGTCTACGCGGACAATTCGGATGCCGTTGCCGCCCCGCTGAGTTCGGGACGAACGGGGGCGCAGGGGAGCGGATCCTGTGCCGACGACCTGGTGACGACCACGGCGCAGTTGCTGCCGGAGAAGCTCGAGATCCCGATTCCCGTCCCGGTGGTCACCGCGGTGCCGTTCCCGGCGCCGACGACGACCCCGACCCGGGTGCCGGCGCAGGTGTTGCCGTCCGACACCTGCGCGGATCCCTGCCCGGACCTGACCGACGCTGGCCCTCCGGGCCCGGACACGCTGCTGAAAGCGCTGCGCATCCCCGAGATCGGCCTCAAGTTCCAGCCGTTCCACCTGGGCATTCCGGTGCCCGGCCCGGATCCCGGGCAGCAGGCTGTCGCCCCGGTCCCGGTGTTCCCGCCGACGGAGGCGGCCGCGAACTCGGCCCCCCGCCCGACCCCCCGGGTCGGCGCCGTCACGCGGGTCGCGAAGGAGACGGGTGCCGGCTCGATCAATCGCACCGACAAACGCTGGCAGGTGAACGGCACCGATCTGGGCATCATGTGGGAGAGCGCGCCCGGCGAGGTGGCAGTCGCGTTCGGTGACACGATCGGCCGGGGATTCCACCCGCCCGGCGGTCAGGGCGACGACTGGCGCAGCAACGTGCTGGCCTTCAGTTCCGATGAAAACCTCTCGGACGGTATGAGTTTCGATTCCATGGTGCAGGACGGGAGGTGCCATGCGGCGGAGGTGCTCGACAGTCGGAAGCTGGACAACGTGGAGATCACGACCATTCCCACCTCGGGCTTCGCGATCGGTGATCGGCAGTACATGAGTTACATGTCCATCCGCACCTGGAACAGCATCCCCGGCACCTGGTTCACCAATCACGGCGGCATCGCCTACTCCGACGATCACGGGCAGACGTGGGTCAAGGATCCGTATGCCCAGTGGGACAACATCTTCGGTCTCTCCAACTTCCAGGTGAGCGCGATGGTCCCGCAGGGCGATCACGTCTACATGTTCGGCACCCCCAACACCCGGCTCGGAGACCTGGGGCTGGCCCGGGTCCCGGTGGGGGAGGTGCTCAACAAGTCGGCGTACCAGTACTGGCAGAACGGGGTCTGGACCCCGGTCGGCGGACAGGCCGCCGCGACGCCGGTGGTGCGCGGCCCGGTTGCCGAGGTGTCGGTCCGCTACGACGAGGCGCGGCGGGTCTGGCAGATGGCCTACCTGGACACCGCCAGGGTCGCGATCGTCCTGCGTGAATCGGACTCGCCGCAGGGAGTGTGGTCGGAGCCGGCGTCACTGGTGAGCGTCACCGAGTATCCCGAGCTGTACGGTGGCTTCATTCACCCCTGGTCGACCGGTGAGGACCTGTACTTCACCATCTCGACGTGGTCCGACTACAACGTCTTCCTCATGCGAGCCGAGCTGAACTGAGTCGGAGCACACCGGGTGTACGCACGTGGTGGCGCCCCGACGCGCCGCCGCCGAACCGAATCCGAAGGAGCCGAACCACCCGATGTGGCCCACCGAATGGCCGTCCGCCGCCCGTGAGATCGCCGACGCGACCGACGCCGCCGTCACCGCGGCCCGCGCGGCCGACCCGGAGCCGTTCGCGGAGGCGGCCACCCGGCTCGCCGCGCTCGACCAGGAGCAGGTCACCGTGGTGCACGCGTCGATCGTGCGTGAGCTACTCGAGGAACTGCATCCCGACGGGCTGACGGGTGACGACGTACAGGCAGTCCTCGGGCGCTGCGCCCGGTCCGCCTCGCGCTGGGTGCCGGACCTCGATGTGTCGACGCTCGTCGTCGTGCTGACCGGTGCGCTCGGGCTCGCGGATCCCGACGAGGAGCCCCGCGCCCTCCCGCGGGTGGACCTGCCCCGACACGCGGCCCTGGTCATGGCGGACCTGCTCACCGCGGCGGACGCGCCGGGCTCGGGCTACATCCGCCGGGCGATCGGCGAGGTCGCCCGCGCAGAGACCGTCGAGATGCCCTGACGCCTCCGGCACGTCTAGCCGTGCAGGATGTTCGCGCCCGCGATCATCGCCTCGATGGACGACTCGGCCGCGGTGTCCGCGAGGCCTGCCGCCCAGTGCCTGCGCCCGTCGTGCTCGCACAGCAGGAAGGTGGCGGTGCGGCCGTCTCCGGTGCGCTGCTGGTGGAAGGAGAGGATCTCCAGCTGCAGGCCCGCGTCGTAGAGCATCGAGGTGAGCGCCGCGATGGGCCCCGCCGCGGTGGCCTCGGCCTGGTGAATGGTGTCGCCGAGGGCGAGGGTGGCCCGGAACTCGGAGCGCCCGGCGCCGAGGGAGTGCGCCGACCAGCGGCCGAAGCGGATCGGTCCGCCGGCGGGCGAGTAGGTGGCGAGGAACGTGCGCCAGCTCATGCCCGCGGCCTCGGTGCGCAGCCCGCGGGGGAGCGGGAAGCCGTACCGGAGCGCGAAGGGATCGGACGGCGCGATGGCGGTGTGCGAGGCGAATGCCTGAAGAGAGTTCATGTGAAGCGGTCTTCCTGAACGAAGAGGAAGGACCAACAGATAGCTCGACGACCCGCAGCGAGGGGTCGGTCCGAATCAGACCCCGCTACGGGCGGAATACGAGCTGCATGCGCTTCATGGGCGTCGAATGTAGACGACCGGCGTCGTCGACGCAACCAGCGCGTACGGCACGCGGGCCTCCGATGACGGGACGTGGGGTTCGGAGCCGGACTGGGTCGACCTTGCTTCGTCTAACGATTTATCAAGTGCGGCAGCAATATCCGAATTCTCATCCGGGCCTGGGCGCCCGTCCATACGATGGCCCGACGCACGTTCGGGGGGCGCGTGCACACACCCAATCGATCGGAGAACATGCATGTCACGTCCCATAATGCGCCGTGTCGCATCCACCCTCGCCGCCGCGACCCTGCTCGCCGCCGGCGGCGGCATCGCCCTGGGTGCCAGTGCCGCGTCCGCTGCACCGCTCGACCTCGGTTCCTCGGCAGGCGGACTGGCCGGGCTTGATTTCGGATCCAGCGCGAATGGCCAGGAACTGCCCGCATCGGCCACCGTGACCGCCGACAATCTCGCGATCACCAAGGTCATCGTCGGCAGCAACACAATCGCCCCCACTGGCACGGTCACCTACCGGACAACGATCGCCGCCACCGGCGCGCCGGACCGGATCATCACCAAGATCGTCGACATCGCCCCGCCCTCCCTGCGCTACGTCGAGGGGAGTGCGAAGGTCACCTCCTGGGTGGACGGTCAGGTCAAGACGGAGGGTGTTGTCCCAACGGAGTCCGGTGGCCGACTCATCGCGGCCAACGATGTCGGCTGGGTGGTCTCGGTGAACGACAACAAGACCGTCAGCTTCGAGGTCACGTACCAGGTGCGTCCCGATATCACCTTCGACACTGACATCTTCGATAGCGGTGCCGCGATCGAGGTCAGTGGGCAGGCGCCGCGGGAGTGGCCCGAGATGGGTGTGAAGTTCCGGCTTCTCAGCTCGGGCGGCTCGTCCTTCTTCGGCAGCTGACGACGCTCGAGCCTCTGCGGGGCCGTCCGGGATTCTCTCCCCGGGCGGCCCCCGGCGCTCAGGCCATGTCGTCCTCGTCGCCGGGAGTCACCCGCCGCAACCCGCGATACGCCTCTGCGGGGGTGCGGCGGCCGGCCACCACCGCCTCCACCTCCGCGGCGATCGGCATCTCGACGTCGTAGTCGCGGGCCAGTTCCATCACCGTCGGCGCGGTCTTGACGCCCTCGGCGACCTGACCGAGCTCGGCGACGGCCTGCTCGATCGTGAGCCCGCGGGCGAGCGCCTCGCCGACCCGGCGATTGCGGGAGGCCGGGCTGATGCATGTGGCGATGAGGTCGCCCACGCCGGTGAGACCGGCGAAGGTGCGCGGGTTGGCCCCCATTGCCTCGCCGAGCCTGGTCATCTCGGCCAGCCCGCGGGCGAGCACCATCGCCCGGGTGTTGTCGCCGACGCCGAGGCCGTCGGCCATGCCCGCGGCGATCGCGACGATGTTCTTGAGGATGCCGCCGAGTTCGCAGCCGAGCACGTCGGTGTTGCGGTAGACGCGGAACACCGGCGAGGCGAACAGCGGCTGCAGCGCGGTGGCCACCCGGTCGTCCTGGGTGGCGACCACCGACGCGGCGGCCAGGCCGTCGACGATCTCCCTGGCGATGTTCGGTCCGGCCAGGAGCCCGACCGGATGGCCCGGCAGGCACTCGGCGATCACCTCGGTGGGCCGTTGCCGGGTACCGGGCTCGAGTCCCTTCGCCAGCGACAGCACCGGCACCCACGCGCGTACCCCGTTGGAGATCTCGCTCAGCGTCGAGCGCACCGCGTGCGAGGGCACGCCGACGACAAGGACGTCCGCCTCGTTGGCGGCCTCGGCGATGTCCGAGGTCGCGCGCAGATCCAGGGGGAGGGCCCGGTCGCCGAGGTAGCGGGAGTTGCGATGTTCGGAATTGACCTCATCGGCGGTGTCCGGGTCACGGGCCCACAGCAGCGTCGGGGTGTTGCGCGCGGCGAGCCCCGCGACCGTGGTCCCCCACGAGCCGGCCCCCAGTACCACCACCCGTACCGGCCGTGCCATCACCGATCACCCAGTCCGACACCGACGATTGCGATCATCGATTCAGGTTCCCACCCGCACCCGCGGCGCGGTGCGGAATCTTGAAACTCGCCGCCGCCCCGCTAGGGCGCGACGACACCCGCGATGGGGATGCGTCCGCCGACCGCGACGCGGAAGTCGACCATGGCGCGCTGCAGATGGTCTGGTGAGGTCACCACGACGGCGCTGGTCGCGCCGCGCTGTGCGAGGAGCGCGTTGGTGTTTCGCGCGTTCTCGACCGTGGAGCGCGAGGTGTACTCCTCGGTGATCCGGAACGGGGGGATGCCGTGGGCGATCAACCAGTCGCGCATCGCGCGGGATTCGGTGATCCCGTTCTGCGGCACGCCACCGCTGACGATGATCGGCGAGAGCGGGTAGCGGTGGGCGACCTGCAGGGTCGCCCGCATCCGGGACTCGAGCACCGGCCGCATCGTGCCGTTCGGGTACAGCCCGGCGCCGAGCGCCACGATATTGGTCCCGAACGGGTTCAGGTCGAGGACCATCGGGAACTGGGTGGTCAGGGTCTCGAACCGGGTACAGGTGAGAATCGCTTCACGGAAGGGTGTCTGGCAGCCGCCGACGGTCGAGAGCACGCCGTTCACGAGCGTGGTCGGGGTGATGTCGGCATTCGCCGTGGCGGGCAGGGCCGAGCCGACGGCGGCGGCGAGGACGGCGGCGGCGAAGATCCGGCGAGGGCGCAGGGACCGTGAACGAAACGACATGGCACTCCTTTTCGAGCGAACGGCTCCTCCCCCGCAGGAGGTGACAATCGGGGTTCAGTCTGCCGTAGCTCGCGCGATCGGTGGGGACCTTCCGGGAATCCGTTCCCGCGGACCGCTATTCGACACCTGCGACACGCCCGGTGACCGGTCCGGAGGGCGGGCGTGTCAGTCCTTGGCCCTCGCCAGCGCCGACGGCCACCAGATTCGCTTGCCGATGTCGTAGGACAGGGCGGGCACCAGCACGCTGCGCACGATGATGGTGTCGAGCAGCACGCCGAATGCCACCGCGAACCCGATCTCCGCGAGGAAGACCAGCGGCAGCACACCCAGCACCGCGAACGTCGCGGCGAGAACCACACCCGCGGAGGTGATCACGCCGCCGGTGACGGCGAGTCCCCGCAACACGCCGGACCGGGTGCCGTGGGTGAGCGATTCCTCGCGCACCCGGGTCATCAAGAAGATGTTGTAGTCGATGCCGAGCGCGACCAGGAACACGAAGGCGAACAGCGGGAAGGCCTGGTCGGCGCCCGCGAAGTGGAACACGTGGGTGAAGAAGAAGCCGCACACGCCGAGTGTGGCGGCGAACGAGAGCACCACGGTGGCGATCAGGATCAGTGGGGCGAGCAGCGCCCGGAGCAGGATGGCGAGCACCAGGAAGATCACCACCAGCACGATCGGGATGATCAGGTTCCGGTCGTGCACCGAGGCGGTCTGCACGTCGAGGGTGGCAGCGGAGTTCCCACCCACCAGTGCGTCGGCACCGGGAACGGCGTGCACCGCGGTGCGCAACCGCTCGATGGTTTCCAGCGCCGCCGGCGAGTCGTAGGAGTCGGCGAGGGTCGCGGTGACGACGGTACGACCGTCGATCGGCTGCACCGTCAACTGCGGCGGCGGGCAGCCGGTCGGGGCGCCCGTGGCTACCGCCGCGCCCAGGTTCAGGCCCGCCACCTTGGCGTAGTCGATCTGCAGGCACACCGAGCCCGGCGCGGTCGCCACTCCCTCGACCCCGGCGGCGACGGCGATCACCTGATCGGCGGCGTCGGCGTTGGTCGTGATGACCGCGGGTGCGCCGGTGCCCTGCGGGAACTTGGCGTCGTAGATCGCCTGGCCCTGGGCGGCGTCGGGGTTGTTGGTGAAGTTCTCGGTGGCGGTGAGCCCGTCCGTCTGTAGGCTGCCGATCCCGATGGCGCACAGCGCGATCAACAGCACCGTGGTGCCGATCCACGCCGGCCGGGCCCGCCCGCCGACGGCGGAGGCGATCCGCCCCCACATGCCGCGCGAGGCGAGATCCGCGGCGTGGTCGACCCTCGGGACGCGAGGCCAGAACACCCACCTGCCCGCGGCCGCCAGTGTCACGGGCAGGAACGTCATCATCACCAGGTAGGTGCAGGCGATGCCGATGGCGGTGACCGGCCCGAGGCTCTTGTTCGAGTTCAGTTCGGAGAAGGTCAGGCACAACAACCCGAGAATGACGGTCACCGCGGAGGCAGTGATCGCCGGGGCCGACTCGCGCCAGGCCCGGATCATCGCGTCGAACCGATTCGGGTAGGCGTGCAGCTCCTCCCGGTATCGCGCGATCAGCAGCAGCGCGTAGTCCGTGCCCGCGCCGAGCACGAGGACCATCAGGATGCCCTGGCTCTGGCCGGTGAGCGTCAGGATTTCCTGCTTGGCGAGGAAGTAGATGACCATCGACGAGAGCCCGAGCGCGAGCATCGCGGACAGTAGTGGGAAGACCCAGAGGACCGGGGAGCGGTAGACGACCAGCAGGATCAGGATCACCACGAGCAGCGCCGCGACCAGTAGCGCCCCGTCGAGTCCCTGGAAGGCGTCGATGAAGGCGACGAGCAGCCCGCCGGGACCCGCGGGCAGTACCTCGAGTTCGCCGGAGGCTGCGGACTCGGCCGCGTCCATCACCTGCTGCTCGGTCTCGGCGAGGACGTCGCCCTGTACCTGTGCGCCGTCGGATTTCGCCACCAGCGGCACGAACAGCGCGGCGGTGGTGCCGTCCTCCGAGTACTGGACCGGGGCCATCCCGGCCTTGTCGACGCCGGGGACCTCCGTCACCGCCGTCGCGGCGCGCGCGATCGACTCCTTGTCCTGCTCGGTCAGTGGGCCGTCGCGGTGGAAGACGACGAACCCAGGGATGGTCTCGACCGTGACGAATTTCGCGGATTCGTTGGCCACGATGGTGGATTCGGCTGAGGCGGACAGGTAGCTGGCGTTGTCGTTCTTCTGGACCTCGGTCAGTTTGCTCTGGAACGAGCCGCCGATGCCGCCGGCCAGGAAGGCGATCAGTGCGAGCGCGACGATGGTGAAGACCGGCCACCTGCGTCGGGGCCTGCGGGGTGACGCCGTCGAGGGCTCGTCGCTGATGTCGAGTTCGGCCATCGGTTCTCCTCGGAAATGCCCGTCACCGCAGGTCTCCAACGGGTTCAAGTAGACCACGTGGTGAGCCGGGGAATCCGGGATTCCCCGGACCCGGGTACGCGTTTCCCGACACGATGACGGGAACATGTTCTAACTTTGTCCTCGCTCGTGGCGCGCCCGATCGCGCCACCCACAGAGAGGGACAGTGTCGATGGCCGCAGGTCGTACGGATCAGCAGACGGGTGGCGTCTCGCGCAGAGGCTTCCTGGCCGCGGCAGCGGGCGCCGCCGCCGTCGCGGGACTCGGTTGGACGCCCGCGCAGGCGATCCCGTTCGGTGACGCCAGGGCGACCCTGCCCGCCCCGCCCGCGTTCCCCGACGGCATCCCGCTGGTCCAGCGGGGCTACGAGAACTGGGTACAGGAGATCGTCTTCGACCAGGTCTGGACGTGTAGCCCCCGCGATGCGCAGGACGTCGTCCGGCTCGCGAACTGGGCGCACGCCAACGGCTACCGGCTGCGGCCGCGCGGCACCATGCACGGCTGGAGCCCGCTGACCTTGGTGCCCGGCCAGAACGTCGACCGCGTGCTGCTGGTCGACACCATGTCCCGACTGAACTCGATCGCGGTCGACGCCGGGGGCGCCGCGCAGGGCCGTGCCACGGTCACCGCGGGCGCGGGTGCCACCGTCGAGGCCATCCTCGCCGAGCTGCAGAGCCACGGGCTGGGCTGGGCCAACTCGCCCGCGATCGGGGAACTGTCCATCGCCGGGGTGCTGGCCATCGACGCGCACGGCGCCACGCTGCCCGCCGACGGCGAGGAGGCGATTCCCGGTGCCTCGTTCGGCTCGCTGAGCAACCTGGTGACCGCGCTGACCGCGGTGGTGTGGGATGCCACCGAAGGCGAGTACGTCACGCGTGAGTTCGCCCGCGCCGACCCGGAGATCCGTCCGATGCTCACCCATCTGGGACGCGCCTTCGTCACCTCGGTCACGTTGCAGGCAGGTGCCAACTACCGGCTGCGCTGCCAGTCGTTCGTGGACATCCCGTGGCGCGAGTTGTTCGCTCCCGCAGGCTCACCTGGCCGCACGTTCGAGAGCTACGTGGCTCGTTCCGGCCGCGTCGAGGCGATCTGGTTCCCCTTCACCGAGACGCCGTACCTCAAGGTGTGGACGCCGACCCCGACCAAGCCCCCGCAGTCCCGCGAGGTGACCGGGCCCTACAACTACCCGTACTCCGACTCGATCCCGAAGCCGGTCACCGACCTTCTCGGACAGATCGTCAGCGGCATCGGTGCGGCGACCCCGCTGTTCGGCCAGGCCCAGCTGGCCACCTTCCAGGCCGGGTTGGCCGCCACCGGCGGCGCCGACCTGTGGGGCTGGTCCAAGGACGTCCAGTTCTACCTGCGCGCCACCACCCTGCGGATGACCGCGGGCGGTGGCGTGGTGATCACCAAGCGCGCCAACATCGCCCGGGTCATCAACGAGTTCACCACCTGGCACCACGAGCGACAACGGCACCACCAGTCGAACGGGCGGTACCCCATCAACGGCCCCTTCGAGGTGCGTCTCTGCGGGCTTGACGACCAGGCCGAGGTGACGGTGGAAACCGCTGGGCCGCCGACCATCTCGGCGCTGCGCCCGCGACCGGACCACCCCGAGTGGGACACCGCGATCTGGATGAACGTGGTCGGGGTGCCCGGCACGCCGGGCCAGGCCGCGTACTTCCGCGAGATGGAGCTGTTCATGCGGGAGAACTACAGCGGCGACTACGCCACCTTCCGGCCGGAGTGGGCCAAGGGCTGGGCGTTCACCGACCGGGCCGGCCACTCCGACGGGCCGTCCATCGAGACCGTCATCCCCGGCACCTACCGGGACGGGGTGCCCGCCGGCGACAACTGGGATACCGCCCGCGCCGCGTACAACGCCCACGACCCGCACCGCATCTTCAGCAACGACTTCCTGGACAGGCTGCTGCCATGAGGCTCGGCGGCGCCGTCTGATGCCGCGCTAGCGGCCCGACCTGGGCCGGATGTGCTCGAAGATGAGGATGGTCTCGGTCGCGGCGACGTCGGGTCGCGCGGACAGGTGGTCGAGCACGAAATCGCGCAGGGCCCCGGTGTCGCGCATCGCGACGTGCAGCAGGTAGTCGTCGGCGCCCGCGATGAAGTAGACGTCGAGAACCTCGGGCGTCGCGGACATCCGTTCCGCGAACTGTGCCATGTGCGGGCGCGCATCGGCGCGCAGCCGGACCGAGATCATCGCCTCGAGGTCCCGGCCGAGGGCCGCCGGGTCGATATCGGCGTGAAATCCGCGGATGACGCCCTTATCGACCAGCGCGCGGACGCGGGCCAGGCAGGTGGACGGAGCGATCCCGGCCATCTCGGCGAGCGCGTTGTTCGGGGTGCGGGCGTCGCGGGTGAGCTGGGCGAGCAGGACGTGATCGATCTCATCGAGCCTGACCTCCCGAACATCGTTCGGGCGGGCGACCCCCGATGCGCCTCGTAACGAAGATTCGGCAGCCATGAGTTGATTCTAGAGAATTATCAACACATATCTGTGCAGGTAGCCGGGGAAAATTCATACTTGAGCCAGCGCCGATCGCGCTCACTCCATACCGAACAGCCCCGAAACCCGAGGAAGTGTCATGAGGATCGGAATCCCCCGCGAGGTCAAAAACCACGAGTACCGGGTCGCCATCACACCGGCAGGTGTCCACGAACTCGTCTCCCGCGGTCACGAGGTGATCGTCGAACAGGCGGCCGGTGTCGGGTCCTCCTTCGCCGATGCCGACTACCGCGCGGCAGGCGCGCGGATCCTCGCCGAGGCCGACGACGTCTGGGCGTCCGCCGAATTGCTCCTGAAGGTGAAAGAGCCCATCGCAGAGGAGTATCCGCGGCTGCGGGAGGACCTGGTGCTGTTCACCTACCTGCACCTGGCGGCCTCGAGGGAGTGCACGGACGCGCTGATGGCGGCGAAGACCACCGCGATCGCCTACGAGACCGTGCAGGCCCCCGACGGCTCCCTGCCCCTGCTCGCACCGATGAGCGAGGTCGCCGGGCGGCTCGCCCCACAGGCCGGCGCCTACCACCTGATGGCCAGCTCCGGCGGCCGCGGCGTCCTGATGGGCGGTGTGCCCGGGGTGCGCCCGGCCAACGTGGTGATCCTCGGCGGTGGAGTGGCAGGCCAGAACGCGGCGGCGATGGCCGTCGGGATGCATGCCGACGTCACCGTCCTCGACCTGAACATCGCGCGGCTGCGCGAGCTCGACGACCGGTACCGCGGACAGCTGCGGACCGTCGTGTCCAACGCCTTCGAGGTCGAGCAGGCGGTGCTCGAGGCGGACCTGGTGATCGGCGCGGTGCTGGTCCCGGGGGCGAGGGCGCCGAAGCTGGTGTCCAACGACCTGGTGTCCCGGATGAAGCCGGGTTCGGTGCTGGTCGACGTCGCGATCGATCAGGGCGGGTGTTTCGAGGATTCGCATCCGACCACCCACACCGAACCCACCTACCGGGTCCACAACTCGGTCTTCTACTGCGTCGCGAACATGCCGGGCGCGGTGCCCCGCACGTCCACCTTCGGATTGACCAACGCCACCCTCCCGTACGTCCTCGAGATCGCGGATCTGGGCTGGCGACGGGCGACCGCCGCGGACCGGGCGCTGGCCGCCGGGCTCAGCACCCACGACGGCGCGGTGCTCTCGACCGCCGTCGCGGAGGCGCACGGCTATCGCGGCCTCGCCGCCGGTGACCGAGTCGCACCCCACCCGGGGTGAGACGCGCTCCCGGCCGCGCAGCGCCTACCCTTGGCCGCGACCGGAAGGAGCGCGCAGTGACCGAGGCAATCGTGGTGGCGCGGGACGGGGACGTCGTCACCTGGACGCTGAACCGTCCGGAGACCCGCAACGTGATCTCCGAGCCCGACATGATCGAGGCCTTCGAGGCGGCGATCGCGGACGTCAACCGGGACGTGACGGTGCGCGCGGTGGTGTTGACCGCGGCCGGACCGTCGTTCTCCTCGGGGGGCAACGTCAAGCACATGCGCGATCGGGAGGGCATGTTCGGCGGCTCGCCCGTCGAACTCCGGGGTGGCTACCGGCACGGCATCCAACGGATCCCCCTCGCGCTCTATCACTGCGAGGTCCCGGTGATCGCCGCGGTGAACGGCCCGGCGGTCGGCGCGGGCTGTGACCTTGCCCTCATGTGCGACATGCGGATCGCGGCGACCACCGCCACCTTCGCGGAGAGCTTCGTCAAGCTCGGCATCATTCCCGGCGACGGCGGCGCCTGGTTCCTGCCGCGCGCGGTCGGTGTGGCGCGGGCAGCGGAGATGGCCTTCACCGGGGACGCGATCGATGCCGCGACCGCGCTCGAGTGGGGCCTGGTCTCTCGGGTGGTCGAGCCGGACCGGTTGCTGTCGACCGCCCGCGAGCTGGCCGAACGCGTCGCGGCGAACCCTCCGCAGGCCCTGCGGATGACCAAGAAGCTGCTCCGTGAGGGGCAGCACCAGAGCCTGGAGAGCCTGCTCGAACTGTCGGCCGCGATGCAGGCGCTGGCACACCACACGCAGGACCACCAGGAGGCGGTGGCCGCGATGCTCGAGCGCAGACCGCCGCGGTTCACCGGGGCATAGCCCGGGGCCGCGGCGGGCGGCCCGCTCCGGGCCCGGCGCGGGCGCTGCGCAATGTCGGGGGGCCGCCGTAAGGTGTCGGTCGTGATCATCGTCAGCACGGACGGCTCCTGCCTTCGCAACCCCGGCGGCGCGATCGGCTGGGCGTGGGTCAATCACCTGGGACCGAGCCGGTCGGGCGGCGAGCGGTCGGGCACCAATCAAATCGCCGAGCTGCGAGCGCTTTTGGAGGCCATCAGGGCGCATCCGGGCGACGAGCCGATGCTGATCGAGTCCGATTCGCAGTACGCGATCAAGTGCGCCTCCGAGTGGGTGTCCGGCTGGAAGCGCAAGGGCTGGCGGACGGCCTCCGGCGAACCGGTGAAGAACCTGGACCTGGTGCGCTCCATCGACGAGGCGATCGCCGAGCGGACCGGCCCGGTGCGCTTCCGGTGGGTGCGCGGCCACGTCGGCAACCACTACAACGAGGAGGCGGACAAGCTCGCCGGTGAGGCCGCTCGTGCGGTCGCGGCCACCGTCGCCTCCACCCCGGCGTCCGCCCCGCGCGCGAAGACCGCCACGCACTCCGCGCCGGTGTCGCCGGCGAAGAAGGTCTCGCGAGCCAAGTCGGTGGCGGCGCACACCGTCGTCTCGAACGAGATGGAGCCGACGCTGTTCGAGGTCCCCGAATCGGACGATTCCCTCACCCTCTTCTGATCAGAGGTCGAACAGGCGCACTCCGTTGCCGTGACAGACCGCGCGGACCCACTCCGCACCGAGGTCGAGCCGAGAAACCGCCTCCAGGGCATGGGCATACGGGTACGGGATGTTCGGGAAGTCGCTGCCGAAGAGGATCCGCTCCTGCAGGTCGAGCAGACGCGGCAGGTCGGACGGCCGCAGCGGCGCGGCATCGTTGATGAAATCGGTGAAGGCCATCGTGGTGTCGAGCAGAACCCGGTCGTGACGCTCGGCGATCTCGAGGAATTCCGCATACTCGGGCATGCCCATGTGCGCGACGATCAGCCGTAGCCGGGGGAACCGGGCCAGCAGCTCGGCGATCGGTCCCGGGCCCGTGAAGCGCCCGGGTGCGGGCCCGGAGCCGCAGTGGATGACGATCGGGGTGCCGGCATCCTCGAGGCTGCCCCAGACGCCGTCGAGTAGGGGATCGTTGGGGGAGTAGTCGCCAACCTGGATGTGCGACTTGAACACCCGGGTGCCGGCCTCGAGCGCGGCGGTGACGTATTCGACGGCACCGGGCTCGGGGTAGAAGGTGGAGGTGTGCAGGCAGTCGGGGTTGCGGGCCGCGAACTCGACCGCCCATTCGTTGAGCCAGGCCGCCATGTTCGGCTTGTGTGGATAGATCATCGACGTGAACGCGCTGACGCCGTAGGAGCGCAGCCGGTCCAGCCGGACGTCCTCCTCGTGCCGGTAGGCGATCGGCCACTCCATGCCGGTCAGCGGTCCGGCGGAGTCGAAGTACTTCCACACCTTGTCCATCACGCTCTTGGGCATGAAATGTGTGTGTACGTCGATGATTCCGGGCAGGTTCCATTTCTCGCGGAACGCGGTCACCGCGTCGATGTCGGCCTGCCTGGCTTCGGGTTCGTCGATCACGCGACCCACAGTGTCATGCCCGGTATCGGTTCGGCCAGACCGGTCGACAGAGTCAGGGCAGATCGTTACCGTAGCTGCGGATCGCGGACCCGCGATCCTCATCGGAATGCTCTCGAGGAGAAATACCAAGCATGCTGACCAACGTGATCAACGGGTTCCTGGGCGCTGTCGGCGGAAGCTCGGCCGGCAGCAGCGGCTACCAGATCGCCCCGGGCACGCTGCCCTTCGGCAGCTGAATCCAGCGTTGCCGCTGATCGAGTGAACGGGAGCGTTCACTCGATCAGCTCGCTCATTCGGTCGGCTCGAGCTCAGAAACCGTCATCGACCCGGACCACGGCGCGACCCGTGTACGTCCCGGACCGCACCCGGTCCAGTACCTGCACGACGTCCCGGATCGGCACCTCGTGCGCGATCGAGGGCAGGTGGCGCGGCCGCAGATCGCCCTCGAGTCGCGCCCACAATGCGCGCCGCCTGTCGATCGGCAGCTGCACGGAGTCGATGCCCAGCAGCGCGACGCCGCGCAGGATGAACGGCAGCACCGTGGTCGGCAGCGACGATCCGCCGGTCAGCCCGCTCGCCGCAACCGCACCGCCGTATCGGACGGTGCTGAGCACATGTGCCAGCGTCTTGCCGCCGACGCAGTCGACCGCGGCCGCCCACTCCGCCTTGCCCAGCGGGCGCGGCTTCGCGTCCGGATCCTCGGGCAGGCGGCCGATCACGGCCGCCGCGCCGAGCGAGGTCAGCAGGTCCTCGGCCTCCCTCTTGCCGGTCGAGGCCACCACCTCGAATCCGGCCGCGGCGAGCAGGTCGACGCTCACGCTTCCGACACCGCCGCTCGCGCCGGTGACCAGAACCGGCCCGTCTCCCGGGGTGATGCCGCGGTCGAGGAGGGCCTGCACGCTCATCGCTGCGGTGAATCCCGCGGTGCCGATGGTCGCCGCATCGCGCGGGGACAGACCCGAGAGGCGAACCACCCACTCCGCCGGGACCCGTGCGAGTTCGGCGTAGCCGCCGTGACGGCCGGTGCCGATCTCGTACCCGTGCGCGAGGACCAGGTCGCCGGGCGCGAACGAGTCGTCGTCGGAGGCGACGACCTCGCCGGCGAGGTCGATGCCGGGGACGATCGGGTACTCGCGCACCACCCCGCCCCTCGGCGTCACGGCGAGGGCGTCCTTGTAGTTCACGCTCGAGAAGTGCACCTTGATGGTGACCTCGCCGGGCGGCAGCGCGCCGGTGTCGAGGGTGTCGGGGGCGAGCGTGATCTCCCCACCCTGTTCGCGTGCGATGTAAGCCGAGAAGGTCGTGGTCACCGTGCCGAGCCTAGGGCGTCCGCCACCTTACGGCCAGGCTTCTACTTGCGCTCGGCGAGGAATCCCACCGCCTCCGCGACCAGGACCGGTTTCGCCGTGCCCTCGCGCTCCATGGTCAGCCTGTTCAGGATCTGTGCGCCCCCGGCGATCTCGTGCACCGAGACGATGGTGGCGCGCATGCGAATTCGGGATCCGACCGGCAGCGGTGCGGTGAACCTGACCTTGTTGTAACCGTAGTTGAGGGCGTGGGCGAAACCGTCGAATGCGATCAGCTGCTCGGTGAAGAACGGGCCGAGCGAGAGGCTGTAGTTCCCGTGCGCGATGGTGGTGCCGAAGGGGCCGTCCGCGGCCCGCTCGGGGTCGACGTGGATCCACTGGTGGTCGCCGGTGGCGTCGGCGAAGGCATCGATCCGCTGCTGGGTCACCTCGTGCCAGTCGGTGGGGCCGAGCACGGTCCCGATCAGTGCGGTCAGTTGTGCGAGGGTGCTCGGCCGGACCGGGTGGGTGCTGGTGTCGGTCATCTCTGTTGCTCCCCTCGTCCGCGTGTGCGCGACGCATTCTTCACATTACGGGCAGTCGGGCGGCGCGGGCCACGGGCGGCGTCGACACGCCTTGCCGTATAAATACGGCATGTCAGGATTGGTTTCCGGGGATGACCGCGACGACGCGCCGCCGTCGATGGCGCGGTCGTCGCTGCTCCGGGAACTGCCCGTGACCGAGCGCGGATTGCGGACCCGGTCGGCGCTGATCGCGGCCGCCCGACGGGTGTTCGAGCGCTCGGGCTATCTCGACACGCGCCTGATCGACATCACCAAGGCGGCCAAGTGCTCGGCGGGAACGTTCTACACCTACTTCGCGAGCAAGGAAGAGATCTTCGCGGCCGTCCTCGAGCTGGCGCAGGAAGACATGATGCACCCGGGTATGCCGCACGTGGCGGACGAGGACGATCCGGCCGCGATCATCGCGGCCAGCAACCGGGCGTACTTCGCGGCATACGAGCGCAACGCGAAGCTGATGGGGTTACTCGAGCAGGTCGCCAGCATCGATCCCGAGTTCCGGGTATTGCGGCAGCAGCGCGCCGACGCCTTCATCCGCCGCAACGCCCGCAGCATCGCGAACCTGCAGCAGCGCGGACTCGCCGACCCGGATCTCGATCCGTTGCTGGCCTCGTCGGCGCTGTCCGGCATGATCAGCCGCCTCGCGTTCGGGTACTTCGTCACCGGCGGCAGCGAGGCGGCGTCCCTCGACGACATCGTCGCCACCGCCACCCGGCTGTGGGTGAACGCGCTCCGCATCGCTCCGCGCGCCTGAGTTCTGCCTCGAGTTCGGCCAGGTCCGGGCAACAAAATGCCGTCACAGGTGAATCTGGCCTCATATTCATTTAGCTTTGCTGGCAAGCTCGGATCACCGCGAGAGAAGAGGAATCTCTGTGAAGGTTGAGCAGAAGGTCGCCATCGTCACCGGTGGCGGCGGAGGAATCGGCGGCGCGCTCGCTGATCGGCTCGCCGCCGGGGGCGCGAAGGTCGTCGTTGCGGATCTCGACGAGGCGGCCGCACTGGCCGTCGCCGCGAGCATCAACGCCGAGCGCCCCGGTTCCGCGGTCGGCGCGGGCGCGGACGCCTCCGATACGGACGCGATCCAGCGGTTGATCGACCTCGCCGAGTCCGAATTCGGGCCGGTGGACCTGTATTTCGCGAACGCGGGCATCAGTGGCGCGCCGGGTCTGGAGGCCACCGAGAGTGACTGGGACCTGTCGATCGACGTCAATCTGCGGGCTCACATCCGCGCCGCGCAGTTGCTGGTCCCGCGGTGGCTCGAACGGGGCGAGGGCTACTTCGTCAGCACCGCCTCGGCCGCCGGCCTGCTGACCCAGATCGGTTCCGCCACCTACTCGGTGACCAAGCACGCCGCGGTGGGCTTCGCCGAGTGGCTCAACGTGACCTACGGCGATCGCGGGATCCGGGTCAGCTGCCTGTGTCCGATGGGCGTGAACACGAAGCTGCTGTACGAGGGCGAGGAGTCCGGCGACGTCCTCGGTGTCGCGGCGACGCGGGCCGTGACCTCCGCGGGCGAAGTGCTCGAACCGTCGCAGGTCGCGGACGCGGTCCTGGCGGCGATGGACGAGGAGCGTTTCCTGATCCTTCCGCACGAGCAGGTGCTCGAGATGTACCGCCACAAGGGTGCCGACTACGACCGGTGGCTGCGGGGGATGCGCCGCTTCCAGGCCGGCCTGCTCCCCGGGGCCTGAGCGACGTCCCCGCCAATACCCTTCCGACCTGTCAGGAGTTCACATGTCCCTTTTCGAGGTCTCGGACCGTGCCAAGAAGTTCCAGGCCGACCTGCTCGAGTTCATGGACTCGCACGTCTACCCGGCGGAAGCCGTCTACGACGAGCAGATGCGGGCCGCGGGCGACCCCCATTTCCAGCCGCCGATCATCGAGGAGCTGAAGTCCGAGGCGCGAAAGCAGGGCCTGTGGAATCTCTTTCACCCGCATCCAGGAACCGGGGCGGGCCTGACGAACCTGGAGTACGCGCCGCTCGCCGAGATCATGGGGCGCAGCCACCTCGCTTCCGAGGCGTGCAACTGCAATGCGCCCGACACCGGCAACATGGAGGTCTTCGAGATCTTCGGGACCGACGAACACCGCGAGAAGTACCTGAAGCCGCTGCTCGACGGCACGATCCGCTCCGCCTTCGCGATGACCGAGCCGGCGGTCGCCAGCTCCGACGCCACCAACGTCGAGATGCGGATGGAGCGCGATGGCGACGAGTATGTCCTCAATGGACGTAAGTGGTTCGCCTCCAACGCCATGCACCAGAACTGCAAGGTGCTCATCGTGATGGGGAAGACCGACCCGACGGCGGAGATCCACCGCCAGCAGTCGATGCTCGTCGTGCCGATCGATGCGCCGGGCGTCACCGTCGTGCGCAACCTTCCGGTCTTCGGTTATCACGACCGGGAGGGCCACGCGGAGATCACCTTCGAGGACGTGCGGGTTCCGCGCAAGGACGTGCTCAAGGGCGAGGGTGAGGGCTTCGCGATCAGCCAGGCCCGCCTGGGACCCGGCCGGATCCATCACTGCATGCGGGCCATCGGCATGGCCGAGCGGGCCCTGGAGCTGATGTGCAAGCGCGCGCAGTCGCGCGTCACCTTCGGCCGTCCGATCGCCGACCGCGCCAACATCCAGGACTGGATCGCCGAGGCGCGCATCGAGATCGAGATGAACCGCCTCCTCACGCTCAAGGCCGCCTACCTGATGGACACGGTGGGCAACAAGGACGCGCGCACCGAGATCGCGGCGATCAAGGTCGCGGCGCCACAGATGGCCCTGAAGATCGTCGACCGGGCGATCCAGGTGCACGGGGGTGCCGGTGTGACCGACGACTTCCCACTCGCCATGGCGTACGCGCACCTGCGGACCCTGCGTCTGGCCGACGGCCCCGACGAGGTGCACAAGAGGGCGATCGCCAAGCAGGAACTGCGCAAGTACCGGGACCACCGGCCCACCGGTGCCTGAGCACGCGGAATCGAACAGCGGAGGAAGGGCTCTCACGTGAGTGGACTGGATCTGACCGGTCGCACCGCCATCGTCACGGGTGCATCCCGGGGGATCGGTTTGGCTGCGGCACAGGCCATTGCGGCAGCGGGCGGGAATGTCGTGCTGACGTCCCGTTCGCAGGAATCGGCGGACGCGGCGGCCGCGCAGGTCGGCGGCGGCAATGCCCTCGGGGTGGCCGCGCACGCGGTCGACGAGGTGGCCGCCCGGCGGTGCGTGGAGACGGCGCTCGAGCGGTTCGGCAGCATCGACATCCTCGTCAACAACGCGGGCACGAACCCGGCGTTCGGCCCGCTGATCGGTCAGGACCACGGCCGATTCGCCAAGACCTTCGATGTGAACCTGTGGGCGCCGCTGATGTGGACCGCGCTCGCCGCGGAGGCGTGGATGGGCGAACACGGCGGTGCCGTGGTGAACACCGCCTCCATCGGCGGGCTCGCGCACGAGGCGAACCTCGGCCTCTACAACGCGTCGAAGGCCGCGCTGATCCACCTGACAAAGCAGCTGGCGCTGGAACTCTCGCCGAAGATCCGGGTCAACGCGGTCGCGCCCGGCGTGGTCCGGACCAAGCTGGCCGAGGCGCTGTGGAAGGAACACGAGCAGGCGGTGTCGGATCTGACCGCGCTGAACCGGATCGGTGAGCCGGGCGATATCGCCTCCGCGATCGCCTTCCTGGTCTCGGACGCTGCGAGCTGGGTCACCGGCGAGACCATGGTGATCGACGGAGGCCAGCTGCTCGGCGACGTGCGGCCGTTCCGGAACGGGGCCGGGTTCGGTGTCTGACGTGCGGGAGACGGTCGGGCTCGACCCGGCGGCGGTGACGCGGTGGTTCGGCTCGCTCGGTGTGGAATTCACCGCACCGCTGAGCTTCGACCGGATCGGACTGGGGCAGTCGAACCTGACCTTCCTGGTCCGGGACAACGACGAACGCAGGTGGGTGCTCCGTCGTCCTCCGCTGGGTCACCTGCTCGCCTCGGCGCACGACGTGGTCTGGGAGGCGCGGATCATGGCGGCCCTCACCGACACGGACGTGCCCGCCCCCCGTATCTTCGGGGTGACGGAGGATCCTGCGGTGTCCGACGTCCCGCTGGTGTTGATGGAGTTCATCGACGGCCAGATCGTCGACACCATACCGATCGTGGAATCGCTTGCGCCGGAGCGGCGTCGGGCCATCGGGGTCTCGCTGCCGCGGGCCCTAGCCAGGGTCCATGCCGTGGACCTCGACGCGACCGGCCTGACCGACCTCGCCAGCCACAAGCCGTACGCCGAGCGTCAGCTCAAGCGGTGGGCCGGTCAGTGGGAGGTCTCCAAGACCCGTGAACTACCCGAGCTCGACGACCTGACCGGGCGGCTCGCCGCGGCGGTCCCCGAGCAGCGCGAGATCGCGCTGGTGCACGGAGACTTCCATCTGCGCAACGTGATCGTCTCGCGGGAGTCGGGCGAGGTGATCGGAGCGCTGGACTGGGAGCTGTCCACGCTCGGCGACCCGCTGGCCGACATGGGCAGCATGCTCGCCTACTGGCCGGAGCCGGGGGAGGACGCCATCGGCGACTTCCCGGCATCGACACTGGCGGGCTTCCCCACCCGCGCGGAGCTCGCCGAGATCTACCTGGACCAGACCGGACGGGACGCCGCGGCGTTGACGTTCTGGCATGTGCTGGGTCTGTGGAAGATCGCGGTCATCGGCGAGGGCGTCATGCGGCGGGCCATGGAGAACCCGCGGAACAGGGCGGCCGCGGGCACTCCCACCGCAGGACAGATCGACGCGCTCGTGCGCAAGGCCCGCGAGGTCGCGGCGGGTGCCGGGATCTGATCCGGATTCCACCCATCACCCATCGACGTAGTGGTCAGGAGAGGCATCATGAAGGCTTGGCGCGTCAACGAACTCGGCGAACCGCGCGACGTACTGAGGCTGGAGGAGGTCGTCGATCTCGTGCCCGGCCCCGGCCAGCTGATGGTCAGGGTGCTGGCGGCGCCCGCGAACTTCCCGGACGTGCTGCTGTGCCGCGGCGAATACCAGATCAAGCCGCCGTTGCCGTTCACCCCCGGCGTCGAGCTGTGCGGCGAGGTCGTCGCGCTGGGCGACGGCGTCAACCGGTTCGCGGTCGGGGACCGGGTGATCGGCAACCCGAGCCTGCCCGGTGGCGGGTTCGCGGAGCTGGCGGTGATGGAGGAGGCGAACACCTTCCCGGCGCCCGCCTCCCTGGACGATGCGGAGGCATCCGCGCTGAGCATTGGCTATCAGACGGGCTGGTTCGCCCTGCACCGCCGCACCCAGCTGCGGCCGGGCGAGACCCTGCTGGTCCACGCCGCCGCGGGCGGGGTGGGGAGCGCTGCCGTGCAGCTGGGCAAGGCGGCCGGAGCGAGGGTGATCGGGGTGGTCGGCGGACCCGACAAGGCCGAGTACTGCCGCCGGCTCGGTGCGGATCTGGTGATCGACCGGCACACCGAGGACATCGTGGCCGCGGTCAAGGACTTCACCGGCGGCCGCGGCGCGGACGTGGTGTTCGACCCGGTCGGCGGCGACGCTTACACGAAATCGACCAAGTGCATCGCCTTCGAGGGGCGGATCATCGTGATCGGGTTCGCGGGCGGCACCATCCCGCAGCCTGCCCTCAATCACGCGCTGATCAAGAACTACTCGATCATCGGGCTGCACTGGGGTCTGTACAAGGCGTACAACCAGCAGGCCATTGACGACTGCCATGTCGAGCTGACCCGGCTCGCCGCCGAGGGCGCGATCAAGCCGCTGATCAGTGAGCGGCTCGCGCTCGCCGAGGTGGCTGATGGACTGGGGCGGCTCGGCGACGGGACCACCGTCGGCCGGATCGTGTTCCAGCCCTGAATCGGAAGGCTGCTGCTGGCGGTCCCCACCTAAACCGGTGGGGTGCTGTGGGATTGAGTTCAGAACGGCGGCGGTTGGTCGAGGTCGATGACGAGGATCGGTCTGGCGGGTTTGCGGGGTTTGAGGTGTCGCCAGTCGGGCGGTAGGAGGGTGTCGAGGAGGTAGGCGAGGTCGTCCTCGACCCCGCAGCCCCTGTTGTGGTCGGCGATGTTATGGAGTACGCGTTCGGTGGTGTCTTGGTCGCTACCCGTGTTGTCGTCGGGGTCTGTGAAGGGACCGATGGGTTCGGTGATGGTGCGGGTGCCGTGGGGGTCGGTCCACTCGAGTCGGCCGGCGCCGATCTGTGTGACGGTCCAGTAGCCCTCGGTCTTGAGGCGGTGGTGTTTTCGGCACAGGCAGGCCAGGTTCTGTTCGATGGTGAGCCCGCCGCGTGCGGGGTTGGCATGGTTGAACGGGACTGTATGGTCGATGTCGCAATCCTGGGCTCGCGCAGTGCAGTTGGGGAAGCGGCATGTGCCGTCTCGGGTTCGGATGATCTCGGCGAGGCGTTTGCTGGGTTGGTAGGTGAGGGCTTCGTGTGAGGCTTTGGTCCGGTTGCGGATCGAGGATGGGGTGATGCCCGCGGCTGTGAGGGCTTTGCCTACGCCGAGAATCGGTCCGTGCGGGTTGGTGTCGATTCGTCGGCCGGAGACCCACGGTCCGTCGTTGCTCGTGCCCGTTTCTGTTGTGTGGGTGAATAGTTCGGGTGATGCCGTACGGAGGTCGTCGAGAAGAGCCCTGATGACGCGCTGGCGATCCTTGTCGGACAGCGTCAGGACCTGCGTCCACGTGCCGTCGGCGGCGAGGTCGCGGGCGAGGTCTGCATCTATGGCGCCGTAGCCGTGCAGGTAACCGGGGAGTTCGTCAAGGCCGAGCAGGGTGGTAGCGGAGACACCGACGAGGATCGTCGCTTTGGGTTGCGGCGGTTTGCCGTTCTGAGCCGTGCAGTGCTCGTGTCCGCATTGGCAGGGCAGGTGGTCGGCGCCGTCAGTGAGGGCGATGAGTGCATCTGCTCGGCGTTGGGCGTGGGTGCGGGGGTCGTCGGCGCAGACCTGTAGCGACATTTCCCGCAGTCTCATCGAAAGTCGTTGTGCGCCGGTCGCGGGGAGCAGTCCTTCCAAGGTCGACATGCCGTCGTCGGCGGCGTGGGTGCGGACGTCGCGGTCCTCTTCGGCGCGTTCGCGGCGCCGCCGGACCCCGTCGGGATCCAGGCGGGCGATCAGACGCCTGGCGCGTTGCTTGAGCTTGGTGCAGGAGTGCCGTCCCGCGCCGTCGAGCAGGCGCTTCTCGATGTCGTCGAGTTTGTCGTCGGAGACGTTCGTCAACGCGTCGGCGATCGCCCGGGTCTGGGCGAGGTCGAGCTCTCCGGTCTCGAGCGCGGCCGACACTCGGTGCAGGCGACAACGGAGGTCGCAGCCGAGGTCGATCATCGCGGTGGCCGCGCGTTCGGTGATGTGCAGGATCGCGGCGACTTCGACGTGCGCGAATTCGCCCTGGTGGGCCTCGTTCTTGCCGCGGCGGGCGTCTTCCTCGCAGCGCGCGAGGTAAACAGCTGTGACGGCATAGATTTCGCGAAACTGTTCGCGGGCGATGCGGGCGTGCTGCGCCGTCAGCGTTGCCGGTTGCTCACAATCCGGCACGCCGTCGAGCAGTCCCGATGCCGACCCATTATCGAACATATGTGCGATTTTATCGGGAGTAGCCGACATTGTCTAGAGGGTTCCTAATTGACTCCTACGCGGGCTTGATCGCCTGCGTGCGTGGGCCTTCCGCGCCGGTGTGGGCGTGACGCTCATGGGTTCCTGGTGCTCGCTGTCGGAGACGCCTTCACACAGAGAACGGCACGGCTCACCCGGCGTGGAGGGTTTCGGTGGTGTCCTGCTCGTGGTGCGAGCCGGCCGCAGGGATCGACCTCTCATGTGGTGTTCACGAGCTGCGAGCTCTTCGATAGATCGAGGCTCCTGCGGTGTGCTGGCGTCACGACACGACTGATGAGATGACGGACCCGCATCCTGCGTGAGTCCTGCAATTAGGGCGTCGTGTGACTCCACTGCGGTTCGACCGACCCTGTTCCTCGACGTGACAGGAGTGCAGCAGGTGGACAGATTCTGTGGGATCGACTGGGCCGACGACCATCACGATATCGCCATCATCGACGACACCGGGGCAGTCCTGGTGAAGGAACGGGTGGCCAACGACGCCGGCGGGTTCGCCCGCCAAATCCAGATGCTCGCCGACGCAGGCGACACGGCCGAGGACCCGATACCGGTAGCCATCGAAACCGACCGTGGTTTGTGGGTCACAGCCCTGCGGGCGACCGGACGGCCCATCTATGCGATCAACCCGCTCTCTGCCTCGAGGTACCGCAGCCAGCGCACCGTCTCCGGCGCGAAGTCCGATGCTGCGGACGCGGTCATGCTCGCCAGCATCCTGCGCCTCGACCGCTCTTCACACCGGCCGATTCCGGACGACACCGACCTCGCACGCGCGATCAAGGTTCTCGCCCGCGCCCAACAGGACGCCGTGTGGGCACGCACCGCGCTCGGCAACCAGATCCGATCGCTGCTCAAGGACTACTTCCCGGCCGCTCTGACTGCGTACGACGCGTTGAGCGGTGGCGGGATAACTCGAGCCGACGCTCGGATGATTCTCGCGGCCGCTCCAACTCCCGGTGCTGCGGCGAAGCTGACGCCCGTGAAGTTACGTGCGCTGTTGAGGAAGGCGGGCCGGCAACGCAACGTCGACGCCGACACGGCCCGACTTCGTGAGGTCTTCCGCACCAGCCAGCTACGGCAGCCTGAGTTGGTTGAGCACGCAATGGGCATCCAACTGCGGACGCTGGTGCAGCGACTCGATGCTGCCTGCGCCGCGGTCGAGGCCCTGACCGCGGCGACAACCGAGCACTTCGAGCGCCATCCGGATTCCGAGATCATTACAAGTTTTCCCGGTCTCGCCGCCGTCAGTGGGGCAAGATTGCTCGCCGAGATCGGGGACGATCGAACGCGATTCGCTGATGCGCGCGGATTGAAGGCGTATGCCGGCGCTTCACCGGTCACTCGCGCGAGCGGCAAGCGAACCGTGGTGATGCACCGGCAGATCAAGAACAATCGACTGGCGTCGGTCGGCTCGTTCTGGACGCTCGTCGCGATCCAGAGCTCGCCTGGTGCCCGGGAACATTTCGACCGCCGTCGCACTGCCGGGGACTGGAGTCGACAAGCTCAACGTCACCTCTTCGGAAAACTCCTCGGCCAGCTCCATACCTGCCTACGAACACGGCAGGCTTACGACGAGCTACGCGCCTTCCCTGGTGCTCCAGTGTTGGCGGCTTGACGGCTCCCGGTACAGAGCCCCGACCGACAGCGTCCAGAGCAGACAGCTGCCCAGCGTCGGGGACGGATGCATGATCCCGAGGCCATGGATCGTTTGAAGGCCCTTGGACGGTGTTCCACGTCAGGGCGTGCAGCCGCTGTCTAGTACATCCGCACCGTGGCTGCTGTCGGTGGGTACAGAGCTGCACAGGCGGTAGGTAGTACCGTTCTTGAGTTCGTCGGACGTGAAGGACTTCTCCGTGAAGTTTCTGTTCATCCAGATGACGTAGTTTCTCTGGTTCTCGGGGATGGCTTCGAAGGGGGCGGTGTAGGTGCACACGCCCGTGCCATCGGGATTCTCATCGATGGAGTCGACCTCCAGCGCCGTCGCTGCGAAGGCAGCACCGCTGTCTCCGAGGATGACCACCCTGTCGTTCGGGGCGACCGGAACCGTCCCGATGGTGCACACGCCGGAGGCAGCCGATGCTCGGTCTGCGTGGCCGGTGACGGTCACCGTGGCGGCGAAGGTTGCCGGCACGTCCGTGTTGGTCTCGCAACTCGTCAGGATCAGTGCTCCCGCAGATGTCGCTGCCGCGATCCGCCCCCATTTATGCCCCATACAGCCACGATAGGCAGTCTGGGGCGTGCCCGTTGGTGGTCACCCGAACCGAGTGCGGTGGCGTTCATGTCGTCGAGCCCTATGGGACGGTCGTGCGTTAGCGGCCGCACATTTTCAGAATCAGTCCTGTTCGAGCTCGGGGTGGCGCCGGAGCAGTTCGCCCTCAACCCGGCGAAGCGAGGCAATCTCCGCATTGACATCATCGAGCCGTCGCCTCAATCGGTCCAGGCGAGCCTCGAGTTCGCGGCCATCGAGCAGGAGATCCTCCCGCTCGGCCTGCAGGCGAGCGATCTGATCTGCAGCGGGGTTCGCGCTCACTCACTCAGGATATGGCGATAGGAGCCGCATGCCGCGCGAGAGTCCATCAGTTGCGTCTCAGCGAACTGAGATGTCTGTGTGTGCTGCCAAGCCGAGGAAGCGTCGACCCACACCGTTCCAAATGGCCAGCATGGGGCAAGGGCGTTTATTAGTCTGGCGAAGTGAATACACCAAAGCATGAGGCGCCGCCGCCCGGAATCACCGGTCGCCGCCTCTCCTATTTGGCCTTCGCCGTGATCGTCGTCGCATACCTGGCAATCATCAAGATCAGCGGCATGCTGATCGGCGGCTGGGCCGACGAGGACGACACCCTGACCACCCGGGGGGTGGTCTTCACCATGCTGATCCCGCTCGGACTCTCCGTCATCTTCACCTACGGGGTCATCGCCGCGCTCGGGTGGTGGCGTCCGGTGATGAAGGATGATCGCCCGGTCAACCGATGGGTCTGGGTCGTGCCCGCGATCCTTCTCGGCGCAATCCTGTTGGGCATCAACTACAGCGCGCTGTCGGAAAAGGGCTGGCTGTTCATCGTGTGTCTCCTCATCGCCACGCAGTTCGTCGGCTGGGGTGAAGAGGGCATGTTCCGCGGCGTCGGGGTGACGGTGCTGCGCCAACATGGTTTGCGTGAGGGCCAGGTCGCATTGTGGTCCAGCCTCATCTTCGGCGTGGTTCACCTGTCGAACGCGTTCACGGGCGGTGGCGCCTCCGCGATCCCTCAGGCGATCATCGTCAGCCTCGCGGGGTACTTCTTCTACCTCACCCGGCGTGTCTCGGGCAGCAACGCACTCAACTCCGTCATGCACGGACTCTTCGACTTCTCGCTGCTCACCGGGGCCGTCATCCTCCTGGACCAGCAGGCGTACGTTGGTACCTTCGCGCCGCTGCTGGCCTACCCGATCCTCGCGATCATTCTTCTCGTCAAACGGCGGAGCATCGAACCGGCCGACCGCGCCGACGATACTGCGGTCTCGGCCCCTGCCTGATGACATCCCCTGCCCGGTACGGAGTGCGCCAGCCATTCGTATCGGGCAGGGAGGTCACGTTTCAGGCAGCGCATGGCTTCGCGAGAGGTCTTGCCTTCGGGTCGAGGGCACCGTCCGGATGCGTTCTCGACGGCCCGAGTAAGTTCCGTCGATCTCCTCTGGTCGCAGAGGGCGCCCGGCGGAAGCTCGACCACCGAATGCCTTCTGCGGGAGCGGGAACTCCGTTGTTGAAGCTCGATTCCCAGCCGGCGCAGCTGCTCCCAGTAGAGCTCCCTGTTGCCGAGCTTGACGTCCTCGAGGAACGCGGGGTCGACCAGCGTTGCTGTTGTGCTTATGTCCCTACTTCTCGTGGACGTACTGCCCGGGTGCGGATTCTCGTGCCGGGTACTTGATGCTTCCCAACCGGTCCGGGGCGACCTGTTCGGCTCCGGACCTGGGGATCAGCCATTCGGCCCAGTGCGGCCACCACGATCCCGAGTGCTGCCCGGCCTGCTCGCGCCACTGGTCGGGGTCCGGCCCGGTGGGCGGCCCGGCCCAGTACTTTTGGCGCGACTTTTCGATCGGACTGACGATGGTTTGGATGTGACCCTTGTTGACGACCACCATCTCGCTGTCGCCTCCCAACAGCTGGCTGGTCATGTAGCAAGGCCTCCAAGTGGTGATGTGGTCGGTCTGTGCGGCGACGATGAAGTTGTCGGATTCGACTGCGGAGAGGTCGATCTGGGTGCCGAGCAATGTGGTACCGCCCGGTGTGACGAGGTCGCCGCTGGCCATCAGGGCAGTACTGTCGCGGACGTAGGCCGCCGAGATGTTGGCCGCGTCGTCGTTCCATGCGAGCAGGTCGTAGGCCGAGGGGGCTTCACCGAGCAGCCAATTGTTGATCGCGTAACCGTAGACCAGGTCCTTGGGCCGCATCCAGTTGAAGTTGTGCGCGATCGTCTTTGCGTCGATCACCGTTGACCTGTCGGCGCTGCGGGTCAACGCCGTGTCGACCCCGGGGGTGGTCAAGGTGGTGACCATGTTCGGTTGTCGCGTGTCCAGCATGGTGACCAGGTAGGTGGCGGCGTGGATCGGCCGGGACCCCTTGGCCGCCAGGTGTGCCTGGGCGAGTGCGCTGGTGAAGCCGCCTGCGCAGAAGCCGAGCAGGTTCAGGTCCTCGGCGCCGGTGATCTCTTTGACGACGTCGAAGGCTCGGATGACCGCGGACATGTAGTCCTCTAGGCCCCAATTGCCGTGCCCGCAGTCCGGGTCGGTGCTTGGGTTGCGCCACACGAGCGTGAACGTTTGCACCCCGGACGCGATGGCGAACTCCACCAGCGAGCGGCCAGGCGAGAGGTCGAGAATGTAGTGGCGGCCCACCTGTGGGGGGACGACGAGCAGCGGCCGCTCCCGGACGTTCTCGGTTGTCGGGCTGTACTGCAACAGCTCGAACATCTCCTCCCGGTACACCACCGCCCCCGGGCTGCACGCAAGGTTCTCCCCGACAGTGAACGGGCTCGAGTCGGTCATGGCCGGCATGCCGCGGTTGGTGGCGACGTCGTGGACGAAGTTGCGGGCTCCGCGCAGCAGCGAAAGTCCGCCTGTGTCGATAGCGCGTTTGATCGCGGTCGGATTCGTGGGCAGAAAATTGGCCGGTGAGAGTGCGCCGGTGAGGATGTTCGTCACGTAGCGCGCGCGTTCGCGGTCCTGCCAAGCGGCCCCGTCCTCCTCGGCCATGCGCTCGACTGCCTGGGTCCACGCTAGATGCCCCTGGGCTAATCGCCGAAATGCCGGATGCTGCCGCCACAGCGGATCTCCGTACTGGGCATCGCGTTCGGGGACCTCGATGTCGGACAGACCGAGCGCAACCTTGGCCCATTCCGCGACCACTTTGGGTGCCTCAACTGCCACCGCCCGCGGGTCGATCAACCGCCCGAGCACCTCACCAATCTGTAGGGGGTCCAACGCCCCACTGGTGTCGCCGCCACCCAACGCCTGTTCCACCAGGGATGTGTCCATGGATATCTCCTCCGAGCTGCAGATTGTGGGTTGGATGCTGTGACCGTCAGCGGTCAGTTCGGGCGGAACCCCGAGGTCGGTGCCGGTGGTGCTGTCCCGCCGCGAGGTGACCTACGGGACCCGGATGGCGATCACCGGACCGCCTGCGGTACGCCCGCGTCGACGGTGTCGTCGAGGAGCCGCACGAGCACGGAGTAGTCCAAGTTCCCGTGGCCGTCGGCGATGATGCGGTCGAGTCGGCGTGCCACCTCCGCGGTGGCGGAGGCGTCGACCCCGTGTTCGGCGGCGGCGTCGAGCGCGAGCCCAAGATTCTGGCGCATTTGGGTCGCGGCCAACCCGCCCGTGAACTTGCGGCTCGACGGCGCGGCGGCGACGGCGCCGGCGACCGGGTAGTAGTTACGCAGCGCCGAGTTGTCGCCGGTGGCCAACCGGGCGATCTCGATGACCGTCTCCGGCGCGACGTCCAGACGCCGCGCGAGGACCGCGGCCTCGCACGTGCTCTGCATGTTCACCGCGAGCATCATGCTGTTGACCATTTTCGCGCTCTGACCGGTCCCCACGGCACCCGCGTGGAAGATGTGGGTGCCCATCGACTCCAGTAGCGGCCGGGCATCATCGAGGTCTGCGGCCGCGCCGCCGACCATGAACGTCAGCGTCGCGTGCTGGGCGCCGCCGGTGCCACCAGAGACCGGGGCATCGAGAAAACGGCGCCCCGTGGCCGCCACTGCCGCGCCGATGTCACAGGCATCTGTGGCGCCGATCGTGGAGCAGTCGATGACCAGCGCACCCGGCGCTGCCGCAGCCAGTGCGGCCGAATCGAACAGCGCGCCCCGGACATGGTCGCCCCGGGGCAGCATCGTAATCAGGACATCGGCGTCCTCCGCGGCGTCCTGGACAGAATCGGCGACGGGAATCCTGGCCGCGGCGGCGTCGATGCACGCGTCCAACGAGTGGTCGAACCCGGTGACCTCGTACCCCGCCTCGTTCAGGTGCCCGGCCATCGGGAACCCCATGGCTCCGAGACCGATCCAACAGATCTTCATAGGTGATGTCCTTCCGTCGATGCCACGCTGCGAACACGTCGGCCATGGCATCAGTGAGCTGGGTTGCAAATTCGGAGAATCCGTACAGGAGCTATGCGGCAACGCGCAGCGGGCGTCGGCGCCATTCGCGGTTTGGAGACAGCATCGAGCGCGTACCAGAGGACGCGGTCAACGCGTCAGTCGTTTCTAGCGTTCGATTCCGAGCTTCCGCAGCTGCTCCCAGTAGAGCTCCACGTTGCCGAGCTTGACGTCCTCGTAGCCGCGGACGACGTCGGGCAGCGCTGCGATCGTGGTGGCCCTGTCGTAGTTGCCCGAGTCCAGCTCGTTCGCGAGCCGCAGCACCATCGCGGTGTAGTGCGCCAGCAGTTCGCGCTCGACCTTGCGGACGTGGGCGTAGCCGAACGGGTCGAGCTTGGTCCCGCGGAGCACCTTGCCCTTGGCCAGCATCTTCAGTGCCACATGCGACTTCGGTCGGAGGCCGATCTTCTTCTTGCGGCCCAGTGCCCGCAGCGCCGGCGGATGCAGCTTGTAGGTCAGGTTCTCGCCGCCCGGCACCTGGGACGCGACGTCCTCGAGGAAGGCGGGATCGACCAGCATCCGCGCCACCTCGTACTCGTCCTTGTACGCGGTGAATTTGAACAGCCCGCGGGCCACTGCCTCGCTGAACTCCGTCCGGTCGGTGACCGAGCGCTCCGCGGACCAGACGGACTGCACCGCATCGATGTACCGGCGCGCGACCTTCACGTTCTGGAACTCGACCAGCCGACCCGCACGCAACTCCACCAGCCGTCGCACCTCACCGTCAAAGGTGGCGTCGGCGAGCAGGTGTGCCGGCACGGCAGCCGGTGCATGCGTGCGCCGCGTGGTGACGGCGGCGAAGGCTTCCGGGTCGGCGAGGGCGACGCGGCCCCAGCGGAATGCGTCGATGTTCGCGGCGACCGCGATGCCGTTGATGCCGATCGCCTCCTCGATGGCCTCGGCGGGCAGCCTCAGCCCGCCGCTCTGGAAGGCCGCGCCGATCAGCAGGAGGTTCGCGGCGGCGGTGTTGCCGAACAGTTCCTGCGCGGCGGCCAGCGCGTCGAAGGCGGTGAGCGACTTCGACGCCGCGTCGAGGCGATCGAGCAGCGACTGCTCGTCCGGGTACCGCACCGACTTGTCGTAGACCATGTCGCCGGTCGGGGTTTGGCTGGTCGACGCGACCGCGATGGTGGCGGCCGCGCTCCCGTAGCCCAGGTTCTTGTTGTCGGTGGCGGTGAGCAGGTCGAACGCGACGATGCAGTCGGCGCTGCCCGGCGTCAGCCGGTTCGACGGCTCGAGCGCGCCGGGGGAGAAGCGCAGGTGCGAGACCACCGGCCCGGCCTTCTGGCTGAGTCCGATCTGGTCGAGGGACTCCACCTCGTACCCGGCGCGCAGCGCGGCGGTGGCCAGCACCTGGTTGACCGTGACGATGCCGGTGCCGCCGATGCCCGCGAGGAAGACGTTCTGCGTCGCGGTCAGCTCGCCGAGGTCCGGCTCGGCCGCGAGCGGTGGCACGGGGCGCTCGGCCCGGGCGGACTTCTTCTTACCCGGCACCACCTCGACCGTCACGAACGACGGGCAGTCGCCGTCCAGGCAGGAATAGTCTGTGTTGCACGAGGTCTGGTCGATCCGGGTCTTGCGGCCGAACTCGGTGTCCACCGGCTGCACGGACAGGCAGTTGCTCTTGGTCCCGCAGTCACCGCAGCCCTCGCAGACGGCCTCGTTGATGATCACGCGGGTGTTGCGGGTGGGCAGGGTGCCGCGCTTGCGCTGCCGGCGGGCGTCGGCCGCGCAGTGCTGGTCGTAGATCAGCACGGTGACGCCCTCGACCTCGCGCAGCTCCTTCTGCGCCTCGTCCAGGCGGTCGCGGTGCCACAGCTTGGTTCCCTTGGCGAGCTGCCTCTTGTTGTGCCGCTTGGGGTCGTCGGCACAGATGATGATCCGCTTGACGCCCTCGGTGGTGAGCTTGTGCGTGAGCTTCGCGACGGACAGGGCGCCCTCGGCGTCCTGGGCGCCGGTCATCGCGACGACGTCGTTGTAGAGCAGCTTGTAGGTGATGTTCACCCCGGCCGCGACACAGGCCTGCACGGCGAGCTGGCCGGAGTGGAAGAAGGTGCCGTCGCCGACGTTCTGGAACAGGTGCTTGACGTCGGTGAACGGTGCCTGGCCGATCCACTGGCTGCCCTCGCCGCCCATCTGGGTGAGCCCGGTGACGGCGCTGTCCTCACGGTTCGAGATGGTGACCATGGTGTGGCAGCCGATGCCGCCGCCGCCGATCGAGCCCTCGGGCAGCGCGGTGGACCGGTTGTGTGGGCATCCGCTGCAGAAGTACGGGGTGCGGGTGGCGGACAGGACCTCGAGTGAAAGCTGTGGGGGCAGAGCCTTCTTCAGCTCCACCCGGTCCTTGAGTACCCGGCGCAGCGGGCCGAGCAGCCGACCGGCGGTCAGCTCACCGTCGACGGGCATCAGCGGCCGACCGGCGGCGTCGCGCTTGCCCAGGATCTGCGGCGTGTGTTCGGTGCCGTAGAGGATCTCGCGGATCTGGGTCTCGATGAAGGCCGTCTTGTCCTCGACGACGATCAGCTGCTCGAGGCCCGCGGCGAACTCGCGGACCTTCTTCGCGCCGAGTGGGGTGGGCATGCCGATGCGCAGCAGCCGGATCCCCGCGCGGTGCAGCGCGGCCTCGTCCACGCCGAGATCGAGCAGGCCCTGACGCAGCGAGTCGAAGGTGGTGCCGGTAGCCGCGAAGCCGATCGTCGCTCCGGTGGGGTCGACCTCGATCACATCGAGATCGTTGGCCTCGCCGTACGCGCGCACGATCTCCCAGCGGGGCCCGTACAGGTCGGCCTCGGCGATGACGCTGTCCGTCGGGACCGCCATCGGTCGCTGCTTGTAGACGAACGGCCGTCCCTCCCATTCGATCTCGGGAACGGTGATGTCGATGTCCGACACCCCGCCGTCGACCGTCCAGGCGCCGTCGGCGACATCCGCGACCACCTTCAGCGCCACCAGGCAGCCCGAGGCGCGGGACAGCGCGACGCCGTGCATGCCCATCGTGATCATCTCTTCGGCGTTGCGCGGGAACAACACCGGGATCCCCAGTGCGGCGAGCGACCGCTCGCTGACCGCGGGGACGGTGGAGGACTTGGAGGCGGGGTCGTCGCCGACGAGCAGCAGCACGCCGCCCTTCGGATTGACGCCGTACATGTTCGCGTGCCGCAGGGCGTCGGTGGCCCGGTCGACGCCGGGGCCCTTGCCGTACCAGACGCCGATGACGCCGTCGTGCGTTGCCTGCCCCCCGGGGAGCTCCGCCTGGCTGCCCCAGACGGCGGTGGCGGCGAGCTCCTCGTTGAAGCCCGGCACGAAGGTGATGTCGTGCTCGGTGAGCACCTGCGGCATCCCGTGCAGCATCTTGTCGACGCCGCCGAGCGGGCTGCCCTGGTAACCGGAGACGAAGGTCGCGACGCGTCGGCCCGCGCGGATGTCGTGGACGTGCTGCTCGACCAGCTGGCGCGCGATCGCTTGGACGCCGGTCAGCAGGACCGGACCGGACCCGGACCGATAGCGGTCGTCGAGGTCGTAGGGGGAGGGCAGCTCCGCCGTCGGGGTGACGGGACGATCGGCCAGTTCAGTCATCGCGGTCCACCGTTTCTTCGCCGCATCGGGTCACGTTGCGCGCAATCAATCGGGCATCAGGTGTAGCAATAATTTGCCCAGGTGGTGTGACCGTCAACACCCGCGAGTTGAGCTGACGGATATGATCAGTTGTGACGTACAACACTGGAATGAGGTCGCCATAGTGATCAGCATCGACCGGCTCGACGCCTCCCTGCTCAAACTGCTCACCGACGATCCCCGCGCCGGGGTGATGGAACTGGCCGCCCGCCTGGGCGTCGCCCGGAACACCATCGCGTCCCGGATGCGGCGACTGGAGGAGACCGGGGTGGTCACCGGGTATCGCCCGGACGTCGACCTGCCCACCCTCGGGCTGCCGGTGCAGGCGTTCGTCGGCGCGGAGCTGGAGCAGGGCCGCATCCAGGACGTCATCGAGGATCTGCGCGGGGTCCCGGAGGTGCTGGAGGTGCACACCACGACCGGTCGGGAGGACCTGCTCATCCGCATCGCGGCGCCCTCGCACGAGGAGTTGCTGCACGTGCTCGAGAGCGTTTTGGGGCTCGACGGCGTCGCGCACACCACGACCACGCTCGCGCTGACGACGCCGGTGAAGTACCGGACGCAGCCGCTGGTCGATCACATCACCCGTGAGGCGGGGCACGGGCGGTCGGCGGCGTCGTACAAGGGTGAGGGCGTCCAGGGTTCACGAGGCAGCGAAGCGACTTAGACTGTTCCGATGGAGCCGCCGGGGGTCCGGTACCTCGATCGTGACGGTCACGCGCTGGCCTACCAGGTCGTCGATGGCGGGCCGCACAACGTCGTGGCGTTCCTCGAAATCGGGATGCATCTCGATCTGATGTGGACGGATCCCCACATCCTCGCCCTCTTCGAGCGAGTCGCCACCTATGCGAGCACCGTCTACGTACAGCGCAGGGGTTTCGGGCTCTCGGACCAGGTCGACCATGTCCCGACCGTGGAGCAGCAGGCCGACGACATCACCGCCGTGATGGACGCGGCGGGCATGCGCCGGGCGACGCTGATCGGGTATGTCACCACCTGCGGCCCACTGGCGCTGATCGCGGCACGTTCCCCCGCGCGCGTCGCGGGCCTGGTGCTCGTCAACCCCGTCGCCCAGGGGCCGCTGTGCGGCGCAGCAGAGTTACACGGGTGGGAGGCCCAGGAGGCCGAGCACTTCGTGGCCGGTTATCTGGAGGCGTATCGCAACTGGGGCACCGGCCAGACGCTGGAGATGTGGGATCCGGCGCTGATGTCGCCGCACAACCGGCGGCTGATGGCGATGATCGAACGCTGCGCCGCCACCCCGGCGGCCGCCAGCGCCTTTCTCGACTGGGCGCTTCGTCTCGACCTCAGCGAGGTGCTGCGCTCGGTCCAGGCGCCGACCAGGGTGCTCTGCAACCCGGCCAACGCGGCCTCCGAGGGTGCCGTGCGGTATGTCGCCGAGCTGATACCCGGTGCGAGCTTTCACCTGCTGCCGCCGACGCGGCCGGGCGCCTCGATAGGCGAGGGCTCGATACCCATCTTCGACCAGTTCGAGGAGATGGTCACGGGGGCAAGCCATCCCGCCGACGTGGATCGATTTCTCGGCTCGGTCGTCTTCACCGACATCGTGGGTTCGACCGAGTTGTTGTCCGGGCTCGGGGACGTGACCTATCGGGAACTCCTCGCCGCACACGACCGACAGGTCCGGCTGGAGGTAGAGAACTCGGGCGGTCGCGTCGTCAGCATCATGGGAGACGGCACCTTCAGTCTCTTCGACGGCCCGAGTTCCGCGGTCCGCTGTGCGCAGGCGATCTGCGTGTCCGCAGCGGAACTGGGCATCGCGGTTCGGGCCGGAGTGCACACGGGGGAGATCGAACACATCGGCACGGACCTGGCCGGGATGACGGTGCACATCGGTGCCCGCGTGGGTTCCGCCGCAGGACCGGGCGAGGTGTTCGTGTCGAGGACGGTTCGGGATCTGGTCGTCGGATCGGGTCTCGTCTTCGAGGATCGCGGTGAACGTGAGCTCAAAGGAGTGCCCGGGCGATGGAGCCTCTATGCGCTCGCGGATGGCGACCACAGTCCAACTCCGGTTCGCCAGGAAACGCTGATGCTCAACCCGATCGACCGGGCGGTCCTCCAGGTGGCGCGCCGCGCACCCCGGCTGGCACGTGCCGCCGTCAGCATGGCCAACGCCAGAGCACGTCGACGTACGCGATCGGGCTAGCGAATCGGCGGAGGGCCTGTACCTGCCCGGCGCCCGCTGTTTGACTTGTTCTGTCGCTCTCGTCGGAGAACGACCGACACGGGAGGTGTCTCATGTCAGCTGAGCAGAACATCGAAATCGCGAAGAAGGGGTACGCGGCGTTCGCGGCCGGGGACGCGGAGGCGGCGATGGCCGACCTCGCGGACGACCTCGAGTGGATCGTGCCGGGCAACAGCGCGGTCTCCGGCAGCTTTCACGGCAAGGCCGAGGTCGGCGGGTTGTGGATGAAGATGGCCGAGAAGTCCCTGACCACCACGCCCCAGCACTACCTCGCCGACGAGGAGAGGGTCGTGGTCCTGACCCAGGTGAGCGCGGGTGGGGAGAGCTGGGATGCCGCCGACGTCCTCACCTATCGGGACGGGAAGGTCGTCAAGTTCCAGACCGCGGGCGACACGGCCAAGTTCGAGAAGGTGTTCGGAACGCGTTAGTCGGGAGGCCGCGCGGGTCAGCCAGCAGTAGGAGACCTATCGTCGGGGGATGACCACCCCCGCCGCGCACCCCGATGTGGTGGAGACGACGCTGGTCAGCGCCCGGCCGCTGGCGCTGGCCGCCACCCTGGCCCCGCTCAGCCGCGGCCCCTACGACCCCTGTCACCGGACCACCGCCGACGGCGCGATCTGGCGCACGGCGTCGATGCCGACCGGTGCGGTGACCTATCGGCTGACGCAGACGGGTGCGACGGCGGTGTCCTGCCGAGCCTGGGGCCCCGGGTCGGGAGAGTTCGAGACCACCCTGGCCGACCTGCTCGGCGAGGGCGACGACACCGCCGGCTTCGCTCCCGAACACCCGAAGGTGGCCGAGGCGCACCGCCGCTTCCCCGGGCTCCGGATCCCCCGCACCGGCCGGGTCTTCGAGGCGCTGGTGCCCGCGATCCTGGAACAGCGGGTCCACACCGTGGCGGCCCATGCCTCCTGGCGGCGGTTGGTCACCCACTACGGCGCACCGGCGCCGGGCCCCGCGCCGGAGGGGATGCGGGTGCCGCCCCCGGCCGAGGTGTGGCGCCGGATCCCGTCCTGGGAGTTCCACCGGGCGGGGGTGGACCCGCGTCGCTCCCGCGTCATCGTCACGGCGGCGGCCGTCGCGAACCGCCTGGAGGAGGCGGCCGCGATGTCGGCCCCCGACGCGGCGGCCCGGCTCCGGGTGGTGCCGGGGATCGGGGAGTGGACGGCGGCCGAGGTCGCCCAGCGGGCCCTCGGCGACGCCGACGCCCTCTCGGTGGGGGACTTCCATCTGTCCGCGATCGTCGGGTGGTCGCTGCTCGGCCGGCCGCTGGACGACGCGGAGATGGTCGAGTACCTCGAATCGGCCCGGCCGCACCGGCATCGGGTGGTCCGGCTGCTCCAGGTCAGCGGCCAGGCCGTCAAGCCCAAGTTCGGACCCCGCACCCCGATCACCGATCACCGCGGGCGCTGACCGCGCGGGGGATTCCACCCGCGAGGCCTACTCGGCTCGTCTCGCCGAACCCGCCCCGGCAGGGTGCACGATGGTGTTCGATGACGAACGGCGCGCTACCGACGCCACGGCTGTGGGAGGCAATCAATGGGTCAGGTCCTGGAACGGATTGAGCAGTTCGCGGAGGAGATCCGCGCCGAGGGTGTGGAGGGCGACCGGCTCATGCGGCTCACCGACACCTCCGCGAAGCGGCTGCGTGAATCGGGCGCGATCCGCATGCTGCAGCCGAAGCAGCACGGTGGGCTCGAGGTACACCCGCGCGAGTTCGCCGAGACGGTGATGGGCATCGCCGCGATGGACGGTGCCGCGGGGTGGGTCACCGGCATCGTGGGCGTCCACCCGTGGGAGCTGGCCTTTGCCGATCCCAAGGTGCAGGAAGAGATCTGGGGCGCCGATCAGGACACCTGGGTGGCCTCGCCCTACGCGCCGATGGGCGTCGCCAAGCAGGTCGACGGAGGCTATGTCCTCAACGGTCGCTGGTCGTTCTCCTCGGGCACCGATCACTGCCAGTGGGCGTTCCTCGGCGCCCTGCTCGGCGACGAGAACGGCGCACCGGTGATGCCGCCGGTCCCGCTGCACGTCATCCTGCCCCGCTCGGATTACCAGATCGTCGCGGACTCCTGGGATGTCATCGGCCTGCGCGGCACGGGTTCGAAGGACCTGATCGTCAAGGACGCCTTCATCCCCAGCTACCGCACCATGCTGGCCTCGGAGGTGATGGACGGTACCGCGGTGAAGAAGGCGGGCCGCACCGAGACGCTCTACAACATGCCGTTCTCCTGCATGTTCCCGCTCGGCATCACCTCGGCGGTCGTCGGCATCGCGGAGGGCGCGCTGGCCTGTCACATCGCCGCGCAGAAGGACCGCGTCGCGATCACCGGCACCAAGATCAAGGAAGACCCCTACGTCCTCTACGCGATCGGCGAGGCGGCGGCGGAGATCGCCGCGTCCCGTGCCGCGTTGCTCGAGACCGTGGACCGGTTCTGGGACATGACCGAGGCGGGCACGGAGATCGACTTCGAGGCGCGCGCCATCGGGCGTCGCACCCAGACCGCCGCGGCCTGGCGTGCGGTGCGGGCCGTGGACGAGATCTTCGCGCGCTCCGGCGGCGGCGCTCTGCACTACAAGTTCCCGATGCAGCGCTTCTTCCGTGACGCGCACGCCGGCATCGCCCACGCGATCCACGTGCCCGGCTCGATCTTCCACTCCTCGGCCCTGACCCAGCTCGGCGGCGAGCCGCAGGGGATCCACCGCGCGATGATCTAGGCGGCTCCGCCGCCCGTGCGCGGTTGACGAGTCTCAGGACTCGGTAACCGCGCACGGGCGCGAAGCGCCTCACTCGGCCGCGAGCAGCGCGACCGCCATTCGGATCAGCTCCGGCTCGAGCGAGTCGAGGTCCTGTGCCGCGGCGGCCGCGGGCTCGCGTTCCCAGGCGGCGAGCGCCCCGATCACGAACCGTGCCATCAGCGCCACCCTCCGCGGCCGCGTCGACGCTGGTATCTGCGTGAGCTCGCCCGCGATGTCCGTGAACAGCCCATGTACCACCATGACCGCGTCGGTGTGCGGTTGCCGAGCGGCGTCCGCGTCGTCGAGCGCGAAGAAGTCGAGCCGGATACCGGCCAGCCATTGCTCGCTGAAGCGCGCCCAGTAGCTGGGTCGATGCCTGCGCAGCTCGGCGACGAGTGGGCCGACGTAGGCCTCGACCATGGTGGGCAGCGTGAAGTCGCCTGCCGCCCGCGCCGACGCGATGAACGCGGCTCGGTCCTCGTTGACCGGCTCCGTGTGCAGCTGCCACACGGCCTCGAGCAGTCCCTCCCAGGATCCGAAGTGGTAGGCGATCGCCGAATTGTTCCTGTGCCCTGCGGCCTTGACCACTTCGCTCGCCCGGACGCCGTGCAGACCCCGCTCGGCGACGAGCTGTTCCGCGGCCCGCACCAGACTGAGACGCGCGGTTGACAGTGTGGCGTGGGTCACGGTACTAAGAAGCCCTTCTTAATGGTCCCTGCTGAGGCTACCCGTCTCGGCACCCTGCCCGAGAGGCTGTCATGCGTCCATCCCGAGTTTCCGTCCAGATCATAGGCGCGCTGGCGGTTACTGTCGCCGCTGTGACCAGCTGTTCCACCGGAGGCGACGACTCCGCCGCCGCGGCGCCGGCGAGCGGTGACGTGCTCTCTTCGGCGCCCCTCACCAACGCCGCGGTATTGCCCAGCGCCGCCAGGAGCGAATTGATCACCTACGCGTCGGAGAACGGGAACGGAGATCCGATCGTGGTCTCGGGCACGGTGGCAATCCCGTCGGGAACCGCGCCCGACGGCGGCTGGCCGGTGATCAGCTGGGCGCACGGCACCACCGGCATCGCCGACACCTGCGCGCCGTCGGGGGACACCGTCGACGGCGCCGTGCACGACTACGTCGGCGGCGTCACCGCCACCCTCGACGAATGGATCCGCAAGGGCTATGCGGTGGTCCAGACCGACTACGAGGGCATGGGCACACCCGGCGACCACACCTACCTCAACGCGAGGTCGGAGTCGAATGCGCTGACCGACATCGTCAGGGCCGCGAGGAATCTCGATCCGTCGGTGGGCGCCAAGTGGTTCGTCGGTGGACACAGCCAGGGCGGCGCGGCCGCGATCAGCGCGTCCGACCAGGCCGTGGACCGGGCACCCGAGCTCACCCTGCTCGGCGCTTTCGCGGTCGCACCTGGCAGTGGGCTGAGCCAGACCCCGCAGTACATCGCGACCGGCGGCCAGGCGGTGGCCCCGGTGCTGTCGTTCCTGCCGATCACCCTGCTCGGCGCGGCGGCTGCGGACCCGGCGGTGGTGCCGGATCAGATCGTCACCCCCGCGGCGGCGCCACTGATGCGGGCCGCCCGCACGGGGTGCATCGCCGACGTCCGCGCCGCGATCGGTGGCATCCAGGTCAATTCGGTGATCCGCCCTGGCGCGGACCTCGGGCCGTGGACCGACTACCTGGCCGAGCAGGAGCCGTCGAACGCCACCCCCAAGGTTCCGGTGCTGTTCGCGCAGGGCACGGCGGACGCCCTGGTCACGCCGGCAGCCTCGCAGGTCCTGGTGAAGCAGCTGTGTGACAAGGGGGCAAAGGTCGACTACCGCAGCTACGACGGCGCCGACCACCGCGCCGCCGTCGCCGCCTCGCTCTCGGACGCCGAGGCGTTCACCGAGGCGTTGCTGGCGGGCGAGGAGACCCCGACCACCTGCTGATGCACTTGGTGCAGTGGTGCGGATACAGAGTGCGTGCACTCCGTATCCGCACCACTGCGGCGGAGCCGCCTAGCGCAGCTTGATGCTGCCGCCGTCGACCATGAGGGTCTGGCCGGTCATGTAGCTCGCATCATCGCTGGCGAGGAACACCGCGACCCGCCCGATGTCCGACTCGGGATCGCCGAATCGGTGCAGCGGGGTCTTGGCCAGGAGCGCGTCTTCGACACCGGGGTTCGCATCGATGTACGCCTTGACGCCCTCCGTGAGGGCGAGCGGGGAGATGATGTTGACGTTGATGTTGTCCGGCGCCCATTCGTTGGCCGCGACACGGCTGATCGCCCGGATCGCCTCCTTCGCCGCGGCGTAGGAACCCTGCGTCGGCTGGCCCTCGATGCCGGCGCCGGAGGCGAAGTTGATCACCGTGCCCTGGGTCGCCGCGAGCTGCGGATGGCACGCCTTCATCAGCCAGAAGGTCGGGTAGAAGCCCGTGCCGAAGGACAGGTCGAGCATCTCCTGGGTGGTCTCGAGCAAGGATGCCTGCCGGGAGGCGTGCGCGTTGTTCACCAGCACGTCGACCCGGCCGAATGCCTCCACCGCCGCCGCGACGATGGCCGCGGCGCTCGCTTCCTCGGAGAGGTCGGCGTTCAGGAACCTGCCCGCGCCGTCGAGCTCCCGCTCGAGCGCCGCACCCGCCTCGTCGTTGATGTCGACGAACAGGATCCGCGCGCCTTCCTTCGCGAATGCCCGGACGATGCCACGCCCGATGCCCCCGGCGCCCCCGGTGACGATCGCTACTTTTCCGTCGAGTCTCATGTCGGGCCTCTCAGCTCACCGGGGCGGGGATGGCCGCCTTCTCCAGCTCGGCCACGCTGTAGGCGGCATAGTTCTCGTACTGCCCGCGGCCGACGAAGTACGAGGAGAGCTGCCGGTCGAGCTCGTCGATCGTGAACGCGGAACCAGTTGCGTCGAAACGGTTCTCGACCTTCGGCGACGCCATGAGTGCGACCATCTTGCCGTAGACGATGAACACCTGCCCGTTGATCTCGTGCGAGGCGGGGGAGGCGAGGTAGCTGACCAGCGTGCCGACCCGCTCGGGGGCGAGTGGATCGAGGTCGCCGGCGAGGGCGGAGCCGGCCTCGCCGAAGGCCTCGGCGGTCATCGCGGTCCTGGCGCGCGGGCAGATCGCGTTGGCGGTGACGCCGTAGCGGGACAGGCCCTGGGCGGTGGACAGGGTCAGCGCGGTGATGCCGGCCTTGGCGGCCGAGTAGTTCGGTTGCCCGGCCGAACCGAACAGGAACGCCTCGGACGAGGTGTTGATGACCCGGCCGTAGACCGGCCCGCCCGCGGCCTTGGCGGCCGCGCGCCAGTGCACGGCGGCGGCGTGTGATGTCGCGGCGTGGCCCTTGAGATGCACGCGGATGACGTCGTCCCAGTCGGATTCGGCGAGGTTGAAGATCATCTTGTCGCGCAGGATGCCCGCATTGTTGACGAGGATGTCGAACGAGCCGAAGTTCGACAGGGCCTCGGCGACGAGGCGCCCGCCGAGGGACCAGTCGGACACGTCGCCGGTGACGGCGATCGCCTCGCCGCCTGCGGCCTTGATCTCGTCGGCCACGTCGTGGGCGGCCTGGCCCATGTCGTTGACGACGACGCGGGCACCGGATGCGGCGAGGGCGAGCGCCTCCGCGCGGCCGAGCCCGGCGCCTGCGCCGGTGATGACGGCCGTGCGGCCGTCCAAGCTCACTGATTCACCCATCTGGGGCCTCCTTTTCGGCGGCAACCGCCACGAAACTGATATTCGTTCTAGTTTCATGGGAATGAAAGACCGCCAGGCCACCGGTCCCGGTGACTGAGAGTGATCCGCGACACCCGTTGTGGACGTGGGACTTTCGATGGTGGGTGCCGGCGTCTCACTCGACGATCAGGATGCTGTGCATCTCGGGGTGGTAGATGCAGTGGAAGGTGTACCCGCCCGGGGTCGTCGGCGCCGTGAAGGTGGCGGACTCGTTGCCGTCGACATGGGTGTCGAACAATCCCTCGGTGTCGGAGGTGACCGAGTGCTCCGGCCCGGCGCCGTTCCTCACGACGATCTCTTCGCCCGCGCGCACCGACGGCGGGGTCGTGTAGGCGAAGTTCTCGATGGCGATCGCGGGGGACCCGGCGTCGGGCGCGACGGTCGCGGTGTCGGGGTGATGCTCGGATCCGTCGTCCGAGGAGCAGGCGGCCGCGAGCCCGGCCGTGACGGCGAGGGCGGCGAGGCCCGCCTGTCGACGTGCCGCACGCCTGCGGGTGGGCGGGGGAGTGTGTCCGGGCATGTCGGCCTCCGTCGGTCGTGTGACGACGTGCTGAGGAACGGTGCTGGAGTATGTCCAGCGTAGGCCCGACACCGTGCTCGCGGTACCACCGCGGGGGCCTCGCGACCGCCGGTCCGGCGGCCGCGAGGCTAGAGGGTATTTCAGTTCTTGACGCCCGCGGCGAGGATCTCCCGCGCCTCCGCCCTGCCGTCGAGGATCCGGTTGGTGCGCAGTGTGACCTTCCACTGCCCGTCGATGCGGGCGAACTCCCAGCGGTTCGCGGTGATCCTGGCGACCCGGTAGGTGCGGGTCTGCGGGTCGTGCAGGACCAGCTGAGAGTGGCAGGTGGCCACCGCGGTGTCGCCGTCGACGTCGATGTGCGGCGGGCCGACCAGGTGGCCGCTGCCGTCGTGGATGTAGGTCTGGTGCGGCCTCGACTGCACCATTGCCTCGATCTCGTCGTGCCCGCGCAGGCACCCGGTGTCGACGTCGTAGACGCCGTCCTCGGTCCACATCGCGGCGACGGTCGCGCTCTCGCCGCTGTCCACCGCCGGTCCGTACGCGCTGATGATCCGCATCAGGGCGAGCTGGTCCTCGAGGAGCTGAACCCGGGCGGCGAGGCGGGTCAGCAGGGATTCGGTGTCGGTCATGGATGTGTCCTTCGTCGGTGTGATCGCTGTGGTCGGGAGAAACGGGTCAGGAGAAGTCGATGCCGAGCGACAGCGCGAGTTCCTTGAGCGCCTCCAGCTGCTCGCCGTAGTGGGCGGCGTCGGCGGCGGCGATCGAGGCGCTGGCGACGGTGGCGCCGGCGTCGCGGAGCCCGGTCAGCGCGCGGGCCGCCCGGTCGGGCGAGCCGCCCGGGTCGAGGGGGCGGCCCGCGCTCAGCACCACCTCCATGCCGACGGGCACCGGGGCCTTCGCCAGCAGGTCGGCGAGCTCGGGCAGGCCGAGCCCGAACGGAACCCAGCCGTCGCCGAGCTCGATCGCGCGCCGCAGCGACCGCGCGGTGCGGCCGCCGATCCAGAACGGGACCCGCGGCTGCTGGGTGTGCGGCTCGATCACGACGTCGGCGAAGTCGTAGTACTCGCCGTGATACTCCGGCCGCGGCCGCGAGAGTGCGGCCCGCAGCGCACGAAGGGCGTCGTCGGCGCGCGCGCCCCGTCCCTCGAAGGGGGCGCCCAGCAGCTCGAACTCCTCGCGCAGGCTGCCGACCCCGAGGCCGAGGGTGAGCCGTCCGCCGCTGACCCGATCGAGGGTGCCGTAGCGCTTGGCTATCTCGAGCGGATGGTGGTAGCCGAGTACCAGAACCTGGGTGACCAGCCGGATCCGCCGGGTGCGCGCGGCCAGGAAGCCGAAGGTGGCCAGCGGGTCCCAGTAGGTGCCGCCGCGCTCGACCGCGACCGACACCGGGACCGCGACGTGCTCGCTGCAGGTGACGTGGTGGTAGCCGAGCCGGTCCGCCGCCTCGGCGATCGCGGCGACCTCGTCGATGCCTGCGCCGACCTCCCAGTCCGCGCGTACCGCGGGGTGCTGGATCAGTACGGGGGTCACGATCCCGATCTGCATGTGTCACTCGCTCCCGTCGATGAGGCTCGGCCCCGTTGTTCCTATCGCAGTGTTCGCTGCCGGGACGTCAGTCTCCCGGTGACCGAGATCGCGCGATCGCCTGCCGGGTGTTCCGGATCACACCGGCGGTTGCTACAGTTTCAGAATTCATTTCAGTTTTGTGATCGGGGCCCACCCCGATCCGGATCGGAGGAGACGCCATGACGGTCATCACCGAAGCTCCGGCGCCCCGCGACCCGCGCGAGGCGCCGCCCTCGATGGTCGAACGTATGACCCTGATCCTCGACGCGTTCGACGGCCGGGCGGCACGGTTGACGCTGGAGGAGGTGGCCTGTCGCGCGCGGTTGCCGCGATCGACCGTGCACCGGATCCTTGATTCGCTCGTGAAGTTGAACTGGGTGGAACACGCGTCGTTCGGCTATCGGCTCGGCCGTCGCGCGCTCGGCATCGGCGGCGGGGACGGCGGCAACGCCGAGGTCCGCGAGGCCGCCGCACCGCTGCTGCACGAGCTGCACCTGCAGACCGGAATGGTGGTGCACCTGTCCGTCCTGGACGGGCACGAGGCGGTGTGCCTCGACAAGATCGGCGGCCGGCTCGCCGCGTCCATTCCGTCCCGGGTGGGCGGCCGGGTTCCCGCGCACTCCACCGCGAGCGGGAAGGCGATGCTGGCGTGGCTCGTCCCCGAGCGGGTCGACGAGCTGTTCGGCGGCCGGATGAACCGAATCACCGACCAGACGATCTCCGACCTCGGCGTCCTGCATCAGGAGCTCAACCGGATCCGCCAGCGTCGCGGGCTCGCGTTCGAGCGCGGCGAGTCCGCGCGAGGGGTGGCCTGCGTCGGTGCGGCCATCCGCGGGCACGAGGGTCCGGTGGCCGGGATCTCCCTGTCCGGGGATGCGCGCACGGCCCCGATCGAGCGGGTCGCGCCGCTGGTCGCCGAGGCAGCCCGGGAGATCACCCGGACGCTCTTCCCCGAGTTGGGCGGCGGTCGCCGCGCCCCGCAGCCGGCGGCGCCCCGGCAGGCGGAGACGTGGTCGGCCGAGGCGCGCGCCCGGCTGCTGGCCGTCCGTGGCGCCGGCTGGATCTGATCAGGTTCCGCGGTCTCGCTGATCGGGATCCGCGCGGCGCCGGGCCTGCGGACACGGCAGCGTGTGGACCCATGACGAGCGAACTCACCCACGAGGGCACCATGCGAGAGGTCGTCACCGACCTCGGCGTGTTGCGCTACCACGAGGCAGGCGAGGGACCGCCGCTCCTGCTCCTGCACGGATCCGGCCCCGGTGTCACCGGGTGGCGGAACTACCGCGGCGTGCTCGGGGACTTCGCCGAGCACTTCCGATGCCTCGTGCTCGAGTTCCCCGGGTTCGGCGTCAGTGATCCGGGCGACGGGCACCCGATGGCGATGGCGATGGGGTCGGTCGGCGCCTTCCTCGACGCCGTCGGCGTCGACGAGCCGGTACACATGATCGGCAACTCCATGGGCGGCATCGTCGCCACCAACGTCGCCATCCACACGCCGGACCGGGTGAACAAGCTGGTGACGATCGGCGGCATGGGCAAGAACGTCATGATGCCCGGCCCCGGCGAGGGCATCAGGCTGCTGATGGAGTTCACGGACAACCCGACTCGCGAGGGGCTGATCCGGTGGCTGCACTCGATGGTCTACGACCCGGCGATCGTCACCGAGGAGCTGATCGAGGAGCGTTGGGCGCTGGCGACCGAACCGCTGACGCTGGAGATCGCCGCGCGGATGTACAGCAGCAAGGCCTTCGCCGCCAACGCCGCGGCGGCCAAGGCGTCGGGTTCGACCCCGTACTGGGCTCAGCTGCACAGGATCTCGGCCCCCACGATGCTCACCTGGGGCCGCGACGATCGGGTCAGTCCGGTCGACATGGCGATGCTCCCGATGCGCGACATCCCGAATGCCGAGCTGCACGTGTTCCCCAATTGCGGTCACTGGACGATGATCGAAGCCAAGCAGGCGTGGACCTCAGCGGTGCTGGCGTTCCTCACCCGCGAGGAGGTGAACCGATGACCGTGACGGAGCAGTGTTGGGACGAGACCGTCGACTTCCTGATCGTCGGCAGCGGCGGCGGCGGCATGAGTGCGGGTATCACCGCCGCCGACCTGGGGCTGGACACCCTCATCATCGAGAAGGGCAAGAAGTTCGGTGGCTCGACGGCGATCTCCGGCGGCGGAATCTGGATTCCGAACGCCCCCACGCTGATCCGTAGGGATGCGGGCGACGACCCGAAGGCAATCCGCCGGTATCTGCGCACCCTCACCGAGGGCAAGGTCCCCGCGGCGCGGATCGACGCCTACGTGGACGCGGGCCCGAAGCTGATGCAGCTACTCGACCGCAGTCCGCACATGAAGCTGTACTGGGTGAAGGGTTACTCCGACTATCACCCGGAGTCGGACGGCGGCAGCGCGCTCGGTCGGACGATCGAATGCCTTCCCTTCGACACCCGAAAGCTGAAGGAGGACGAGCAGTTCCAGCGTCCCAACAGCATGAAGGGGCCGCTGGGCCTGTGGGTGACCTCCAAGGACTATCACGACCTCGCGATGGTCAAGCGCACCTGGCGAGGCCGTCGTGCCTCGATGGTCGCCGCCTGGCGGGTCGGCTCCAACCTCATCCGTCGCAGGCACATGTCGACCGGCGGACGGGCCCTGGCGGCGCGGCTGCGGATGACGCTCAAGGACGCGGGTGTGCCGCTGTGGCTGAAGACCTCGATGACCGAACTCGTCACCGACGAACGCGGTTCCGTGATCGGCCTGGTCGCCGACCGGGACGGCATGACGGTGCGGATCCGGGCGCGGCGCGGGGTGCTACTGGCCACCGGCGGATTCGACCACAACCAGCAGATGCGTGACGAGTACCTGCCCGAGCATGGACGCGCGAACATCAGTGCGGGCGCGCGGGAGAACACCGGTGACGGCATCCGGGCGGGCCGGGAGCTGGGCGCGGCTGTCGACCTCATGGACGATGCCTGGTGGATGCCGTCGGTGTTCCACCCGATGGGCGCGGTGATACCACTGGTGTCGGAGCGCTGCATCCCACCGTCGATCATCGTGAACTCCCGCGGTCGGCGGTTCACCAACGAGTCGTCGCCGTACGTCAACTTCGTGCACGACCAGCTCGAGGGCGGCCACGTGCCGGCCTGGTTCGTGATGGACAGCAAGGCGAAGAACCGCTACCCGTTCGCGCAGGTTCTGCCGAACATGCCTTTCCCGCAAGGTTTTTACGATTCCGGTGTCGTCCACAAGGCGGACACGCTGCCCGAGCTGGCCGCGGCGATCGGGGTCCCCGCGGACGCGCTCGTCGCGACCGTGGATCGGTTCAACGGCTTCGCCCGCAGTGGCAAGGACGAGGATTTCGGTCGCGGGGACAGCGCGTACGACCGGTATTACGGCGATCCCACCATGGTCAATCCCAACCTGGACGAGATCGTCAAGGGTCCCTTCTATGCGATCCGATGCGAGGCCGGCGATCTCGGCACCAAGGGCGGGCTCGTCTGCGACGAGAACAGTCGGGTGCTGCGCGATGACGGCAGCGCCATCGACGGCCTGTACGCCACCGGCAACACCACAGCGTCGGTGATGGGCAACGAGTACGCGGGTGCGGGCGCCACCATCGGCCCGTCGATGGTGTTCGGATATCTCGCTGCGCGGGATGCCGCGGAGCGCGCCTTCCCGCTGAGAGAGAACGCAGAAGCCGCACCGAACAGCGGCTGTTAGCTTCGCTAAAAGGTGGCGGCTCGCCGTCACATCACGAGAGAGCCGAGGTGGTCATGGGTCAGGTTCAGGAACGGATCGAGCAGTACGCCGACGAGATCCGCGCGGAGGGCGTCGAGGGCGACAAGCTCATGCGATTGTCGGACACCGCCGCGAAGCGGCTTCGCGAGTCCGGCGCGATTCGGATGCTGCAGCCGAAGCAGCACGGGGGCCTCGAGGTGCACCCGCGCGAGTTCGCGGAGACCGTGATGAGCATCGCCGCGATGGACGGCGCCACGGGCTGGGTGACCGGAATCGTCGGCGTCCACCCGTGGGAGCTCGCGTTCGCCGATCCCAAGGTGCAGGAAGAGATCTGGGGCGCCGATCAGGACACCTGGGTGGCGTCGCCGTACGCCCCGATGGGCGTCGCCAAGCCCGTCGACGGGGGCTACATCCTCAACGGTCGCTGGTCGTTCTCCTCGGGCACGGACCACTGCCAGTGGGCGTTCCTCGGCGCCATGCTCGGCGACGCGGACGGTAAGCCGCAGATGCCGCCGGTGCAGCTGCACGTGATCCTGCCGAGATCGGACTACGAGATCGTCGAGGATTCCTGGGACGTCATCGGCCTGCGTGGCACCGGTTCCAAGGACCTGATCGTCAAGGACGCATTCATCCCGACGCACCGCACCCTGAAGGCCTCCGAGGTCATGGATGGGACCGCGGTGAAGGCTGCGGGCCGCACCGAGACGCTCTACAACATGCCGTTCTCCTGCATGTTCCCGCTCGGCATCACCTCGGCGGTCGTCGGCATCGCCGAGGGCGCGCTGGCCTGTCACATCGCCGCGCAGAAGGACCGGACCGCGATCACCGGAACCAAGATCAAGGACGACCCGTACGTGCTGTACGCCATCGGCGAGGCGGCGGCCGAGATCGCGGCATCGCGGGCAGCCCTGCTCGAGACCGTGGACCGCTTCTGGGACATGACCGAGGCTGGTAAGGAGATCGACTTCGAGGCCCGCGCCATCGGCAGGCGCACCCAGACCGCCGCGGCCTGGCGTGCCGTGCGCGCGGTGGACGAGATCTTCGCCCGATCCGGCGGCAACGCGCTGCATCGGAAGTTCCCGATGCAGAGGTTCTTCCGCGACGCGCACGCGGGCATCGCGCACGCCATCCACGTGCCGGGCTCGATCTTCCACTCGTCGGCGCTTACCCAGCTCGGTGGTGAGCCGCAGGGCATCCACCGTTCGATGATCTGACAGACGCAACAGCAAAGGTATTGGTGGAGAACATGTCTGACATCCGTTCGCTCGGCTACCTCAAGGTTCAGACGCAGGACGTCGACCGCTGGCGCGAGCTGGTCGTCGACGGCCTCGGCATGGCCGTCGGCTCCGGCCCGGACGAGGACGGGCTGTACCTGCGGATCGACGAGCGCCGGTCGCGCCTGCAGGTGCTGCCGGGTGAGGTGGACAAGGTGCTCGCGGTCGGCTGGGAGGTGCGCGACCAGTTCGCGCTGCGGGCGGTACGCGAGCAGCTGGAGAAGGCAGGAACCCCGGTCCGCGAGCTGTCCCAGGAGGAGGCGGACCACCGCGACGTGGAGCGGGCCATCACCTTCGCTGATCCGGCCGGCACCATCGTCGAGGTGTTCTTCGGTCCAGTGCTCGACCACAGCCCGGTGGTCACCCCGCACGGCGGCCGCTTCGTGACCGGGCCCGCGGGCCTCGGCCACGTGGTGCTGCCGACGCCACACTTCCAGGAGACGTACGACTTCTACACCGAGGTCCTCGGCTTCCTGTCCCGCGGCGCCATCCGGCTCGGCGGACCGGGCGCGCCCGGCCCCGCCCGGCGGGTGCGCTTCCTCGGCGTCAACCAGCGGCACCACAGCCTGGCGATCTGCCCGGCGCCGCCGACGGAGGCGCCGGGGATGGTGCACCTGATGATGGAGGTCGACACGCTCGACGCCGTCGGACAGGCGCTGGACCGGGTCGGCAAGCTCGGCTTCTCGATCTCGTCCACCCTCGGCAGGCACACCAACGACAAGATGGTCTCCTTCTACGTCCGCGCGCCCGGCGGCTGGGACCTTGAGTTCGGCACCGAGGGCATGTTGGTGGACGAGAGCCACTTCACCGCGGAGGAGATCACCGCGGACAGCTACTGGGGTCACGACTGGTCGGGGTCCGAGCCGCTCGCCGCGTTCACGCCCGAGTCGTAGCGTTCGGCGCCCCGGGGGCCGGGCGGACGCATATCGTGGACTGCCGGGGGCACTCGCGGAGGAGTCCGAGATGACAATTCCATCGCCACAGGGCACGGCGCCCAGGTTCGACGGCCTCCTGGCCGCCTTCGTCAACTGCACGCTGAAACGGTCGCCGGAGGTCAGCAACACCCAGGGACTGATCGACCGCAGCGTCGGGCTGATGCGCGACGCGGGCGTCGCGGTCGACGAGATCCGCGCGGTCGATCACGACATCGCCACCGGTGTGTACCCCGACATGACCGAGCACGGCTGGCCGAGCGACGAGTGGCCGCAGCTGTACGGACGGATCATCGCCGCGGACATCCTGGTGCTGGCGGGCCCCATCTGGCTCGGCGACAACAGTTCGGTGATGAAGCGGGTCATCGAGCGTCTGTACGGCTGCTCGTCGATACTCAACGACCGGGGGCAGTACGCCTTCTACGGCCGGGTCGGTGGCTGCCTGATCACCGGCAACGAGGACGGCGTCAAGCACTGCGCGATGAACATCCTCTACAGCCTCCAGCACCTCGGCTACGTGATCCCGCCGCAGGCCGACGCCGGCTGGATCGGCGAGGCGGGTCCGGGTCCGTCCTACCTCGACGAGGGGTCGGGCGGCCCGGAGAACGATTTCACCAACCGCAACACCACCTTCATGACCTACAACCTGATGCATCTGGCGGCGATGATCAAGGGGGCCGGTGGTATCCCGGCCTTCGGGAACCAGCGGTCGATGTGGGATGCGGGGTGCCACCCCGACTTCCCCAACCCCGACTACCGGTAGGCCTCGCGGCCCCCCGCCACCCGGCACTTGCGGACCCGACCGCGAGACGGTATTCCTTGAAACAGCGTCGCGTGCCGGTGGCGGACTGCGTCAGGCATGGAGGCGTCCTACTCAAGGGGTTTCCTTGACCATCTCGTTCAATCACACGATCGTGGCCGCGCAGGACAAGAAGCTGTCGGCCTATTGGTTCACCACACTGTTCGGCCTGCCCGATCCCGTTCCGGCCGGTCACTTCCTGTCGGTCCCGCTCGACAACGGGGTCACGCTCGATTTTGCCGAGCCGCCGCCGCAGTTTGACATCAACCCCCAGCACTACGCGTTCCTGGTGTCGGAGGCGGATTTCGACGCCATCTACGGCCGGATCGTGGAGCGCGGCATGGAGCACTGGGCCGATCCGCGGCGGTCGGCGACCGGCATCAACACGAACGACGGGGGCCGTGGCACCTATTTCCTCGACCCGGCCGGCCACTACCTCGAGATCATCACCCGTCCTTACGGCTCGGGCGGGTAGCGGTCGCGACAAGGCCGTGGCCGCACCCCTCACTCGGGGTGCGGCCACGGCCGGCGACGAACGAACCTACGTGCGCCCGAGGAGTTTCCGCATGCCATCGGCGGCACCCTGGACGATCTTGTCGCGCGGGAAGCCGGCGCGCTTGACGACCGCCGGGTAGTTGCCACCCGCCACCCAGACGGGTCCGTCCGCGAGGTGCTCGAGGCCCTCGCGCGCCACATCCTCGGGCTCCGCGACCAGCATGCCCGGAATGTCGAAGTTCAGCCCCGCCCGAGCCATCGCGGGGGTGCGGGTGACGCCGAGAACGAGTTCGAGCACATGGACGCCGAAAGGCTTCAGCTCCAACCACAATCCCTCGGCGAACACTCGGCTGAAGGCCTTGGCCGCGGAGTAGATGCTCTGCTGTTCGGACCCCAGATACCCGGACATCGAGCCGAGCAACACGATGCCGCCCCGGCCGCGGGCCTTCATCTGGGCGCCGAAGTGGTGGGTGAGCTGCAGCTGCGAGGTGACGTTCAGGTCGATGACCCCCTGCACCTTCCGCAGGTCACTCTCGACGAACTCGTGGCCGTAGGAGTTGGCCCCCGCGTTGAAGATCAGCAGTCCGACCTCGAGGTCGTCGGTGATCGCGCGGATCCGATCGAGCGCGTCGGGCACGAGCAGGTCCAGCGACAGGGTGCGTACCTGTATGCCCTGGGCCCGGACCTTCTCGGCGGTTTCCTCGAGCGGGCCGGGCTTGCGCGCGATCAGGACGAGGTTGACGCCGGCGGCGGCGAGCTCGTGCGCGAACGCGGAGCCGACGCCCTCGGAGCCGCCCGCGATCACCGCCCACGGGCCGTACTGGGTCGTGTCGATCATGGTTCTCCTTGTGGGGGTTCAGTTCTCGGGGACGTCGAGTCGACCGTCGAGCGCGGCCTGGTCGATCGATCTCTGCAGCGCGTCGCATACCTGGACTCGGACCAGGCGGGCCCGGGAGGGCTTCCCGCCGCGGAACTCCGCGCAGGAGGACTCCGACTCCGACGTCCATTGGATGGCGGTGTGATGCCAGCTCGTCTTCTCGGCGAGGACCCGGTTGCCGCATCGTGTGCAGGCCAACGGCTGCATGGCTAGACCGGCTGGTTCTGGGCCTCGGCGGCCTTCTTGGCCGCGATGTTGGCGTCGACTTCCCTACGCCACGCCTCGACCGGCTTGGTGGTGTCCATCTCGAACTCGAAGCGTTCCACCATCTCCGGCGTGACGTCGGCGACGTCGACGTAGAACTGTTCGTACCAACGGCGCAGCTGGTAGACCGGGCCGTCCTCATCGCACAGGAGGGGATTGTTGATGCGGCTCTTGGACTTCCAGATCGCGACGTCCTGCTCGAATCCGGTGGCGATGAACTTGGTCATGCCGCTCGCGATCGACTCCGCCTCGCCGGTGGGCAGCTCGTCGGTCTTCTTGACCATCACGCCGTACATCAGCACGAACTTGTCGGGGGAGATCGGGAAATGGCAGTTGATCAGGATCGACTCGACATCGAATGTGTCGTACCGGTAGATCAGCTCGTCGATCATGAAGGACGGGCCGTGATACGCGGCGGTCGAGTCGCTGCCCAGCAGCTTCGGCTGGGTCGGGTCGTTCGACGGCGGCCGCACATCCTCGCGGGCCATGCCCTCGAAGTACTGGATCGCGGTGTGCCCCTCGAAGATGTTTTTGAAGCGGGTCGGGAAGGAGAAGTGCACGTAGAAGAAATGGGCCATGTCCACGACGTTGTCCACGATCTCGCGGCAGTTGGTGTCGATGACGATCGAGTGCCAGTCCCAGTCGGTCCACTCCTCGCCGGGTCGGCGCATCAGCGGGATCGTCACGTCCGGGGGCGGCGGGTTGCCCTCCGGGTCGTTCCACACGAACAGCAGCTCGTCCTGCTCGAGGGTTGTCCAGGCGCGGGTGCGGGCGAGTGGGGGGACACGTCGGGCGTAGGGGATGGCGGTGCACTTGCCGTTGCCGCCCCAACGCCAGTCGTGGAACGGGCACGCGATCGAGTCGCCCTTCACGCTGCCCTGGCTGAGGTCGCCGCCCATGTGCCTGCAGTACGAGTCGAGGACGTTGAGCGTGCCGGTGCCGTCCTCGAACACGACGAGCTTGGTGCCGAACGCCTCGACGCCGTGGGGCGTGCCGTCGCGGAAATCCCGCGCGAGGCCGAGGCAGTGCCAGCCCCGCGCGAACCTCGTCGGTGCGGCGCCGGCGTCGATCACGCGAACCTCATCGTCCGCGGACTTCGTGGTGGTCACGATTCATCCCATCCCTTCGAGTGAGGTCGCCAGCATGCGGCGAGACCTACTGATCACCGCCCCGACGCTAATGAGCCCCGCGGCTGGCAATGGTCCCGGTCTCACTGGCCGGGACCGTCCTGACCTGCAGAATTGGTCTTTCCCGGCCAGTTCGGGCCTCGGCAGCCGGCGCTGGGACGGATAGCATCGGGCAGATGGACAACGAGGTTCTCGCGGCGGTTCGCGAGTTGCTGCCGGGCATCGCCGAACGGGCGGCGGCCACCGAGGAGGCCCGCCGGGTCTCGGCATCGACGATCCGGGCACTCGCCGATGCCGGCGTGTTCCGGATGCTCCAACCGAAGCGATACGGCGGGGCGGAGGCAGACCCCGTGCATTTCTTCGAGGTGGTCCGCGCGATCTCCGGCGCCTGCGGGTCCACCGGCTGGGTGGCCTCCGTGCTCGGGGTGCATCCGTGGCATCTCGCCCTCTACGACGACAGGGCTCAGGCCGAGGTCTGGGGCGGCGATCCGGACGTGCTGGTGTGCTCTTCCTACGCGCCCACCGGGACCCTCACCCCCGTCGAGGGCGGCTACGAACTCTCCGGTGTGTGGCGGTACGCCTCGGGGTGCGATCACGCGCAGTGGGCGTTGCTCGGGGGTCTGCGGGTCGGCGCCGCGGGCGAGCCGATGGACTTCATCACCCTGCTGGTGCCGCGCGCGGACTACCGGATCGAGGAGATCTGGGACACCGTCGGCCTGCGGGGCACCGGTAGCAACGAGATCGCGGTGGACACAGCGTTCGTCCCCTCGTACCGGGTGATGAACAACTACGACATGTCGAACCTGCGCGGGCCGGGGCAGCAGGTCAATGCCGGCCCGCTGTACCGGATTCCCTTCGCGACGGTCTTCACCACCGCGATCGCGGCGCCGGTGATCGGTGTGGTCGCGGGCTGCTACGAGAACTACCTGTCGACGATGCGGGACCGGGTGCGGCTCAGCCTCGGCGGCGGCCGCTTCGTGGAGGACAAGTTCGCGCAGGTGACCGTGGCGAGGGCGGCGTCCGAGATCGACGCCGCGATCCTGCAGATGGACCGCAACGTCCGGGCCCTGATGGAGTTGGCGGCCGCGGGCGAGGAGATCCCGATGCAGCCGCGGCTGCGTGCCCGACGCGACCAGGTACGCGGAACCGAACGGGCGCTGGACGCCATCGAGCAGCTCTTCAAGACCGCGGGCGGCCAGTCCCTCGACCGGGGCAATCCCATCGAACGGGCCTGGCGGGACGCGCACGCGGGCGGGGTGCACGTGGCCAACGATGCCGAGCGCGCGCTGGCGCTGTACGGTCGCGGCGCCTTCGGTCTGCCGGTCGAGGACAACTTGGTCTGACGGGCCGCGCCGCTCGGCGTCGGCTAGCCTCCGGCTCGCGTCGACGGCAGGAACCTGCGCGCGACGTTCTCCTCGGTCGAGGCCCCCGGTGACCACCGCGAGATCCACGGGCCGGTGCCCTCGCTCTGGTCGAGTACCCCGGCCTCGAGCCAGGTGTACCGGCCGTCGAGGATCGCACCTGCGAGCCGGTGGTCCACGTCGTCGGTGTTGTCCCACAGCGCCGCGAACAGCCGATCGACCCGGATCCGGGACTGCTGGCAGAACGCGTCGGCCAGCTCGTACGCCGCATCGCCCTGGTTCGGGTCCTGCCCGCGCAGCATCTCGGCGCGAACGCAGCTCGCCGACATCGCGAACAGTTCGGCGCCGATGTCCACGACCCGGCCGAGGAAGGCCTGGTGCTTCTCCATCCCGGCCTGCCAGCGGGCCATGCCGTAGAAGGTGGAGCGGGCCAGCTTGCGGGCGTTGCGCTCAACGAAGCGCAGATGCGTTGCATTGCCACCGAATTCGCCGTACGACGTCGGGAGCTGACCCTTGCCGGCGACCAGGTGCGGCAGCCACTTCGCGTAGAAGCCGCTGGCGCCGACTGCCGCCTTCGCCTTGTGCTGCAGGTCCGCCTTGGGGTCGGCGAGGTCGCCCGCCGCGGCGAGGTGCGCGTCGACGGCCTCGCGGGCGACCAGCAGCCGCATGATCTCGCTGGACCCCTCGAAGATCCGGTTGATCCGCAGGTCGCGGAGCAGCTGCTCGGCGGGCACCGCCCTCTCGCCGCGCGCGGCCAGCGACTCGGCGGTCTCGTAGCCCCGCCCGCCGCGGATCTGGATCAGCTCGTCGGCGATCAGGCAGGCCATCTCGCTCGCCCACAGCTTGGCCAGCGCGGCCTCGATCCGGATGTCGTTGCGGCCCTCGTCGGCCATCTGTCCGGACAGCTCCAGCACCGCCTCCAGCGCGAAGGTGGTGGCGGCGATGAACGAGAGCTTGGCGGCGACCGCACCGTGCTTGCCGACCTGCCGGCCCCACTGCACCCGCTCCGCGGACCACTGACGCGCGATCGTGAGCGCCCACTTCCCGGCGCCCCCGCACATCGCGGGGAGCGCGAGCCGGCCGGCGTTGAGGGTGGTCAACGCGATCTTCAGGCCGTCGCCCTCGCGCCCGATCAGGTTCGCGGCCGGCACCCGCACCTGGTGCAGCCGGGTGACGCCGTTCTCGATCCCGCGCAGGCCCATGAACGAGTTGCGCCGCTCGACGGTGATGCCGGGCGAATCGGCCTCGACCACGAACGCCGTGATCCCGCCGCGGTGCCCCTCGCTCTTGGGCACTCGCGCCATCACCACGAGCAGTTCGGCGACCACACCGTTGGTGGTCCACAGCTTGACGCCGTCGAGCACGTAGGCGTCGCCGTCGTCGGTCGGGGTGGCGGTGGAGGCCATCCGCGCCGGGTCGGATCCGACATCGGGTTCGGTGAGCAGGAACGCCGACACCGCGCCCTTCGCGCAGCGGGGCAGGAACTCCCGCTTCTGTTCGGGGGTGCCCGCCAGCTTGAGCGGCTCCGGCACCCCGATGGACTGATGCGCCGACAGCAGCGCACCGATGCTCGGGTGCACGGATGCGGCGAGCATCAGGGCCCGGTTGTAGGCGACCTGTGACAGGCCGAGCCCGCCGTACTCCTCGGCGACCTTGAGGCCGAAACAGCCGAGCTCGGCGAATCCCTTGACGTAGTCGTCGGGGATGCACGCCTCCCGCTCGATGACCGCGCCGTCCAGCGTGGCGCAGTATTTTTCGAGCTCGGCGAGGAACCGGTCGGTCTTGGCCGCCTCCTCGGGCGGCGGCTGGGGGAAGGGATGCACCAGGTCGAGCCGCAGCCGTCCGAGGAAGAGCTCCTTGGCGAACGAGGGCTTCTCCCACCCGCTCTCCCTGGCCTCTTCGGCGACCGCTCTCGCCTGTTCCTCCGTGACCTGGGCCGGTGCAACCATGATCCGCCTCCTGGAAGGACGTGCCAGTTGTTACTGGCGAGTATCCTCCCGCGGCGCCGGTTTGGGAAGGCTGTCTTGCGGCGGACGAGCAGGCGTCGTCAGCCCCTGGTCTCGCGCAAAGCCAGTGCCAGCAGCCGCGACTCGACGATCTCGCCGAGTCCGGTGGGGCTCCGCAGCGACATCCGCTCGGCGGCCTCGTGATCGTCGGTCGCTCCGCCGGGCAACGCGCGCAGCACGGTCCGCAGCCTGCCGGCGCGGCCGGCGGTCCGGCCCTTGAGCCAGCCCAGGGCCTTCGCCAGGCGCTGCTCGACTGCGGTGAAGTCGCTACCGAGGGGGTAGTCCGGCAGGGTGCCGTCGTGGCGCAGCGGCGCCAGCGCGGACCGCAACCCGTCCGGGGTGTTCCCCGTCGCCCGCGCGGGCAGCGCGAAGTCGGGCGGTAGTTTGCCGCTGCGTTCGGCCGCCTCGACCAGTGCCGCCTGGAACCGGGCGTCGGTGACACCGGCCATCGCCGCGACGCAGTCCTCGTCGGTGCGGCCGCGCACGTCGGCGACGCCGTACTCGGTGACGTAGACGTCGCGCAGGTGCCGCGGGATGGTGGTGTGGCCGTAGTTCCAGAGCACGTTCGAGGTGGTTTTGCCGCCCGTCCCGCGGACCGAACGCAGCATCAGCACCGAATGCGCCTGCGGCAGAGCGTGCGCCATCGCGACGAAGTTGTACTGGCCGCCGACGCCGGACACCACCCGGCCGTCGTCGAGCGCATCGGATACGGCGGCGCCGAGCGCGGTCGCCATCATGGCGGTGTTGAAGAAGCGCGCGTGGCGGCGCTGCAGCCGTTCGAGCGTTTCGCTGCCGCCGTACAGCTCGTTGACCTCGCTGACCCGCTTCATGCCGATGCCGCGGCGATCCCCGTCCGGGAGCGTGCGCAGCCAGTCGTAGAACTCCGGCGATCCGAGATAGAAGGCCCCGTGCAGGAATTCGCCGTCACGCTCCACGGTCGCGAGGTCGTCGTCGGTCGCCGTGCCCGCGTTGACGCGGGCCATCACCTCGGCGTCGTCGACCACCTTGCGCCGGACGACGCCGACCTCCACCAGTCGCTTGAAGCCCTCGTTGATCATCTCGGTGCACCCGTAGAGGCCCTCCGCGAACGGCGCCAGCGTCGGATCCTCCGCGTGGGGTGACGCGAGGGCGCGCAGCACCCGGCGGTAGGTGTCATTGTCGGTGTGCCGCAGCGCCAACGCGTGGCAGAGCGCATCGGCCAGGGCGCCGATGCCGATCTGCAGGGTCCCGCCGTCGAGCACGAGGGTGCTGGCGTGGAAACCGATCGCGTAGTCGGCGTCGGTGACCGGTTCGCGAGGCAGGCCGAACAGCTTGGGGTGCGGGCCGGGCGGGGTGAGGACCGCGTCGAAGAAGTCGGGGTCGACGGATGCCGTGCCGCCGATCCACGGGAGCTCGGGATCGACCTCGGCGATCAGGATCGGCCGTGGCAGGTCCCGCTCCGCGATCGCGTCGAGGGTGTCGAAGGTCAGGTCGGTGTTGCAGGACAGCGACAGTCGCGTCCCGCCCGGTTCGCGGGCGACCTTCTGCAGCACCGCGTTCACGCCGCGGTCGGCGAGCGCCCGCGCGACGTGTGTGTAGTTGAGGCTCGCATAGCGCTGCTGCGCCTGGGGAGCGCCCAGCAGCGCCCCCGACTGCAGGTAGAACTCCTCGACCTCGATGTGCGCGGGCAGCGCCCCGCGCTTGAGGGCGCGCACATAGGCCAGCCGCGGGAAGTCGTCGCCGAAGTGCCGCTCCAGGAACGGGCCGAGGAAGCGGGCCTGCAGGCCGTTCCCCGCCGCCGGCGGGTCCAGCGACAGCGCGGTGTAGAGGTGCAGCGGCCGGGCGGGATCGGATTCGACTCGCCCGTACAGCGTGTTCAACAGGCGGTGCGGCTTGCCGAGCCCGAGCGGCGCGGCCACCCGCAGGGCGCCGTCGGTCTTCGTCAGCAGCCATTCCGTGGCGTCGTCGAGCGAATCGAACTGCACCGGCTCCGGGCGTGTTGGCATGGCAGTGAGCCTATGAGGCGGAACCGCCCGGCGCTCCCACTGAGCGGAACGTGCTGTCCATGGGCCGCGCCGGGTGTCAGGATCTATCCTGCGGGGAACCATTGTGGACAGAAGGCGGGGAGACATGCCCAGGCTTGCGGAGGCGCGCGACGCGGCCGAACCCAGCTCGGTCGAACAACGGGCGCGGTACGGCCGCATCCTGGACGCGGCCGCGGTGCTGGCGGCGGAGAAGGAACTCGAGCGCGTCCAGATGCACGAGGTCGCCAAGTCGGCCGGCGTCGCCATCGGGACCCTGTACCGCTATTTCCCGTCGAAGACACACCTGTTCGTCGCGGTCATGGTCGACCAGATCGACCAGATGGGCGCCGGGCTGACGAGGCGGCCGAAGGGCGCCGGTTCGCCGGCGGACGCCGTGTACGAGATCCTGCTGCGCGCGACCAGGGCGCTGCTCCGCAGGCCCATGCTGGCGACGGCGATGATCCAGTCCGCGGCCACCTCCAACGCGGCCACGATCCCCGACGTCGCCAAGATCGACCAGCACTTCGACGCGCAGCTGCTCGACGCCGCGGGGATCGCGGAGCCGTCCGTCCGCGACACCACCGTGATCAGGTTGATCGTGTCGTTGTGGTTCGGGTTGATCCAGTCCAGCCTCAACGGGCGGGCATCGATCCCCGAGATCGAGTCCGACCTGCGGATCGCGTGCGACCTGCTGCTCGCGGACCTCACCGGCACGAACGGCTGAAACGGGCAGGCTATGCTCGGCGGTGTGCCGCACCGGTAGTGGCTTCTGTCGATGATCCGTCGGATCTTGATCATGGAGTCCCGCATGCCTCACATTCGTCCGTTCCGCCGCTCCGACCGCCATCAGGTCACCGAGGTGGTGAACGCCCACATCGCGGCCCTCGTCCCGGGGTGGGCCGTCTCGACCGCGGTTCTGCTCGCTCAGCTCGAGGCCGATCCCGGTCAGTACGTGACGGACCCCTGGGTCCAGACCCGCGAAACGCTCGTCGTGGTGGAGGATTCCCGCGTCGTCGGCGCGGCGCATCTGCGGTGCTACCGGAACTCCCCGGACGTCGGGTCCGACTATCGGGGGTCGGGCGAGATCGCCTGGCTGGTCTGCTGGCCGGGCCACGCCGACGCCGCCTCGGCGCTCGTGGCCGCGGCGCTGCGGGTGATCGAGTCATGGGGAGCGAGAAGGGTGTTCGCCGACGGTGACCTTCCCACGCCCGCGACCGTCGGGATACCGGATTGCTGGCCGCACCTCGCCGAGTCGCTGACCGAGGCGGGGTTCCGGTCGCGTGTGGACGCGGTCGAGATGCTCTATGCCGGCGGAATCGAGACGCTGCCGACCCCGGATGCGTCTGTACCCGAAGATGTTCGGCGATCCGTGGGCGCGCACGGGGTCCGATTCGCACTCGGCGACGGCGGGACGGACCTCGGTTGCCTCGAGGTGATCGCCGACTGCACCCGGGGTGGCACCCTGCTCCGGCTCGCCGGCTGGGCGGAGGTGGCCGAGCTCGATCTGCCGGCCGGCGAGGACGCCAGGACCGCGCTGCTCGGGTCCGCCGCGGACTGGCTCCGGATGGGCGGCGTCGCGAACCTCTTCATCGCCCTCGGCGACGAGGACGTCGAGGAGGCCGAGTACCTCGAGGGACTCGGGTGGCGGCGACTGGCGACCCTCCGGCGCGGCTGGGAACGCGTGATCTGAGGGCGACGGTTCCGGTGACCGGGACCGTGGCCGCGGTGACTCGACGACCTGCCTAACGTCCGGGGAAACCACCAGCGGACGCGAGGAACATCATGACGCGACGGATTGTCGTCACCGGTTCGGCATCGGGAATCGGGCGGGCGACCGCCGAACTGCTGCGCGAGCGCGGCGACGAGGTGATCGGTGTCGACCTGCGCGACGCCGACATCGCCGCGGACCTGTCCACCCCCGAAGGTCGCGTCGCGGCCGCGGCGGCGGTCGCCGCGCGTTGCCCCGACGGCATCGATGCGGTCGTGGCCTGCGCCGGACTGTCCGGGGTGACGCCGCTGCTGGTCCGGGTCAACTACTTCGGGGTCACCGAGTTGCTGACCGCGCTGCGTCCGCTGCTCGCGAAGAGCGCCGAGCCCCGCGCGGTGGTCATCGGGTCGATCTCCGGCACCATGCCGCACGACGCCGAGCTGGTCGAGGCGTGCCTGGCGGGTGACGAGCAGCTCGCGGTGAAGCTCGCGCAGGCGGCCGTCGACCGCGGCGAGCCGCGCAGGCTGTACCCCTCGAGCAAGGCGGCGCTGGCGCGCTGGATCCGCCGCACGGCCATCGCGCCGGGCTGGGCGGACGCCGGCATCCCGCTGAACGCGGTGGCGCCGGGCAACGTCCTGACCCCGATGATGCTGCCGATCCTGGACGACCCGGCGATGAAGAAGGTGATGGACCAGGCGGTCCCGATGCCGCTGAACGGGTACGCGAAGCCCGAGGTGCTTGCGCGCGCGCTGACCTGGCTGGTGAGCCCGGAGAACTCGCACATCACCGGCCAGACGATCTACGTGGACGGCGGCGCCGAGGCGACCACGCGCGGCGACGGCGTCTGGTAGCGGGCGCACCCCACCGAGGCGGGGCGCGGCGCGCAATTGCCAGGCCCTCAGAAATAGAATACATTCCAAAAACTGGCCCCTGGGCCGCTGCGGCGGTCGGGGGCGGTTGCGGCGCGAGGCGCCGCCATCCATTCAGGGAGCAGTCATGAGCACAGCCGTCATCGTCGACGCGGTCCGCACGCCGATCGGCCGCCGCCGCGGCCAGCTGGCCGGGGTCCACCCCGCCGTCCTGCTGGGCACCGCGCAGGCCGCGCTGCTCGAGCGCACCGGGCTGTCGGCCACCGAGGTCGGCCAGCTGGTCGGCGGCGCCGTCACCCAGGCCGGCGAGCAGTCAAACAACGTCACCCGCCAGGCCTGGCTGCATGCCGGCCTGCCGTTTGCGGCCGCTGCGACAACGATCGACTGCGCGTGCGGGTCCTCTCAGCAGGCCGTGCACATGGTCGCCGGACTGATCGCGTCCGGCCAGATCGACGCGGGCATCGGCTGCGGCGTCGAGGTGATGAGCCGGGTGTTCCTCGGCCAGGCCAACGCGCCCGGCACCGGAAACCCGTACCCGGACGACTGGACCATCGACATGGGTGACCAGTTCACCTCCGCCGAACGAATCGCCGACAAGCGTGGCATCAAGCGCGGCGACGTCGACGCGCTCGGCCTGGAGTCGCAGCGCCGGGCCGCGCAGGCGTGGGCCGAGGGCCGCTTCGACCGGGAGATCGTGCCGGTGCAGGCGCCGGTCGTGACCAAGGAGGGCGAGCCCACCGGCGAGATCGCCACCGTGACCCGCGACGGCGGACTGCGCGAGACCACGGCCGAGGGCCTGGCCGCACTCAAGCCGGTCATCGAGGGCGGCATCCACACCGCCGGGAACTCCTCGCAGGTCAGCGACGGCGCCGCCGCGGTGCTCCTGATGAGCGAGGACAAGGCCCGTGCGGCCGGCCTGCGCCCGCGGGCCCGGATCCTGGCCTCGACGCTCGTCGGTTCGGACCCGTACTACCACCTCGACGGCCCGATCGACTCCACCCGCGCGGTGCTCGAGCGCACCGGAATGTCGCTGTCGGACATCGACATCGTCGAGATCAACGAGGCGTTCGCCTCCGTGGTGCTGTCCTGGGCGCAGGCGCACGACGCCGACATGGCGAAGGTCAACGTCAACGGCGGTGCGATCGCTCTCGGGCACCCGGTCGGTTCCACCGGCGCACGCCTGATCACCTCGGCGCTGCACGAACTCGAGCGCTCGGAGAGGTCCACCGCGCTGATCACCATGTGCGCGGGCGGCGCCCTCTCGACCGCGACCATCATCGAGCGCATCTAAGCGGCTTCGCCGCCTGTGCGTGGTTGGCGAGTCCTGACACTCACCAACCGCGCACGGGCGCGAAGCGCCTGAAAGGACTACCTGTGACCATTGGATTGAGTGACGAGGACCGCGAACTCCGCGACTCCGTGCGGGGATGGGCCGCGCGACACGCCACGCCCGCGGCGATCCGCGATGCGGTCGAGGCCAAGCGCGAGACACGTCCCCCGTTCTGGGACTCGCTCGCCGAGCTCGGCATGCTGGGCCTGCACCTGCCGGAGGAGGTGGGCGGTGCCGGTTACGGGCTGCTCGAAACCGCCATCGTGGCAGAGGAACTCGGCCGGGCGATGGTGCCAGGGCCGTTCCTGCCGACCGTGATCGTCTCGGCCGTGCTGAACGCGGCCGGCCGCACCGCGGAGCTGCCGGACCTGGCCGACGGCACCGTGCTCGGCGCGGTGTCGCTGCAGCCGGGCGGGCTGACGATCGCTCGCGACGGTGGCACCGTCACGCTGTCGGGCAGGTCCGGCCTCGTCCTCGGCGGCCAGGTGGGCGAGGAGTTCCTGCTCGCCGCCGACGACAACGGCTCGCTGGCCTTCGTGCTCGTGCCGCGGGACCGCCTCGAGGTCACCGAGCTGCCCAGCCATGACGTGGTGCGGCGCAACGCCGAGGTCGTCGTCGACGGTCTCGGACTGGCCGATGGTGATGTGCTGGACCTGAATTCGCGGCGTGTCCTCGACATCGCGGCTACGCTGTTCGCCGCCGAGGCCGCGGGTCTCGCCGACTGGGCTACCACGACGGCCGCCGACTACGCACGGGTGCGTCAGCAGTTCGGTCGCGTCATCGGCCAGTTCCAGGGGGTCAAGCACAAGGCCGCCCGCATGTTCAGCCTCACCGAGCAGGCGCGTGTCACCGCCTGGGATGCCGCCCGCGCCCTCGACGAGGGTACCGACACGGCTGAGGCGTCGCTTGCCGCTGCTGTCGCTGCGGCGGTCGCCCCCGAGGCCGCGTTCCAGGTCACCAAGGACTGCATCCAGATCCTCGGCGGCATCGGCTACACGTGGGAACACGACGCGCACCTGTATCTGCGTCGCGCACAGTCGCTGCGGATCCTGCTGGGCTCCACGGCGTCCTGGAAGCGCAGGGTCGCGAGCCTCACGCTCGAGGGTGCCCGCCGCGTGCTGAGCCTCGACCTGCCGCCCGAGGCGGAGCGGATCCGCGCCGACGTCCGGGCCGAGCTGAACCCCGCCCGCGAGCTGGAGGGCGCCGAACAGAAGGCGTACCTGGCTGAGCGCGGCTACACCTCGCCGCACCTGCCCGCCCCGTGGGGCAAGAGCGCCGACGCCGTGACTCAGCTGGTCATCGCCGAGGAACTGCGGGCAACCGAGCTCACGCCGCACGACATGATCATCGGCAACTGGGTCATCCCCACGCTGATCGCGCACGGCAGCTCCGAGCAGATCGAGCGTTTCGTGCCGCCGTCGCTGCGTGGCGACATCGTGTGGTGTCAGCTGTTCTCCGAGCCCGGCGCCGGCTCCGACCTGGCGGGCCTGTCCACCAAGGCCACCAAGGTGGACGGCGGGTGGAAGCTCAACGGCCAGAAGGTGTGGACGTCGATGGCCCGCGATGCGGACTGGGGAATCTGCCTGGCCCGCACCGACGGTGACGTGCCCAAGCACAGGGGGCTGTCCTACTTCCTGATCGATATCAAGAACAGCGGCCTCGACATCCGCCCGCTGCGCGAGATCACCGGCGAGGCGCTGTTCAACGAGGTGTTCCTCGACGACGTGTTCGTCCCCGACGAATGGCTGGTCGGAGCGCCCGGTGACGGCTGGAAGCTGGCCCGCACCACGCTCGCGAACGAGCGGGTCTCGCTCTCCAACGACTCCTCGCTCGGCTCGGGCGGCGAGGCCCTGCTCGAGCTGGCATCCGTGCTGCCCGGCGGCCTCGACGCCGAGCAGCTCACCGTCCTCGGAAAGGTGTTGTGCGACGCTCAGTCCGGCGGACTGATGGGGCTGCGCACCACGCTGCGCTCGCTCACCGGCGCGCAGCCGGGCGCAGAGTCGTCGATCGCCAAGTTGCTCGGCGTCGAGCACATCCAGCAGGTGTGGGAGGTCGCGATGGACTGGGCCGGTCCACGGGCGGCCCTGCTCGGCGACCAGGCGCGGACGTCGGGCACCCAGATGTTCCTCAATTCGCAGTGCATGTCCATCGCGGGTGGTACGACCAATGTGCAGCTGAACATCATCGGCGAGCGAATCCTGGGGCTCCCACGTGACCCCGAGCCCGGAAAGTGAGTGACATCAGTATGAACCGCACCTTTGTCGTCGGCGTCGGCATGACCAAGTTCGAGAAGATCGAGAGCCGCGACTGGGAGTACCCGGACATGGTCTCGGAGGCCGTGGGCGCCGCGCTCGCGGACGCCGGAATCTCGTACGGCCAGGTGCAGCGCGCCGCGGTCGGGTACGTCTTCCAGCCGTCCGCCGCCGGTCAGCGCGCGCTGTACGAGACGGGACTGACCGGGATCCCGATCGTCAACGTCAACAACAACTGCGCCACCGGTTCGTCGGCGCTGATGATGGCCCGCGAGTGGGTACAGGGCGGCATCGTCGACGTCGCGCTGGCGGTGGGCTTCGAGAAGATGACCAAGACGGCCCTCACCGGCACCGGTGAGATGCCCAAGGTCTCCACGCTCGACGACCACCTGAAGGTCATGACGGCCAAGCACGACTGGGGTCGCGGCCCGATGACGGCGCAGCTGTTCGGCAACGCCGCGCTCGAGCACATGGAGCGCTACGGCACCACCGCGGAGCAGATCGCGGCCGTCGCGGTGAAGAACCACAAGCACTCGGTCAACAACCCGTACGCGCAGTTCCGTGACGAGTACACGCTGCAGCAGGTGCTGGACGACAAGATGATCCACGCGCCGCTCACCCGATCGCAGTGCTCGCCCACCTCCGACGGTGCGGGCGCCGCGATCGTCGTCAGCGAGCGCTTCGTGCGCGAGCGCGGCCTCGAGGACCAGGCGATCGAGATCGTCGCCCAGGCGCTCACCACGGACACCGCGGAGGCGTTCGCCGAGAAGTCGATGATCGACGTGGTCGGCGCCCCGATGACGCGGGCCGCGGCCGAGCAGGTGTTCGCGGAGTCGGGTCTCACCATCGAGGACGTCGACGTCATCGAGCTGCACGACTGCTTCGCGATCAACGAGATCATCACCTACGAGGGCCTCGGCCTCTGCGGCGCGGGCGAGGGCGGCAAGCTCGTCGAGTCCGGTGCCACCACCTACGGCGGCCAGTGGGTCGTCAACCCGTCCGGCGGCCTCATCTCGAAGGGGCACCCGCTGGGCGCGACCGGCCTGGCGCAGTGTGCCGAGCTGACGTGGCAGCTGCGCGGCAAGGCCGAGGCCCGCCAGGTCGACGGTGCCAACGTGGGCCTGCAGCACAACCTCGGTCTCGGCGGCGCGTGCGTGGTCACGCTGTACCGGGCCGGGACCATCTCAAAGGAGTCGTAGACCGTGCCGATCGATGTGAGCGCCGCGCTGTCCGCCGAACCCGCTGTCCGCGAGGCCAGCTGGACCGAGCGGGACGTCCTGCTCTACCACCTGGGGCTGGGCGCCGGTGTGAACTCGTTGGATCCTGCCGAGCTCGGCTGGGTGTACGAGAAGGGTCTGCGGGTCCTGCCGACGTTCGCGATGGTCGCGGGCCAGGGCGTCTCGGCCGGCACCCTGAAGCCCGCGGGCATGAACATGCCGGGCATCGACATCGACCTGCGGAAGATCCTGCACGGGGGGCAGGCGCTCACGCTGCACGCCCCGATCCCCGCATCGGGCACGGCGCGCATCTCCAGCCGCGTCGCCGACGTTTGGGACAAGGGCAAGGCGGCGGTGATCGTGCTCGAGCAGTCCGCCACCGACCTCGACGGAAACCCGTTGTGGACCACCGGGATGCAGATCTGGGCCAGGGGCGAGGGTGGCTTCGGCGGCGATGCCGGGCCCGAGGTGACGAGTTCGGTTCCCGAGCGGGACGCCGACAAGGTCATGGTCTCGCCGACCAGCACGCAGCAGGCGCTGGTGTACCGGCTCAGCGGCGACATGAACCCGCTGCACGCCGACCCCGCATTCGCGAAGATGGCCGGCTTCGACCGGCCGATCCTGCACGGGTTGGCCTCGTACGGCGTCGTGTGCAAGGCCATCGTGGACGGTGTCCTCGGCGGGGATCCGACTCGCGTGCAGTCGTTCTCGGTGCGATTCGCCGGGTCGCTGTTCCCGGGTGAGACCATCGAAACCGCCGTCTGGCGGGACGGCGACACCCTCACGCTGCTGGCCACCTGTCCCGAGCGGGACGGGCAGCCGGTGCTGACGCACGCGACGATGGAGGTCCGCTCGTGATGGAGTCGGGGGACCACCCCACCGCGCTGACCCATCCGCACAGGACGGTGCTGACGTCGGCGCCGCAGGACGCGCCTGTGGACCGCGCGACCGCGGCGGCGCGCCGGGTCATCGACGCGATGCTGCGAACCGACCGTGGCAACGCGAATCTGGACAGGGTCACGGAGGAACTGAACAGCATTGCCGATCATCTCGAGGAGCACGCCCCCGAGGTGGCCGAGCGGATGATCGACATGTGGAGCGGTGAGGGCGTCACCCGCCACGACCCGATCACCGGTCCGGAGAACGCGATTGCGCCGCCCCTGGTGCTCGAGGGTCTCGAGGACGGATCGGTGCAGGGTGTGGTGACGCTGACGCTGCCGTACCAGGGCCCTCCGGGGTGCGTGCACGGCGGCGTGTCCGCGTTGCTGCTCGACCACGTGCTCGGTGTCGCGAACGCGTGGGGCGGCAAGGCTGGGATGACCGCGCAGCTGAACACGCGGTACCACAAGCCGACGCCCCTGTTCGAGCCGCTGACGATCACCGGTAGGCAGATCTCGGTGGACGGACGCAAGATCCACACCGTCGGTGACATCAAGAACGCCGCAGGCGAAGTGTGTGTCTCGGTCGAGGGGCTGTTCATCCACGCGGGTGTGCCGCGCCCGCGATAGTGCGGCTTCGCCGCAGTGGTGCGGATACGGAGCCTGGGTTCTCCGTATCCGCACCACTGCGGGACGCATCGACGAAGGAGGAATCTCGTGGGCAAGCTGGACGGGCGGGTGGCGATCGTGACCGGCGCCGGAATGGGGATCGGCCGGGGTATCGCCGGTGCGTTGGCCCGCGACGGCGCCGACCTACTGGTCGCGGAGGTCGACGAGAACGCCGGTGCGGACACCGCCCGGTGGCTGACCGAGACCTGGGGCGTGCGGGCGACGTTCGTGCCCACCGACGTCACCGATCGCGGGCAGGTCGAAGACATGGTGGATGCCGCGGTCGCCGAATTCGGCCGACTCGACATTCTCGTGAACAATGCCTGGCGCTCATTCGGCTACGCGCGGATCGAGAAGACCGATCCGAACACCATGACGGCCGGTTTCGATATGGGCGTGATGGCCGCGTTCTGGGCCATGCAGCGTGCCTTCCCGGAGCTCGAGAAGCGGGGCACCGGGCGGGTGATCAACCTGGCCAGCCTCAACGGTGTGAACGCCCACATGTATTCGGTCGCGTACAACGCAGCCAAGGAGGCACTGCGCGCGCTGACCCGCACCGCCGCCCGCGAATGGGCGTCGAAACAGGTGTGCTGCAACGTGATCTGCCCGGGTGCGCAGAGCGCGGCATACAAGCGGGTGGCCGACGCCAACCCGCAGATGGCGGCGACCATGGCCGCGGCGAACCCGATGGGCCGGATCGGCGACCCACTCGACGACATCGGTCCGGTGGCGGCGTTCCTGGCGAGCGACGACTCGCGGTACCTGACCGGCAACACGCTGTTTGTCGACGGCGGCGGGCACATCAACGGCGTGCAGTGGGCGCCGGACGTGGACTGAGGTAGTGGACAGCGAGGCGCCCCCGGTCACGGCAGGGGGCGCCTCGGCCGCTCAGCCGACGGAGATCGAACGCCTCGCGAGCAGCCAGCGCCCGCCGACCCGGCGGAGCACGTCGTGGTATCTGCCCATGCCCGATAGCCGTGGTGAGGTGGTCGTGTCGGCGTAGAACTGCCAGACGGACTCGGCCTGCGCGGTGTCTTCGGATTCGATGGAGACGGCGACGCACGACGTCACGTGCCGGGTGGCGGTGCCGGGCCCGGCGATACCTGTCGCGCGACGTTCACGGACGGCCGCCATGATCTCCGCCAGCCCGGTGCAGATCTGGGGTGTCGCGCCGGCCTGCGTCGTGCCGGTCATCTCCCACACGGCGTCCTCGGTGTAGAGCTGCGCGTACTCCTCGACCGATTCCTCGTCCGCCGTGTGTGCGATGCGAGCGATGAGTGACCGGATCGCCTCGGACGCAGTCTCTTCCATCATGCACCCGCTCGTCATACGCCGTATCCTCCGTCAACGTCCAGCTTCTGCCCGCTGATGAAGTCGGCGCGGTCGGAGGCGAGGAAGCACACGGCCTCGGCGATGTCCTCGGCGTTGCCGAATGTCCCGAGCGGAATGTGGGCCTTCGCGACGTCCAATGCGTTGTCGTCGAGGTCGCCGGTCTCGATGAGCCGTTCGGCCATTCCGTCGGTGGTCATCCCGGGACCGACGCTGTTGGCCCGGACGCCGTAGCGCCCTTCCTCGGCCGCGATGCCCCGGACCAGCGCCTCGACGGCACCCTTGGGTCCGATCGACAAGCCGTCACGAACGGGAAACCTGGAGGTGCCCGCGCTGGTCACCGCGACGAGGTTGCCCCGGCTCTTCCGCAGGTGGGGCAGCGTCGCATGGGCCGCGTTGAAGAACCCGGCGACATCGCCCACCACCTGGCGCTCGAAGTCGGCAGGCGGGACCTTGCTCAGATGCACCATCGGCACGTGCGGCCCGGCGGCGTAGACCAGGGTGTGAATGCCGCCGAACTCCGTCGCCACCTGCGTCACGACGTCCGACGTGCGTGCGGCGTCGGACAGGTCGAGCTGCCAGGTCCGGGCCGTGCGGCCGTGGGTTCGGGCGGTGTCCAGAAGTGGTTCGAGCGCCCGTTCGGACCGAAAGTAGGTCAGGGCGACATCGGCCCCCCGCTCCAGGAGCATCTGGGCTGTCGCCTGCCCCAATCCGCCGCTGGCGCCCAGCACCAGCGCCGCCCCGGATCGATGACTGAAATCTCCCACAACTCCTCCATCGCTGGGTGTCGTTCTGCCGCTGAGGGTTCCGCGATCGCTGCGAGGACCTCCGCGTCCGTGACTCTATTGATAGCCCAATCGCGAGTGGCAAGCAAGCGCTTGGTTGTGTCAGTTTTCTCGCTCAGTGGGAGATGCCGATCGGGTGGTTGCGAAAGCCGACATAGCGTGGCCCGCGTCACCTCATCAGTGATCAGAGATTCCTGGTTCTCCGATCGGAGAACGGACAGGTCCGTTGACGTCACCGTGCCGTGGATCGGCCGAAGGATGGTGCCCATGCATACTCGATCTCTCGCCGCGGTCGCGGCGGTGCCGGCCGTGGTCGGCGCCCTGCTGCTCCCCGCCGCGCCTGCGTCCGCGCAGCCGTTCGGTTCCGTCGGATTCGGCGGTTCATCGGACTCGTCGGGATGCCCGCGTTCGCCGCTCGCCCCGCCGATGCGCTTCCTCGGGAACGCTGACCTCGACGCTCGGGCCGTCGCGTTGACGCGGGAGCCTGCGGTCGTCGCCGCCAAGGAGAAGCTCCTCGGCACCCTGGCGCAATCGGGGCTGGCTGCGGACGACGCCACGTCGGCCGAGATGCGGCCGTACGTCGACGGTCTGGCCCTCGCGGTGGCCAGTGATGTCGCCAACCTCGGCCGAACGTCCATCGCATGGGACGACCAGCCGGATCGGCGGTGGGGGCTGGACAACCCGGACGTGATCTACCGATCCGCCACCATCGTCGAGGACGGCTCCTATGTGATCCGGGGGAACCGGAACTCGTCGCAGAACATCTATTTCCAGGTTCTCGACGCCTATCCCGGAGACGGGGGGCTCGGGAACACGACGGGCTTCCTGTCCGGCAAGGACATCGCGACCGCGTCGGACGGGTCGTTCACGCTCACGCTCAGCACCGAGCCCGGACGCCCCGGCGAAAACCACATCCAGCTCGGGAAGGGCAGCAAGCGCCTGGTCGTGCGGGATACCTTGGCGGACTGGTCGACTCAGACCGCTGCCGAACTCCAGCTCAGCCAGGTGGGTGGACCGGGGGTGCCCGTCCCGGCCGACCCGGCGGCCGAGGTCGCCCGCCGGACGACGCTCCAAGGTGAGTTCTGGGCCAGCTACGCCAAGCAACTTCTCCAGGTATTGCCGGTCAACTCGTTTGCGCCACCCGCCCCGACCCGCGGTGGGTTGCCGGGGCAGGTCAATGCCTTCGCGCAGTTCGATCTGGGACCGGACGAGGCGCTGGTCTTCACCGTCGATCCGGCCGGCGCGCCCTACCTCGGCATGCAGCTCGGCAACAACTGGTTCACCTCGATGGACTACTGGAGCCACCAGTCCAGCCTGAGCAGGTCCCAGGCCACGACCAACCCGGACGGCACCGTGACGTTCGTGGTGAGCCAGCGCGATCCCAACGTGTGCAACTGGGTCGACCCGGTGGGACACACCCGCGGACTGATCTTCCTCCGGTGGCAGGACCTGCCGGCAGACGTCATCCCCGGTCCGGTCAAGGCCGGAGTTGTTCCCGTCGATCAACTGGCCGGCGCGCTCGCGAACGTCCCCGAGATCAACCACGGCACGCGCCAGGCGCAGCTCGAGCAGCGCAAGACGAGCCTGCACAGGCGCCCGGCCTCGTGGCCGCGATGAGCTGATCGAGCGGGCCGGACCGCGTAGCCCGGGCGACCTCCCGGGCCGCGCGGCGGCACCGCTAGTCGACCGGCAGGCGGAGCGCGGTGGCCAGGAGCTCCGACAGATGCCGGCCGTCTCGAGCGGCGAGCTGGTCGGCCTGGGTGCGACAGGAGAATCCGTCCGCGAGCAGCACTGCGTCCGGGCCTGCGGCCCGGAGCGCGGGCAGCAGGCCGTTCTCCGCCACCGCGACCGACACCTCGTAGTGTCCCGGCTCCATGCCGAAATTACCTGCGAGGCCACAGCATCCGGCGATCTCGTGAATCTCGGCCCCGGCGGCGGCGAGCAGTCGGCGGTCCGCGTCGAAACCCAGCACCGCGTGCTGGTGGCAGTGCGGCTGCACGACGAGGGTGGTCCCGTCGAGACGGGGTGGTGACCACGGCTCGCCGTCGGCGTCGGTGGCGGTCGTCAGGAACTCGGCCAGTGTGTGCGTGGACGCGGCGACGAGCGCCGAGCGGGGATCGTCGGGCAGCAGCTCGAGCAGGTCGGACCGCAGCACCGCGGTGCACGACGGCTCGAGGCCTACGACAGGGCGGCCGGCCTCGAGGTGGGGCTGCAACTGGTCCAGTGTCCTACGCAATTGTCTTCGTGCGCCGTCCAATTGGCCCGTGCTGATCCAGGTGAGTCCGCAGCACGCCGACCGTCGGGTGATCAGGACGCGGTAGCCGGCGGCCTCGAGCAGGGCGACCGCGGCCCGACCCACCGCGGGGGTGAAGGCGTCGGTGAAGGTGTCGATCCACAGCAGCACCTCGCGGTCGGATCCCGTCGGGGCCGGCCGCCGCCGCCACCATCTGCGGAAGGTCTCGTCGGCGAACCGGGGGACCTCGCGGCGAGGATCGAGGCCCGAGATCCGGAGTCCGTTCCGCCGCAGTGGTCCGATCGCGGTGGCCGCGTTGATGATCCGCGGCAGCCGTCCGCCGTACCGTGCCCAGCGCGGCAGCATTCCGAGCGTGTAGTGGGTGCGCGGCCGGGGACGGCGCCGATACCGCCGGTACAGCACCTCCGACTTGTAGGCCGCCATGTCGACTCCCGCCGGGCAGTCCGAGGCACACGCCTTGCAGGACAGGCACAGGTCGAGGGATTCCTCGAGTTCGGGGGAACCGTAGCCAGCCGTCACCAGCGATCCGTTGATCGTCTCCTGGAGGACACGGGCGCGGCCGCGGGTGCTGTCCTTCTCGTCACCGGTCGCGAGGAACGACGGGCACATGAAGCCGCCCGAGCCCGATGTGTCCGCGCGGCACTTGCCGATGCCGACGCAGCGGTGGGCCGCCGTGCTCAGGTCGCCGCGGTCCTCGGCCAGCGCCAGGCCTCCGGCGAACGGGGCCGGCGGCGCCTGCGCCACCCGGAGGGCGATGTCGAACGGCGCCGGGTCCACCAGCACACCCGGGTTCAGGACGTTGCCCGGATCGAAGACCGCCTTGAAACCGGCGAACGCGGCCAGTGCGGACTCCGAGTACATCAGCGGGAGCAGTTCGGAGCGGGCCCGGCCGTCGCCGTGCTCCCCGGATAGCGAGCCGCCGTGGCTCGCGACCAGGGTGGCCGCGTCGACCAGGAAGGCCCGGAAGCGGTGCGGGGCCTCCGCGATGGGCAGGTCGAGCCGCACGTGCACATAGCCGTCGCCGAAGTGCCCGTAGAGCAGGCCGTCCACCCCGTGACTGCGGGTCAGGTCGGCGAAATCGCGGAGGTAGGCGCCGAGGCGCTCCCGGGGGACCGCGGCGTCCTCCCAGCCCGGCCAGGCGGGTTGACCGTCGGCGGTGCGTCCGGCCAGCCCGACGCCGTCCGCGCGGATACGCCACAGCGCGGCCGACTCGGGGCCGGTCGGCACGACACGGCTGTCCAGGGCACCCGATCCGCGGCAGAGCTCGGCCGCCCGTGCCATCGCCTCGGCGGGCGTCGAGCCGTCGACCTCGACGAACAGCCAGCCCCCGCCGCGCGGCAGCGCCGGAACCGCGGCCGCCCCCTTGTGCCTGCGGACCACGTCGACCAGCCGGGCGTCGATCCCCTCGATCGCCAGCGGACGGGTGGTGAGCACCGCGGCGGCGCCGTCCGCGGCGGCGGGCATGTCGGGATAGCCGAGGACCGCGAGCGCGGTGGCGGCCGGGACCGGCACGAGCCCGACCGTCGCGTCGAGTATCAGGCCGCAGGTGCCCTCGGAGCCGACGACGGCGCGGGCCGCGTGGTGCCCACGCTCGGGGAGCAGGTGCTCGAGCCCGTACCCCGACCCCTGCCGCTCGAAGCGGCCCAGTTCGGTCCGGATCACCGCGAGGTTGTCGGAGACCAGGCGGTCGAGTCCGGGCGCGGCCGCGAGGTCGTCGGCCAGCCGTCGTTCCGCCCCGGTGCCGTCGAGGATGCGCAGGGCGTGGACGTTGTCCGCCGTGCGCCCCCAGGCGACGGCCCGCGGTCCGCAGGCGTTGTTGCCGATCATCCCGCCGAGCGTGCAGCGGTCCTGGGTGGACGGGTCGGGGCCGAACCGCAGCCCGTACGGTGCGGCCGCCCGCTGGAGGGCGCTCAGCACCACCCCGGGCTGCACCACCGCGGTCCGCCGGTCGGGGTCGATCGCGACGATCCGGCTCAGATGTCTGCTGAAGTCGAGGACCAACCCGGATCCGATTGCGTTGCCGGCCACCGAGGTTCCGGCTCCCCGGGCGGTCACCGACAGTCCGTGCGCGCGGCCGACGTCCAGGACGGCCGCCACGTCGTCGTCGGACCGGGGAAACACCACGACGGAGGGCACGACACGGTAGTTGGAGGCGTCGGTGCTGTACTCGGCCCGGCGCCGGATGCTGTCGTCCACCTCGCCCGCGACGTGCGCGCGAAGCGCGGCGATCGCCGGGGTCAGATCGTCGGTACCGCTGATCTGCGACACCCTGCCGATACTACGGCCAGGGCATCACCTCCTGCCAGCTCCGGAGCCCGGGCCGAATGACCGAGGCAGGCACATTAATTCGATCGATTGCCGCCGGTGGCGAAAATGCGAGAAGTCAGGCCGCGGACCCGAGGGAGATGCATGATGGCAGCCGCAGTTCGACTCCCCGTCAGTCCGGGCCGGAGATCCTGGACACATCGACATGAAAGGTCATGCAGTGAGGACATCCCGCAAGAGCATCGCCCGAGCCGGCGCCGTCACCGGGTTCGCCGCCATCGCCCTGCTCGCCAACCCCGCGGTCGGCTCGGCCGTGGTCGCCGGTTCCGCCGCGGTGCACGTCGAGGGCAAGAGCGTGGTCGTGGAGTTCACCGGCGTCACCTCCCCGACCCTGCTCGCGTGCTCCGGCCAGGTGAAGGACCTGTCCGGCCAGTGGGTGGCCGGGGACCCGGCCCGGTTGTCGGGCAACCCGGCCTCGGGCACGTACAGGTCGCCCGCGCTCAAGGACGGGGCCTACCGCGTCGAGGCGGTCTGCTTCGACGCCGGGGGCTTCACGTTCCTGACCCCCGCGGGCGGCGTGGAGGTCACCGTGGGTGACGGTGCCGGCAGCAGCGGCATCAACCTGGGCAGCGTCCAGCTGATCAGCGGCAGCTGATCGACGCGGCGGTTTCAGGGCCCCGCCGGGCGCCGGAGCGAGCACATTTCGCGCTCCGGCGTTCGTGAGGCACATGGTGCGTTTCCATGAAATCTGTTGTTAAACAGTACAACTGGACGAACTGGACGAGTGTGCCCAATCCTTCGAGAACGAGGTTCGGATCGCGAGGCGCGGTGCATGATGTCAGCTGTCATGCCTGCTCGTGCTCCATCGGACCAGGCCACTCGTCAAGAAATGGACACACTGTGAAGACATCCCGCAAGAGCATCGCCCGCGTCGGCGCCGTCGTCGGATTCGCCGCTCTGGCCCTGTCCGTCAATCCCGCGCTCAGTTCCGCAACGGTAGCCGGCTACATACACGCAAAGACGATGCCGAACGGCACCATCACGGTGGAGCTCACCGAAGTCAGTTCTCCGACACTGGTCGGATGCCATGTCGACGTGACCGAGATCTGGGGAAGGTACTCGACCCGTGGCGAGGTGGCTGTGACCGGAAGCCCGGGCGTAGGCACGTACACCTCGCCGGTGCTCAACAAGGACTGGTCGTACAACGTCACCGCGACCTGTGTCGATGCGGACGGTGCGACGGAACTTTCCGCCAGCCCGGACACCCCTCGGAGGGGTTCTGCTGATGAGGCCGGCATGTCCGTGGAGTCCGTCGGATCCCTGTTCGGCAGCTGATCGCCCGCCGAGCGTGCCGCGTGGTCCGGCGGCATCCATCGGCAGCGAGTTCGGGGCCGACATCGACCTCGAGGCGCACTGATCGGCGGGTCGAGTCCCGCTACCGCGCGGCCAGTCGCGACCGCAGTTCGACCAGCGGGTCGGTGCCGTCGCGGCGGCCGCGCGGTCCGGCGCCCTCGGGCGGGATCATCCGGCCGGCATCGGATCGGGTCCATTCCCGGACCGCCCACCGCTCGGCGATGGCCCACCTGCCGTCGCGCCGCTCCATCAGGTCGATGTAGCGGGCGCCGCTGGTGAAGTCGGCCGCGCCATCGCCGCCGCCCCAATGAGTTGCGGTGGAATAGGATTCGCTGATCGCAACGTCCCCGTACAGCTCCACGAGGTGGTTGCCGATGTGGTGCATGGTGCCGCTGAGGGACTCGAGCTTGGGCCGCACCCACGCGATGAACTCGTCGACGGTGCCGTCGAAGCCGGTGTGGTGGTCGATCCCGTCCGGGTGGTAGGCGCCGCGTACCAGGTCGAGATCGAGCCGGTCGATGCCGCGGCAGTAGCGCATCACCACCTCGTAGATCGCCTGCTTGTCGAGGAGTTCATCGAGTGCCGAGGATCCCGGCTGCGTGCGTGCGGACTCGCGCGTTCCCGTCACCCTTGTCTCCCAATCCTGTTGTGTGCGTTGCTCACGGTCGGGCCAGCGACCGTCTGGCGTGGGCGGACAGATTGCCGACGTGGTCGATGCAGCACAGCCGCTGCGTGAACCGCCACTGCCCGTCGAGCAGGGCGAAACGGTCGAAGTACCGCCCGGTGAGGATCGGTTGCAGCGGCAGTTCTGCGGTCCCCTGGAGCACTGTCACGTAGGCCAGCGCTTCGGCCGTCCTGTTGTCGTTCGCCACGGTGATCCGGACGTTGGTCGTCAGGTGTTTGGTACGCGGCGACGGCGGGTCGCCGTGCATCCGGATGAATGCGCGGTTCGCCTCGAGGACCGCGGCGCTGTCGCGGTCGATCGGGGTGCCCACCGGGGCGCCCTCGCCGTCGCATTGTCCGTAGCGTGCCTCGGTGAACAGTTCGGCGACCTCGGGCAGCGCGCCGCGGTCGATGAGGTGCGAATAGCTGTAGATCAGCGACCGGATCGACTCGATCGCCGACAGCCGTTCGATGGTGTGCCGCACGTCCACGGTCGCCGCCCCTACGGTTCGATCTTGCCGCGGGCCATCTTGCCCGTCGCGTTGCGCGGCAGCGGCTCGGTCGTCAGCCGCCATCGCGTCGGAACCTTGAAATAGGCCAGCCGCTCGGCGGCGAACTGACGCAACTCGTCCTCGTTGACCATGGCACCGTCGGCGATCACCACCACTGCGGCGACCTCCTGCCCGAGGTCCGGGTGTGAGGCCCCGACCACGGCGCACTCGACGACATCGGGGTGTTCGTCGAGGGTCTGTTCGATCTCGGTGGGGTAGATGTTCTCGCCGCCGCGCAGGATCAGGTCCGAGCGGCGGCCGGTCAGTCGCAGCCGGCCGTCGTCGATCCTGCCGAAATCGCCGGTGTGCAACCAGCGGTCGTCGGTGATCGCGGCGGCGGTGGCCTCCGGGTTCTCCCAGTAGCCGAGCATCACGAAGGGGCTGCGCACGCAGACCTCGCCCTCCTCGCCGTCGGGCACCCGCCGCCCGAGCGGATCCCGGATCTCCAGCGCGACGGTGACGATAGGGCGGCCCAGGGTGCCGGGGAACTGCTCGATGTCCATCGGGGTCGCGACGGCGATGGCGGTGCTGCACTCGGTGAGGCCGTAGCTGTCCACCAGCGCGTCGTGCGCGAACGGCACCTCCTGGCGCAGTCGCTCCTTGAACGCCACCGACGAGGGCGCGGACGCGAGCGCGAACGAGGTCAGCGACGAGGTGTCGTACCTGCGGACGTCGCCGTGGTCGATGAGGCGAGATGCCATGGTGGGCACCGCTCCCCAGTTGGTGACCCTCTCGCGTTCGATCATGCCCAGCACCCGGTCGGCGTCGAAGGAGCCCTGGTACATGATCACGGCGCTGCCGGTGGCGAGCCGCGGCACGACCAGGTTGTGCAGGCTGGCGATGTGGAACAGCGGTGAGGTCAAAAGGTAGCGGAGGTCGCTCGGCTCCTCGTACTCCTTGCCGGTGAAGGCGGCGGCCAGTGCGTCACCGAACCGGTGGTAGTCCACCACAGCCAGCAGATTTCGCTGGGAGTGCAAGGCGCCCTTGGGCTTTCCGCTGGTTCCGCTGGTGTAGAGGATCACCGCCGGGTCGTCCTCCGCGACGTCGGCCTGCGACAGTTCCGCATCGGGGTGCGCGGCGATCAGCCTGGGCAGGTCCGTCTCCATGGTGATGACCGGGACATCGGTGTCGACCTCGGTCAGCAGCACCGCCCGCTTCGCGTCCACGATCAGGGCCTTGGGTGCGGAGTGCTGCAGGCCGTACTCGATCTCCCGGGGCACCCACCACGCGTTGAGCCCGACGGTGATGGCGCCGAGGGTCTGCGTCGCCCAGAACGCGACCACCCACTCGACGGTGTTGGCGGCGAGGATCGCGACCCGGTCGCCCGTGCCGATTCCGTACTCGTCGCGCAGTGCCGCGGCCAGCGACGCCACCGCCGCGGCGTGTTCGGCGAACGACATCCGGCGGTCCTCGGTGACCAGGTAGTCGCGGTCGCCGTAGGCCACCGAGGCGGCCATGAGCTCGCTCACCGATCTGCCCCGATTGACCATCACCGGCATCCGCGCGCCCAGGACCTCTTCCTCCGCGATCTCGAACCGCCCGCCCGGGCCCGTCAGCCGGGCCATGACGGCGGCGAGAAATGCCTGGGGATCGGTGGCAGTGGTCATCGAGGGTGCCTTTCTGCAGCTATTGAACTGCACGCAACTTCTCATGGGAAGGGTGGGTGCCGGAGCGGTTTTCCACTGACCGGGACCGGTCCGGTTCGGTGCGTCGCCCTAGTACAGGGCGCCCTCGTGCCGGGCCCGATCGAACGCGGGCAGGGGCCCAGCGGCACGGAGGGTGCCCGCGAGCCCGGGATCGGCCAGGTGCAGCCTGCCGATCGCGATCAGGTCGAACTCCTCGGATCCGATTCGCCGCTCGAGCTCCGCGATGTTGTCGACCGTCGGGGCCGATCCCTCGAGGCGGCTGTCGCGGAGCGACTTCCCGATGCCGACGCTGCCGACGGCCATGGTGGTCACCCCGGTGAGCCGCTTGGCCCAGCCGGCCAGGGACAGGTCGCTGCCCTCGAACGCGGGTGCGTCGAATCGCCGGATGCTGGCGTCGAGCACGTCCACGCCCGCGTCGACCAGCGCGCCCAGGATCACACCCAGTTCGTCGGGTGTCTGCGCGATGCGGGCCGTGTAGTCCTGCTGCTTGTGCTGCGAGAACCGGTAGACGATCGGGGCGTCCTCGCCGATCGCCGCTCGGATCGCCCGCACGACCTCGGCGGGGAAGTGGGTGCGGCGCTCGAGATCGCCACCCCATCGGTCGTCACGGTGGTTGGTGCCCGCCCACAGGAACGAATCCAGCAGGTAGCCGTGGCCGCCGTGGATCGCGATGCCGTCGAAGCCGACCTCCATCGCGTTGGTGGCCGAGCGCGCGTACGCCGCGATCACCGAGTCGATGTCCTCGTCGGTCATCGGGTCCGTGGGCTCCTGAGCCCGGGCGACGTAGGCGTCGCCGTACGAGGTGATGCCCGGCGTACCCCACACCCCGGACGGACGCATCGGCTTCGCCGCCGGGTCCACCGTCCCCATCGCGCCCCACAGCGGGCCCACGTGCCACAGCTGCGGAATGATCTTGCCGCCGGCGGCATGGACCTGGTCGATCACCGTGCGCCATCCGGCGAGTGCCGAATCACCGTGAAGGCGAGGCACATTCGGGCTGTCTACCGCGGTCGGGTGATCGATCGCGACGCCCTCGGTGACGATCAGTCCGGTGCCGCCCTCGGCGCGGCGCCGGTAGTAGTCGGCCACGTCGGGGCCCGGGACGCCGTCGATGGAGTACGACCGGGTCATCGGCGACATGACGACGCGGTTCGCCAGGGTCACGGAGCGCACGCGGAGCGGCTGGAAGAGGGGGGAGACGGAGCCGGTCGATCGGCCCCCGGTGCTGTCGGACATCACTGAGCCTTCGGGTAGCGGGTGGTCTGGGCCGCGTGGCGGGCCACTCGCGAGTTCTACTGCAGGGCCCGGCCGCCCGCCGGGCGCCTCCCGGTCACCGGGAAGGAGGGACCGGTGCGGGCATTACCACTGACCGGGACTTCGACCGTCGGTTGTCGGCCTCGTGGTTAGCGTTCGAGACACATCGCTGCACGAGGAGTTGTCATGACCACCGATCTCGGTTCTCCCACGGTTTCCGCTCCGGATCCGCTCGCCCCCGCGAAGCTGGGCCCGCTCACGCTGCGCAACCGCGTCATCAAGGCCGCCACCTTCGAGGGCCTCACCCCCAAGGGCCTGGTGACCGACGAACTGATCGACTTCCACCGCCGTCCGGCCGCGGGCGGTGTCGGCATGACGACGGTGGCGTACTGCGCGGTCGCCCCGGATGGGCGCACCTCCCCAGGCCAGATCCAGTGGACAGACGAGACGATGCCGGGGCTGCGCAGGCTCACCGACGCCGTCCACGCGGAGGGCGCGGCGGTCTCCGCGCAGATCGGCCATGCCGGTCCGGTCGCCGCCTCGAAGTACATCGGTCACCCGGCGCTGGGACCGTCGCGTCAGTTTCGGATGACCACGCAGAACTTCTCCAAGCCGGCATCCAAGGCGGACATCGCCCGGATCACCGAGGGACACGCCAACGCGGCCCGCCGCGCGGTGGAGGCCGGGTTCGACGCCGTCGAGATCCACTTCGGCCACAACTACCTGATCAGTTCCTTCCTGAGCCCGAAGGTCAACAAGCGCAAGGACGAGTACGGCGGTTCGCTGAAGAACCGGGCCCGGTTCGCCCTGGAGACGGCCCGCGCGGTCCGCGACGCCGTCGGCGACAAGATCGCCATCCTCGCGAAGCTCAACATGGACGACGGTGCGCCAGGGGGCTTCTGGCTGGACGAGTCGATCCGGGTGGCGCAGTGGCTGGAGGCGGACGGCTCCCTCGACGCCCTCGAACTGACCGCGGGCAGCTCGCTGCTGAACCCGATGTACCTGTTCAAGGGCGACGCGCCGCTGCGCGAGTTCGCCGCCGTGATGCCCCAGCCCACCAAGCTCGGCATCCAGCTCGTCGGCAAGCACTTCCTCAAGGAGTACCCGTACACGGACGGCTACCTGCTCGAGGACGCCAAGCAGTTCCGTTCGCAGCTGACGATGCCGCTGGTGCTGCTCGGCGGCGTCACCAACAAGGCGGTCATGGACGAGGCGATGGCCGAGGGGTTCCAGTTCGTCGCCGTCGGCCGCGCGCTGCTGCGGGACCCGGAGATGGTGAACAGGATCCGCGAGGACGAGAACCTCAAGTCGCTGTGCAATCACTGCAACAAATGCATGTGCGCCATCTACGGTGGCACCCATTGCGTGCTGAACCCGAAGCCCGCGAACCCCCCGGTGCCCGCGTGAGAACGGCCGCCGTCGAAGCTGTCAGTACAAGGGCATCGAGTACAGGAGTCGAGTTGGAACGCGCCACGATCGCCGAGATGTTGCTGGATCGCCTCGGTGACGCGCACCTGGGCGTGCGCACCCGCGAGCGGGATTGGACCTGGGACGAGACCGTCCGCGAGAGCGCGGCCCGCGGCGCGCTGGCCGCCGCATTGCGAGTCGACGGCCCGTTCCACATCGGGGTGCTGCTCGAGAACACCCCGGAGTTCCTGTTCTGGCTCGGCGGCGCCGCGCTGAGCGGGGCCGCGATCGTCGGGATCAACCCGACCCGGCGTGGCGCCGAGCTCGAGGCCGAGGTCCGCTACGTCGACTGCCAGCTCATCGTCACCGACGCGGCGGGCATGGCGCAGCTGCGCGGGCTCGACCTCGGGCTGACCGAGGACCGGTTCCTCCTCGTCGACGTTCCGGGGTATGCGGAACGCGTTGCGGCGCATCGGGTGCCGGATCCCGTCCTGGATCCGGCGCTCTCCGAGTCGACTCTGTTCCTGCTGCTGTTCACCTCCGGCACCACCGGCATGTCCAAGGCGGTGCGATGCAGCCAGGGCAGGCTCGCGCGCCTGGCGCACGCGAACACCGCGAAGTACGGGCACGTCCGCGAGGACGTGGACTACTGCTGCATGCCGTTGTTCCACGGCAACGCCCTGATGGCGTTGTGGGCGCCTGCGCTGGCCAACGGCGCGACCGTGTGCCTGCCGCGGGCACGCAAGTTCTCCGCGACCGGGTTCATGCCCGACGTGAAGTTCTTCGGCGCAACGTTCTTCACGTACGTCGGCAAGGCGCTGTCCTACCTGATGGCCACGCCCGAGCGGGCCGACGACATCGACAACGCCCTCGTCCGCGGATTCGGCACCGAGGCCTCTCCGGAGGACAAGGCGGAGTTCGTGCGCCGCTTCGGGGCCGAGCTGTTCGAGGGCTACGGCTCGTCGGAGGGTGCCGGCTCGGTCAAGCTCGACCCGGAGGCGCCCGAGGGCGCGCTCGGCCGGCCGGCGCACGACGAGATCGCCGTCGTCGACCCGGACACCCGCGTCGAGTGCGCGCGGGCGAAGCTCGACGAGCACGGTCGCGTCCTCAACCCGGACGAGGCGATCGGCGAGATGATCGACAAGGGCGGCGCCAAGCGCTTCGAGGGGTACTACAAGAACGAACAGGCGATCGCCGACCGGATCAAGCACGGTTGGTACTGGACCGGCGACCTCGGCTACATCGACGAGGCCGGGTTCATCTACTTCGCCGGCCGCAAGGGCGACTGGATCCGGGTCGACGGGGAGAACACCTCCGCGCTGATGATCGAGCGGGTCCTGCGCCGGCACCCGAAGGTCATCGCGACCGGCGTGTACGCGGTGCCGGATCCACGCTCGGGCGACCAGGTGATGGCCGCGATCGAGGTCGCCGACCACACCGACTTCGATCCGGCGGAGTTCGCCGCGTTCCTCGGCACCCAGGACGACCTCGGCACCAAGTCGGCGCCGCGATTCGTCCGGGTCTCGACGAACCTGCCTGTGACCGGGTCGAACAAGGTGCTCAAGCGCGAGCTGCAGGCAGAGCTCTGGCGCACCGACGAGCCGGTGTTCCGGTGGGAGGGACGCGGCGGTCCGAGCTACCGGCCGATGTCCGACGGCGACAAGCGACGGCTGGAGTCCGAGTTCCAGGCATCCGGTCGGCAGCGGTTCCTCGGTGTCTGATTCGACGACGAATCGTCGCGTGGCCTTCGTGACCGGCGCGAGCCGGGGGATCGGGCGCGAGATCGCCCTCGCCTTCGCCCGCGAGGGATTCGACGTGGCCTTCACGGCACGCACCGTGCGGGAGGGTGACGGTCGGGTCGCTCCGCGCACGCACGGTGACCCGATCCCGGTTCCCGGCAGCCTCGCGACCACCGCTGCCGAGGTCGAGGCCCTCGGGGTGCGGGCCATGCCGGTGCCGATGGACCTGCTCGACCTGCACTCGGTGACGGCCGCGGTCGATCGGGTGTTGGAGGAGTGGGGCGGGGTCGACGTGCTGGTCAACAACGCGTACGCGCAGACCGCAGGCAACATGGACCGGATCCTCGACATCGACGTCGCGGACGCCGAGACGATGGTGCGCGGCAACTTCCTGCACCAACTCGCGCTCGTCCAACGACTGCTGCCGCAGATGGTGGCGCGTGGATCGGGAGTGGTGATCGATCTGGTGTCCGGTTCGGCGGCCACGGACCCGCCCGCAGCGCCAGGCGAGGGCGGCTGGGGATTGTCGTACGCGGCGTCGAAGGCCGCGTTCGGCAGGCTCGCGGGCGCCGTGAACGCCGAGTACCGCGACAGCGGGATCCGCGCGTTCAACCTCAGTCCCGGGTTCGTGGTGACCGAGTCGGGTCAGGCGCGGGGCGGTACCGATGCGATAGTGGACAGCGGCTTCGATGCCGTCCCCGCGACGGTGCCCGCCCGTGCCGCGGTGTGGCTGGCCACCGATCCCGGAGCGGACAGGTTCGTCGGCAAGGTGGTGTGGGCGCCGAAACTGGTCGACGCCCTCACGGTCTGACAACGACGGAAGGGCGTGGCGTCGACCGGCAAGTCGCACCTGCCGGACGACTGCCCGCTGCCCGATCCGGTCGAGTTGCTCTCGAGCGGCTGGGCCTGGCCTGAGGGATGCCGGGTGACGGCAGCGGTCACCTGGTGCGGGGGCGGCGGCCGGACCGCCAGCCGGCCACGGCCGCGTCGGCGTCCACCCGGTGTACCGGCACCCGCGGTGCGCTCGGCGCGCGCAGGTAGTCGGCGATGCGGCGGTTCAGTTCCGCGACCACCTCTCGCACCTCGGCCTCCGTCGGCAGGTCCGCGACGGTGTCCGGCAGCCGCTCGACCTCGCGGCGCAGCTGCAGCGCCGGCGGCAGCAGGACCTCGGTGGACAGGCCCTCGGCCCGCAGCTTGTTCTTCACCCACCACAGCTCGTCGTCGTCGGCGAGGTGCGGGATGGGCTTGCCCGCGCCGGGCAGGTTGTCGAAGTCGCCGCGTTCCTGGGCGACGCGGATCTGACGCTCGACCCACGACTCGAACGGGACGTCCCACGGCTTGCGTTCGGTCATGTCTCCAGGATGCACCGAGTCGGGACGGTCGGCCCAGGTCGTCGAGCCTGCGGGGCAGGGGCTGTCTCAGGAGTGCTCGGAGATCATCACCGCGCGGGTGCCCGGCTCGAGCGCCTGGAACACGTGGGCGACATCGCCCGGATACGCGATGTAGTCGCCGGGGCCCAGTTCGACGGGTTCGTGGGTCACCCCGACCAGGGCCCGGCCTGCGCTGAGCACGACGTGCTCGATGACGCCGGGCGGGTGCGGCTGCGATTCGCGCGCGGGACCGGGTTCGGCCGCGATCCGGTAGACGTCGCGGCGCGCGTTGGGCGGGCAGGACGCGACCAGAGTGGCCTGGTAGTCGGCCCGATCCGAGTGCAGCGCCGGGCCCTCGTCGGCGCGGATCACCTGGACCCGCGGTCTCGGCGGGTCCAGCAGTTGCGAGATCTGGATGTCGAGCGCGGTGCACAGTGCCCACAGCGTCTCCACGCTGGGATTACCCGTGCCCGCCTCGAGCTGGGACAGCGTCGACTTGGCCACCCCAGCGCGCCGGGCCACCTCGGTGAGCGAGAGCCCGGCCCGCTCGCGTTCCTGCCGCAGCGCGGACGCGATCGCGTCCAGCGGTGCCTTCCCCTCCGGTGCCATGTGTTCACTATATCGGTCGTATTGTTCGACTTGACGAACACTTGGTGTGTGTTCATTATAAAAGTCATGCGTTCGACATGGCGAACACTGGATCGAGGGCTCCGGGCAGACATCGCCCTGGTGTGTCTCGCCGACGGAATCGTCGGCGTGTCCTACGGCGCGATCGCGGTCGGTCTCGGGTTCGCGCCGTGGCTGCCCGTCCTGATGGCGGGACTCGTCCTGGCGGGGGCCTCCGAGTTCCTGTTCGTCGGCATCGTCGCGGCCGGCGGGAGCCCACTCGCCGCGCTCGCCGCGGGCCTGCTCGTCAACGCCCGGCACCTGCCGTTCGGGCTCGCGGTCGGGGACGTGACCGGCCGTGGCTGGCGACGCCTGCTGGGCAGCCACATCCTCAACGACGAGAGCACGGTGTTCGCGTTAGGCCAGGACGACGCCACGCGCCGACGCACGGCGTACTGGCTCAGCGGTCTCGGGATCCTCGTCTGTTGGCCCGCCGGGGCGCTCATCGGCGCGACGGCGGGCAGCATCATCGGCGACACGGACGTTCTCGGTCTGGACGCGATGTTCCCGACGGTGCTGCTGGCGCTCGTGCTCCCGGCGCTGCGGGACCCGGGCACCGCGCGGGCCGCGCTGGTCGGCGCGGGCGTGGCGCTGGCCGCGACGCCCTTCCTGCCCGCGGGAATCCCGGTGCTGCTGGCGCTCGTGGGGCTCTTCGCTGGCGGCGCGCGAAAGGCGATCGGATGAACGTGTCTGCGGTGCTGATGGTTTCGGTTCTCGTGCTGGCGGCGGGAACGTTCGCCTTCCGGTTCGCGGGTCCGGCGCTGCGGACCAGGGTGGCGGTCCCGGATCGGGTGGAGATGCTGTTGGGCACCGCGGCGGTGGTGCTGCTGATCGCGGTCGCGGCCACCACGGCGCTGACCGAGGACCACGGCGCGGCCGGCGTCGCGCGACCGCTGGGGGTGCTGGTCGGTGGGGTGCTGGCCTGGCGAAGGGCACCGTTCCTCGTCGCCGTGCTCGCCGCCGCGGCGACCGCGGCCGGGTTGCGCCTGCTCGGCGTCCCCTGATCGATCGTCTCGGGAAGGATCGGCCCCGGAATCCGGGGCCCATCCTTCCCGGGCCGCGAGGGGCGGTCAGGCGCCCGGCACGGTGACCGCGCGGTCCTCGGCGAAATCGACCACCAGTTCCCGGTGCGCGATCCGCCAGCTGCCCGCGACCTTCCGGTACCGGTCCTGGTACCTGATCGCCAGCACGTTGTCGCGCAGCCCGCCGTCCTTGGCGCGGTAGACGTGGTGCGCGGTGCAGTAGGTCTGCCCGGCCGCTTCCTCGACGTCGACGACGTCGAGGACCTGCTGGTGCACCGCGTGATGCGTCGAGTGCAGGTGCGCGGTGGCGTTGAGCACGGTGGTCGCGATGGTCTCCGCGCCCGCGGTCACCGGGTCCTGGTCGCGGCGCACCAGCGCCTGCGGCTGCACGAACTGGGCGTCGGCGGCGAACAGCCCGGTCAGCGTCGCGGCGTCGCGGCCGTCCACCGCCGCCGCGTACCGGCCGACCAGGTCCGATAGCTCGGCGCGGTCGGTGGCGTCGTTGTGAGTGCTCATGCCCCGAGTATGCGGTCCCCCGGACTGTGCGCGCGTCGTCTACCGGTGAGCGGGAAATGTGGCTCGCGGATCGGGTGCGAGGGCGCATGATCGGGGTCGAGAAGTCCGTCTGGAGGAATGTTGGCCACAGAATCGATCGCCGGGAGGTCGTCCTCCGCCCGGCTCGTGGTGGCGGCCCTGGCCTCCTGCGGCATCGCGGTATCCCTGATGCAGACCATCGTGATGCCCCTGCTGCCCGAGTTCCCGCGACTGCTGAACACCTCGGCGTCGAACGCCGCGTGGCTGGTGACCGCCACCCTTATCGCCGGCGCGGTCTGCGCACCGGTCCTGGGCCGGCTCGGCGACATGTTCGGCAAGCGCCGGATGCTGCTCATCGCACTGGCCATCATGGTGGTCGGCAGCGTCCTCGGCGCGGTGTCCGACGAGTTCACCGTGGTGCTCCTCGCCCGGGCGCTGCAGGGCGCCGCGATGGGCGTGGTCCCGCTGGGCATCAGCATCATGCGGGACGAACTGCCGGCCGAGCGGGTCGGCTCGGGTATCGCACTCATGAGTTCGACCCTCGGCGCGGGCGGCGCCATCGGGCTGCCGCTGACCGGCGTGGTCGCCGAGCACCTGAGCTGGCACTGGCTCTTCGGCGGCGCCGCCGTGCTCGGCGTCATCGAGATCGTCACGATCTGGGCGCTGGTGCCCGAGTCGCCGGTCCGGACCGGCGGCCGCTTCGATCTGGTGGGGGCGGTCGGTCTGTCGGCGGCGCTGATCTGTCTGCTGCTCGCGGTGACCCAGGGCAACAGCTGGGGCTGGACCGGTCCGGCCGTTCTCGGGCTGTTCGGCGCGTCGGCCATGCTGTTCCTGCTCTGGGGCGCCTATGAGCTGCGGCTGGCCTCGGGAGGGGCCCGGCGGCCGCTGGTGGATCTGCGCGTCTCCGCCCGACGGCAGGTGCTGCTGACCAACATCGCCTCGATCCTCATCGGCTTCGCCATGTTCACCTCGTTCATGGTGAGCGCGCAGATCTTCCAGGCGCCGACCGAGACCGGGTACGGCTACGGGATGTCGCTGACCCTCAGCGGGATCGCGCTGCTGCCCGGCGGCCTGATGATGATCGCGTTCTCACCGGTGTCCGCGCACATCTCGCGGCGCCGGGGGCCGCGAACGACCTTCCTCCTGGGCGCCGGGATCCTGCTGGCGGCCAATCTCACCCGCGCGGTGGTGCCGCACCAGCTGGGCGTGATCGTCGCGTGCATCGCGGTGACCGCGGTCGGGGCGGCGTTCGCCTACGGGGCGGTCCCGGCCATGATCATGCGCGCCGTGCCGGTGTCCGAGACGGCGGCCGCGAACAGCCTCAACTCGCTGGCCCGGTCCATCGGCACCTCCGCGTGCAGCGCGGTCGTCGCGGCGGTCACCACGGCGTCGATGATGCAGGTCGCGGGCGTGGAGTTCCCGACGGCTGGCGCGTACGCGCTGGTGTTCGGGATCGGGTCCGCCGCAGCCCTGCTCTCGCTTATCGTGGCGGTGTTCATCCCGGGCGACGGAGACCTCCCGGTGGATCTACCGCTGAGTGAGACTGAACCGGACCGGATCCGCGCCGCTCCGTAGCGTCCGATCCTGCGCGAGGTGTATGTGGATACAGCGCGAGAAACGGGAGAGCATCGATGGAGTTGAGGGAGTCTGCGGCGCAGGTCGAACTGCGCCGGGAGTTGCGCGCGTACTTCGCGGCCCTACTGCCCGAGGAGAAGCGCCGTAAGGCCGGTGAGCAGGGCGTCGGCGGCGAGTACTTCCGCGAGATCGTGACGCTGCTCGGCCGCGACGGCTGGCTCGGCATCGGCTGGCCGGTCGAGTACGGCGGGCAGGGCCGCTCCATCGAGGAGCAGTTCGTCTTCTTCGACGAGGTGCAGCGGGCCGGCCTGCCCTTCCCGTTCGTCACGGTGAACACCGTCGGCCCGACGCTGATGAAGTACGGCACCGAGGAGCAGAAGGCGAAGTTCCTGCCCGGCATCCTGGCCGGCGACATCGTCTTCGCTATCGGCTACACCGAGCCAGAGGCCGGCACCGACCTGGCCTCGCTCAAGACCCGTGCGGTCCCCGACGGCGACGAGTGGGTGATCGACGGCAACAAGATCTTCACCTCCGGCGCGAACACCGCCGACTACGTGTGGCTGGCCTGCCGCACCGACCCCGAGGCGCCCAAGCACAAGGGCATCTCGATCCTGATCGTGCCGACCGAGGACGCCGGGTTCTCCTGGTCGCCGATCAACACGGTCGGCGGCCTGATGGTCACCTCGACCTACTACAGCGGCATCAGGATCGCCGACGAGAACGTCGTCGGTGAGATCAACGGCGGCTGGCAGCTGATCACCGCCCAGCTCAACCACGAGCGGATCGGCCTCGCCGCGCTCGGTGGCCGCACCTACGGACTGTGGAACCAGGTCCTGGAGTGGGCGCGCGACAACGGTGTCATCGAGATCCCCTGGGTGCAGGCCGATTTCGCGCGCACCCACGCCAAGCTCGAGGCCATGCGACTGCTGAACTGGAAGATGACATCCGCTGTCGCCGCGGACACCCTCTCCGGTGCGGATGCGGGCGCCACCAAGACCTACGGCACCGAGACGCACGTCGACGTGTACCGCACCCTGCTCGGCATCCTCGGAGCAGCGGGCCGGATCCGGCCCGAGTCGCCGGGCGCACTGCTCGCCGGGCAGATCGAGCAGATCTCCCGCCAGGGCGTGGTGAACACCTTCGGCGGCGGCGTCAACGAGGTGCTGCGCGACATGGTGGGCACGATCGGCCTCGGCCTGGCCCGTGAGAAGAGGGTCAAGTGAGCGAGTTCCTCGCCAAGCTCAAGGCTTTCGAGGGTCAGACGCTGGTCCCGGCCACGTGGGGTCCCGACGAGGTCAACACCCCGATGATCCGGCACTGGGTCGAGACGATGGGGGACACCAACCCGATCCACCTCGACGACGAGGCCGCCCGCGCCGCCGGCAGGGACGGGGCGGTCGCCCCGATGCAGATGCTGCAGGTGTGGACCATGAGGACCTACGCCGACAAAATGGCCGGAAACGACCCGTCCACCGTGTGGACCGATCTGATCGCGACGCTCGACGAGGCCGGCTTCAGCTCCGTCGTCGCCACCGACTCCGATCAGGAGTTTCACGTGGAACTGCGACCAGGCGACCGGGTCAGCGTCACCGAGGTCGTCGAGTCCGTCTCCGAGGAGAAGCAGACCGGTCTGGGTACCGGACATTTCGTCACCACGCTCAAGACGTACCGCAACGGCGACGATCAGGTGGTCGGGACGCAGCGCTGGCGCACCCTCCGCTTCCGTCCCAAGGGTGCCGCCGAGCCGGTCAAGCCCCGATCGCTGCGTCCGCGCCCGGCTCTCAACGCGGACAACGCATTCTGGTTCGAGGCCGCGCGAGAGCACCGGTTGGTCATCCAGCGTTGCACGGCGTGCGGCACCCTGCGGCACCCCACCGGGCCGATGTGTGGGCAGTGCCGGTCGCTGGACTGGGACACCGTCGACGCCTCCGGCCGCGGAACGGTGTACAGCTTCGTCGTCAACCATCACCCGAAGATCGACGCGTTCGACTACCCACTCATCGTGGCGACGATCGAGCTCGAGGAGGGCACCCGACTGATCGCGAACATGACGGGCATCGAACCCGATCAGGTCGAGATCGGCATGCGGGTGGAATTGGACTGGATCGACGCCGACCCGGAACTGACGCTTCCCGCGTTCCGGCCGGCCGCACGCGAGGAGCACTGATGGACTTCAACTTCAGCGAAGAGCAAGAGGCGATTCGCACCCTGGCCGACGAGGTGTTCACCGGCAAGGCCGGCATCGACCGCGTCAAGGAGATCGAGGGCACCGCCGAGCGCGTCGACCGTGAACTGTGGCGCGAACTCGCGAACACGGGACTGCTCGGCATCGCGCTGCCCGACGAACTCGGCGGCGGCGGCATGGGGCTGTCGGAGCTGTACGTGCTGCTCGAGCAGCAGGGTCGGCACGTTGCACCCGTTCCGATCTGGCAGACCGCGCTCGCGGCGCTCGCCGTCAGCGAGTTCGGCACCGACGCGCAGCGCGGCGCCCTCGTTCCTGGCGCCGCGGACGGCAGTCTGTTCCTGACCGTCGGACTCGAGGAGTTCGGGCCCTACGTCGCGGGCGACCCACTGACCACCGCCGTCGAGGCGGACGGCCAGTGGCGGCTGACCGGCGCGAAAGCCGTCGTGCCGGTGACGCACATCGCGCACCGCGCGATCGTCTCGGCGACCACCCCGGCCGGTGCGGCACTGTTCGTCGTAGACCTGTCGGACGAGGGAGTGACGGTCGAGCAGACGCAGTCCACCACCCACGAGATCTGCGCGAACGTCGAGTTCTTGGGCGCGGCAGCGGATCTGCTCGGCCCCGTCGACGGCACCGCCGTGGCCTGGCTGCTCGATCGCGTCGAGCTCGCGCTGGCGGCGATCCAGATCGGCGTCGGCTCCGGCGCGGTGTCGCAGGCGGTGGCGTACCTCAACGAGCGCAAGCAGTTCGGACGTCCGTTGGCGACCTTCCAGGCGGTGAGCCACCAGCTGGCGGACTGCTACATCGACCTCGAGGCCATGCGGGTCACCCTGTGGCAGGCAGCGGTTCTGCTCGCCGAGGGTGCGGACCCGGGCACCTCGGTGCTCGTCGCCAAGTGGTGGGCGACCGACGGCGGTCAGCGCGTCGTGCACCGCACCACCCACGTGCACGGCGGCATGGGGGTCGACACCGACTACCCCGTGCACCGGCACCTGTTGTGGGGCAAGCAGATCGCGGCCACCCTTGGCGGGTCCAGCTCCGACCTGGCCCGGCTCGGCGCCCAGCTCGCGGCCGGCGCGGAGGTCAACGCATGACCGCGGCGACGGCAACGGCCTACGACGCGGTCCAGGTGGGCGACGTGTTGCCCGAGTTGGCGATTCCGTTGACCCGCACCCTGATCGTCGCCACCGCGCTCGCCACCCGCGACTTCCAGGACGTGCACCACGACCCCGAGCTGGCGCGCGAGCGCGGCTCGAAGGACGTGTTCATGAACATCCTCACCAGCAACGGCCTGGTCGGACGCTTCGTCACCGACTGGGCGGGTGCCGGTTCGTCACTGCGACGAATCGCAATCCGGCTCGGCGCCCCGAACTACCCCGGGGACACCATGACGCTCAGCGGTGAGGTCTTGTCAAAGGCCGACGGCCTGGTCGAGGTGAAGATCGCGGGCGTCAACGGACTCGGCACGCATGCCTCCGGCACCGTCACGGTGGCTTTCGCACAAGGGACCCGATGATGGCGATCAGCCCACTGTCCGGCGCCGCCGCGATCGTCGGCATCGGCGCCACCGAGTTCTCCAAGAACTCCGGGCGCAGCGAGCTCCAACTGGCCTGCGAGGCGATCGTCGCGGCCCTCGCCGATGCCGGCATCGACCCGTCCGAGGTCGACGGGCTGTCGACGTACACGGCGGAGACCAACGGCGAGGTGCTCGTCGCCCGCAACTGCGGCCTCGGCGATCTGAAGTTCTTCTCCCGGATCCCCTACGGCGGTGGCGCCGCGTGCGCCACCGTCCAACAGGCCGCGATGGCCGTGGCGACCGGGGTCGCCGAGGTGGTGGTCTGCTATCGCGCGTTCAACGAACGCTCGGGCGTGCGGTACGGCCTCGGCCAGCACGACCGGCCGATGGACAGCACCGCCGACCGCGCCGCGTATGCATGGCTGACACCGCAGGGATTGACGACTCCCGCCCAGTGGGTCGCGATGTTCGCCCGGCGCTACATGCATCAGTACGGTGCGACGAGTGAGGACTTCGGACGCGTCGCGGTGGTGGCACGCAAGCACGCCGCGAACAACCCGAAGGCGTGGTTCCACGAGCGTCCGATCACGCTCGCGGACCACCAGGCCTCACGCTGGATCGCCGAGCCGCTGCACCTGCTGGACTGCTGCCAGGAGACCGACGGCGGGCAGGCCCTGGTGATCGTCTCCGCCGAGCGGGCGAAGGCGTTGTCCGGCACGCCGGTGATCATCAAGGGCGCCGCCCAGGGCAGCGCCCGGGACCAGCACATGATGACCAGCTACTACCGCCCCGACATCACCGGCATCCCGGAGATGGGGCTGGTCGGCAGGCAGCTGTACGGGCAGAGCGGGCTGACCCCCGCCGACGTGCAGGCCGCGGTCCTCTATGACCACTTCACCCCGCTGGTGCTCCCGCAGCTCGAGGAACTCGGTTTCTGCGCGCCCGGCGAGGCGAAGGACTTCATCGCCGACGGCAACCTCGAGGTCGGTGGGCGGCTGCCCACCAACACCCACGGAGGCCAGGTCGGCGAGGCCTATCTTCACGGCGTCAACGGCATTGCGGAGGCGGTGCGGCTGGTCCGCGGTACCTCCACGAACCAGCCAGACGGCGTGGACAACGTGCTGGTGACGGCCGGAACCGCCGTGCCGACCAGCGGACTGATACTGGGAGCAGCGTGATGACCACCACCGAGACGAACATCGACAATGCCGGCAGCTGGCGCGGCGCGGACCTGGGGACCAGGACCGTCAGCTACACCGAGCGCGACGCGATCATCTATGCGCTCGCGGTCGGGGCCCAGGCCACCGAGCTGGACCTGGTGTTCGAGGACCGGCTGCGCGTGCTGCCCACGTTCGCGCTGACCCTGGCGCAGTGGGCCCCGGACGAGCTGGGCTCGCGCGGCGCCTTCGACACCAAGACCGCGTTGCACGGGTCGCAGGAGCTGAAGGTCCTCAAAGCGCTTCCGCGCAGCGGTGAGCTGACCCTGGCCGCCTCGGTCGGCGAGGTCTGGGACAAGGGCGCCGCCGCGGTGTTCGAGGTGCGCGTCGAGTGCGAGTACTTCGTGGCGACCTGGTCGCTGTTCGCGCCCGGCTACGGCGGATTCGGCGGCGAGCGCGGACCCTCCAAGCCCCCGGCGCCCGAGGGGGAGCCGAACCTGTCGGCGGAGCTCGCGACCTTCGAGACCCAGGCGGCCCTGTACCGGCTGACCGGCGACCTCCACCACATCCACATCGACCCGGCCGCCGCCGAGCGGATCGGTCAGCCGCGGCCGATCCTGCAGGGTCTGTGCACCCTGGCCGCGAGCACGCTGCCGCTGGCGCGCGCGCTCGGTGTGCACCCCGCCGACCTGGTGGAGTTGTCGGGACGGTTCTCCGCCCCCGTGTTCCCCGGGCAGGCCCTGCCCGTGCGCGGTTGGCGCGACGGCGACGCGGTCGAGTTCGAGGTCGGGGCGGACACCGTGGCGATCGCGGGCGCGCACGCCCGGTTCGCGAGCTGATCGCGATGGGTGTCGCCAACCCCGCCGACTTCACCGGTCGCGGCGTCCTCGTCACCGGCGGTACCAAGGGGATCGGCCGCGTCGTGGCGGAGACCTTCCTCGCCGCGGGAGCGCGGGTGACGGTCTGCGCCCGCACCGAACCGGACGCGCTGCCGGAGGCGGACGGTCGCCGCGCCGAGTTCCGGCCCGTCGACGTCCGTGACCCGGACGCGGTCCGGGCGATGGTCGAGGATGCGCATCGGGCGATGGGCCGGCTCGACGTGCTGGTCAACAACGCGGGCGGCTCGCCCGACGCGGACGCCGCCGAGGTCTCGCCGCGGTTCGTGGAGAAGATCGTCGCGCTGAACCTGTTGGCGCCCTTCTATGTTGCGCAGGCCGCCAACCGGCTGATGCAGGGGCAGGAGGAGGGCGGGTCGATCATCAACATCGGCTCGGTCTCCGCGCACGACCCCCAGCCTGGCACCGCCGCGTACTCCGCGGCCAAGGGCGGCCTGCTGGTGCTGACCAGGGCGCTGGCGCTGGAATGGGCGCCGAAGGTGCGGGTCAACCACATCACCACCGGACTGATCCGCACCGATGCCGCGGCATCGGTGTACGGCGCGGACGGCGGTGCCGCGGTGACCCGCACGCTGCCGATCGGCCGGATGGCGGTGCCCGCGGACATCGCGGGCGCCTGCCTGTTCCTCGGCGGGCCGCTGTCCGCGTACGTGAACGGTGCCGACATCGCCGTTCACGGTGGCGGCGAGTATCCGGCGCGCTACATTGCCACCCATCCCGAGCTCGGCTGAACCGCACGCACTCTCACAGATCGGAGCACTGCACATGGGGACTCTGGACGGAAAGGTCGCGCTCATCACCGGCGCGGGGCAGGGGATCGGGCAGGGCATCGCCTACGCCCTGGCGAAGGAGGGGGCGGCGATCGCCGTCGCCGGCCGGACCGAGTCGAAGCTGGTGAAGACCGTCGCGGCGATCGAGGAGTTCGGCGGTACCGCGATCCCGGTGCGCTGTGACGTCTCCGTCGCCGAGGACATCACCGCGGCGGTCGAGAAGACCGTCACCGAACTCGGCGGCGTCGACATCCTGGTCAACAACGCCAACGATTCCAAGCCCGGCGCGCTGCTCGACGTCAAGGACGGGGAGTTCGAGCGGGCCTTCGCCTCCGGCCCGCTCGCGACGCTGCGGCTGATGCAGGCCTGCCATCCGCACATGGTCGCGCGCGGCGGCGGATCGATCATCAACCTGGTGACCTCGGCGGCGGTGCGCTGGGACGCAGGCGGTTACGGCGTCTACGGCTCCATCAAGGAGGGCATGCGGGTGCTGACCCGCGCCGCGGCGTCGGAATGGGGTCGCGACGGTATCCGGGTGAACAATGTTGCGCCGCACGCGATGACGCCTGCCCTGAAGTGGTGGATCGAGAACAACCCGGAGGAGGCCGCCGAGTTCGTCGCGGGCATCCCGCTCGGCCGGGTCGGCGAGCCGGAACCGGACATCGGCCGGGCGGTGGTGTTCCTGGTCGGCGAGGACGCCCGCTACCTCACCGGCGCCACCATCCCGCTCGACGGTGGCCAGTCCCGCTGGGGGTGACGCGCTTCGCGCCCGTTCGCGTGATGCACGCGGGATACGAGAGTGACCGTTCTGCCGACGGATCCCGGGGCGTGCGTGCGACCATGGAGGAGTCGACGCTCTACGCCCGATGACGCTGACCGGAGGCCGTGGCGATGGACGACCGGGCGAACACAGCGCACCCGCGGGTCGTGGTCGAGACCGAGCACGGCCGCGCAAGCTACAGCGCGGGCAAAGCCGTACGCATCGGCCGGGATCCGCAATTGGAGATCACGATCGTCGATCCGGTGGTGTCGCGCGAGCATGCACGGCTCAGGTGGGACGAGGGATGGCAGCTCGTCGACTCCGGCAGCAAGAACGGGATCTACGTCGACGGCGAGCGCCGAGTACAGGTCCCCGTCACGAGCCCCGTCCTCGTCCGCCTGGGTGACGCGGTCGAGGGGCCCGTCGTGCGGATCTCGATCGAAGATCCCGACGCGACGCGACAGGACGTGGGTGGTCGATGGGACGAGTCGACGATCGAGGTGGGGGCCTCGACCGGCCAGCCCCCGACACCGCACGAAGCGGTCCCGGCGGGATCCCTCACGGTGGGACGGTCGCCCGACAGCGACATCGTCGTCCGGGACGTGCTGGCCTCACGCCATCACGCCATCGTCCACGACGTGCCGTCCGGCCTCGAGATCGACGACCTGGGGAGCGTCAACGGAACGTTCGTCAACTGCGCCCGGGTGTCGCGCGCGCAGCTGACCGACGGCGACGTCGTCACGATCGGCAACACCGATTTCAGCGTGCAGGAAGGCCGACTCGTTTCACGGCAGGCGATAACCCCGACCGCGGGCGGTCTGCGTGTGGACGGCGTCGGACTCACCATCGAAGGCGGGCGGCGGCTGCTCGAGGACGTCACGTTCGCTGCCCAACCGGGGAGTCTCACCGCGGTGATCGGCCCCTCCGGCGCGGGAAAGACCACAGTCGCCACCATCATCTCCGGTTCGGAAAGACCCACGGAAGGAGTGGTCGAGTTCGAGGGCCGCAGCGTGCACGTCGACTACCAGGTGCTGCGCTCTCGCATCGGGATGGTCCCCCAGGACGACGTCGTGCACCGGCAGCTGACCATCCGGCAGGCGCTGGGCTACGCCGCCGAACTGAGGCTGCCGCCGGACACGAACCGGGCCGACCGCGAGGAGGTGATCGCGACGGTGCTCGACGAGCTGCAGCTGACCGAACACGCCGCCACCAGGGTCGACCGCCTGTCCGGCGGACAGCGCAAACGCGCATCCGTCGCGCTGGAGTTGCTGACGGGTCCATCACTACTCATCCTCGACGAACCGACCTCGGGTCTCGACCCCGCGCTCGACCGGCAGATCATGGCAACATTGCGCCGCCTCGCCGATTCGGGCCGCATCGTCGTCATCGTCACGCATTCGCTGTCGTACCTCGAGATGTGCGATCAGGTGCTGCTCCTCGCGCCGGGCGGCAAGACCGCCTACGTCGGCCCTCCGGACCGGGTGGGGGCCGCGCTCGGCAGCACCGACTGGGCCGACATCTTCGCCCGCGTCGCATCCGACCCCGACGGGGTGTTCGCCGAGTACCGCGCCACCCGCCCGGTGGTGGAGGCGCCACCACCGACCCCGCCCGGGCCGCTCGGCTCTCCCGCGCACACCTCGGGGCGCAAACAGTTGAGCACCGTCGCCCGCCGCCAGGTTCGGCTGATCCGCGCCGACCGGGGCTACCTGATCTTCCTGTCGCTGCTGCCGTTCGTGCTCGGCGGCCTGGCCCTGCTCGTGCCAGGCGACACCGGGTTCGGTCCGTCTGGTGCCGCCGTCTCCGGCGAACTCACCCAGATCCTGGTGGTGCTCATTCTCGGCGCCGCCTTCATGGGCTGCTCGCTGACCATCCGCGACCTGGTCGGAGAGCGCATGGTCTATCAGCGCGAACGTGCCGCCGGGCTGCTGCCGTCCGCCTACCTGACGGCGAAGATCGTCGTGTTCTGCGCCGCCGCGATCGTGCAGTCGGTGATCATGGTGCTGATCGTCTTCGTGGGCAAGGGTTTTCCGGGTCGGGGCAGTGTGATCCCTTCCGGCTCCGTCGAATTGATCGTGGACATCGCCGTCACCACCTGCTCCTGCGTCCTGGTCGGGTTGGCGTTGTCGTCGGTGGCGCGCTCGAACGAGCAGGTACTGCCGATGCTGGTGGTCACGATCATGGCGCAGCTGGTGATGTGCGGAGGATTGATCACGATCACCGGACGCGCCGTGCTCGAACAGTTCGCGTGGCTCTTCCCGTCCCGCTGGGGGTTCGCGGCCGCGGCCTCGACAGTGGACCTGGTCACGAATGCCACCGGCACCGAGCCGGACACGCTGTGGCAGCACACCTCATCGTGGTGGCTGCTCAACATCGCCATGCTGGTGCTCATCAGTTGCGTGCTCGCAGTCGTCACCTACAGCCGACTCCGGCTGCGCCGTCCGCGCCGGGGCTGACCGCCTTTCGGGCAGTCCTGCCGCAATCCCTACAACCCGCGCGTGGTTTGCGTCAGCGCTTGATCAGCGGCAACCGGCGGCGGATCCGGGACGCGCCGAGCATCTCGTCGATGTCGGTGATCTTGACGCGCGGCCGACCGGACGCGGCGCCCCGGGCGCGCTCGGCGGCGTCGATGGCCTGCCAGCCGCGGTGGTCGATCCGCGCGGGCTGACGCTGGGCGATCAGCTTGGTCAGCTCCTTGCGGCTGCCGACCGGCCTGCTGAGGCTGCCGGACTGGAAGTCCTCGAGCAACCCGCGGACGGTTTCCTTGGCGCAGGCCTTGTTGGTGCCGATCACACCCGACGGTCCGCGCTTGATCCACCCGGTGACGTAGACGCCGTTGACGGGCGCGCCGTCCACGGACTCCAGCACCCGGCCGTGGTCGTTGGGGATGGTGCCGCGGCGCTCGTCGAACGGCACGCCCTCGAGCGGGCGTCCGCGATAGCCGATCGAGCGTAGGACGAGGGAGGCGTCCAGCGTCTCGGAGTGCTCGGTCGGCCGGGCGCTCAGCGAGCCGTCGGCGCCGGCGACCAACTCGTTGTGCACCACAGTGACGGCCTCGACGTGGTCGGTGCCGAGCACGGCCGTCGGCGAGGCCAGGTAGCGGAACACGATCCGCTTGTTTCCGGGAGTGCCCGGACGCTCGGCGAACTCGCGGGCCAGCTGCACCTTGAAGGCGGTGGACGGCTCTGCCTCGCCGCTCTCGAGCAGGTGCGTGCTGGCCGCGTCGAGCTCGAGCTCGGCCGGGTCGATCACCACGTCGACGTTCGCGAGGTTGCCGAGCGCGAGGAACTCGGGGGTGGAATAGGCGGCCTGGGCGGGCCCACGGCGCCCGAGCAGCACCACCTCGCGGATGTTGCTGTGGCGCAGGGCCTCCAGGGCGTGGTCGGCGATGTCGGTCTTGGCGAGCTCGGCGACGTCCATGGTGAGCACGCGGGCCACGTCGATCGCGACGTTGCCGTTGCCGACGATGACCGCGCGCTCGCCGGACAGGTCGAAGCTGAGGTCGGCGTAGTCCGGGTGGCCGTTGTACCAGGCCACGAACTCGGTTGCGGCGTGGCTGCCGGGGAGGTCCTCGCCCGGGATGTCGAGTGTGCGGTCGCTGGACGCGCCGACCGCGTAGATCACCGCGTGATGGTTGGCCACCAGCTCGTCGTGGCTCACGTGCTTACCCACCTCGACGTTGAGATGGAACTGGAAGCCGTCCTTGGCCGCGGTCCACTCGAACGCATCGGTGATGACCTTGGTGCCGGGATGGTCGGGCGCGACGCCCGCACGGATCAGACCCCATGGGGTGGGCAGCTTCTCGAACACCTCGACCTCGACGTCCGAGTGCACCAGGAGCTGTTCGGCGGCGTACGACGCGGCCGGCCCCGCGCCCACGATGGCGACGCGAAGGGTGCCGAGATCGACCCGCTTGGCGTCGGTCGCCTGGAGCGGCTGCCAGCCCTCCTGCAGCGGGTACTTCTCGTAGTAGTTCGCGTTGATCTCCGCGTACCGCGCGTCGGCGTCGGACAGCTGGTCTTGCGGGAAGATCGCGGCGACGGGGCAGGCATCGACGCAGGCCCCGCAGTCGATGCAGGTGTCGGGCTCGATGTACAGCATCTCGGTGGTCTTGAACTGCGCCTCGTCCGGGGTCGGGTGGATGCAGTTCACCGGACAGGTCGCAACGCAGGAGGCGTCGTTGCAGCACGCCTGGGTGATCACGTATGCCATGAGAGTCGTTCCTAGGTGCGGGAGCTGGGGCTGCGGGGCGGATCGCCGGTCGGGTTCGGACCGACCGCCCGATCAGAGCAGGTTGACCCTCTTGTAGAGGCGCTTCGAGGGCCCGCCGACGAGGCCGGAGCTGTCGAGGAACTGCATGAGCTTGGTGCCCGACGTGCGGACCTTGTCCTTGTAGTGCGGGTTGGCCTTGGCCTCGGCGATGGCGCGCTCGGGCTCGAGGCCGGCGTTCGCGTAGACGTCCTTGCGGATCATCGACTTCATCACGAAGTAGACGACGACGGCGGTGTTGAGCCGCTCGATCTGCAGTCGGGTCCAGCTCGCGCCCTGCAGGCGGCGGCCGACCTCCTCGCGGGCGAAGCGGATGTGCCGGGCCTCCTCGAGGACGTGGATCTTGCTCACCGTGCGGGTGACGGGCTGCACGCGCTCGTCCTTCATGAAGTCGCGCTGCATCATGTCGAGGATCTCCTCGGCGGCCATCACGCTCGCGTACGCGTTGGCGCCCTTGAAGAAGCCGCCCCAGATCCGGCCGAGCTTGTGGATGACGGGGTGCGGGCCGTAGCTGGGCATGCCGAAGCGCTCGCCTGCCCGGGCGAACATCACCGAGTGGCGGCACTCGTCGGCGACCTCGGTGAGGGCGAACTGCACGTGACGGGAGTGCTTGTCGCGGCCGTAGACGTCGCGCAGCAGCATCTGCATGAGCAGGATCTCGAACCACAATCCGACGCTGGAGACGCTGGCCGCCTCGTGCTTGGTCAGCTCGACCTTCTGCTCGAGGGTCATCTCGTCCCACAGCGCGGTGCCGTAGAGGGTGCTCCACTCGGGGGTGAGGCCGTACTTGTCGTCGGGGACCGGGGCCTCCCAGTCGACCTCGATCATCGGGTCGTAGGACTTGCGGGCGGAGGACGCCAGCAACCGCTTTGCCGTTTCTTCACGATCGGAGACCGCGGGGCGATGCGGGGTTGCGGTTGTCATCGACACTCCTCCATTTGTGTGACCACGAGTAACAGGTACTGCGACTGTACATCTAGCTCCACCCTGTGACAACTGTCACCGAACGGACGTCCAGGGGCGACGGAGTTCGGTCTACCGAACTCGGTGATACGGTCTCTCGAACTAGGGTGGTGGATGCATCGATCGGGAGGGGGCGGCGTTGTCGGTGGAGGACCTCAGCGTCGCGACAACGGAGCGGGCGCCTCGGCGTCCCGGCTCGGCCACGGGGCGGCTGATCGCGCTCGCCGGCCCCGCGTTCGTCGCCGCCATCGCGTACGTCGATCCGGGCAACGTCGCCTCGAACCTGACCGCGGGCGCCAAGTACGGATACCTACTGGTGTGGGTGCTGGTGCTCGCCAACGCGATGGCGGTGCTCGTGCAGTACCTCTCGGCGAAGCTCGGCCTGGTCACCGGTCGCTCGCTCCCGGAGCTGCTCGGCGATCGGCTCCGCCCGGCGCAACGCAGAGCGTTCTGGGTCCAGGCCGAACTGGCCGCGGTCGCCACCGACCTCGCCGAGGTGATCGGCGGCGCGATCGCGCTCAACCTGCTGTTCGGGGTGCCGCTACCGCTCGGCGGCCTCATCACCGGGGTCGTGTCGATGGCGATTCTCGCCACCCAGAGTCGCGGTCAGCGGACGTTCGAGTTCGTCGTGATCAGCATGCTCGCGATCATCACCCTCGGCTTCGTCAGCGGGCTGGCGTTCACCGACGTGTCGGGCGGCGAGGCGCTGGCCGGGCTGGTGCCGCGCTTCGAGGGCGCCGAGACCGTGCTGCTGGCGGCGAGCATGCTCGGCGCCACCGTGATGCCGCACGCGATCTACCTGCATTCGGCGCTCGCGCGCGATCGGCACGGACGCGACATCGAGCCGGGCCTACTTCCCCGGTTGCTCAAGGCCACCAAGGTCGACGTCGTCGGCGCGCTGGTCGTGGCCGGTTCGGTCAACATCGCGATGCTGTTGCTGGCCGCGTCCGCGCTGCGCGGGATCGAGGGCACCGACTCGATCGCGGGCGCGCATGCGGCCATCTCCGGCGCGCTCGGCCCCGCGGTCGCGGTGATCTTCGCGATCGGCCTGCTGGCCTCGGGTCTCGCGTCCACCTCGGTGGGCTGCGCGGCGGGTGCGGAGATCATGTCCGGGCTGCTGCACTTCCGGATCCCGATGCTGCTGCGGCGGATCCTGGTGCTCATCCCGGCCCTCGTCGTGCTCGCGATGGGCGCCGATCCGACGATGTCGCTGGTGATCAGCCAGGTGGTGCTGAGCTTCTGCATCCCGTTCGCGCTCGTGCCGCTGGTGCGGATGACCTCCGAGCGCGGGCTGATGGGTGAGCATCTCAACCGGCGTGGCACCACTGTCGCGGCCTGGGTGGCGACGTCCGTCATCGTCGCCCTGAACGTCGCGCTGCTGGTGCTCACCGTCACCGGTGCCTGACGCCGATGAGCCCCGAAACGTAGGTCCACCACCGCGCCACGACCGCCGGCCGGCCTAGGCCGTGTTCAGTGCCACGGCGGCGTGAATGAGCGCCGTCAACGCCTTTTCGTCGATCTCGTCGTCCTCGTGGATGTCGATGGCGCGTCGGGTGTTGCCCTCGAGGCTGGAGTTGAACAGGCCCGAGGGGTCCTCCAACGAGGCGCCCTTGGCGAAGGTCAACTTCACGTAATCCTTGTACGTCTCACCGGTGCAGATCATTCCGGCGTGCGACCACACCGGAACTCCTCTCCACTTCCACTCCTCGACCACGTCGGGGACGGCCTGCTTGATCAGCCCCCGGACCCGCGCGAGCGTATCCCCCCGCCAATCGCCGAGCTCCTCGATTCTCGTGTCGATCAAATAGGAGGGAGAGGAACCGCCGTTTCCTTCCGCCGAGCCGAACTTCCGCGTCTGCATGGTCGTTTCGCCCTTCGTCGTGGTCGCTCACCGTGACGTCGAGTATTCACGCCGACCGCCTCGCCCGCACCGCGAATCCGATCAGATCGGGCGAGCGCTTCCGGTCACTCGGCTTCGGAAGCGGCGACCAGCTCGTCCTGCGCCGCCTCGCCTTCCATGGCGGCGCGCCGACGACCCGGCGCCCACGCCCCGACGGCCAAGGCCGACACCAGCATCACCGCGGCCAGCACGTACGACGAGTGCGACAACCCCTCCATGAATGCACCCCGGGCGAACTCGGCGAGCTGTTCTCCCTGCGGGCCGGCATGTTTCGCGACCTCGAGCGCGGACGCGAGCGAGGCTCCGACCGGATCCTTCGCGACCTCGGGCACTGCGGCGACGGCGGGCGCGATCTCGCGGGTATAGGTGGCGGCGAGCAGGCTGCCCGCCACCGCGATGCCGATCGCCGCGCCGACCTCACGCGCGGTGTCGTTGACCGCGGACGCGACGCCCTGTTTGTCGTCCGGGGTGTTCTCCATGATCGAGGTGGTGGCCGGGGCCGAGCACAGCCCGAGGCCGGTGCTGAACATCAGCAACGCCACCACCGCCGGGCCGTACCCGCCGTCGGCCTCCAGTCCGCCGAGCAGGATCAGGCCCACCCCGGCCAGCGCCAGCCCGGACAGGGCAAGCGCGCGCTGACCGACCCGGGGGATCAGCCAAGGCGTGATCGCGGAGACCGCGACCATCGGAACGGCCATGGGTGCCAGGGCGATTCCGGACTGCAGCGGGCTGTAGCCGAGCACGAGCTGCATGTACTGGATGATCAGGAAGAACAATCCGAACGAGGCCAGGAACTGCAGGGTCAGCGAGGCCGCGCCCGCGCCGAACCCGCGCACACCGAACAGGCGGACGTCGAGCAACGGATGTGCGTGCCGCATCTCGACGACCGCGAATGCGACAGCGGCGAGCAGTCCACCGACGACCGCGAGCAGCACCAGGGGGTCGAGCCAGCCGCGGACCGGACCCTCGAGCAGGCCGAGCACGAGCAGTCCGACGGCCGCGACGGCGAGCACCGCGCCCCGGATGTCGAAGGGTGGGGAATCGTCGTCCCGCGACGACGGCACCGTCCACGCGATCATGAACAGGGCGATCGCGGCGGCGGCGAACCCGACGAAGATCGACTGCCACTGCCATTTCTCGAGCAGCAGGCCCGACACCAGCAGCCCGGCGATGCCGCCCGACGCCGCGACCCCGGCCCAGATGGCCACGCCGCGGGAACGCTGCTCGGGTGGGAAGCTCGCGGTCAGCAGGGACAGGGTCGCGGGCATCACCAGCGCGGCGCCGATCCCCGCGATCGCCCGCGAGCCGATCAGCCACGGCGGGGAGTCGAGCCAGATCGGCAGGGCGGAGGCGGCCGCGAAGATCAGCAGCCCGACCAGCAGTACTCCCCGCCGGCCGTAGCGGTCGCCGAGCGCCCCGGCCGGCAGCAGCAGCGCGGCCAGCGTCAGCGTGTAGCCGTCGACGATCCAGGTCAGCTCGCCCTGGGTGGCGCCGGTGTCCAACGCGAGCGCCGGGAGCGCCGAGTTCAACCCGGCCGCGGCTGCGATGACCATCGCCACGGCCGAGCACACCACGGTGAGCGTCCATACTTCTCGTGCGGACATCCTGGTCTTGGTGGACTCGGTCGGACGGTTCATCGGCACCTCCGCAGGAGAAAACAAGACTGTCAGTATCGTTTGAGGACCGATGGTTCCACAACCCCGCATCGTTCATTGGAGGTGGCATGGGCGACGAGCCCGCCGAGGCGGCCGAAGCCGATCCCCGCGAGGACCCACGCAAAGTCCGCTCGCGGGCGCGACTGCTCGACGCGGCGACCGCGCTGCTGGCCAAGGGCGGCACCGAGGCCGTCACCATCGACGCGGTGACCAGGGCGGCGAGGGTGGCCCGCGCGACGTTGTACCGGCACTTCGACAGCGGGACCGAATTGGTCGCGGCCGCGTTCGGCCGGTTGATCCCGCCCGCCGCGACGCTGCCGGAGGGCGATGACCTGCGGGGGCAGCTCATCGCGCTGCTCACGGACCAGGCGAAGCTGATCGAGGCCGCGCCGATGCAGCTGACCGCGCTGTGCTGGCTGGGAATGGGTCCCGGCCTCGACGAACGCGCCGCCGAGGCCGGCGCAGGCGGTGCCGATCGCCCGGAGTTGAGGTCGTTGCGCAGCCAGATCGCCGAGCGGTACCGAACCCCGTTCGACCGAATCTTCGCGGGGGAGGAGGCCAGGGCGCTGCTCGGTGAGACCGACTACGAGCTGGCCCTTGCGCAGCTCCTCGGGCCGCTGGTGTTCACCAAACTCGCCACGCTGCGGCCACTCGGCCCCGAGGCCTGCGCGCGCATCGTCGACGACTTCCTCGCGGCCCGCGCCGCGCAGGGGTGAATCCTCACCCCTGTAAAGCCTGGGTGTCGACGCGGTGGCGGATCTATGATCGAAGGCACCCCACGGTTCGATCGTGAGGCCCAGCCGACAGCGGCATCGATCATCAATGGTGAGATGGGGCCGAGACATGACGACGACAGACGTCCGGAGGGGACAGACGATGTTGAAAAGACTCGCAGTGCTATTCGCCATGGTGGCGGCCACGGTTTCCCTCGTCGGTGTATTTCCCGCAGCGGCCGCCGGCCCAGCGGTGATGGGTGGTGGATCGGGGATCATCGTCGGGGGTGAGGCGATGTGCACGCTGACCACCATCGGACATGACGGCGGAGGCCGACTGGTCGGTATCACGGCCGGACACTGCGGCGAGCCGGGCGCGGCAATTGTGCCCTCGCACAACGAGGAAGTCGGCATCGTCGGTCACATGGTCGCCAAGAGCACCCAGTGGGACTACGCGGTCATCCAGTTCAACCCGGCCAAGGTGACCCCGGTCAACCGGATCGGCAGCGTCACCATCACCGGCATGGGCGCGCCCGCCAACTTCCCGGACATCGTCTGCAAGGAAGGCCTGCGCACCGGAAACACCTGCGGCATCACGTGGGGCGACCTGGTCCAGACGAATGAGACGTGGACCCAGATGTGCGTCATCGAGGGTGACTCCGGCGCCCCGGTCGTGCGGGGCACTACCCTGGTGGGCATGGTCAACGCCTACGTGGGATTCGCATGCATCGGACCGGAACTCGGCACCAATATCGACGTGATCATCGCCGACATCAACGCCCAGGGTGGCGTCGGTGCGGGCTATCGCCCGATCTAACCCGGAATGCCACCACGTAAGCGAAGCGGCGACAGCCTCACCGCGCAGAATCTGACCGAGCTCACCGAGGCGCTCGCCGCGGGTAGGCGCGCCACCGTCTACCTGATCGAACCCACACCGAGCCTGAACCTCGCCGCCGGCTGCTCCGCGCGGGTGCTCTCCGTGCAGGGCACCACCCTGATGCTGCGACCGAAGGGCGTCAACGACGAATTGCCCTTCGAGGCCGACGAGCTTCGACTGACCCGGAACCCGGCGCAGGCAAAGGCGAAGGGCGCCAAGTCGACTCCGGCCAAGGCTGCACCCACGGCCAAGGCTGCACCCCCGGCGAAGGCGGCACCGGCGAAGGCAGCTCCGGCGAAGGCCGCTCCGGCGAAGGCCGCTCCGGCGAAGGCCGCGCGGCCAGAGGTCGTGGCAACCGCAACCATCCCGACCAGAGCGAAGGCGCCCGTGACCGCACCGAAGACCCCCGCATCGATGACGCTCGCGCCGAAGCCGGAGTCGGCTCATGCGGACGGCCCGACTGCCGCGCCGGCGAAGCGTGCACGGCGGCCCAAGGATCCGGCCAGCGTGAGCGTCACCCTGCACGCCGAGGCAGGCAACGAGTGGACGGTGACCGTGACGCACGGCGAGCGCCGCCCCGGCCGCGCCGCGCCGGTGTCGGCCGACGCCGTGGAGCGCGCGGTACGCGAGCTGGGCGATCCCGCCGCCGAACAGGCTGTCGCGTCGGTGCTCACCGCCGCACGCGACGCCGCGGCCAAGCGGGTCGAGGAACTGAGCAGGCAGCTCGCGGAGGCGCAGAGCACCCTGGCTGCCCTCGGCGCCGACGGCAGCTGATCGAACGGCGCCTGAACGAACCCGCGCCGTCGGCGCCTGATCGCAGCGGAGGAACCTCGATGTCCGTGCCCCAGAGCGTCTCCCGACTGTTCTCGCTCGACTCGCTACTCGACGAGGAGGAGCTGGCGATCCGCGACACCGTGAGGCGGTTCGCCGCGGAACGGATCCGGCCGCACGTCGCGGGGTGGTTCGAGGCCGGCACCCTGCCCGCGCGCGAACTCGCGGTCGAGCTCGGTGGGATGGGGCTGCTCGGTATGCACCTCGAGGGGTACGGCTGTGCCGGGACGAGCGCGACGGCCTACGGGCTTGCCTGCCTGGAGCTCGAGGCGGTCGACTCCGGTGTCCGGAGCCTGGTGTCGGTGCAGGGATCGTTGGCGATGTTCGCCATCCACCGCTTCGGGTCGGAGGAACAGAAGCGGCAGTGGCTGCCCCGGATGGCCGCCGGCGAGGCGCTCGGCTGCTTCGGGCTAACCGAGCCCGACTTCGGCTCCAACCCCGCGGGGATGCGCACCTCCGCCAGGCGAGACGGCGACGACTGGGTGCTGAGCGGCACCAAGATGTGGATCACCAACGGTTCGGTCGCCGATGTCGCCGTGGTGTGGGCGCGCACCGACGACGGCATCCGCGGATTCCTGGTCCCCACCGACAGCCCCGGATTCTCGGCGCCCGCGATCAAACACAAGCTGTCGCTGCGGGCCTCGGTGACCTCGGAGCTGGTGCTCGAGGACGTGCGGCTCCCCGGATCGGCGATGCTGCCCGAGGCCCAGGGGCTGTCGGGACCGCTGAGCTGCCTCGGCGAGGCCCGGTTCGGCATCGTGTTCGGAGCGCTCGGCGCCGCCCGCGACTGCCTGGAGACCGCGATCGACTACGCGGGCAGTCGCGAGGTGTTCGACAAGCCGCTCGCCGCGTTCCAGCTGACCCAGGCGAAGCTGGCGGACATGGCGCTCGAACTCGGCAAGGGGCAGCTGCTGGCGCTACACCTGGGCAGGCTCAAGGACCGCGGTGAGCTACGAGCGGAGCAGGTGAGCCTCGGCAAGCTGAACAGCGTCCGTGAGGCGATCGCCATCGCCCGCGAGTGCCGGACGATCCTGGGCGCCAACGGCATCACCCTCGAGTACCCGGTGCTGCGTCATGCCAACAACCTGGAGTCGGTGCTCACCTACGAGGGCACCTCCGAGATGCACCAGCTGGTGATCGGTCAGGCGCTGACCGGCACGTCGGCGTTCCGGTAGGCATCACGCGAACACTTTCCGGCTGTACCGCACGAACTCTCGCAGAGCCGGATTCGCATCCGTCGACCACACCAGGGCCAGCACGGCCGGTGTCGTCGCGTCCGCGATGCGGAGCTTGCGCAGTCGGTCGTCGTGCGGGGTGACCATCGATTCGCTGAGGATCGCGACCCCGAGTCCGCGCACGGCCAGGTCCGCGACCGCGTCGGGATCGCTCGCCTGCAGCGCGATGTTCGGGCGGATGCCCCGCGCCGCGAAGTCCAGGTCGAGCGCGGTTCGGATCCCGGTCCCCTCGGGCAGACACAGGATCGGGTGGCGGCCGATCTCGGCCAGGGTCACGCGGCGTCTGCTGGACAGCGGGTGTTCGGGCGGCACCGCCGCCACGAGACCTTCGCTCAGGATGGGTAGCGTCTCGAGCCCGGCCGGCGGGGCCGTGGCCGTGCCGACCAGGGCGATGTCGAGAGAGCCTGCGCGAACGCGCTCGACGAGGAGGTCCGTGTGGCCCTCGATCAGGGCGACCTCGACCCCGGGATGCGCGAGATGAAACTCGGACAGGGCGTCGAACAGTGGTGTGGCGGCGCACGCGGTGACCATGCCGACCACGAGCCGGCCTCGAATCAGCTCGTTCACCTCGTCGACCGCCTGTCGCACGGCGTCGGCGGACGTTAGTGCGGCGCGGGCGTGTTCGAGTGCGGCCCGGCCCGCGGTGGTGAGGGTGGCGATCCGACTCGAGCGGTCGAAGAGGATCGCGCCGAGATCGTGTTCGAGCTGCCGGATCTGGGCGCTGATTCCGGACTGGCTGATGTGTACGCGCTCGGCGGCGCGGGTGAAGTTCCCTTCCTCTGCGACCGCGACGAAGTACTCCAGTTGCCTGAGATCCACAACCGCAGATTCTAGTGATCATCAGAACTATCTGTTGGACTTCTGTTTCGTTGGGCGGCATCGTTGTTCGTGTCGTCGCCAGGGAAGAAGGGAAGCCATGTCGGACCAAGGGGGCAACCTCGTTCAACCGAAGAGTTCGGCCAGTTCCTCGAGCCGTGCGCGTTGGTTTCCCGGGTCGAGTCGTTGGCCGCGGGTGAGCACCGCCATCCCGTGCAACGCGCTCCAGAAGACCTCGGCCCTGGTCCCGGCGTCGCCCGCAGGTGGGTCGCCGATCGCCGCGATCAGGAGCGCGAATCCCTCGCGCAGTTCCGGCGGCGTCGTTTCGTGTGCGAAGCGCACCCCCAGGCGCATCGAGAACATGGCCTCGTAGGTGGCGGGATTGGTCGCCGCGAAATCCAGGTAGGCAGCGATGAACGCGGTCAGCCGGCTCGCGCCGTCCGCGTCGTCCATGGCGCGCCGCATGGCGGCGGCGAAATCCCGGAACCCCGCGAGCGCCACCGCATTGACGATGCCGTCCCTGCCCTCCGGGAAATGCCCGTAGAGCACCGGCGGGCTGTACTCGATCTCGTTCGCCAGGCGCCGAGTCGTCACGGCCGGCCACCCCTCGCTCTCGGCGATGCCGCGCGCACATTCGATGATCCTGCGCTCGCGGTCCTCCCGGTCCCTTGCCTTGCGCTCCCGAACTCCCATGCCCGAAATTCTAACACCGATAGACATTCAGCCATAAGTAACCTAACGTCGATAGAAACACTACAAACGAAAGGCTCTGCGATGTTGACCTGGATCGGACTCGTCATCAGCTGGATCGTGGCACTCGGGATCATCGTCATCGGTGCGGCCTACCTGGCGAAGAGCGCGAAGAACGCCGCGGGGTTCGGGCTGCCCACCAGTCCGGCGCCGGACGCCCGAGCCTGGTGGCAGATCAAGGGCGTTCGCGACATCGCCTCCGGCCTGCTGGTGATCGTCTTCACCTTCGCCGCGCGCGACCAGCTCGCCCTCCTCATGTTGGTGCTCGCCGTCATTCCGTTCGGCGACATGCTGGTCATCCTGTCCAACCGGGGTGATCGCAAGGCCGCGTACGGAATCCACGGGGCGACCGCGGTCGCGATGATCGCCGCCGCCGGACTGCTGATCGCCTGAGGCGAAACCCACTGCAACGAAAGGGAATGCGATGACCGATCAGCACCACACCGTGGAACCGGGCCGGGCGAGCGCGAAGATGCGAAAGTCCTACCACGCGGCGCACATCTACATGATCCTCGGAGTGCTCTCCGGGCTGTACTACCGGGAGATCACCAAGATCAACGAATTCGAGGGTGACACCCAGCTGTCGGTCGTGCACACCCACCTGCTCACCCTGGGCATGCTGGGCTTCCTCATCGTGCTCGCCCTCGACAAGCAGTTCAACCTGTCCGGGGCGCGACAATTCACGTACTTCTTCTGGTTCTACAACACGGGCATAGCGGTCACCGTCCTGGCGATGGTCTTCCGTGGGACCCAGACAGTGCTCGGCAACGATGTCCCAGAGGCGGTGTCGTTGGTCGCCGGCCTGGGCCACATCGTCCTCACGGTCGGGCTCATCCTGCTGTTCATTCTGCTCGGCAAGCGACTCAACGAGCCCGCGAGGCCGGGGTCCGTGGACCGGGAGACCGTGCCGGCGTCGGCCTGACCGCCCACGCCCGTGCCCACGGTTTCCGCGACCAGGTCAGGCGCTCACCGGTTCGTCGGCGTTCCGGTAGCAGATGGGTTCGCCCCCGAGCGCATCGAGCCGCGCGTGCAGACCCGACCGGACGGCAGGCCATTCCGTCCGGAGCACCGAGTAGATCGCGGTGTCACGCCACGCGCCGTCCGCTCTCCGCTTGTCCCGCCTGTGCACGCCCTCGAGCACGGCGCCGAGGCGCTCGATGGCCGAGCGTGAGCGGACGTTCGCGGCGTCCGCCTGGATCTTGACCCGTCCGAAGCCGCTCTCGAAGGCGAGCCCGAACAGTAGGAGCTTTGCCTCGGGATTGACCGCGCTGCCCCAGACCCGGGGGTCGTAGGCGGTCCAGCCGATGTGGGCGGATTCGGTGGCCTCGTCGAAGTCGCCGAGGGAGGTGGTGCCGACGAGGGCGCCGTCGTGCGCGCCACCGCGGATCCGGACCCCGTAGACGTTGCAGCGGCCGAACTGCAGGTACTCGCCCGCCCAGGCCAGGAAGTCGGCCCGGTCGGCCCGGTCGGCCCGGTAGCCCGCGCTGCCGCCGCCGAAGCCGCCCGCGAACACCCGGGGGTGTGCGATCGCCGTGCGGAGCTCGGGAAGGTCTGCGGGAGAGAGGGGTTCGAGACTGATGTACCGGCCGCGGAGGGGCGCAACCGGGGGTCGTACTGCTGGCATGGGCCGCAGTGTGCAGGCCTGAGGTGACGGGCCGGTGAATACAGATTTGACGCTCGGCGTCGGTCTGGTTCAGGCGTCGCGCGCCCGCCGCAGCGCGTACGCCTTGAGCCGGCTGAACCCCCGCACCCGCAGCGACCGGAGCGACCGGAGCGAGACGTCGTCGTCGGTCTCCAGTGCGGCCGCGAGCGTGGCGTCGACGAGTACCGCACCGGGGCGGGCCGAACTGGTCAGGCGTGCAGCGATGTTCACCACGGATCCGTACACGTCGCCGAACCTCAGCAGGACCGTGCCCATGGCCAGGCCCACCCGCAGCGCGGGCAGATCAGAGGTCGCGAGGGCGGCGTCCTGCAGGGCGAGCGCGATCCGGGCGGCGTCGGCGGGGTCCTCGACCGCGAACATCACCTCGTCGCCGAGGTTCTTGATCACCCAACCGCGCCCCTGGTTGATCACCGTCATCGCGGTCGACTCGAAGTCCTCGAGCAGGCGGGTCAGTTCGTCGATGTCGATGCGCCGGGTCAGGCTGGTGTACCCGACCATGTCCGCGAATCCGATCACGAGGGTGCGGCTGTCGGACCCCTCGCCCGCGCTGTCGAGGAAACGGGCGGCGCTGGAGGCCAGATGCCTGCGCCACACGTACGACTGCAGCTTCTCCAGCGCGGGCAGCATCTGTTCGGCGACCAGGGTCGCCTGCGCCGCGACGGCGAGCACGTCGGCCTGATCGGATCCGCCCGCCTGCTTCACCCGGTCGAGGATGTGGCTGTTGAGCAGCCCGAGCTGCCACTCCGCCAGCCGCGCGAAGGACTGACCCAGCGCGCGGGTAACCGGCACCTCCAGCTCGGCGTCGATGATTCCCATGTCGACCAGCGAGGTGATGGTGCGCAGTGCGTCGACGTCCACATCGGTGAACATCGGCGTGTCCGGGTTCGAGTCCACCGCGAAGCCCATCGCCACCCAGAGCCGTTGCGCGCGTTCGAGCGGCACGCCTGCCGCCGCGGTCGCCTGCGCGCGCGTGTACTTGACGTCGCCGCCGAGCAGGTTCTTCTCCACCTCGGCCTGGACCAGCGCGAACTCCGGTGTGGCCGGCCGGGCGCCCGCCGCGTCCTCAGCCACACACGGCTCCGCGCGACGCCGAGCCGACCAGCTTCGAGTACTTGGCCAGCACTCCCCGGGTGTAGCGCGGTGGCAGCGGCGACCAGCCCTCTGCCCGACGCGTCAGCTCGGCCTCCTCGACCACCACGTCCAGTCGGCCCGATGCCACGTCGAGCCGGATCCGGTCGCCGTCGCGCACGAACGCGATCGGGCCGCCGTCGACGGCCTCGGGCGCCACGTGCCCGACACACAGCCCGGTGGTACCCCCGGAGAACCGCCCGTCGGTGAGCAGCAGCACGTCCTTGCCCAGGCCGGCACCCTTGATGGCCGCGGTGATCGCGAGCATCTCGCGCATACCGGGACCACCCTTGGGGCCCTCGTACCGGATCACGACCGCGTCGCCCGCGGTGATGGTGCCGTCCTCGAGGGCGTCGAGTGCCGCCCGTTCGCGATCGAAAACCCGTGCAGTGCCGGTGAACACGTCGGACTCGAAGCCGGCCGACTTGACCACCGCGCCGCCCGGCGCCAGCGACCCGTGCAGGATCGTGATGCCCCCGGTCGGATGGATGGGTGTGTCCATGGCCCGGACGACCTTGCCGTCGGGGTCGGGAGGGGCGATGTCGGCGAGGTTCTCCGCCACGGTGCGCCCGGTGACCGTCAGGCAGTCGCCGTGCAGCAGCCCCGCGTCGAGCAACGCCTTCATCATCACCGGCACCCCGCCGATGCGATCGATGTCCGTCATCACATGCTTGCCAAAGGGTTTCACGTCGGCCAGGTGCGGGACACGGGCGCCGACGCGGGCGAAGTCATCCAGGCTCAGCTCGACGTTCGCCTCGTGCGCGATCGCCAGCAGGTGCAGGACCGCGTTGGTGGAGCCGCCGAAGGCCATCACCACGGCGATCGCGTTCTCCAGCGACTCCTTCGTGATGATGTCCGAGGTGGTGATCCCGCGCCGGAGCAGCTCCACCACCGCCTCGCCGCTGCGCCGGGCGTAGCCATCTCGGCGCCGGTCGGTGGCGGGCGGGGCAGCGCTGCCCGGCAGCGACATTCCCATCGCCTCGGCCGCGCTGGCCATGGTGTTGGCCGTGTACATCCCGCCGCAGGCGCCCTCGCCGGGACAGATGGCCCGCTCGATGGCATCCACGTCCGCGCGGCTCATCAGCCCACGTGAACACGCCCCGACCGCCTCGAACGCATCGATGATCGTCACCTCGCGCTCACTGCCGTCGGACAACTTCGCGATCCCGGGCAGGATCGAGCCGGCGTAGAGGAACACGCTGGCCAGGTCGAGCCGGGCCGCGGCCATCAACATCCCCGGCAGCGACTTGTCGCAGCCGGCGAGCAGCACCGAGCCGTCGAGACGCTCGGCCTGCATCACCGTCTCGACGCTGTCGGCGATGACCTCGCGGGAGACCAGCGAGAAGTGCATGCCCTCGTGCCCCATCGAGATTCCGTCCGAGACCGAGATGGTGCCGAACTCGAGGGGATAGCCGCCGCCCGCGAACACGCCGTCCTTGCAGGCCTTGGCGAGTCGGTCGAGCGAGAGGTTGCAGGGGGTGATCTCGTTCCAGGACGATGCGACCCCGATCTGGGACTTACCCCAGTCGGCGTCGCCCATGCCCACCGCACGCAGCATGCCGCGGGCGGCGGTCTTCTCGAGGCCGTCGGTGACATCGCGGCTGCGGGGCTTGATGTCGGGGGCGTTCGGGTCGTCGGGCACGGTCATCATCATCCTCCGGTCGGGTCCGGCGTGGGCGCGGAACGGGCATCGCGTCCCGTCAGGGCCAGGAGCCGCACCTGGAGCGGGGCGTCGTCCGGCACGGGGACGGGAGGGTCGAACAATCCTGTGGCGCTCAGCATCTCGCGCTGGGCGTCCGCGTCCTCCCAGACGGCGGCGACCAGGTCGGGATCGAGGCTCTCGTCCAGCCCGGCCGCCCGGGCGAGGTCCCAGCTGTGCACGGTGACATCGAAGACCTGCTCGCGCAGGTACCGCTCGATCGGCACAGTGCCATAGGACAGGTGGACCATGGTCGACGGGGGCGCGACCTCCCAGGCCGCGGCCGCCAGGCCGGAGTAGCGGTGCCACTCCGCGACCAGGTCGTCGCCGAGCGGATGGACGTGCGCCTCTGCCTCGGTCAGTTCCAGACCGCCGAGCAGCGGCGGCACCCACTGCTGCTCGACGGTGACGTGCCGCACCAATTGGGCGGTGTCCCAATCGGTATCGGGGGTCGGCGCGGACCAATCGGTGACAGCATCCACCCGGGCCGAGAACTCCCGATGAGACCGGCGTAGCAATTCGAGCCAACCCAGTGCCATCTCAGGCTTCTCCGGTTCTCACTGCCCGGCCGGTGGCTTGATCACGCTGAAGACTGCTCCCTGCGGATCCGCGACCACGGCAATTCGGCCGACCTCGGGCACGTCGAACGGCTCGGCGAGCACCCTGCCCCCGAGGTTCTTGGCCTCGGCGACGGTGGCGTCGGTGTTCTCGACCGCGAAGTAGACGTGCCAGTAGGCGGGCAGGTCCGGGCTGGGTGGGGCGGTGCAGCCGCCGACCTGATCCTCGCCGACCTGCAGGATCGTGTATCCCTCCATGGCCCCGGTGTTGCCGGTCAGGCCGACCACCGCCTCGTAGAACGGCAGCGCCTTCTCCGGTGTGGGGGTGACCAGCTCGTTCCAGATCAGCGTGCCCGCCTCGTTGACCAGGCCTGCGCCGATGTGGGTTCCGGCCTGCCACAGGCCGACCGCGGCGCCGGACGGATCGACGACGTACGACATCCGCCCCGACGGGTCGATGTCGAAGGGACCGGTCAGCACCTGACCCCCCGCGGCCGTCGCCCTGGCGGTGGCCGCGTCGACGTCGTCGACCGCCAGGTAGGTGTTCCACACCGGCGGCAGGTCCTCGGGGACGTCGGGCGGCATCGCGGAGGCCGCCGCGACGTACTGGCCTCGCAACGTGGCCATCGAGTAGGTGCCGCCGTCGGGCGTCGGCATGTCCTCGAATTCCCAGCCGAAGAGCCGGGCGTAGAAGACCTTCGCGGCCTCGGGATCGGTGGTGGACAGGTCGACCCAGCTCGGGGTCCCCTGCTTGTAGCTCGAACGGGTGGGCATTGCTGCTCCTCTCGGTCGGTGCGGGCTGCGACGCCCCACCGACCACGGTTCCAGCACCCGCGACGTTTGGGAAGAGGCAACCCCGCCCGAATCGAGCCGCCGTCAGATGGCCCGGCAGGCCTCCCGCAGATTCGCGACCACGGTCTGGTTCGTGTCGACGCCGCCGTTGACGAGCGCGACCGTCAGCTGCACCACCGAGGACACCGCCGGATCGGCATCGGTGGCGTACCGCTCGAGCTGTGTGGTCAGGGCCGGGGCGAGCGCGGACCGTACGTCGGCCTGCAGTCCCTCCCACCCGGCGTAGAGCCGGCAGGCCGCGGACGCGGCGGCGATCCCGCTGTCCGCGTTCAGGATCTCGCGGGCGGCGGCGGAGTCGTCCAGCGCCCGCTGCGCGCTCGCCGAGAGCTGCGACACCGCGCCCTCCATGTCCTGAGCGCTGCACGCGGACAACGCGATTGCGCAGGCGGCCGCGCACAGGCCCGCTGTCAGGATTCGCCGGGACCGGGGCATCGACACTCTCACTCTCTCTTGACGGAGGACGGCGACCGGAGTCGGCCGCATGACATCCAAGCACGCGCAGCCGACGGATTCGCGCCGCGGGCCGTCCGGACTCAGGACCGGGCCGCCGGCTCCGGTTGCACGGCGGGAGCGGAGATGTCGCAGTGCGGTCGGCAGGCCACCGACTCCTCGTCGACCACCGCCGGTACCCCGGCCGGGATCATGGCGGCGGCGAGGACCGCGCCGAGCACCAACAGGACGGCGCAGATCAGCATCGCCACGTCGAAACCGCGCGTAAAGGCCTCCGGATCGGCGAAGTCCGCGCCTGCGATCCCGGCCAGCCCGGGCAGCGCGGCGACGGCGAGCAGCTGGCTGCTCCGCGCGATCGCGTTGTTCACCCCCGACGCGATCCCGGCCCGATCGGTCGACACCGAGGTGAGCACCGCGGCGGTCAGCGGCGCCACCAGTGCGGACAGACCGAGCCCGAAGACGACGACCCCCGGCAGCACGTCCGTCAGGTAGGAGGCGTCCGGACCGATCCGCAGCATCAGCAGTAGGCCCGCGGCGGCGAGCAGCGGCCCGACCGTCATCAGTAGTCGCGGCCCGTGGTGCTGGGCGAAGCGGCCCGCCCGCGACGAGAGCACCAGCATCAGGGCGGTGATCGGCAGGGTGGCCAGGCCGGAGGCCAGCGGCGAGTAGCCGGCCGCGAGCTGCAGCTGCAGCACCAGGAGGAAGAAGACCCCGCCCAGCGCGGCATACACGGCCAGGGTCACCAGGTTCGCGGCGACGAAGACCCGCGAGCGGAAGAGTGACGGCGGTACCAGCGGATTGTCGGAGCGCCGCTCGACCACGACGAACGCCGCGAACAGCAGCATCCCGAGGACGACCGGCGCCCACCGCCCGCCGATCAGGCCGAAGGTCAGCGCGCCGAGGGCGAGGGCGGCGAGCGCGGCGCCGAGCACGTCGAGCCGGCCGTGCGCGTGGGGGTCGCGGCTCTCCGGGACGTGCCGCGCGGCCACCCACACCACCGCGGCCGCGAGCGGGAGGTTGATCAGGAACACCACGCGCCAGCTCGACACCTCGACGATCCAGCCGCCGAGCAGCGGACCGATCGCGCCGGCGACCCCGCCGAGCCCGGACCACAGCCCGATCGCCGCGCCCCGGTCGTCGGGGTCGATGGCGGCGGACAGCAGGGCCAGGCTGCCGGGGGTGAGGAGGGCGGCGCCGATGCCCTGCAGGATCCGGGCGAGCACCAGCAGTTCGATGTTGGGGGCCAGCCCGCACAGCAGCGAGGCGGCGGCGAACCAGACGGTGCCCCAGATGAACACCTTGCGTCTGCCGAGTCGGTCGCCGAGCGCGCCTGCCAGCAGGATCAGGGAGGCCAGGGTGAGGGTGTACCCGCTCAGGACCCACTGCAGTCCGGCGACGTCGGTGTCGAGGTCCTCGCCGATCCGCGGCAGCGCCACGTTGACGACGGTGGCGTCGAGCATGGCCAGCGCGGAGCCGAGGACCGTCGCGAGCACCACCCAGCGGCCCTTGGTCGAGCGCAGTCGGACCGTCGCACCCAGCGCGTCCATGCGCCGAACGCTACGCCGCTAGATCCTGATCCACGTGGCGTGTGCGCGGCCGAGTTCGCGGCCGTCCGACCCGTACGCGGTGGTCGCGGTCCACACCTTGCGACGTTCGGTGCCGAGGAACTCGCCGAGGACGACGCAGTCCTCGTCGGGTTCGGGCAGCGCCGAGACCAGTCCGGTGATCGAGCCGAGCACCATCGGCATCTTGTCGTGCGCGGTCCACGCGCCGGGGCAGTCGAGTGCGGCCCACACGAACTCCGCCTGCCCGGCGACGTCGGGTTCGACGTGCCAGACGCACGCGGAGCGCCCGTCGTCGAGCGGCCCCGAGAACAGCCGCAGGCCGTCGCCGCGGTCGCGGGCGCTGCCGCACACGAAGCAGCGCGGGAACGGGTGACTGACGTGGCCGGGGAACCGCTCGGCCGCCGCCCGGGCGGCGGACAGGTCGACCGCGTGCACCCGCGGCAGCTCCTCCTCGGCGGCGGCGATTCGGGCCTCGGCGATGGCACCGTCGGCGTCCTGCGCGACGGATCGACCGTCCGCGGTGGCCACATCCATCGGGGTGTCGAGCGGCGGCGGGCGGCGCAGCGAGACGGTGACCGGTCCCGGGCCGAGGGTGGCGGCGAGCAGGCCGGCGACGTAGCCGCCGTTGCCGGAGGTGTCCGGGCCGTTGAATCGGCCGGGTATCAGCAGAGTCATCGTTGCCTCCCTCGTTAGGCGGCTGCGCCGCCCGTGCGCGGTTGATGAGTCCAGGGACTCGTCAACCGCGCACAGGCGCGAAGCGCCTACTTGCTGTACTCGTAGAAGCCGCGGCCCGACTTCTTGCCGAGGCGACCCGCCTCGACCATCCGGCGCAGCAGCGCGGGCGGGGCGTAGTGCGGCTCGGCGAACTCGGCGTACAGCGATTCCGCCGCGGCCAGCGTGACGTCGAGGCCGACGGTGTCGAGCAGCGTGAGCGGGCCCATCGGGTAGCCGCAGCCGCCCTTCATGGCCGCGTCGATGTCCTCGGCGGTGGCGTAGCCGGACTCGAGCATCCGGATCGCGGAGGTGAGGTACGGGATGAGCAGCGCGTTGACGATGAAGCCCGAGCGGTCGCCGGCCTGCACGGTGGTCTTGCGCAGGGTGTTCTTGGCGTAGTCGGTGACGGCCTTGGCGGCCTCGGGGGAGGTCACCAGCGTGGAGATGATCTCCACCAGCGGCATCACCGGCACCGGGTTGAAGAAGTGCACGCCGACGACCTGCTCGGGGCGCTGGGTGGCGCCCGCGACCTTGATGACGGGGATCGAGGAGGTGTTGGTCGCCAGGATGCCGGACGGCTTGACGATCTTGTCGAGCTTGCCGAAGATCTCGTACTTCAGCGACTCGATCTCGGGGGCGGCCTCGATGACCAGGTCACGGTCCGCGAACTCCTCGATGTCGAGGGTCACGCGCACCCGCGCGATCGCGGCGTCCGCCTCTTCCTGGGTGATCTTGCCCTTGGCGACGCCACGGCCGATCGACGTCGCGATCCTGGCCTGCGCGGCGTCCGCGAACTCCTGCTTGGTCTCCAGGACGAGAACCGAGCTCCCGGCCTTGGCGCACACCTCTGCGATGCCGGCACCCATGGTGCCGCCACCGATCACTCCGACTAGCTCCACTGTCATCTCTCCAAACGCGTGTCGGTCGTCTTGTCTCGGGGTCATTCTGCTACCCGCGGGTAGCGGCCGCAGCGCCGGACCGTAGCTGGTACTTGATTGAGGAGCATCCCGGTGGGGGTCCCGGGGCAGGTCCGCGGCGAAGGCGATGTTCCCTGGCGCCCCCACGACCGCGAGGTCGGTGGTCTCAGGCTCCGTGCCCCGCGCCCGCGTGCAGGTTCTTCGCCGTGGGCGAGGTGGGCACCTGCTTGACATCGGGGTAGGTGTGCAGGATCCGGTCGGCGGTGCCGGAGGTGGTCACGGTGAACCAGTAGTGCTCGTTCTTGTAGTGGTGCTGCCGGTGGTTGAGCCAGATCGCATGATAGATACGAGATTTTGGGCGGTAGTCGCTGTGGATCAGGTAGTGCGTCCACTCGTACACGAGCCCGATCGCGCCGAGCACCGTGAGGAAGGTCAGCGCGAGTCCGGTCCGGGGGAAGGCGAACAGCGCCAGCGCGGTCAACACCGGGATCAGCCAGACCAGCGTCTGCCAGGGGATGAAGATCAGCGGCACGTCGCGGGGGTCGGCGTGGTGCTCTCGGTGGCTCCGGGCCAGGAGCGAGTCGAGGGTCATTCCGGCGACACGCTTCGGCCGCCAATGCAGGATGCAGACGTGAATGGTCCATTCGACGAAGGGGAACGCGGCCAGCATGACGAGCGGCGTCACGGCGTCGCTCGGCTGCCAGTCGCCGACGACGAGCCGACAGACCAGGGCGGCCACCAGCATCGCCGAGATCATCCACGGGGAGGGGTGCCGCCAGAACTCCGCGCCCGCGGCACGCAGGTCGACGGATTTCCTGCCTCGCGTGGATCGTGCGGTCGTGCTCATGACGTTCCCTCCAGGTTGTCGATGACGGTGCTGATCGCGGTGGTGCCCAGTTCCAGGAGTTCGACCGCCGCCCGCTCCGCGGCGTCCTCGTCGTGCGCGGCGATGGCGTCGGCGAGGCGGAGGTAGGCATCCGTTTGGCCCACTTCGGCTTTCATCACCTCGCCGAGCGCGGCCATCGTGGGCTCGTAGGCCTGCCGCAGGCTGTTGAAGATGAGGCGGAACGCGAGGGAATCGGCGCCGTCGACCACGCATTCCCAGAAGTTCAGCGCGTGCCGCTGGCGGCCGACCGGGTCGTCGTCGGCGCCGAGCGCGCGAACGGTGTCCCGCAGTTGCTCGGTCAGTTCGGGCCCGGACCGGGTGGCCACCAGCCGCGCGACCTGCGCGCCGATCATCGCGCGGGCCTCGAGGACGCTGCGAACCACCGCCCAGTCCGGCTGACCGCCGCGGATCAGGAGGCTCGGCAGCAACTCGGGGCCGCCGTGGCGCCGGAAGTCCCGGACGGACGTCGAATCCCCCTGCCGCACCTCCACCAGCCCGGCGTGCGAGAGCTTCTGGAGCGCCTCCCGGACGGCGGGCCTGGAGACGCCGAGTACCTGCGCCAGGTGACGCTCGCTCGGCAGCGAATCGCCGGCGGCGAGCTCGCCGCCGAGGACGCGGGCGGAGATCTGCTCGAACACGGCGCCTGATGCGGACTGCCGCACGATCGGGTCGAAGGCCATGGCTCGACGGTAGGCCCCGAGTGGTCAGTGGTCAAGTGGTCAGACCAGTACTCGCGGTTCCGTCGCGATGGGCCCGCCGGTGCCGTGGTAGAAATAAGCAAACGCTTAGATTTGTCTGGGGAGGCCGGCAGGCCCTCGTGTCGCCGGCGTCCGAACACAAGGAGAAGACCATGGGGATCCTGGACAGGTTCCGGCTGGACAACAAGGTGGTCGTGGTGACCGGGGCCTCGTCGGGGCTCGGGGTCGCCTTCGCGGTCGCCTGCGCGGAGGCCGGCGCCGACGTCGTGCTCGCGGCCCGACGCGTCGACAAGCTCGAGCGGACAGCCGAAATGGTGCGCGGCGTCGGCAGGGAGGCGCTGTGCGTGTCGACCGACGTCGCCGATCCGGATCAGGCCCAGCGCATGGTCGACGCCGCGGTGGAGCGCTTCGGCCGGGTGGACGTGCTGGTCAACAACGCCGGGATCGGCACCGCGCACCCCGCGACACGGGAGACACCGGAGCAGTTCCGGCAGGTGATCGACATCAACCTCAACGGTGCCTACTGGGCGGCGCAGGCCTGCGGCCGGGTGATGGCGCCGGGGTCGGCGATCATCAACATCTCCAGCGTGCTCGGACTCACCACCGCGGGACTGCCGCAGGCCGCCTACGCCGCCAGCAAGGCCGGGCTGATCGGACTGACCCGCGACCTTGCCCAGCAGTGGGGCACCCGAAAGGGCATCCGGGTGAACGCGATCGCGCCGGGCTTCTTCAAGTCGGAGATGACCGACGCCTACCAGGACGGGTACCTCGACAGCATGGCGCCGCGGCTGGTGCTCGGCCGGATCGGCGACCCGGAGGAGCTCGCCGCCACCCTCGTCTGGCTGGCCTCCGACGCGGCCGCGTACGTCACCGGGCAGACGATTCCGGTCGACGGCGGGCTCACCATCACCTGATCGGACCGGCGCAGCGGTGCCCTTGGTGCGCGCCGGGCTATCGCTGGGGAACGATCTCGCGCATGCCACCGTGCCGGACCTCGATCCGCACCCGACCGTCGTGGCCGAGCTCGACGCGACTGACCCGCGCGCCGTCCTCGGACACGATGGTGGCCGCGGTGTCCCGGCCCGGCGGGAGCACCCGGGCGGTCAACGTCCCACCCGTGACCTCGTGCAGGGCGTCGATCAGCTCGCTGTGCAGCCGGGACACGAGGGCCCGCGGTCCGTCACGGAGGCCGCCGTCGTCGAGCAGGATCACCTTGGCGCCACGCCTTCTGGCGCCGTCCACGGCGCGGCTGACCCCCTCGTCGGAGGCGAGCAGGGGAGCGCGGAGGGTGTCGCGCAAGCGCTCCTCCACCAGTCCGCATTCCCCGCGCGATTCGGCGTCGAACTCGGCCCCGTCCGCGGATCGTTCGAGGATCGGCCGGGCCAGCACGTCCAGGCGGCCGAGCTGGGAGTCGCGTTCGCGCAGCACGGCATGCGTCATCGCCTCGTCCGCGGCCCGTTCGGACTCCTGCTCGCGCAGCCTGAACACCGCGTAGCCGACGGGCAGGACGGTGACGGCGAAGATCGCCGACATCAGCACCGGGGCCAGGTTGAGGGAGGCCATCCGCAGCCCCGCGCCCCAACCCTGACCGGTGCTCTCGCTCCAGAGGCCGCAGGCGAGCACCATCAGCGCGGCGCCGATGCACGCGTGAAAGGCCCTGCCGCGCACGGACATGTAGGTCAGCACCGCGGTCACCGCGCGCAGCTGCCAGGTGTCGTCGACGGTCCAGCCGGGCACCGGCAGCTGCCACAGCACCAGGGCGCACGCGAGGGGCCCGACGGCGGTCAGCGCGAGGGTGGGGACGATCGGCATCGGGTCGCCGGGGACGGCGATGATGACGACCGCGGCGGCGGTCAGCAGGGCGGCCGCCAACACGATGGGCCAGACGTGGTGCACGCCGTCGAGGTCGGTGAGGGCACGCAGGGTGAAGCTCAGGCAGAACAGCGCGACGACCACCCTCGCGGCCGGCCGGTCCATGCCGAGCAGCTCGCGCACATCTCGCGACGGGGCGCGGGTCATGCTGCCGCCCAACGGAGTGTCACCTGGGTGCCGAGGTCAGGAGTCGACCGGATCTCCGAGGTGCAGCCGGTGACCGCGGCCATCCGTGCCCGGATGCTCACGCCGATCCCCAGGCGGTAGGGCGGAACCCGGTCCGGGTCGAATCCGCGCCCGTTGTCGGCGACCATCACCCGCAGACCCTCGGCGTCCGCGTCGACGAGGACCAGCCGGTCGACGGCCCGGTCCGGACGGTCGGCGTGCCGCAGGCTGTTTCGCAGTGCCTCGGCCGCGGCGGCGGCCACGGCGCGGATCGCCTCCCGGGGGACGGTCCGCGACGCGACCCGAACCTCGACGTCGACGGCGACATCCTCGTCGACGTCGACCAGGGCGGTGCGGATCATCGCGACCGCGGCGTCGATCTCCAGGTCCTCGGTGGCCACATCGCTCGTCCGCAGCCGATCGAGTTCGCTCAGCGCGATGCCCGACTGCTCGCTGAGCTGCCCGGTGTTGCCGTGCCGGGAGATGCCGAGCAGCGTCGACATCACGCGGTCGTGGATGAGGGCGTCGAAGCGCTTGCGTTCGACGTCCCGTGCCGCGACCGCGGCGGTCGCGGCGGACTGGCGCTTCGCGGTGACGATGGCGCGGTCGAGGGTGCGCCCGGTCTCCACCGCGGTGATCGTCGCCAGCACGAACAGGCTGCAGAACATCACGAGGTTGAAGGCGTCGGGCAGCCATGGGCCCGGTGGCGCCGTCCGGGAGAGGTGCCGGAGTGTCTCCGCCAGGCAGGCGCTGACCACGAGGTACGCCACACTCAGCGCGGGCCGCCAGCCCAGGGCCGCAGCCATGGTCACCAGGCCGGGGAAGGTCGACAGCCACACGTCGCGGGTCGGCGGCAGCGGGTCCTGCAGCGCGATCAGCCAGCCGAGCCCCGCCAGGAGGTAGGTGCCCGCGGCCAGTGCTCCCAACCGGTGGACCCACCGCAGGTCGGGGGCGAAGCTGGCCGGCCACAGGGCGAGCAGGGGGCCGAAGACGAGCACCACGGCGAGCGGCGTCCACCACGGCGCGAGTGCCCGTGACTGGGCGACGATCGACGGTGCGAGCAGCAGGCCGAACAGCAGGGCGCCCGCGCTGAGGAAGCGGGCGAAACTGCGGATGATCCTCTCCTCGGCGGTGCCGATCGGCCTGCCGCGCACCGTCATCGGTGTCGCTCCCGCCGCGGCGGCATCACAGTTCGTCGAGCGAGATCAACTCGTCCTGCACGGCGCGGGCGACCAGGGCGGCCTTGGTCGGGGCCGAGCGTCCCACCTGGTTGTACTTGGCGCGGATGCGTGCGAGGTGGGTGTTGACGGTGCCGACGGACAGATAGAGGTCGGCGGCGACGGCGTTCTTCGAATCGCAGCGCAGCCACCGGAGCAGCACCTCGACCTCGCGGGGCGAGAGCGACGGACGGCGCAGGCTGCGCGATTCCGCTCGCACCGCGGGCGCGTACTCGTGTTGTTCGTCGACTGCGGTTCTCATCTCATGACCCCCGGGCGGACGCGGCTGGTCGAGGGCTCGACCCCTCGTCGCGAGCCCTCCTTGCGGATCCGAGGCTAGGGGGTGGAACGTGATCTGCCGAGACGGCAGTTCCCTGCCCGCAGAACGAGGGGCATGGTTAGCCGAGCGAAGCTTCGGCGTCCGCGGCGCGCCCGCCGTGGCCGAACTCGGTGCGTCGCACCCGGTCGGTGCCGCTCGCGAGTACCGTCGCCATCGCGCTCCTGCCGGGCGGCAGGACGCGCACCGTCACTGCCCCGTCGGAGGCCGCGGCGAGTTCGGCCGCCACCATGCCGAGGAGCCCCTGCGGCGCATCGCCCACCGCGTCGTCCGCACCGCGGTCGTCGAGCAGGATCACCTCGACCCCCCGGCCGCGGGCGGCGCGGGCCGCCGCGGCGACGGCGGGGTCGGAAAGCCCCGGCGCGCGCAGGATGTCGCGTAGATGTGCCTCGAGCAGCCGGCACGCGATCCGCTCGTGCTCGTCCAGGTCGACGCCGGTGGCGATGCGATCGAGCAGGGGCCGGGCCAGCTCGTCGAGGCGCCGCAGCTGCCGGTCGCGTTCCTCGAGCACGGCGGCGTCGGCGGCCTCGGCGGCGATGCGGCGGGTGGTCTGCTCGCGGAGCTCGAAGATCGCCTTCGCCGACGGGCGGACCGTGTATGCGACGAAGGTGGCCATCAGCAGCGGCGCCATGTTGATCGCCGACATGCCCAGCCCGTAGCCGGCGCCCTGCCCGGTGCGCATCGCCCACAACGCGCAGCTGGCGAGCATCGCGGCCATGCCGAGCCAGCCCAGCGCGATCCGGCCGCGCACGCACAGGTACGCCAGGATCGCCGTGCCCGCCCCCAGCGGCCAGGTCTGCAGGAGCCCGTCGATCGGGACCGGGAGGACGGGCAACACCAGGTTGAGGGCGATCGCACCGGCGAGGGTCAGCGCCACGGCCGGCCGGAATGGCAAGGGGTCCCCCGCGATTCGGACGAGGGTGACCGCCCCGGCGCTGACGACGAGCCAGGCCGTCAGCTCCGCCACCACCGCATCGGGTCCGGGACTCGTGCTGAGGGAGACCAGCAGGAAGGTCAGCACGTACGCGGCGACGAGGGCCTTGGCCCCGCGTGTGTGCAGCCCGAGCAGCTCGCGCACGTCCCGGGTGCCGGGTTGGGCGGTCACGGTGCGCTCCAGTCCAGGTACACCCGGGTGCCGGCTCCCGGCGCGGTCACGATCCGGGCGGTTCCGCCGTCGAGCTGACGCATCCGTCCCCGGATGCTCACCGACACACCGAGCCGATGGGCGGGCACCGCGCCGGGATCGAAGCCCCGTCCGTCGTCGGCGACCAGCACGGCGATCCCGTCCCCTGTCACGGAGACGTCCACGGAGCGTGTGACGGACTCGCCCGCGTGCCGCCAGCTGTTGCGCAGCGCCTCGGCCTGGGCGGCGGCGAGGGCGCGGGCCGCCTCGGCCGGCATGGTGAGAGTCTCTGCACCATCCTGTTTTTCGACCCGAAAGGTGATCCCCTCGTCCACGTCGGTCGCCGCGGCGCGAAGATGCGAGAGTGTCTCGTCGCAGCCGAACCGCTCCTGTGGTTCCGGCCCGTCGCGCAGGGCGTCGAGCTGGCGGAGCGTCCTGGCCGCGAGGAGGCTGACCGCGGGCGTCGCGCCCTGCCGGGACGCGGCCAGCAGGGTGGACATCACGCCATCGTGGATCAGCGCGTCGAACCGTTCCCGCTCGACGGTGCGGGCGCGACGAGCGGCGGCGGCCGCGGCCGCGGCGTGGGTGGAGTCGGTGGTGGCATCGAGGACCCGGGCGGTGCGCAGCGCCATGACCGCGGCTCCCACGAAGAGCGTGCAGAACATGATGGCGAATGTGATCTCGGGGAGCAGCAGTGCCCGGGGGGCGTCCTCGTGCGCGGCGAAATTGACGATCTGGACGGAGACACATCCGATCACCAAGTGCACGAACATGATCCAGGTCGGCCACGTCGTGGCGACGGCGAGGCTGGCCAAGCCGGGAAAGGTGGCCAACCACAGGATCTCGCCGCTCGGGAGGGGCGGGCCGTTCCAGGCCAGGGGCCAGCTGAACACCGCGACCAGGAAGGCCGTTGCCGCGACCCCGGAGGCGATACGCATCGGGCGGGTGTCGTGGCGGAGCGAGAGCAACCCGGGCAGCAGCCCGGACCCGTACACGGCGGCCACCGTGACCGGGGTCCACCACGCGTCCATCCGCGGCGCCATCGAGGTCACGGCGGGCAACAGCAGGATCAGGTAGACGGCGTAGCCGGCGCTGATCAAGCGCGCGACCATCCGGGAGATGTGATCGGCGGACTCGCGTCGCCGATCGTCCGCCGGTGTGGTCATGGGTGGCCGGGATGCAGCAGCGGCGGCGGCAGCCAACCGTCCTCGACCGCCCGCTTGTACAGATCCGTCTTGGTCCGGGCGGGCCTGCCGGCCTCCGCGTACTTCGCCCGGATCCGGGCCAGGTAGTCGTTGACGGTATGCGGGGCCAGGCCGGTCAGGCTGGCGACACGGGCCGCCTTCTCGCCAGAGGCGTAGAGCGCGAGCACGTCTCGTTGGCGTGGACTGAGGCCGACGTCGTGCAGTCCGGGGTCGCCGTCGATCGCGGCGGCCCATTCGGTGGTCACCACCTGTTCGCCGTTCGCGGCCGCGGTGATGGCGGCGATGACGGTCGCGGTGGGCTCGGACTTGCGCAGTACCCCGAGCACCCCGGCCTTCGCGGCCAGCCGCACCAGGTAGGGATTCTCGGCTCCCGTGAACACCAGGGTCTCCAGGCCGGCCGCCCGGAGTTGCTCGACGTTCGACTTGGGGGAGGAGCCGTCGGAGAGCCGAAGGTCCAGGATCACGAGGTCCAGATCGGCGCCTTGTGCGAGCAACTCGGGCACGGTGGGTGCCGAAACCGCGATGACCAGGTCCGGTTGATCGGCCAGCATCGCCTCGAGGCCCATCACGACGGATTCGTGGTCCTCGACGATGCCGATCCGGCGCGGGCCCGGTTCGGCCAGGGGGAGGCCGCCTGCGTACGACGAATTCTCGGTCAATGTGCTCCTCGCACCGGGGTTCTCGGCACCATGCCTATCGCGGTATCGGGCAGGCTGCGGGTGACGTTAACAGCCGGCCCGGACTACCACGGGCTCGATGGGGCTGTCGGTGTTCGACAGCCGATATCCACCATTCCATGCCGAATGAAATCACATTACGTATTTCGTTCTCGACCCGGTATCCGCCAAATGATGGACAGCCGTTCAGTTCATATGTGTAACGGATATTCACTGGTAGGCGATGGATCTGGCCCTGCTGTACGCGTTTATGGAATGGCATTTGGACACCTGTTCAAGATCATTTGGACAGATGTCCTGAAAGCCCACAAATCGCGCCCATCGTTGTGATAAACACGTTGAATCGCGAACCGGTTACCGGCTCAGACGCCCGTCTATGCCGGCGAACCAGTGCCGATGTCGCGACCCTCTGACCGAGCACGGATGTACGAAACCGAGCCCACCCGACCGGGCGCACGTAACCAGATCCGATCACCGACTCTCCCTGACCCTCTCCCGACGGGGGTCCGACGAAAGCTGAGCAACTACATGAACAAGCAGACCAAGGGCGCCATCGCCGCCGGTGCGGCCGCACTCCTCCTCGCCGGTGGCGCGGGCACCATGGCCGCGTGGAACTCCTCGCAGACCGTCGGCGGCGGCGCGGTCAACTCCGGTACCCTCTCGCTGACCCAGACGGGCTCCACGGGCTGGACCGAGGGCGACGGCACCGCAATCGCTGACATCGCTCAGTTCAAGGCCGTGCCAGGCGATGTCGTCGTCTACAACGCGAGCTTTACGGTGGGCGCGAAGGGCAAGAACCTGACCGCGACCCTGACGGCCGACCCCGCGACGATCACCGGTGGCGCCGAGCTCCTCGCCGCTCTCGATCAGGAAACCGAAGCGTCCATCGGCAGCACCCCGCTGGCCGGAGGGACCATCACCTCGGCCAACGACGGCAACACCGTCAATGTCAAGGTGAAGTTCACCTTCGACGACACCACCACGGGCACGACCGCGCAGGGGCAGACCGTCAACCTGTCCAACTTCGCCGTCAAGCTGCAGCAGAACTAGGCACGCCCCGCTGATACGGCGCGTTACCGACTCCCGCGGGTGCGCCGGCCCCTCCCGGCCGGCGCATCCGCGGGCTACCACGGCGATTCCGTCACACACCAGATCTTCTCCCGCGCCGCGCGGCGCCCAGTTTTACGAGCAGGAAAGGCACATTGAATGTCTCGTCATGAGGTTTCCGGTTCGCGCTCGGGGTTCGCTGCCCGGGCACGCGAGCTGATGTCGGGCGGTAAGCCGCGGGCGATCGCGTCGCTGGGGATCGTGTTGGGGCTGGGCGCGATCGGCACCCTTGCCGCGTGGAGCGACTCCGCGACCGCCACCTCGGGGGTGTTCTCGACGGGGTCGGTCGACCTGCAGCTCAACGGCAACCAGGGCAATCCGGGTGCGTACGCGTTCGCGAACCTGACCAAGACCGGCATGATGCCGGGTGATTCGGTGGCGGCGACGCTTCCGGTGCAGAACACCGGCACGGTCCCGTTCAAGTACTCGATGGTCGCCAACTCCACCTCGTCGGTGCTCGCGCCGCAGCTGAAGGTGCTCGTCTCCACCGGCACTTCGAACGGCACCGCATGCAGCGGCGGCACGGTGATCGCGAACCACCTCCCCCTCACCTCGGGCGGTGCCGCAAACCTGATCCCGACGGCGCGCACGCTGGCCAACGGTGCCAGCGAGACGCTGTGCTTCCAGGTGACCCTCGACGCGGCCGCACCGGTGTCCGTCCAGAACCAGACGGTCAACACCTCCTTCAACTTCAACGCGACGACGGCCTGAGTGCGCCATGGACATTCACACGAACTCGCCCGCGTCCGGCCGTTCCCGCGGGCGTGAGATCGCCCTCAACGTCGGCGCCGTCGCCGGCCTGATCTGCGTGCTGGTCGCCGCAATGTCGTTCTTCTTCGGCATCAAGCCGCTGCTCTTCCGGTCCGGTTCCATGTCCCCCGACATCCCCACCGGCGCCCTCGCCCTGTCGAAGTCCACCCCGGCCGCGGACCTCGCGGTGGGCGATGTGGTCAGCGTCGTGAACGAGCAGGGCGTCCGGATCACCCACCGCGTCAAGGAGATCGTCTCCTCCGACGGGTCCACGTCGGTGCTCATCCTCAAGGGTGATGCGAACAAGGACGCCGACATCTCGCCGTACACGGTGACGGAGGCGGACCGGGTGTTCTTCAGCGTCCCCGGTCTCGGTTACGCGGTGGCGTGGCTGTCATCGCCCGCGGCGATCTTCCTCGGCGGCGCGCTCGTCGGTGGCGTGATGGTGCTCGCGTTCGGGCCCTCGGCCAAGCGCAAGGACGATGACTCGGACTCCGATGCCGGCAACGGTGGCGGAGGCGAACCCGGGTCGCACGAGGCGATCGAGCAGCCGGCTGCGCACGCGCACAGCGAGTTCGAGGCGCCGACCGAACAGTTCCGCGCGCCGCGCTTCTCGATGCGCCGCCGGATGCCCGCGCGGACGGCGATGGCGGCCGGAGCACTGAGCCTCGTCGCGCTGGTCGGGACGACCGCGGGAACGAGTGCCGCATTCACCGACACCGCCGGCGCGGCGAGCTCGTTCGCCTCGCGGAGCACGCTGGTCCCGGCACCCAAGTACCTCGGCTGCACCACAGCGTCGGGCAACAGCGGCCAGACCCTGAGGTGGGAGCACCTCGGTCCCGGATACACCTACCAGGTGCAGTTGATCAACGCGTACAGCAGTACGGTGGCACCGTCGATCCCGGCGAACAAGGGCGATACCGTCACCCTCAACATCAGCACCTACAACAACATCTACAAGACCGCAACGACTTCGTACGTCGAGGTCCGGACCATCCGCAACGGCGTGACCGGCACGTCGTGGATCGGCGAAAAGATCTACTCAAGCACTATTTGGACCGCCTGGTGCAACGGTGCACACGTGGGCGGCGGCGACCAGACCTCGCTGACCGCCCCGAGCGGCGGTGGCGCCGAGGTCGCGGCGGCTCGGATGGCCGCGCCCGCCCCGTCGACGACGACGGCGCCGACCACGACCACGGCGACCTCCGCCACGGCCACCTCGACGTCCGCGGCCCCGACCACCACCACGAGCACGACCGCACCGAGCGCGAGTGCGACGGCGACCACCACCACAGCGCCGACCACAACCACCACGACGGCGCCGACCACCACCCCGGCCGAGAAGTCGACGACGACAACGGAATCCACGACCACTGCTCCGGCGCCGACCACCACGACCGAGGCGGTCGCCGCGCCTGCCGACGCCCCGTCCGGCGGGCTGACCATGGCGAACGCCTCGGCATCGGGCAAGTACTCGGCCGCGGTGAGCGGCACGTCGGCGACGATCACCGACAAGTCCGGTGCGCAGGTGTTCACCACCTCGGTCGGGACGAAGGCGATCGCGCAGTGGGCTGCCGACTCGGACCAGCTGTGGATCGTCGACGGCACCAAGCTGTCCGTCGTGGACGCGGCCACGGGTTCGCAGAAGGACGTCGACCCGTCGTCCGACACGGTGCCGGCCGAGGTCGCGGCACTGGTCGCAAGGTAAGAGAAGCAGAGCCATGTTGCCGTATTCCTCTGCCCTGCAAGGGGTCCGACGAAAGCTGAGCACGAGATGAACATGAGGACGAAGGGGGCGATCGCGGCGGGGGCGGCGACCGTCCTGCTCGCGGGGGGCGCGGGCAGCATGGCCGCGTTCACCGGCGGCGGCGGGATCGGCGGCGGAGCGGTGGGCTCGGGCGGCCTGGCTCTGACCCAGAGCGGCACGCCCAACTGGAAGGACCAGCACGGCTCGGTCGCGATCACCGACTTCCGCGCGGTGCCCGGCGACACCGTCACCTACACCGGGAGCTTCAAGATCACGGCGAAGGGCACCAACCTGCGGGCGAACCTGTCCGTGGACAATGCCACCATCACCGGGGACCCGGCGCTCAAGGCGGCGATGGCGACCTCGGTCACCGCCACCGTCAACGGGGTCCCGCTGCCGACCGGCGCCGGCGGCGCGGTGGTCACCCCGGCGCAGAACGGGAAGATCGTCGATGTGAAGGTGATATTCACCTTCCAGCCGGCGACCTCGGGCGCCGTTGCCCAGACCGCCCAGATCAATCTGTCCAACTTCAACGTCACTCTGAAGCAGGTGTAGTCGCCATGTCGAACAAGACTCGTTGGGTGGTGCTCGTCGGCGCGGCCGTGGCGGGAGTCGCGTTGCTGTCGGGCCAGCAGACCGGAGCACTGTGGAGCAAGTCCGAGACCCTCGATGCAGGAACGATCCACTCGGGCGTTCTGGATCTCTCGGTGGGCCAGGGGGGCGCCACGGACTACCCTTTCACCGCGTTGGCGGGGGCGAACATGGGCCCGGGCGGGTACGCCCAGGCGCCGGTGCCGATCCACAACTCCGGCGACGTGCTGATGAAGTATCGACTGCAGAACGCGGCGCAGTCCTCGGCCGCCATGCCGATGACGCTCACCGTGTCCGCGGTCGCGTCCGAGGCCGCCTGTCCCGCGCAGGGTGACCCCACCGGCGCCACCGAGCTCTACAACGGCCCGATGATCGGGGCACAGGCACCGGCGGCCCCGCAGTGGCGCTCGGTGGAGCCGGGCGCCGGCGAGGTGCTGTGCATGCGGGCCACCATCGGCGCTGACGCGCCGCACAGCACCAGCACGTCGGTGACGTTCACGTTCGCGGCCGAATCCCGATGAGTCATGCGGTGCAGGGCGTCGATCAGGACACCAGCGTGTGGGGGTGGGTCAAGAGCATCGTCTCCTGGCTGCTGCTGCTCGTGGTCCTGGCGATCCTGGCGTTGACGATCGTCATCCCTCGGCTGACCGGGTCGACGCCCTACACCGTGCTCACCGGCTCGATGCGCCCCACCTACCCGCCGGGCACGCTGATCGTGGTCAAGCCGGAGGACCCGGCGGCGCTCGTCGCGGGCGACGCGATCACCTTCCAGAAGGAGTCCGGGAACCCCGAGGTGGTCACCCACCGCATCATCATGGTGCGGCAGAACTCGCAGGGCGAGACGACCTTCGTCACCCAGGGCGACGCGAACCCATCGCCGGACAATCCCATTGTCCCGGAGCAGGTTCGGGGCAAGGTCTGGTACAGCGTGCCGTACATGGGGTACGTCAACAGCCTGATCACGGGCAAGCAGCGGGCGCTGATGATCACGATCGTGGTCGGCGGCCTCTTTGTCTATGCCGCCTTCATGTTCGTCGGGGCCTTCCGGGAGAGGGGGCGGCCCCGCGACGATGTGCCCGAGGTCGACACAGACAATGCCGATACCGTCGTGCTCCAGGCCGTGGATCCCGGCGCCGCGGTATCGAGGTCCGCCCACCGTCGAACGAACGGCGGTTCACGCTGGTAGTGCCGACTCGCTAGAGGCCGTCGATGGGATCGTCCCGTCGGCGGCCTTCTGCGTTCGGCGGACTTGCGTGGGCGACGCCGACGGAGCCGGGGAGATCGCGCCGCCTTTGGCGAGGACACACAGGCGGTGGCGTACGGGCTCCCACCCTCGCCTTAACCGCCGCACACCCTCTGACAAGAACGCACCCACCTTGTGCCGCCAGAAGGGGTGCGATCTTGTCAACGGGTGTGCGTACCGCGCCAGGCATTGTCGAGACGGCCGGGCGCCCCGGGGTGTCGCACGCACGAAAACGCCCCCCACCGTTGCGGTGAGGGGCGTTTTTCGGTGATGCTCCAGTCGATTACGAGCCGAAGATGCTGCCCAGGTCGCCGAGCGAGCCGGAGGAGGATCCAGCCGAACCCGTGCCGGGCTCGACCGGGGTGGCGGTGACGGTGACCGTGAGGACCTCGGAGGTGGAGGCGATGAAGCCGTCGGCGCCGTTGTAGACGGCGGTGATGCTGTGCGCGCCCGGGGCCGCCAGGATCTGCGTCCGCTTGGCGACACCGTCGGTCAGCGGCACCGCGTTACCGATGTTGACGCCGTTGTCCTTGAACTGGACCGTGCCGGTGGCGCCTGCGGGGGCGACGGTGGCGGTCAGTTCGAACGAGGTGGTGGTGGTGGCGGTCGCGGGGCCGGTCAGGGTGGTGGTGGTGGCGACCGCTTCAGCGTCGAGTTCGAAGTCGAGGGCGAAGTCCGGGCTGACGGACTGGTTCTGCGACTCGTTGCCGGCGTCGGCGGGCATGCCGACCACGAGCATCACCTTCGCGGTCTGGCCGGGACCGACGTGGGTCGCCTTGAGTTCGGTGCCGGGGGTGGCCAGGTTGTTGGTCAGGTCCACGATGTCGCCGGAGGCGTCGTTGATCTCCACCCGCACGTACGCCTGCATGTCCGGGGCGGTCTTGGTCCAGTTGCCCAGGTAGACCTGGAGGGTCCCGCCCTGGCTGGTCGGGTTCTTGGCCCAGAAGGTGGTCGTGAGCTCGCCGCCCGGGATCAGCTCGCCCTGGAAGTCGGGGATCTGGGACATGTCGCCCCAGGTCGAGTTGTCCCCGGAGTACTGGAGGGTGTCGGCGTCGGCATGGGCCGCGGCCGGCGTCATCAGTGCACCGAACGCTGCCAGGAACAGTGCAAGAATCGCGCCGCCGAAGGCAGTGGTCAGCCGCTTGAGGCCGCCTGGTGCGCTGATGGTTGTGGTCATGGCGCGCAGCCTAGTGCCGCGAGTGACCCAAGCGTCCAGATTTGAGCCAAAGAATCTTGTTGGCGGTCCAACTATGGACAAACGAAGGACATGGGTGCGCGTCGCGCCGCCCCGGCGGGTGAAACGCGCGCTCGTGTGCCGAAGTCGCCCGCAAGGGAGTAAGGTGTCGAGGTCCAGTTGAGTCGAGGGAAGAGGAGGTGTGGCTTGCCGTGAAGAGCCAACCTCCGAGTACCTACCGAAGTCGCCGCTAGTCCCGCGGGGCACGCCCCACCGCGCCAGGCGACTTCTCCGATCACACCCGTGCCGCTCCCTTTTCGCGGCGCGCGCCCGTGCATCCGACTCATGCGAAAGCCGCCCCCATGCGTGAAAAGCGATCCTTCCGTCCGCTGTTGCCCAGCCGGTCCGCCAACCCGTCGAGCGATCTGATCGTTCCCGAGCACTCGATGGCCCCACACCCCACGCCGCCCCCCTCGCCGCTCGCGCCGGTGGAGGCGAGCGTGGTCAACAGCGCGGTCTATCGGGACGGCGCCCGGATCGAGACCCCGTCCAGCCTCGCGGAGGCGTTGCGCAGCCTGCCGGATGAATCGTCCATGGCGTGGATCGGGATGTATCGGCCCGACGAGGAGCAGTTGCATGCCGCCGCGAAGCAGTTCGGGCTGCACGAGCTCGCGGTCGAGGACGCCATCGTCGCGCACCAGCGGCCCAAGCTCGAGCGCTACGGGGACACCCTGTTCGTGGTGCTGCGCGCGGCCCGCTACCTGGACGAGACCGAGCGGGTCGACTTCGGCGAGCTGCACGTCTTCTGCGGTCCGACGTTCGTGATCACGGTGCGGCACAGCGAATCGCCGGACCTGTCCGCGGTTCGCAGCCGAATGGAGAACGACCCGGAGCTGCTCAAGCTCGGTCCGGAAGCGGTGCTCTACGCGATCCTCGACGCGGTGGTCGACGGGTACGCCCCGGTCGTCGCCGGGCTGCAGAACGACATCGACGAGATCGAGACCGAGGTCTTCAGCGGCGACCCGAAGGTGTCGCGGCGCATCTACGAACTCTCCCGCGAGGTCATCGAGTTCCAGCGCGCCACGAAGCCCCTGCTGGACATGCTGCGCGGGCTGTCCGCCGGGTTCGAGAAGTACAAGACCGACGAGGAACTGCAGAAGTACCTGCGCGATGTCACCGACCACGCGACCACGGTGGTCGAGCGCGCGGACGGCTTCCGGCAGCTGCTGGGCAACATCCTCACCGTGAACGCGACCCTGGTCTCGCAGACCCAGAACGAGGAGATGTCGGCGCTGACCCAGGCCAGCTACGCGCAGAACGAGGAGATCAAGAAGGTCTCGTCCTGGGCCGCAATCCTGTTCGCCCCCACCCTGATCGGCACCGTCTACGGGATGAACTTCGACACCATGCCGGAACTGCACTGGGTGGGCGGCTATCCGATGGCGCTGATGATGATGGCGCTCACCTGTATCACCCTCTACACCATCTTCAAGCGGAAGGGCTGGCTGTAGGTACCGGCCGGAGCGGGCGCGACCGCCTGCAGTGGCGCTCGCTCTTCTGCGCCGCGAGCGCGGTCGCCCTCGCGATCGCGGTGCTCGTGACCATGCTGCCCTCGATGGTGGAGGTCACGCTCGATCGCTTCCCGGTCTTCGCCCAGGCGACGGCTTTCCGCGTGCACATAGCGGTCCTCGCTCTCGTCGGTACCGCTGTGCTCGCCTGGGCGTGGGACAGGACCGCGGCCGCGGTCCTCGCTGTGCTGGCCCTCGTCTCGCTCGGGGGCGTGCTCCCCCGGTGGATCGGTGCGGAGCCGCCATCCGGCCCGAATACGTTGCGGCTGTTGGTCCTCAACGTCAGCGCCGATTCGGCCGACCTCGACGCGACGGCCGCCGTGATCGAGGAGCACGGGCCCGCGGTCGTGGTGCTCCCCGAGGCGTCCGCGGCCTACGCGCAGTCGCTGATCGGGCGGATCGACGCGGGCTATTCGGCGACCACCGACGTATACCCGCCGAGGTCCGCCGCGGACGGGTCGAGCGTGGCACCCGAGGCGGCGGTCCGCACCCCGGCGGCCACGACCGTGCTCGTTCGTGAGGGCGTGTCCGCGACTGCACAGCCGACCCGCTTGCCGCTGAGCCTGGGGATGGTCGGGGTCACCGTTCGGGTCGGCGGGAGCTCGGTCGACGTGCTCGGCGTGCATCCGAACTCGCCGTCTCCCTTCGCCGAGGCGGCCTGGAACGACGATCTCGACACGCTGCGCGACTCTTGTCGAACGGGAGTCCCGACAGTCATCGCGGGCGACCTGAACACCACCGCGAACCATTCGAGCTTCCGTGCCCTGATCCGAGCCGGCTGCCGGGACTCGGCCGAGGAGGTCGGTGCGGGCGCGGCCACCACGTGGCCCGCGGACCTCCCGCGATTGCTTGGCGTGGGGCTCGACCACGTGCTGACCGCGGGACCTGCGATCGGCGCGACCGCGGTGCGGATCGTCGACGTGCCCGGCGGGCATCACCGAGCCGTCATCGCCGAGCTGGTGGTGCGGTGATCAGGGGGAGCTACAGGTCTTCCGTGCAGACGGCGAACCGGCGCTCGTCGTAGACGTAACCGCTGGGGGTGGAGCACTTCTCGACATCGGTGACGTCGGTGATGATCTCCACCACCCGGACGCCCTCGCGGGCCGGGGTCGCACAGTCGATGTGCGTCGGCTGATCACCCGCCAGTTCCATGCAGCCCCCGACGACCCAGTCGATGTCGAGGCAGAGCGCGCCCTGCTCGTCACCCATCAGGGTCTCGTAGTAGTAGGAGTCGGCGTCACTCACACACTGCGCGTTGGTCGGCGCCTTGCCGATCACCTTGTAGTTCGCCGGGGCGCTGCCGCACGGGGCCTTCACCACGTTCGCGTCGTCGACCGTGCCGGTCAGTTCCACGCACTCGCCGATCTCGACGTCGATCTCGACGGTTCCCCCGGTGTCCGCCCGCGGTTCGTCCGGCAACAGGGTGTCGGCCACGACACCGCCGCCCGCCTCGGGCACCGCTCGGCCGGTGACCTCGCTGCCGCAGGCACCGAGCGAGAGGGCGGCCAGGGTCAGGCCCACGGCGGCGAGTCCGCGCTTGAGGCGGGTGTTTGTCATACGGCAATTAGAGCACCCGACGCCGGTTCGATCATTGGTCGTCCCGTCGTCACGGGAAATCCTTCCGCCGACCCCGAGACGGCCATACGCTGGTCGGGGAGTTCCGTCGCCGACGAGTGAGGAAGACCGATGAGCGATCACGTCTACAGCGTCACCGAGGTCGTGGGTTCTTCGAGCAAGGGGATCGACGACGCCATCGCGCAGGCGGTGGCCCGGGCGAGTACGACCGTCCGCAACCTGGAGTGGTTCGAGGTGGTGGGCACGAGGGGACACATCGTGGACGGCGCCGTCGGACACGTCCAGGTGACCCTCAAGCTCGGGTTCCGGCTCGACGTCGAATGAGCAGGCGCCCGCGCGCCGACCGATGAGTTTCGGCGCCCCGCGGGGTCATAGTTACGGCAGTGCTTACGGCGGTGCCGTGACCATGACGCAGAGGAGGGCCGGCGGTGGCGGGCAGTGTACGGCTGGGGGACCTGAACACCTGGTACGCCGAGCACGGCGAGGGTGAGCCGCTCGTGCTGCTGCACCCGGGCGGTGTGGACGCGCGCGCCTTCGGCCCGAACATCGACGGGCTCGCCCGCCGCTTCCGGCTGTTCACCCCGGAGCGCCGGGGCCACGGTCACACCCCCGACCTGACGGGTCCCATCACCTACGAGCAGATGGCCAGGGACACCATCGCGTTCCTGGAATCGGTGGTGCGCACGCCCGCCCACCTGCTCGGCTGCAGCGACGGCGCGACCGTGGCCCTGCTGGTGGCGCTGCGCCGGCCCGACCTGGTCCGCCGGCTGGTTTTCGTCGCGGGCGTCTATCACCGGGACGGATGGGAGCCCGGGGTGGTGGATCCGGACCGCGATCCGCCGGCCTTCCTCGCGGACATGTACGCCGAGGTGTCGCCGGACGGGGCCGGTCACCACCCGATCGTGGCCCGGAAGCTGGACCGGATGCACGTCGAGGAGCCGACGCTGACAGCGGAGGACCTGCGCGGGGTCACCAGCCGGACGCTGGTGATGCTCGGGGACGACGACGAGGTGACCCTCGAGCACGCGCTCGCGCTGTACCGCGGCCTGCCGGATGCGGAGCTCGCGGTGGTACCGGGCACCTCGCACGGCCTGCTGGTGGAGAAACCCGATCTCTGCAACCGGATCATCCTGGACTTCCTGACCACCGAACCGGTGCCGACCATGGCACCGATCCGTCGGGCGCGCTTCGCATGACCGCACGTCGCGGACGATCGGAGGCGGCCGGGGCGCGTTCTCTCGCCAAGACGGGCTCGGTGCGCAAGTATGGGTGCGTGGATCTGCCGCTGACTCCGCCCCTGCAGCCGATGCTGGCGAAGGCCGCCCCCGCGGTCCCGGCGCAGCCCGACGGCGAGGAGCCGGTGTGGTCGTACGAACCCAAATGGGACGGATTCCGCGCCATCGTCTTTCGCGACGGTGACGATGTCGTGCTCAGCTCGCGCAGCGGAAAGGACCTGGGCCGCTACTTCCCCGAGATGATCGTGGCGGTGCGGGCCGAGCTCCCGGTCCGCTGCGTGCTCGACGGTGAGCTGGTGGTGCCGCGCGAGATCGAGGGCCACACCCGGCTGGACTGGGAGGCACTGTCGGAGCGGATCCACCCGGCCGAGAGCCGGGTGGCCCTGCTGGCCGAGCAGACACCGTCGCAGCTCGTCGGATTCGACATGCTCGCGCTCGGCGACGATGACCTGACCAAGCGGCCGTTCGCCCTGCGTCGGGAGATCCTGCTCGACTACGTCGGCGGCGGGCCGTCCTGCCACGTCACCACCGCCACCACCGACGCCGGACTCGCCCAGGAGTGGTTCCACGCGTTCGAGGGTGCCGGGCTCGACGGCGTCGTCGCGAAGAGGCTTGCCGGGCACTATCTTCCGAACAAGCGCGAGATGATCAAAGTCAAGCATGCGCGGACCGCGGACTGCGTGGTGATCGGGTACCGACCGCACAAGAGTCAGCCCGGCATCGGGTCGATGCTGCTGGGCCTCTACAACGGCGAGGAGCTGCGCATGATCGGCGGGGCATCAGCGTTCACCGCGGCCAAGCGGATCGAGATGCTCGAACTGCTGCAGCCCCACCGAGAGGGTGAGGACGTGGTGTACGACGGGGAGGCCAGCCGGTGGTCGACCGGCAAGGACCGCCAATGGGTGCCGCTGCGACCGGAACTGGTGGTGGAGGTGGCCTACGACCAAATGGAGGGCGACCGGCTGCGGCACGCCGCGCGGTTCCTGCGCTGGCGACCCGACCGTGAGGCGCGCGAGTGCACCTACGAGCAACTGGAGGTCCCGGTGCGATATGACCTGAGCGACGTGCTGGCGGGGGAGAACTGATGGCACTCGATGGAGCGGAGCGACCGACGAAAAGGAGCGCAAAAGCCCCGGCCCTGGAACTCGACGTCGACGGCGTCGCCGTCCGGCTGTCGAGTCCCGACAAGATCTACTTCCCGCAGCTCGGCGCGGAGGGTGGCAGCAAGCGGGACCTGGTGGAGTACTACCGGACCATCGCCCTCTTCGACGGCGGGAACTCCGGGATCATGACGGCCCTGCGGGACCGGCCCACTCACCTGCAGCGCTTTCCGGACGGCATCGAGGGCGAGGAGATCTACCAGAAACGGCTGCCCGCCAAGCGGCCCGAGTATCTCGACACCTGCACGGTCACCAACCCCAACGGCCGCACCGCCGACGCCTTGCGGGTGCGGCACGCCGCCGACATCGTGTGGGCGGCGCAGATGGGCAACGTCACCTTCCATCCGTGGCCGGTGCGGTGCGCCGACCCGGACCGTCCGGACGAGCTGCGCATCGACCTGGATCCGCAGCCGGGCACCGGGTTCGCGGAGGCCAGGGCGGTCGCGGTGGACATCGTCGCGCCGCTGCTCGACGAGCTGGGACTGGTCGGATTCCCGAAGACCTCCGGTGGGCGCGGGATCCACGTCTACGTACGGATCGAGCCGCGCTGGGACTTCATCGACGTGCGCCGCGCGGCCATCGCGGTGGCCAGGGAGATCGAGCGCCGCGATCCGGCCAGGGTGACCACCGCGTGGTGGAAAGAGGAACGCGGGGAACGGATCTTCATCGACTTCAACCAGACGGCCAGGGACAAGACCGTCGCCTCGGCCTACTCGGTTCGCAAGACCCCGCGGGCGACGGTATCGACCCCGGTCACCTGGGCGGAGCTGCCGGACGTCGAGCCGGACGACTTCACCATCGCGACCGTGCCCGACCTCGTGAGCAGGCGCGGCGACCCGGCCGCCCGGATCGACGACATCGCCCACTCGCTCGAGGCGCTGCTGGAGATGGCGGAGCGGGACGCGGCGAACGGGCTGGGCGACATGCCGTATCCGCCGCAGTACCCGAAGATGCCCGGCGAGCCGAAGCGGGTGCAGCCGAGCAAGGACCGCGACCGGAAGTAGCGTCTTCCGCTCGCCACGTGGATCCCCGTCAATCGCCGAGAGACTTCGCGCACGAGGCACTAGGCTCCGAATCAGCTGTCCAGGCACGTACGAGCATCGGAGGACGCGATGACGGAGAACCCCATCGTCGACAGCAACGAGGCAATGCTGCGCATCGGCAAGGACATCTGGTGGCTGCTGCTGATCCGCGGCATCTTCGCCGTCATCTTCGGCATCGTCGCGCTGGTCTGGCCGGGCGTCACCGTGTGGGCGATGGTGATCGTGTTCGGTGTGTACGCGATCGTCGACGGCCTCGTCGACGTGGTCCGGTCGATCCAGGCACGCAAGATCGTCACCGGCTGGGTGTGGTGGCTGATCGGCGGCGTGGTGTCCGTGCTCGCCGGCATCGTGGCGTTCGCATGGCCCGAGATCACCGTGTTGGTGGCCGTGTACGTGATCGGGTTCTGGGCGATCCTGGTCGGCATCCTCGAGATCATGGGCGCGTTCAAGGTGAAATCCGTGGGCGGGCAGTGGGTCTGGCTCCTGATCGCGGGCATCCTTGCGGTGTTGTTCGGCCTGCTGATGGTCATCTTCCCCGTCGAAGGCGTCAGTAGCCTCGTCTGGCTGGTCGGATTCTTCGCCATCGTCTTCGGGATCGTGTTCGTGCTCGGGGCATTCCAGCTCCGTGCGGCTGCCAAGCGCGCGGGAGTGGTCTGAGCGGTATGAACAGTCGAGGCGGTCGTTCGCGCATGGTCGCGGCGGGCGGGAGCGCACCGACCGAGATGCACGTCGACGCGCGGTTCCTGCCCTTGGCCGACCGGTTCTTCGCGTTGTACCGGCAGCCGCACAACGGGGGCGGCGCCCTGACCGCCTACGTGAACGGCGAGCTGGTGCTCGACATCTGGGCCGGATGGGCGGACCGCGACCGTCGCTGGCGGCGGGACACCGTCGCGCTGTCCTTCTCCACGGGCAAGGGCGTGGCCAGCACCGTGCTGCACCGGCTGGCCGATCGCGGGCTCGTCGACTACGACGAGCCCGTGGCCACCTACTGGCCGGAGTTCGCGTCCGCGGGCAAGGAGCGGATCACGATCCGCGACGTACTCACCCATCGGGCGGGCCTGCACCGGGTTCGGGGGCTGGTCCCGGGCAAGGCCGGGCTCCTCGACTACGACCGGGTGGTCGCCGCGCTCGCGGCGGCGCGGCCGGACCCCCGCCGGCTCAGCGGTCCCGGCTATCACGCGGTCACGTTCGGGTGGATCGTCGCGGAGACCGTGGCGCGGGCGACCGGGCGCAGCTTCACCGACGTGGTGCGCACCGAGATCGCGCAGCCGCTCGGTGTCGAGGAGTTCTGGTACCGGGTGCCGCCCGAGCAGCGGCACCGGATCGCCAGACTGTTCCCACATCTGAGCCCCGGTGCGGTCTCCTGGGGCGTGGCCTCCTCGGTGATGTCGCGGCTGCGCCCGTTCAATGGCCTGGCGGAGGCGGGCATGCCGGAGGGCTTCGACGAACTGGTCCGCGACCCGATCGTGCACGATGCGGTGATGCCCGGCTGGAACGGTGTGTTCACCTCGCGGGCGCTCGCGAAGATGTACGCGGCGATCGCGAACGACGGCGTCATCGACGGCAGGCGGTTCCTCTCGACGGACACCGTCGAGCAGATGGGCGAGGTGCAGACCTACGGGCGGGACTACGTGCTGGGGGCGAGGGTGAACTGGCGGCTCGGCTATCACCCGGTGTTCGTCGCGAACCGGTCCCAGCCGAGGACCGCGTTCGGGCACTACGGCGTCGGCGGGTCGGGGGCGTACGCGGACCCCGAGACCGGCCTCGCGCTCGGCTTCGTCACCAATCGGATGGGCAATGCGGTCACCGCGCTCGGCGACCTGCGGCTGGCTCGGCTCGGTGCGGTGGCGCAGAAGATCGTGCGCGGTCGCTAGTGCGCCGCCGGGCCGCTGGGCCCGGTGAACCGGCCGGTGAGAGCCGGATCACCCACCGGGTTCGGCACGCCCGCGACCTGGGCCGGAGCCGAACGACCTGGCCGTCTGGGCGGAGTGGCTCCTGGCCAACGACGAACCTGTTGTGTCTACTGGAATCGGCGAAGCCCGTGGATGCGGGCTTCACCGATTTCTTCTGCAGTCGGATGATGGGACTTGAATGCGCAAGATCGAGACCGGGACCACCAGTCGTCGGCGCTGGACGAGTCGGGTCGCGACGACCCTGATCGGTGTCGCCGCCGTGGGCGCGACCCTGGTCGTTCCCGCGCAGGCCGTGCCGCTGTTCCCCGGTGGCCCCGACGTCGTGCTGCCGACCCTCCCCGGCCAGCAGGCGCCCTCAGCGCCCCTGGTGCCGCTGCCCCCGGCCGAGCCGCAGGTCGGGCCCGCCAACTTCTCGGCGCCCAGCCTGAACCCGTCCGAGGGCGAGGTGGTCGGTGTCGCCCAGCCGATCATCATCCGGTTCGACGAGAGCATCGAGGACCGGGCCGTCGCCGAGCGGGCCATCAAGATCACCACCACCCCGAAGGTCGACGGCGCCTTCTACTGGATCAACAACAGCCAGGTGCGGTGGCGGCCGACCGAGTTCTGGCCGTCGGGTGCCGAGGTCGTCGTCGAGGCGGGCGGAGCGCGCTCCGCGTTCAGGATCGGCGACGCGCTGGTCGCCACCGCCGACGACAACACCAAGACGATCACGATCACCCGCAACGGTGAGGTGGTCAAGACGATGCCGACCTCGATGGGCAAGACCGGCCACGAGACGCCGAACGGGACCTACATCGTCGGCGAGCAGCTCCGCGACATGTACATGGATTCGTCCACCTACGGAGTCCCGATCGACGCGCCGGAGGGCTACCGCACGTACGTCGAGTACGCGACCCGCATCTCCAACAGCGGCATCTTCGTGCACGCCGCGCCGTGGTCGGTGAACCAGCAGGGCTACTCCAACGTCAGTCACGGCTGCCTGAACGTGAGCACCGAGGACGGCAAGTGGTTCTTCGAGAACGCGAAGAAGGGCGACCCGGTGATCGTGACGAACACCAGCGGCGGAACGCTCAACGGCTCCGACGGACTCGGTGACTGGAACCGGTAACCGGCTCCTCATCGCACGAGATGCGCGCACGATCACCCGGTGATCGTGCGCGCTTTCGTTCAGGTGACGGCGTTGCGCGTCAGTGGTCGGGGTTGGTGATGCGGGCGACGGTCGTGTCGATCGCCTCGATCGCCTCGGTGCGCGAGTAGCCCTCGTTGTTGAAGCCCTCCCATCCCGTGAGCAGGCACCACCAGAGCATTCGGCGGATCCACCGGACCTTGAGCGTCGAGGTGAACGTGCCGTCGGACTGGCCGCGCTCGATCACCGCGAGCAGTGGGGCGTCGATCGCGCCGAGGCCCTCCCAGAACGCCGCGTTCGAGAGCGCCTGCGGGTCACCGAACATGAGCGAGAGCAGCGGGCCGAGGTCGAAGCACTCGTGGCTCATCCGGCGCAGTGCGGCGGCGGCATCGCCCTCGGTGGGGCGTGCCCGTCGGAGGGCGGCACCGAGCTTGTCGAGGGCGTCCTCGCCGAGCGCCTGGATCAGGTCGACGCGCTCGGGGTAGTAGCGGTGCAGGGTGCTGCGGCCGACCTCGGCCTCGGCGGCGATCTCGCTGAGGGAGGCACCTGCGTTCTTGCCGAGCACGTCGACGGCCGCGTCGAGGATGGCGCGGCGGGTGCGCGCCTTGGTGCCCGATTCGGGGACGGTCTCGGTGGACATGCGCCTACGGTAGCAGTCAATCGTTTCGAAATAGAACATTCATTGACAAAAATGGGACGTCGATGTTCCACTGGTGGACATGAGTGATTCCCCGGCGTCCGTGAGCTGGCCGAACGTGCGGCTGTTGTGGTCCTTCATCCGGCCGCACCGGAAGGTGCTCAGCCTGGGCTTGTTCCTCGGGCTCATAGTCACGGCCGCGGGTCTGGCCACGCCGATGGTCATCAAGTACATCCTGGACACGCTCAGCGACGGCGATTCGATGCTCGTGCCCGTCGTCGTCCTGGTCGGCGTGCTCGTGGTCACCGGTGTCGTCGGATACATCCAGTGGATCCTGCTCGGATCGCTCGCCGCCCGGGTTGTCTACGACGCCCGGGAATCCATGGTGCGCAGGTATTTCCGGTCCACGGTCGGCAGCCTGACGGCGCGGCCGTCGGGTGAACTGGTCACCCGGGTCACCTCCGACACCGTCCTGCTCCGGGAGGCGACGTCGTCCAGCCTGGTCGAGCTGTCCAACGGCATCATCAGCGTGGTCGGCACCCTCGTCCTGATGGCGACGCTCGACCTGGTCCTGTTCGGCGCCACCGTCGCGGCCCTGCTGGTTGTCGGTGGCCTGACCCTGGTTCTCATGCCGCAGGTCGCGAAGTCGCAGAAGCGGGCCCAGGAATCGGTCGGACGGCTCGGCGGTGTGCTCGAGGGGGCGCTGCGGGCGATCCGGACGGTGAAGTCCAGCCGCGCCGAGGCGCGCGAGGCCGAGCGGATCATCATCGATGCGAAGGACTCGCAGCTGCACACCGTCCGTGCGGTTCGGATCACCGCCCTGGTCTGGATCATCGCCGGCGGCGGATTGCAGCTCGCGATCGTCGGGATCCTCGCCTTCGGCGGATACCGGGTGAGCACGGGCGCGCTGGCGGTCTCCGGTCTGGTCGCGTTCCTGCTGTACGCCTTCATGCTCACCGCACCGGTCACCTCGATGGCGCAGAACGTCGCACTGGTGCAGTCCGGGATCGCGGCGGCGGGCCGCATCCGCGAGGTGCAGGACATGGAGGTCGAGGAGCGCGAGTCCGTCGAGGTGCGGCCGCTGCGGCCGGCCCCGGATGTGCCGGTGCTCGAGCTCCGCGACGTCGTCGCCCGGTACGCCCCGGGCACCGAGCCCTCCGTGCGCGGCGTCAGCGCCCAGATCCCGGCGCGGGGACACACCGCGATCGTCGGACCGTCCGGCGCGGGCAAGACCACACTGTTCTCGTTGTTGCTCCGGTTCCTGCACCCCGAGTCCGGTGAGATCCTGCTCGACGGCGTCCCCTATTCGGAGCTGCCGTTCGACCAGGTGCGCTCGCGCCTGGCGTATGTCGAGCAGGAGACGCCCATCGTGCCGGGCACCGTGCGCTCGAACCTGATGTTCACCCACCCGGAGGCCACCGAGGACGAGGTGTGGGACGCGTTGCGCGCGGTTCACCTCGACCAGACGGTGCTCGCGCTCGAGGACGGGCTCGACAGCGAGCTGTCCGGAACCAGTGTCTCCGGCGGACAGCGGCAGCGAATCGCCCTGGCGCGGGCCATCGTTCAGCGTCCGGACGTGTTGCTGCTCGACGAGGCCACCGCCCAGTTGGACGGACGGACCGAGGCCGCCATCCATGAGGTGATCCGGGAACTGTCGCAGACCGGCGCGGTGGTGACCATCGCGCACCGCCTGTCGACCGTCATCGACGCCGACACCATCCTGGTGATGGACGGCGGGCGGGTCCGGGCGCGCGGCACGCACCTCGAGCTGTTGAAGTCGGACGAGCTGTACCGGGAACTGGTGTCGGCGCTGAGGATCGGGGTCGACCTCCAGGTCGCCGTCTAGGGCGGCGGTAGGCTCGAACGATGGCCGTCGCAGCCTTCGATCCGCCCGAGCCCGCAGCCGAACGCCGGCGACGAGGCAAGCATCTGCGTGCCCGGATCCCGCGCCGGTCGCTCGGTTCGTGGGCGCCCTCCGCGCACCGGCCCGATCCGGTGTCGATCCTCGACCGGCAGAACGCGACACGGGTACCCGAACTGGTTCCGCTGAGATTCGAGCGAATGCTGGTCTCGCCGTTCGCCTTCCTGCGTGGCTCGGCCGCCATCATGGCGTGGGATCTCGCGCACTGCGCGCGAACCGACCTGACCGTGATGGCGAGCGGAGATGCCCACCTCGCGAACTTCGGTCTGTTCGCGAGTCCGGACCGTCGGCTCGTCTTCGACCTCAACGACTTCGACGAGGTACACCGCGGTCCCTTCGAATGGGACGTCAAGCGGCTCGCGACCTCGGTGCTGGTGGCCGCGACCGTGAACGGTCACGGTGCGGCGGACGCACGTGCCGCGGCCCGGATCGTGGGCGCCGCATACCGGGAGAGGATCCAGCGCGCGGCGCAGATGCCGGCGTTGGACGTCTGGCACGCCCGGATCGAGGCGGACACGGTCCTGGCGGGGCTGCGCGATCAGTTCTCCACCCGAAAGCTAGGGGTCGTCGCGCGGACTATGGCCAAGGCGGAGAAGCGAACCCAGCTCGGGTCGCTCGACCGGTTCGCCCGGTACGAGAACGGCAGGTTTCTGATCAAGGACGAGCCGCCCCTGATCACCCGGCTCCCGCACGACCGGCAGGAGGAGGTGACGGACCTGATCGGGCGTTCCTTCGAGCGCTATCTCGGCACCCTGGCGTCGGACCGGCGCGAACTGGTGGCCCGGTACCGATTCCAGGACATCGCCGGCAAGGTCGTCGGGGTCGGGTCGGTCGGCATGCTCGGTTTCATGGCGCTGTTCGTGGGGGCGAGTGCGCAGGACCCGCTGTTCCTGCAGATCAAGGAGGCGCAGCCGTCGGTGCTCGCCCCGTATGTCGCGGGCGCGACCTATCGCGACCAGGGCAGGCGGGTGGTCGAGGGTCAGCGGTTGATCCAGAGCGCGAGCGATCCGTTCCTCGGATGGTTTCCCGGGTCAGGCACATACGGTCGCGACTTCTACGTCAGGCAGCTCCGGGACATGAAGGGTTCCTTCAGCATCGCCACGATGAAGCCGCCCGGTTTGCAGGCCTATGCGCGGTTGTGCGCGATCGCGCTGGCCAGGGCCCACGCCCGCACCGGTGACCCGGCCGCGATCGCCGGATATCTCGGCAGCGGAACAGTTTTCGACGAGGCCATCGCCGAGTTCGCGGTGGCTTACGGCGAACAGAACCGCCTGGACTACGAACGGGTGCGGCGGTGCCGCAGTGGTGCGGTCACGGAGTCCTGAGGCTCCGTAGCCGCACCACTGCGCCGCAGGCGCGTCACCAGATGCGGACCCGGCGTTCCGGCTCGAGGTAGAGCGCGTCGCCGGGGGTGACCTCGAACGCGTCGTGGAAGCTGTCCAGGTTGCGCACCACGCCGTTGCAGCGGAACTCCGGCGGCGAGTGCGGATCGACGGCGAGGCGGCGGATGGCCTCCTCGTTGCGGGCCTTGGTCCGCCACACCTGTGCCCAGCCGAAGAAGACGCGCTGAAGGCCGGTCAGGCCGTCGATCGTCGGGGAGTCCTTGCCGTCCAGCGCGATCCGATACGCCTCGACCGCGATGGACAGGCCGCCGAGGTCGCCGATGTTCTCACCGATGGTGAACTCACCGTTGACCTTGTGGCCCGGCAGTGCCTTCGGCTCGAACTCGTTGTACTGCTCGATCAACGCCTTGGTGCGCTTGCCGAACTCGGTGCGGTCGCTGTCCGTCCACCAGTCGACCATGTTCCCGTCGCCGTCGTACTTGGCGCCCTGATCGTCGAATCCGTGTCCGATCTCGTGCCCGATGACCGCGCCGATTCCGCCGTAGTTGGCGGCGTCGTCCGCGCCGGCGTCGAAGAACGGCGGCTGCAGAATCGCTGCGGGGAAGACGATCTCGTTCATCCCCGGGTTGTAGTAGGCATTGACGGTCTGCGGGGTCATGAACCACTCGTCACGGTCGACCGGCCCGCCGAGCTTGGCCAGGTCGCGGTCGTGGTCGGCGGCGTATCCACGGCGGTAGTTGCCGACCAGGTCGTCCGCCGAGATCGACAGCCCAGAATAGTCCCGCCACTTGTCCGGATAGCCGATCTTCGGGGTGAACTTCTCCAGCTTGGCCAGCGCGGCCTGTCGGGTCTCCGGGCCCATCCATTCGAGCTCGGAGATGTTGCGGCGGTAGGCCTCCTGCAGGTTCGCCACGAGCTCCTGCATGCGCGCCTTGGCGTGCGCCGGGAAGTGGCGTTCCACGTACAGCTTGCCGACGGACTCACCGAGCAGGTCCTGCACCAGGCTGACCCCGCGCTTCCAACGCTCCCGGTTCTCCTCGGCGCCGGTGAGGGTGCGTCCATAGAACGCGAAGTTCTCGGCGACCACGGCCTCGTTGAGATACGGCGCGCGCGAATGGATCACCTGCCAGGCCGCCCACGCCTTCCACTCGTCGAGAGGGCGCTCGGTCCACAGCGCGGTGAGCGAGGTGAGGAAGCTGGGCTGACGGACCACCAACTCCGCAAATGACTCCTGGGTGCCGCCGAGTCCGGACACCCAAGCGGTCCAGTCGAACCCGGTGTTCTCGGTGGACAGATCGGCCAGCGTGACCAGGTTGTAGCTCAGCTCGGCGTCGCGCCTGCGCACCACATCCCAATGGCCTGCGGCGATCTGGGTCTCCAGGTCGAGGATCGTCCGCGCGTCGGCCGCCGGATCCGGGCGGCCGGCCAGGGCGAGCATCTTCTGCACGTGCTCGAGGTAGGCCGCGCGGGTCTCCGCGTAGGAGTCCTCGCGGTAGTAGGACTCGTCGGGCAGCCCGATCCCGGACTGGGTCAGGTGGACGAGGTAGCGGGAGGAATCCTTGGCGTCGGTGTCGACGTAGTTGCCGATCGCCCCGGAGACGCCGGTGCGCTGCATCTCGCCCAGCAGGCCCGCGAGCGCCGAGAGATCGCTCACCGCGTCGATCGCGGCGAGCTCGCCCGCGATCGGCTCGAGCCTCGCCCGCTCGGCGGTGTCGGCGTCCATGAACGAGCTGTACAGGTCGCCGATGCGCTGCAAGTCGGTGCCCTCCGCGCCGCGGGCCTCCGCGGCCTCGGTGATGATCGCCCGCACGTCGATCTCGGCCTGGTCGTAGAGAGTACGGAAGGCGCCGTCCACGGCCCGGTCGGCGGGGATGACGTAGTCGTTGAGCCACTTGCCGTTGACGTGGACGAACAGGTCGTCCTGGGCGCGGGTGGCCTCGTCGAGGTGGGTGTGGTCGATGCCGGAATGCGTCATGCAGTCCTTTCTACCGCAGCTGTGTCACACGCCGATGTTGATGGCGCCGAGGTAGCCGTCGGCGGTCTTGGCGGTCGTCACCATGCCCGACGCGTCGAAGATGCCGTCGGCGGCGTTGTCGACGTTGTTCTCGCGCCCGGTGTGCTCGGTGTACGGGGCCGACGCGTACACCTCGTCGATGAGCGCCTCCTCGAAGTAGAGCTGTGAGGTGAGCACGGTGGCCCTGTTCACGTGCACCTTGAGGTGGATGTGCGTGGTGCGGCCCTGATACCAGCCCGGGAAGATGGTGGTGAACGTCGCGATCCCGTTTGCGTCGGTGGTCTGCGCACCGCGCAGGTAGGTGCCGTCGTCGGTGGTGGCCGACTCGGCGTCGCCACTGCTGTACGAGCCGTCGGAGTACTCCGCCGCGCCACCACCGGGCCCGCCGGGAGCACCGCCGCCGGGGCCGCCCGGACCACCCGGCGGGGGGCCACCGTTCGCGGCCTGCGAACCGGACTCGAAGCCGGAGTACACCCCGCCCGCGTCGCAGTGCCAGATCTCCACGACGGCGTTCGCAACCCCGCCGACCGAGCCGTCGGGGGTGCACTGCTGCAGATCCTGAACCCGGATCGCCAGCTCGAGGGTGGCGCCGGGCCGGTCCTCACGCAGGTCGTTGCGGATCGAGTCGACGTCGAACCAATACGGGCCCTGAGTCTCCTCGGCGGTCATGACGCATTGCGGGGCCCGGGCGAGCAGGGCGGTCACGTCGCCGCTCGCGGCGGCCGCCGCACCGGTGGCGGGCGTGGACACACTCGTCGCGGTCCCGCCGGGGCCGTCGCCCGCGCAGGCCGCGATCAGGCCGCTCAACCCGACGGTCCCGCCCAGGGCCAGCGCTCGCCGCCGGCTGACGCGGGCGCGGCTGCGCTCGATGTCCTCGTTCACGTTGATCTCCGCTCGCTGTCGATGGTGCGCACCATCGTCGACCGGGCGGCTGGGAGAACCCTGGCAGCGGGCTGCGAGGTGCCTGGGCGTCCGGCGCGATCAGCGTGGCGGGACCACGTTCGGGGCCTCGAATGTCACCGAGAACTTGTCCTCGATGTTGCTCTGGAACTCATCCTCACACCGCTGCTGGGCGGCCCGGTTGTTGCCCGCGTCCCGGAGGCAGTCGACGAAGTCTCGGCCGCCGACCTTGTTGAACAGGCCGACCCCGACCACGATCAGCACGATCGAGATGATCAGCCCGGCGAGCCCGAGCAGGATGCCCGCCAGCGACATCCCACCGTTGGTGGCCTGCTGCTTCTTGTAGAGCGACCGACCGACGATGCCGAGGATGATCGCGACGGCGCCCAGGAGGATGCCGCCGACGATGGTCCAGACGGAGAGCACCGCGAGGATGCCGAGGACGAGTGCGGCGATGCCCGCTCCGTTGCGGGGCTGCGCGGGCGACTGTCCCGGATAGGGCTGCGCGGCATACGGCTGTCCCGGATACGGCTGCCCCGGGTACGGCTGGCCGGGCTGGGGCTGGCCCGGGTACGGCTGGCCGGGGTACGGCTGGCCGGGGTACGGCTGGCCGGGGTACGGCTGGCCGGGGTACGGCTGGCCGGGGTACGGCTGGCCCGGATATGGCTGGCCCGGATACTGGGGCCCGGTGCCATGCTCGGGGACGGGGTACGGCGGTTGCTGGCCTTCCGGCGGCGGGGTTCCCTCCGGCGGATTCGGCGGCTGGTTCGTCATCGTCTCTCCTCGGATTCACCCGTGGGCGCCGGAAAAGTCAAGGCACCCGCAGAGTAGTCCGGTCGTCGGGCCGAGAGACGGTATTGCCGCGACCGGGTTCAGAGCAGTTGCACGCTGGCGGCCGCCCGCGCGAGCAGTCGCCCGGTCGAGTCGACGAGCCGGGACTCGATCAGGGCCACCCGCCGTCCGGCCCGTAGTACCTCGGCCTCGGCGCGGATCGGCAGGCCGTCGACCTCGGGGGAGCGAACGAAGTCGATCCTCAGGTCCAGCGACTCGTATCCCTGGCCGGCGGCGGTGAGGGTCTGAGCGGCCAGACCGGTGATCAGGTCCGCCGCGGAGATGAGCACCCCACCCTGGATGGACCCGAGCGGGTTGCTCATCCACTCCCGCGGCGCGAACTCGCCGATGACCCTGCCCCTGCCGACCTCGGTCAGGCCCATGCCCAGCAGCCCGGCGAGCGGGCCGCGCGCCAGTGCGCCCCGCGCGATGTCCTCCACGATCTCCAGCCCGGCGCGGTCGGCGAGCTCGGCGGCGTCCGCGACCGGTTCGGCGGGCTCGACGGGCAGGGCGTCGCCCCGGAGCACCGCCTCGGCGTTGGCGGCCTCCCGGGTGACCACCATCCCGCGGGACTGCAGCGCCACCAGCACCTCGCCGTCCGGGCCGCGCATGTCGCCGGTGGCCAGGCCGGTGCCCGTCGCGCGATCGAGGCGGACCGAGCTGCCCCGTGCCTCGATCGCGCCCGTCGTGGGCAGCGGCCCCGCCATCGCGGCCGTGACCTGCGACAGCACCACCTGGGTTCCCTCGGGCACCGATATGCCGATCGCCCGGCCGGGCACGTTGTCGGCTAGCACCCCGATCGACCCGAGGACCGTCCGGCCGCGGTGGTCGTGGAACCTCGGCCCGACCTCCTGGCGGAACCGGACCAGGCCGGGTGCAAGCTCGAGGGCCTGCACGCCCATCAGCTCGTTGAGCCGGTCGATTCGCTGGTTCTCAGTGGTGGTCATGCATCTTCTCTACACCGGGGCCGTGCGGGCTCGCCGATGCGGTCCCGATCCGCGGCCGCCCCGCCCGGCGCCGGCCAGGGGGGCGATCAGCCGCCGAGGCGGCCGTGCATCTCCCAGACCAGCACCTCGGCCGGGGCGTCGGCGGACAATCGCTGCCCCCCGGACGCGGTGAGCCGGACGGCGTCGCCTTCCGACAGGATTCCCGCGCCCTCCAGCGACACCTCGCCCTGGGCGATGAACAGATGCAGGTAGGGCGCCTCGGGGAGTTGCACGGAGCCGCCCGGCTGCAGGCGTGCCACGTGCAGCGCCGCGCCCGTGTTCGCGATCGTGATGGCCGACTGGTTCCGGTGCGCGGGCATGCCGGAGGCGACGGGCACGAGGCCGCCGCGCATCAGCTCGTCGTCGATCTCGAGCTGCTCATAGCCGGGGTCGATGCCCGGCTCGTCGGGCAGCACCCACATCTGGATGAACCGAACGGGCTCGGCATGCTCGTCGTGCTGGGACCCCGGCAGCCGCCAGGAGTCGTTCTTCTCCGAGTGCAGGATGCCGGTGCCCGCGCTCATCCGCTGGGCCAGGCCCGGGTAGATGACCCCGGAATGCCCGATCGAGTCCTGATGCACCAGCGATCCCCGCAGCACCCAGGTGACGATCTCCATGTCGCGGTGCGGATGGGTGTCGAAGCCCTGACCCGGCAGCACGATGTCGTCGTTGTTGACCATCAGCACCCCGTGATGGGTGTTGTCCGGGTCGTAGTGCTGCCCGAACGAGAAGGAGTGTTTCGAGTCGAGCCAGGAGATCCGGGTCTTCATCCGATCGCCCGCACGGTGGATGTCGACGTGCGGGGTGGTGGGTGCCGTCATGGGCGTCCTCCTTTGTGGTGCTTCGAGTTTCCAGGGTACGAGGGTGGCAAGGACTCGTCACACGGTTGTCGGCTCCGATGCGGGACCGTTGCACGATCGGCCGTTGCCCATCGATGTGCGCCGGTCCGCCGGCGTTGGCTGGATATCTCGAAACATGTTGCTGCCTAACCTGATCCGTGATGACCGTCGACAGGTTTGCGGAGCGCGGCATGCATCTCCCAGATCAACACTTCCGTCGGTTCGGCCGCCGTGTACCTCTGACCGCCGATCCCGGTGAGCCGCAAGGAATCCCCCTGGCCGAGTCGGCCGAATCCCTCGACGTCGCCCGATCCGCGCGCGATGAACACGTGCACGTAGGGCGCATCCGGCACGGTTACCGACTGTCCAGTTTGTAATCTGGCGGCATGCAGACCGGCGTGCCGGTTGTGCAGGCCGATCGCGGCGTGGTGGCGGTGCCGCGGCAGCCCCGACGCCACCGTGACCAGCCGCCCGGAGTCGAGCTCGGCGTCGATCGGTAGTTCCTGATAGCTCGGCTCGATCCCGAATTCGTCCGGAGGGATCCACATCTGCACCACGTGCACGGGCTCGGCGACGCGGGCCCCGTCCACCCGCCTGCTGTCGTTGCGCTCGGAGTGCCAGATCCCGCGGCCCGCGCTCATCCGTTGCGCTAGCCCGGGGAAGACCACTCCCGAGTGCCCCTCGGAGTCCTGGTGGACCAGGGATCCGCTGAGCACCCAGGTGACGATCTCGGCGTCCCGGTGCTGGTGGGTGTCGAAGCCGGACCCGGCGTCGACGATGTCCTCGTTGTTGACCACCAGCAGCCCGTGCGCGTGCGCGGCCAGGTCGAAGTTGCCCGCGAAGGGAAAGCTCTGCCGGGAGTCGAGCCAGCCGTAGTTCTGGCGCGCGCGGTCGCTGCCGCGCCGGATCTCGACGGACGGCACCGTCACGCCAGGGTCTCGTGTGCGGCGGGGATCGAGCCCAGCCGGCCGGCCTGGAAATCCTCGAACGCCTGGATGACCTCGGCCTTTGTGTTCATCACGAACGGCCCGGCCATCGCGACGGGCTCGCGGATCGGCTTGCCGCCGAGGATGAAGACCTCGAGGGACTCGGTCCGGGAGTCCTGGGTGTCCGCGGCTGCGACGGTCAGCGTGTCGCCGCGTCCGAACACGGTGGTCTGGCCCATCCGGACCGGCCTGCGCTCGGCACCGACCATGCCCTCGCCCGCGAGCACGTAGGCGAGTGCGTTGAACTCGGGGTTCCACGGCAGGGTCAGGCTCGCCCCCGGTGCGATGGTCGCGTGCACCAGGCTGATCGGGGTGTAGGTGGAGCCGGGGCCCCGATGGCCGTCCAGTTCGCCCGCGATGACGCGGACGAGGGCGCCGCCGTCGGGAGAGGACAGCAGCGCGACCTTGTTGCCGGTGATGTCCTGGTAGCGCGGGGCCGCCATCTTGTTGTCGCGGGGCAGGTTCACCCACAGCTGCACGCCGTGGAACAGGCCGCCGCTGACGACGAGGTGCTCGGGCGGGGTCTCGATGTGCAGGATGCCGCCGCCCGCGGTCATCCACTGGGTGTCGCCACCGCCGATCGTGCCGCCGCCACCGTTGGAGTCCTGGTGTTCCATGATCCCGTCGATCATGTAGGTGACGGTCTCGAAGCCGCGGTGCGGATGCCACGGGGTGCCCTTGGGCTCGCCCGGTGCGTAGTCCACCTCACCCATCTGGTCCATGTGGATGAACGGGTCGAGATGCTTGAGGTCCACGCCCGCGAACGCGCGGCGCACCGGGAAGCCCTCGCCCTCATATCCGACGGGCGCCGTGGTCACGGCCAGAACCGGCCGCGCCGCGGCGTCCGGCGCGGTGTCGGCGATGCGCGGTAGGGCCAATACGTTGTCGACGGTCACGGCAGGCATGGTGCGCTCCTCCGGGGTAGGTAGTTGATTGTTCAACTAGTTCACCGTAGTCAACACCGGGGGAGCGGAGGTATTCCCGGTCGTGCGGAGTGGATCGTCAGTCCGATCGGACGGCGAACACCGGGAACCGCTCGCCCCGGGCCGTCGGCCGGTACTCCACGCGAACGTCTGCGCCCGCCGGGAGCTCACCGTCGATCCACGTGTAGATCCACGGGCCGTCGTCGAGTCGGACGATCCCGACGACGGCGGGTCCGGAGTCCGCGCCGGCGTCGTCCGTCGGGTGGGTCACCTTCCAGGACACGACCGACCCGGCGCCCGAGGAGGGGACGGCGCGGAGTTCCGAGCCCCGGCACGAGGAGCAGGTCGCCGTCAGCGGCGCGAGCAGGGCGGCGCAGTGCTCGCAACGATTGATCATCAGCACCGCCGGCGGGAGGTCGCCCGCGATGTCCGGCGCGGTCATGCCGCGACCCTCGACGGCCACGCGAGCACGGTCCTCATGGCGTTCCCGAAGCACTGGGGATCGCTGATCGGCCAACCGTGGGCGCCCTCGACCGTGAACACGGCCGGACGCCGAAGCGCCGCGCGCAGCGACTCGAAATCGGTTCTCGGGATGATCCGATCGCCGCGGGACCACAGCAGGGTGACCGGGAGGCCCCGGCCCGCGAGGCGGGCGAGGTGCCACGTCTGATCGCCGCCCGTCGTGACGCGCCATTCGCGCACCAGCCCGGGACGGACGGGGCGCGAGTCCCCAGCGGAAGGAGGGCGCGCGGCCCCGCCGGTCGAGTTGACGAGCACGAGCCGAGCGACGTGGTCGGGGAGATCGTGGGCGGTCTGGATGGCGACGCCGCCGCCGAAGGAGTGCCCCACGAGGGTCACCGGCTCCTCGACGCCGACGGCGTCGAGGAACCGCCCGAGCCAGCGCGCGTAACCGGCCGGATTCCGCTCACCCGGAGGGAGGTCGGCCGTCCCCCCGAACCCGGGAAGCGAGGGCGCGAGCACCCGAGCGCCGTCGCGGGCGAGCCGCACCAGCGCCCGCCGGTACGTGTGATGGCTCAGGCCCCATCCGTGCAGGAACACCAGCGGACGGCCCCGACCTGCGACACCGAAGGACACGGATCGCCCGTCGATGCGGGTGCGCAGCGAGGTCAGCGTCGTCGGATCGGCGGGGCCGGGGAGCGGGTGGGTGTGCTGGTGGTGGGGCATCGGGACCTCGGGTGTGGCGGGTGGTGGTGTGGATCACACTCTTCCTCCGGTCGGACCGGGGGACGACGGCAGAACTACGGGGGTACCTACCTGTTTCCCGCGGAGTGCGGCGGGCCGGGTGTCGCCGCTGCCCGGGGGAGGCGAAACTCGGCGGCGGCCGGTCGTGATCGGTCATAGTGGAGTGCGTGGCCACCAAACGAACCTTCGTCGTCGCGGCGGCGCTGACCGTGTCGACCGTCGGCCTGCTCGCCGCGGGCTGCGCCGACGGCTCGGGCGCCCAGTCGGGGACCTCCGCTCCCCCGGGGATCAGCACTCAGGCCGTCGGGAAGGTCAGCGGAACGCCCGACACCTTGACCGTCGTGCTCGCCGTGCAGACCCAGGCGCCACAGGCGAACGCCGCGCTCGAGGACAACGCGGCGAAGGCGAACGCACTCATCGACACCCTCGAGGCCAAGGGCGTCGCGGCCGAGGACATCCAGACCAGCGGGCTGAGCGTCCAGCCGACATACGGCCCGGACCCGTCCACGATCACCGGTTACCAGGTCACCAACCAGGTGACGGCGACCGTGCACGACGTGAGTGCGGCGGGCGGGCTGATCGACGCCGCCGCGGCCGCGGCAGGCGATGCCGTGCGGGTCCAGCAGACCTCCTTCTCGATCGCCGACGACAGCGACCTGCGCGCGCAGGCCCGGGCCGATGCGGTGCGGCAGGCGCAGGCGCAGGCGAGCCAGATCGCGGCGGCCGCCGGGGTCGGACTCGGTGGGGTGCGCTCGATCACCGAGCTGCCCGCGGCCGGGCCGGCGCCGTATCCCGAGGCCGCCCTCGGCGACCGGGCCGCGTCGACGCCGATCGAGCCGGGCAGCCAGGAGCTGACCGTGACGGTCGCGGTCGTCTACGAGATCGACTGATCGCGAACGCCCCACTTCCTCACAGTCTTCTCACACTCGCGCCACCTCCTTGCCAGAGAACGCCCGTACGGTCCGGCATATGGTTGCCGCACATGCGAGTTCGAGACGTGGGCCGTGGGTGATCGCCGCGGTGGTGGCGCTCCTCGCCGCTGTTGCCGGGGTCTACCTCCTGGTCTCGCCGGAGGGGACGTCGACGAGAACCGTGGCGATCGTCAACGAGGACGCGGGTGCCGTGGTCGGCGGCAAGCCGATGAACGCGGGCGAGCAGGTCGTCGCGGCGCTGCAGGAATCGGGCGACTTCGACTGGGAGACGGTGTCGGCCGATGAGGGGTCGGCCGAGACGTATCTGGCGTCCGTCACCATCCCGGCGGACTTCTCCGACGCGGTGAACTCGCTCTCCACCAATGCCCCCCGGCAGGCGGAACTCGCGGTGCACTACAACGGCGACGGTTCGTCCGCGGACCGGGAGACGATGTCCGCGTTGATGACGACCGTCTCGGATCAGACCGGGGCGCAGGGCATCACAGACGTGCTGGCCGGGATCGCGTCGGCGCGGGCGCAGTTGCAGCAGACGCTGTTGCCCGCCCAGCTGCTGACGGCGGCCACGAACGCCGCGGACGCGCAGGCCCAACAGCTGCTCGGTCAGGCCGACCAGGTGCTTCCACTCCTCGCCACGGCGAACGACGGTGCGAACCAGCTCGTCGACGTCGCCGGGCAGGTCTCGGCGATGGTGGAGGGCGCGGCGGGCCCGGCGACCGAGGTGTCGGGGCGGTTGACCGAGCTCGGCGTCACCCTCGGCGACGTCACCCGCTCCACCGAGCAGCTGCGGGGCGGACTCGATGCCGCGGCGGCGACCCTGCGCGCCACCGGGATCGGCGGCGATGCGCTGCGGACGTTGGAGCAGACACGGACCGATCTCGCGCTGGTATCGGACCAGCTCACCTCGATCACCGGGCTGCTCGGCACCGACGTCGGACCCGACACCGACCTGGGTGGCGCGCTGCGTGGTGGGCTCGGCCGGCTGCAGGACGTCTCCGCGCAGCTCACCGACGCGGGCAATCAGCTCCAGGCCGGGATCGGTCCCATCGCGGAGCAGGCGCCCGCGCTGTTGGGCACCACCAAGGACCAGATCCTGACCGGTGTCAGTCAGCTCAAGTCGGTGTCGACGGAGCTGGGCGAGCAACTGACCAAGGGCGTCAACACGATTCCGGCCCGCAATGCCACCCAGCAGGAACGGATCGGGGCCGTGCTCAGCGCGCCGGTGGCGGTCGTCCAGACCGGCGGATCCGACGCGGGGTCCGAGCTGTTCACCGCTCGGAACCTCGCGATCGTGTTCGCGGCGACCACCGCCGCACTCGCGGCCGCGCTGGTGTGGTCGGTGCGGCGACGCCCGTCGGGATCGACGTCCACCGACTGACGGTCGCGGTGTCGCGAATCGACCGGGCCCTCAGCCGAATCCGTCGAGCTCGACCCGGCACAGCTCGGCGGCCCGCCGCGGGTCGTCCGGGTCGGTGATCAGCCAGCCGCCGCGCAGGTCGTCGTCCACGGCGATGCCCTCCGCCTTGCGCAGGCTGGGCCGGCCGTCGGACTCCAGGAGGCGGGTCCAGCGCACCGTGTGCGGATCGTGGGCGCCGTCGATCAGACCGACCGCCGCGCCCGCGACGGGACCGTCGGCGACGGCGTCGTCCGTCTGCTCGGCGGCGGCGAGGAACACCGTGCGGTGGTGGCCGAGGATCACCGCATCGGTGAAGGCGAGGCCGACGCCGTCCAGCGTGCCCAGCTCGAACCAGGTGCACCCGAGCACCTCAGGGCGTTCGCCGTCGAGGACGCCCAGCGGCAGATCCACGCTCGCACTCGGTGCGGGGCCCGCACCACGGTGGAACAACCGCAGCCGGGTGCCGTCCACACCGGCGCCCTCGATGTTGGGCCTCTCGTCGAGACCCAGGGCCAGCCGGACCTTTTCGTAGATCTCGGGCGCCTCGCGCAGTGTCACGGCGGCGCCGACGGGATCGATCCGAGCGAGCGTGCAGCGGTTCCCCAGCGACCCGGAGCCCAGGAGGTGGACGGTCCCGTCCGGGGCGCGCAGGGCCGACTCGAAGTCGGGCTTGTCCTTCTTGGCCAGCGCCGCGCCGTCGCCCTTGAGCGGCATCGGGGTGACGGCGAGACCGGGCAGATCGACCCAGGCGGCGCAGAATGCGTCGTCCTGCACCGCCAGCAGGCGGTCGCCGACACGCACCAGGGCCGAGCCGGCACGCACACCGGGCAGGGGATGTACCGCGACGAGGCGGGCACTGAGTTCCGATCGCACGATCAACACAGTAGGGGAGCGCTACTGCGCGCTACCGATCCCACCGGGCGGGGTCTGCCTCGAGCGCGGCACGGTCCCAGCCCCCGCGGTCGGCCGCCGCCCGATACGTGGAGTGCAGGAACCCCAGCAGCGCCGCGTCGGGGTCGGCCGCGGTCCGCACCGCCTCGTAGGGCAGCAGGAACTGGCGGAATTCCTTGCTGTAGAACGCCTCCGGAGGTTCGACCGGATAGTCGGCGAAGCCGTCCGGTTCCGGGTAGGCGTACGCGTAGAAGGCGCCCTCCTCGCCGCCGCCCGGCCAGAATCCGCAGCTGCTCAGCTCGTGTGAGTAGCCCTCGACCATCACCCAGTCGCCGCAGTTGGGGGCGCCACCGGGGTGGGTGGGCGCGGTGCGTCCGGAGAATCGGGTGCAGGCGAGATCCATGCCGCCCCAGAAGAAGTGCACGGGGCTGACCTTGCCGACGAAGTGGGAGCGGAACAGGTGCAGCACCCTGTCGGCCTGCACCAGCTGGCGCCAGAACCGGTTGGCGGCGTCGGCGTCGTAGGACGCATGCACCTCGTCCTCGGCGAAGGGGATCGCCGTCGCGACCTCGTTGGGGCTGGCCTGAATCCGCACCTCGACGCCCAGCTCCCCGAGTGCCGCCACGGTCTGGGCGTAGAACTCGGCCACCGACTTCGGCTCGAGGGAGATCCGGCGCGTGCCGCCGTCGCTGGTGCGGATGCGCAGCTGGTGATCGCAGAAGTCGAACTCGATGTCGACGACCCGCGTCCCGCAGGGGATGGTCGAGGTGGTGAGTCCGCGCGGGGTGACGTACAGCGGCACCTGCCACCAGTGGTTGAGCATCGGCGCGTACGAGAGCCGGATCTTGCCGATGATCTGCATCCACATGTGCAGGGTGTCGCGGGTGGCGGTCCAGTCGTCGACGCGCAGCGTGGGCCACGCATCGGTTGCCGTCGTCTCGGTCATCGTTGCTCCCTCGGTGAATGCGCCCCCGGAATCGTCGATGCGTATCCGAGTCTGCCACCTAGACTCGGATCCGTGGCGCACACCGAGTCTTCGTTCACCGGCAAGCACGGCACCCGCATCGACTACGACGTCTGGACGCCGGAGGGGGCGCCGATCGCGGTGCTGGTGCTCGCGCACGGCTTCGGCGAGCACGCCCGCCGCTACGACCACGTCGTCGAGCGTCTGCTGGGGTTGGGCCTGGTGGTGTACGCCCCCGACCATCGTGGTCACGGCCGTTCGGGCGGCAAGCGGGTCGAGCTGAAGGACTGGTCGGATTTCACCGACGATCTGCGACGGCTGTTCGGCATCGCGGCCGCCGAGCACCCGGGCCTCGACCGGTACCTGCTCGGCCACAGCATGGGTGGGGCGATATCGCTGTCCTACGCGCTCGATCACCCCGGCGACCTGGCCGGGCTGATCCTGTCCGCCCCCGCCGTGGACGTGACGACCGGGGTGCCGCGGGTGGTCGTCGAGGTGGGCAAGTTCCTCGGCCGGTACGCGCCCCGGGTGCCGGTCGAGTCGCTCGATTCGAAGCTGGTCTCCCGCGATCCGGACGTGGTGGCCGCCTATGACGCGGATCCGCTGGTGCACCACGGCAAGGTGCCGGCCGGCATCGCCCGCGGGATGATCGTCAACGCCGAGTCACTGCCGGACCGGCTGCCGACGCTGCGGGTTCCGCTGCTGCTGTTGCACGGCAGCGAGGACGGGCTGGCGAACGTGAACGGCAGCCGGATGATCGCGGACATCGCCGGCTCGGAGGACCTGACCTATACGGAGTACGAGGGCCTGTACCACGAGGTGTTCAACGAGCCGGAGCGTGAGCAGGTGCTCGACGATGTGGTCGAGTGGTTGGAGCCGCGCCTCCAGAGCTGACCCGAGCCCGAGCCTGGACGCGAGCGCCCGCGAGGATCGATCGGGCCAAAATCTGGACAGGCGTCCAACTCGATGGCACGCTACGGGTGGTTCGGTCGACCGCGCTCGCAGAGGTGCGCGGTCCTCGTCCCGGCACTGACGTCCCTCCCTCGTACGGTTAGGTGTTCCTTGACTCGCGACCTGCCCCGCCGACGATTCCTGACCCTCGGCGCGGGCGCGCTCGGCGCCGCGGCGGCGGGCTCGCTGCTGCCCCCGTCCCTGCAGGCTGCCCTGGCGGCCCCCGTCGCTCCCGGCGGGCTCGACTCCGTCGAACACGTCGTGCTCCTGATGCAGGAGAACCGGTCGTTCGACCACTACTTCGGCGCGCTCCGCGGCGTCCGCGGGTTCGGTGACCCGAACGCGTTGACGCTCAAGACCGGCCGCACCGTGTTCGAGCAACCCGGCGCCGGTGGCGTGGTGGTGCCGTACCCGATCCGTGCGTCCGCCGCGGCGCAGCGGATGGACACCCAGAACATCACCGGCCTCGATCACTCGTGGGAGGGCGGCCACCAGTCGTTGGCGGGCGGCTGGCACGACGGGTGGATTCCGGCCAAGACCTCGGCGACCATGGCGCACTACGATCGCCGGGACATCCCGTTCCACTACGAGCTGGCGGACGCGTTCACGATCTGCGACGCGTACCACTGCTCGGTCCCGACCTCGACCAGCCCCAACCGCAACTACTGGGTCAGCGGGTATACCGGATTCGAGGCCGACGGGTCCCGCGCCGTGACCAACGCGGCCTACGATCCCTGGCACGAGGGGTACCACTGGACCACGGTGCCCGAGCGGCTGGAGGCGGCCGGGGTCTCGTGGAAGACCTATCAGGAGTGGGACAACTTCTCCGACAACAACCTCGACTACTTCACGAGCTTCAAGCGGGTCGCCGCCCAGGTCTTCGGTCACCCCGGGCTGGTCCCCTATCAGATCGCGACCCTGCCCGGGTTCTACCTCGCGCTCGGTGTCCTCCCGCCGCCGGCGCAGGACGCGCTGCTCCGCATCCTCGACGATGCGGTGGGTCGACTCTCGCCCGCCGACCGGCGGTTGTTCGATCGCGGTCTGCGTCGCGGGAGGCCCGGCACGCTGGCGTCGACCTTCCGGGCGGACGTCGAGGCGGGGACGCTGCCGCAGGTTTCGTACCTGGTACCGAACACCGTCGATTCGGAGCATCCCTCGGGATCCTCGCCCGCCGCGAGCGCGACGCTGCTCTACCAGGTGCTCGACGCGATCGCCTCCGACCCCGAAACCTGGTCGAAGACAGCGGTGTTCGTCAACTTCGACGAGAACGACGGCTACTTCGACCACGTGCCGCCGCCGATGCCGTCACGGGAGGTGGCCGACGAGTTCGTCGGCGCCGAGCCGCTCGGGCTCGGGCCGCGGGTCCCGATGACCATCGTCTCGCCGTGGACCGTGGGCGGGTTCGTGTGCTCCCAGGTGTTCGATCACACGTCGACCACCCGGTTCCTCGAGAAGCGGTTCGGGTTCACGCAGCCCGAGATCAGTGCCTGGCGCCGGACCGTCAGCGGCGACCTGACCTCGGCCTTCGACTTCGAGACGCCGCGCACGCGACCGACGCTCACCCGGCCGCCCGCCACCCCGCCACTGGATCCCCGATGGACGCCCACGCCGCCGCAGGCGCAGCAGATGGCGGTCCAGGAATCGGGCACCAGGCCGGCAAGGGCGCTTCCCTATCAGCCCGATGCGAGCGCGGTCCTCGACCCCGGCGCGCGGAAGCTGACCGTGGATTTCGCCAACAAGGGAGCGGAGAGCGCGCACTTCGCGTTGTACCCCTACGCTCAGGAGTTCGAGCGTCCGCTGCACTTCGACGTCGCCGAGTCGGCCTCCACCGCCGTGGCGGTGCCGGGAGATCGGTACTCGCTGATCGCGCTCGGCCCCAACGGGTTCCGGCGTGAGTTCGGGGGCAGCCTGGCCGGCGCCGCCGCAGCGTTGGCGGTCCGCACCAGCATCGATAAGGGTGATCGGAGCCTGCGCGTGAGCGTGCGCAACCCCGGCTCCTCGGCGGTGACCGTCCGGTTGTCGGTGGGCGGGCGTGATCGCGGAGGGGTGGTCGCGGCCGGCGCCGAGTCGTCCTGGTCGGTGCCCTCGAGTGAGGGTTGGTACGAGGCGGAACTGTCCATCGCCGAGGACGGTTCCTTCCGCAGGCGCTGGCTCGGACACATCGAGAACGGCAAGGTGAGCGTCAGCCAGGGCGCGGTCGTCGTGGCCCCGACCGGGGACCTGACCTGGACGCCCCCACCCCCGCCGGCGGCGCCGGAGGCGGGATCCGGGTCGCTCGCCGGGGCGTCGTCGATGCTCGGCACCGGGTCGGCGTAGTTCGGGAATCGGGACGGGCGCCTGCTGGACCTAGTCTGGTGGGGTGGAAGCGGTGGGTGAGGTGGAGCGACAGTACGGCGGGAGATCGGTGACGGCCCGCAGGGCCGAACGCCGATCTCAGTTCATCGCTGCGGCGCTCGCCGTGTTCACCGAAAAGGGTTACGCGCGAAGCTCGGTCGCTGATGTCTGCGCCGCCGCGGGACTCGCCCGGAGCCAGTTCTACGCCGAGTTCGCCAGCCGCGAGGATCTCCTTCTCGCGCTCTACGATCAGATCCAGTCCGATGCCAGGGAGGCGATGGTCGCGGCGCTCGCCGAGGTGGCCTCGTCGGAGCTGCGCGATCTCGTCGCGGCCGCGATGGAGGCCTTCGTCGAGTCGATCGGCTCGGACCCGCGGCGGGCGCAGATCTCGTACGTCGACATCGTCGGCGTCAGCCCCCGCGTCGAGCAGCATCGACTCGACCAGCGGGTGGTCTGGGCCGGGTTCTTCGAGTCGACGCTGAGGGGTGTCGTCGGCGAGGGTTTCGAACCGCCGGGCGGGTACCCGTTGGCCGCGACGGCCTTCATCGGCGCGCTCACGGCGCTGGTGCACCAGTGGAGCACCACCGATCCGCGGCCCCCCGTCGCCGGTCTCGTCGAGGTGATGACGACATTGCTGAGCGCGCTGGCGCGCGACGCCTCCGAGACCTAGGTCATCTCACTCCGGCCATTGTCATCTGGCACACAGCGCTCTACAGTCATGCGAGCAAAGTTAGACACAAGTATCTAACTTTCCGTGGTTTGCTCGCGAGACCCGGGCCGGGGCGCGGACCACGATCAGGCACACCGGCACGGGGAGGGCGCGGTCATGGCAGGGGACTGGATGTTCGGGCGGGGGCTGCGCCGGGTGTGCGTGGTGGCCGCGGTGGCGGCGATGGGGCAGGTCGCGTTCTCCGCCCCCGCGCTCGGTGCGCCGGCGGGCGACGGTGCGCCCGGGGTATCGCCACAGGTGGCCGTGCAACCGCCCCTGCCCTTCCCGGTACCGCCGAAGATCCCCGAGCTCGACGCGGAGTTCTACAGCCCGCCCGCCGAGGTGGTGGCGTCGAAGGCGCCCGGCGAGATCATCGCCGCCCGCCAGGTCCACCTGGCGAACCTCAGTGTGATTCCGCTGAACGTCGATGCCTGGCAGGTCTCGTACCGGTCGAACAACGGTCGGGACGAGGCGATCCCCGCGGTGGCGACGGTCATCAAGCCCCGCGGCGGAACCAAGGACGGGGCACCGCGACCGCTGCTGTCGTTTCAGATGGCCGAGGACTCGCTCGGGCGATACTGCGCTCCGTCGTACGTGATGCAGCAGGCGTCGGTGCCGTGGCTGCTCACCGGTGCCGTCACCTCGGGCGCGCAGTTCCTGGAGGTGCAGGCCGCGCTGGCGCAGGGCTGGGCCGTGGTGGTCCCCGATCACCAGGGGCCGAACTCGTCCTTCGCCGCCGGTCCCGTGGCGGGGCGGATCACCCTCGACGGTATCCGGGCGGCGGAGAACTTCGCGCCGATGCAGCTGAACGGCGCGTCGACGAAGGTGGGGATGGTCGGCTACTCCGGCGGCTCGATCCCGACCGGGCACGCGGCCGAGCTGCGCAAGTCCTATGCCCCCGAGCTCGACATCGTGGGCGCGGCGGCCGGTGGCGTCGCCGCGGACCTCGGCGCGCTGGTCGAGAACGCGAACAACGCGCTCGGCTCCGGCATCGTTGCGTCGGGCGTGATCGGTGTCAGCCGCGAGGATCCCGAGCTGGCGGCGTTCGTCGACGAGCGCATCAACCCGGTCGGCCGCGCGCTCTTCGCGGCGAAGGACAACCTGTGCGTGGCGTGGAACTCCTCGCTGGCGCCCTTCCTCAACCTGAAGGGATTCTTCGACGGCGGCGATCCGTTGCAGAATCCGGTCGCCAAGAAGGCCCTCGCGCGGACGGCGATGGGGACGTCGGTGCCCGACATGCCCATGTACATCTATCAGTCGAACCCGGACTGGCTCGTTCCGGTCGGCCCGGTGAACACGCTGGTCGAGACCTACTGTCAGGACCCGTCGGCGAGCGTGACCTACACGCGCGATCATTTCAGCGAGCACCTGAGCTTGGAGGTGGCCGCCGTCCCGAGCGTCATCCTGTGGCTGCGCGATCGGTTCGCCGGAGTGCCGGCCCAGCAGGGGTGCCGCACCACCGACGTCGGGTCGATCGCGCTGGATGCGAAGACCTGGCCGGTGTGGGTTCAGGTCGTCGGCGAGGCGGTCGCCGGCCTGTTCGGAAAGCCGATCGGGGCCTGAGGAGTTCGGCGTGGTGGGTGTCCTGACGGAGCCCGCCACGCCGCAGCGCCGGCGATCCTCGCGATCGCCACTGTCGAGGGATCGCGCCCGCTAGGGTGGCGAATTGCCGACGACGGCGAGGAGGAATGAGCATGGGGCAGCCGACGCACCGGACCGTTGCGGTCAACGGGATCGACCTGCATTTCGCCGAGCAGGGCGAGGGGGAGCCGGTGGTGCTCTGCCACGGGTTCCCGGGGCTCTGGTTCAGCTGGCGGCATCAGCTCGAGGCGCTCTCCGCGGCGGGCTATCGCGTCATCGCCCCGGACATGCGCGGGTACGGGCGGACGAGCGCGCCCGCGCAGGTTTCCGACTACGACCGGCCGCACACGGTCGGCGACATGGTCGGCCTGCTCGATGCGCTGGGCATCGAGCGGGCCGTGTTCGCGGGCCACGATTTCGGTGCCCATCTGACGTGGGACCTGCCGGCCTGGGCACCCGACCGGGTGTCCGCGCTGATGCAGCTGAGCGTCCCACGCGCGCCGCGACTGCCTGTGCAGCCGAGCGTCGGGTTCAAGTATCTGGCGTCCAAGCACTTTGCGCACGTGCACTACTTCCAGGAGCCGGGCGTCGCGGACCGGGAGCTCGGCGACAACACCCGCGCCTTCCTGGCCAAGATCTTCCATGCGCTCAGCGGCGCGAACCGCTACCTCGACTGCTGGGAGTTCCCCTCCGAGGGCAATGGCTATCTGGACGTGCTGCCCGAGCCGCCTGCGCTGCCGTGGAGTTGGCTCGATGAGGACGAATTCGACTACTACGTCACGGAATTCGAGAGGACGGGGTTCACCGGCGGCCTCAACTGGTATCGGGCCGAGGATGCCGTCTGGTCGCAGAACGAGTCACTGCACGAGCGCCCGGTAGAGGTGCCGGTGGCCTTCATCGCCGGCGCCAAGGACCCGGTGCTCGAGATGATGGGCAGCGACCCGTTCGCGACGATGGGTCGGCTGGTCCCCGGACTGGTCTCCACCCGCATCATCCCGGACGCCGGACACTTCGTGCAGATGGAAAAGCCCGCCGAGGTGAACGCGGCGATGCTCGAGTTCCTCGGCGGGCTGTCCTCCTGAGGGGGCAGGCGGTCGCCGCTACTTGATCGCGTCCAGCGAGGCGAGGGTGAGCGAGCAGGCCTGCGCGACCTCCGCGCCCTTCTTGTCGAAATGGTTCGCGAAGAAGGTGGCGTGGTCCTCGTGCTCGTGGAAGTGGTGCGGGGTGAGCACGGCGGAGAAGACCGGGACGTCGGTGTCCAGCTGGACCCGCATCAGCCCGTCGATCACCGCGGACGCCACGAACTCGTGGCGGTAGATGCCACCGTCGACGACCAGTCCGGCGGCCACGATGGCCCGGAACCGGCCGGTGCGGGCGAGGCGCAGCGCGTGCAGCGGGATCTCGAAGGCGCCGGGGGTCTCGAAGAACTCGATCTCGCCGGAGGTGTGGCCCAGTGTCCGCCACTGCGTGACGAAGGCGTCTCGTGCTCGGTCGACGATGGGTCGATGCCACGTGGACTGAACGAAGGCGATGCTCATTCCCATGATGCTAGTTCGGGGTACCCCGGCGTGGCCATCCGGACGCGCGTTCAGTTGCGTTCACCCGGGTAGCTGGGTTGAATTCGGTTGTCGGGCAAGGAAACTGCTCCAACGGGCAGGGATCGCATTATCTCCGTACAGTGTGGGCATGAACAAGCCCGATGTTGCGCTGGACAACTGCGACGAGGTCTACGACTTCTATCTGCGACACCAGCAGAATCGGCTGGCCGCCAAGTCCGCCTACGGCCTGCTCGCGCTGAAGTTCCGGCCCCGGGTGACCTACGCAGACGGCGCGAAGGAGCAGGTCCGGGCCCTGGTGCGGTCGGATTCCCGGCTGGTCCTCGCCGTCAACCACCTGACCCAGAGCGATCCGTACACGGTGGCCGCCGCGGCGTGGGCCAGCGAGCTGCGCCCGGCGATCGGCCGGACCAGGGTGCTGGCGAAGGACGAGCTCTTCCTCGAGCCGAAGCGGCGCGAGCGGGTGGACCTGATGGGCGGCATCCCGGTCTTCCGGGGCAAGAATCACGGGATGCGCGCGGTCAACGCGGCCGGTCAGCGGATGATGGACGTGTGCGCCGAGCGGATGTGCCGGGGTGATGACCTGGCGATCTTCCCGGAGGGGACCTGCAACGAGGAGGACCCCACGCGGCTGCAGAAGATCGGCAGCGGGATCGGCCACATCATGAGCCGGGCGGTGAAGCTCGGAGTCCGGCCGGTCCTGGTCTACATGGGCCTCAGCTACGGTCCGGAGCCCGGGAAGGTGTCGCGGGCGAGCGTGTACCTCGACACTCCCGTGGTCGAGATCCCGGAGAAGCCGGCCGACATCGCGCGGCTGGTGGCCGAGGGGCTGCAGGGTGCGGTGGACGGGGCCGTCGCGCGCTACTGAGGGTCGAAATACCCCCTCGGGTAAAGTTTCGGGGTATTCGACGAGGAGAGGAACCCATGCAGGAAGTGGATCTGGCGGCGCTCGACGCCGCCCTGGCCGCCGGTGCGCCGGTGATCGACGTGCGCGAGGCCGACGAGTACGCCCGCGGGCACGTGCCGGGTGTCCGGCTGATCCCGCTCGGCGAGCTCGTCTCCCGCATCGACGAGGTGCCCGCCGCGCCCACCGTCTTCGTGATCTGCGCGATGGGTGGACGCAGTGCGCAGGGCGCGTCCCTGCTCGGGGCGGCGGGGATCAACGCGGTGAACGTCGCGGGCGGCACGGACGCGTGGATCAGCTCCGGACGATCGGTCGAGTCGGGCGTGTAGCGGGCCGGGCGGCTACCGCGTCCAGAGGCGGCGGTAGGCGTCCTCCTCCGCCTCGCGCGCGGCCCGGCGCCGCGGGTTGTCCAGGTCCATGGGCAGCCCGTTCTTCTGTAGGCGCCGCGCCCTGTTCTGGTGGATGTAGACCACCGAGTAGAACAGGGCGAGCAACACCCCGAGAAGGACCATCGACGCCCGCAGCCACAGCGGTCCCGGGAACAGCATGAAGAGCGCGAACAGCGGCAGGAACGGCACCATCGCGCGGACGAGATGCCGGACGACGTAGTGGTCGCCCGTGAGGTCGTTGAGCACCCAGTCGTTCATGGATGCGGGCAGCTTGGCGCCGCAGGCGTAGGCGACCCACTGAAGCGGGTTCGGTCGGGTGGCGCTCACTGATCCAGTGCTCCTGCCTTGAGTGCGGCCCGGTTGATCCGGGTGAGAACGTCGTGCAGCTCCTCGAGCTCGGGCAGGCCGACGCCGAGGCGTGCCACCACCGCGGGTGGGATCTGCTCGGCCCGGGCCCGCAATGCCCGTCCGGACTCGGTCAGATCGACGACCAGCTGCCGCTCGTCCTCGCTGCTGCGGGACCTGGTGATCAGCCCCGACGACTCGAGTCGCTTGAGCAGCGGCGAGAGGGTCGGCGAATCGAGCTGCAGGGCGCTGCCGATCGCCTTCACCGACATCGGTGCCTCGCCCCAGAGCGCGAGCATCACCAGGTATTGCGGGTGGGTCAGGCCCATCGGCTCGAGCAGCGGGCGGTACACCGAGAGCACCGCGCGGTTGGCCACGGCCAGCGCGAAGCAGACCTGCCGGTCGAGGGCGAGCGGGTCGGTCTGTTCGACGGTGGACATGCAGTAGATCGTACACGAACGAATCGCACACTAACTAACTTTGGGCGGCTACCCGAGCGGGACCTCGAACCCCCACGGCAGCTCCAGCCGGTGTCGGCCCAGCAGCTCCGAATCCGCGAGCAGCTCGAGCACCGGGCCGTCCGCGACGAGCCGGCCGTCGTCGATGATCACCGCCCGGTCGCACAGCTGCGCGGCGTAGGGCAGGTCGTGGGTGACCAGCACGAGGGTGGTGTCCAGGCCGAGCAGGACCTCGGCCAGTTCCCGGCGGGCCACCGGGTCGAGGTTCGCGGACGGCTCGTCGAGGACCAGCACGTCCGGCCGGCAGGCCAGCACCGTGGCGAGGGCGACCCGTCGACGCTGCCCGCCGGACAGGTGCGACGGCGACCGCTCGGCGTGCTCGCTCATGCCGACCGCCGCCAGCGCGCCGGACACCCGAGCGTGCAGCTCGTCGCCGGTGACGCCGAAGTTCGCCGGCCCGAACGCGACGTCCTGCGCGACGGTCGGCATGAACAGCTGATCGTCCGGATCCTGGAAGACGATGCCGACCCGCCGCCGGGCCTCGCGCAGGGTGCGGCGCTCGACCGGGAGGCCGCCGATCTCGACGCGACCCGCGGTGGGCGAGAGCACCCCGTTCAGCTGGAGCATGAGGGTGGTCTTGCCGGCGCCGTTGGGACCGAGCAGCGCGATCCGCTCGCCGACGCCGACCTCCAGGTCGATATCGCGCAGCGCCACGCGACCGTCGGGATAGGCGAACCCGAGGCCACGAACCCGCACCGCGGCGGTCGGGGCGGCGCAGGCACTCATGCGGACACCGCCAGCGCCGACAGGCAGACGGCGACCGCTCCGACGGCCGGGGCGAGGCCGAGCAGCCAGTCGCGCGCCGTCGCCACGGGCGCGCCGAGGTCCGGCATCGAGCCGGTGAACCCGCGGGACGCCATCGCGAGATGCACTCGTTCGCCACGCTCGTAGGTCCGCAGGAACAGCCCGCCCACCCCGCGCGCCGTGGCGCCGGCCTGCCGCAGGGTGCGAGGGTCGTCACCGCGGGACACCCGGGCGATCCGCATCCGGTTCGCTTCCGCGGCAAGCAGATCCATGTAGCGCAGCATCAGGACGACGATGGTGGTGACCATCGCGGGAGCCCGCAGTCGGGTCAGCCCCCGGGGCAGGTCCGCGGTCCTGGTGGTGGCCGCGAAGGTCAGCGAGATGAGCACCCCGAGCGTGCCCTTGATCAGAATGCCCCAGGCCGCGTAGAGACCCGCGACCGACAGTGACAGCCCCGCCCATCGCACGCGTTCGCCGCCCTCGCCGAAGGGGAGCAGCACCGCGAGAACCACGAACGGTGCCTCGATGAGCATCCGCGGCGCGATCCAGCGCAGCGGAATCCGGGCGACCCGCCACACCACCAGCAGGACAACGGCATACAGGCCGAAGGCCCACATCTGCTCGCGAACCGTTGCGACCACCGCGAACACCCCGACGGTCGCCGCGACGACCTTCACCTCGACCGGCAACCGGTGTACCGGGGAGTCGCCCTCGCGGTAGAGCGGGTGCGCGTGACCGGCGCCCATCCTCAGGTCCTGCGGCCGCGGCCCGAGCGCGCGATCAGCCAGAACAGCCCACCCGCGACCGCGAACGTCGCACTCACGCCGAGGATTCCGGCGATTCCGGTCAAGGTGTCGTTGCCCGCGACCGCGTAGTCCGCGAGCGGGCCGTCGGCGAGGTGGTGGTCTCCGGCGCTCTGGGCGATGCAGGTGCCGGTCAGGGTCTCGCCCGCCTCCGTCTCGACGATCGTGCAGCCGCGCAGCGTGGTCGAGTCCAGGCCATCGGGACTCGAGCTGGCGAGGTAGCTGACGACGCCCGCGACGAACAGGGCCACGACGGCGAAACCGGCAAGGAACCAGGACCTTCGGGATGTCACGCCGGCACCTCCACGGTCCGTCGGGGCGCGGTCCGCAGCAGGTACACCAGGTCGGGCCGGGCCCTGGCGACGGCGACCACGGTGAGCGCGGTGATCAACCCCTCGCCGACACCGATCAGGGTGTGGGTGCCGAGCATGTACCAGGCGACCGTGTCGAGGGACGTGTCGCCCGCGCCGCCGAGCGCATACTCGAGCAGGAAGCCGGACGCGGCCGCCAGCGTGTTCACCAACGCGGCAACGAAAGCCAGCGCGGCCAGGCCGGAGCTGCCGAGCCGGAGCAGGAGGGGCCGTAGCGCCACGGCCACCGCGTAGCCGGCGCCGACTCCGATCAGGGCCATGTTGGTGATGTTGGTGCCGAGCGCGGTGAGGCCGCCGTCCGCGAAGAGCAACGACTGCACGACCAGCACGATCGCCACGCACAGCGCGCCGGTGTAGGGGCCGACCAGGATCGCGGCGAGGGCTCCGCCGAGCAGGTGGCCGCTGGCGCCGGGCAGGATCGGGAAGTTCACCATCTGCACGGCGAAGATGAACGCGGCCACCAGGCCTGCCATCGGCGCGGTCCGCTCGTCGAGCTCGGCTCGGGCCTTCCGCGCGGCCAGGGCGATGCCCGCGACCGCGACGATCCCGAACAGCAGTGAGGTCGGCGCGTTCACCAGGCCGTCGCTCATGTGCATAGCGAGCACGGCGTCGTTCGGGCTGTTCACGGGGGGAGCATAACCACTTACCTCAATACTTGCTCAGTTGTTCAAATGAGTGGGTGGAGCGCCGGCGGGCCCGCATCATCACCTCCACCGACCGGTTGCCCTGTGCTCTGATTGATGTATGTGGTGGTCGATAGCCCTGTCTGTCGCCTGTGGCCTGCTCCTCCTCTGGCTGGCACTGCTGATCGCCCTGTGGATCACCAAGCCGGACGAGGTCGGCGTCAAGGACGCGCTCCGATTACTTCCCGACGTGGTCCGTCTGATCAAGAGGCTGGGCGCGGACCCTGCTGTGCCGCGCGGAGTACGGGTACGGCTGGGGCTGCTGCTGGCCTATCTGGCGATGCCCTTCGACTTGATACCTGATTTCATTCCCGTCCTCGGGTATGCGGATGACGCTGTGATCGTCGCGATCGCGTTGCGCTCAGTCACGCACAGGGCGGGATCCGAGGCGATCGAAAGGCATTGGCCCGGAACGCCGGAGGGTCTCGCCGCAATCCGGCGCCTCTCGGGAACCGCACGGGCACAGGCCGAGCCGGTCCATCTCGACTTCGGCGACTGAACGATTCGGGTCAGGTCAGGTCGCTGAGGGGGGTCGACGGATCGAGGGTGACCCCGATCCGCCTCAGGTTGCCGTCGAGCACCTGCCAGATCGACACGCTGAGGAAGTCCGCCAGCTGTTCGACGCTGAGCCCCGACTGCGGATTGCTCAGCCACCGGTTGACGCTCACATCGACGAGGCCGATCAGGCCGAACGCCAGCGTCTCGGCGAGATCGGTGTCCTTGCGCAGGGATCGGAGTACCGACTCGAGCAGCTCGGTCAGCTGCACCGCGATGGCGGTTTTCGTGCCCGTGACCACCCGCGAACCGATGGTGCGGTGGCTCGGGGAGCCGGTGCCGAGGAACTGGTGCAGCCGCGGCGCCTCGACGATCCAGCGCAGGTAGTTGTCGACCGCGCTGCCGATCGCCGCCTCGATGGTGCCTGCCGGCGTCAGGGCGGGCGTCACGTGCACCATCAGGCGCTCGATGATCCGTGCCCGCAGCTGTTCGTCGAGGTCGCCGCGGTCCTTGAAGATCCGGTACACCACCGACCGGGGCACGCCCGCGCGCTCGGCGATCTGCTTGACCCCGACGTCGGAGCCGCCCTCGTTGATGGCGTCGATGGCGGCCTCGAGGATCCGGTCCCGGCGATCCGCCTTGTGGTCGTCCCACCGGGTGGCGCGACCGTCCGGTCCGGGGCGCGTCAGGGCGTCGACTCTCTCTGGCATCGACCCCACGATACCCACCCGAGTGATTGACGGGACAGTCTGTCTCACTTACTTTAGTGAGACAGCGTGTCGCAGACAGTTTTGTTCTCTCACTCAGGAGTGGAAATGAGCAACAGGGTTTTCGTCGTCGGCGTCGGCATGACGAAGTTCGAGAAGCCGGGGGCCCGCGAGTGGGACTACCCGGACATGGCGCGCGAGGCGGGTACCAAGGCGCTCGAGGACGCGGGCATCGACTACCGCGAGATAGAGCAGGCCTACGTCGGCTACGTCTACGGCGAGTCCACCTCGGGTCAGCGCGCCGTGTACGAGCTGGGCCTGACCGGTATCCCGATCGTCAACGTCAACAACAACTGTTCGACCGGCTCGACGGCGCTGTACCTGGCCACCCAGGCCGTGCGGAGCGGCCAGGCCGACTGCAGCCTCGCGCTCGGCTTCGAGAAGATGCAGGCCGGCTCGCTCGGCACCACCTACGACGATCGCGAACAGCCGATGATGCGGCACCTGCTCGCCCTCGCCGAGCTGCAGGAGTTCGCGATGCCGCCCGCGCCGTACATGTTCGGTGCCGCGGGCAAGGAACACATGGAGCGGTACGGCACCACCGAGGAGCACTTCGCCAAGATCGGCGTCAAGAACCACAAGCACTCGATGAACAACCCGTATGCCCAGTTCCAGGACGAGTACACGCTCGAGGAGGTCCTCGCCTCCAAGCGGATCTACGGCCCGCTGACCAAGCTGCAGTGCTCGCCGACCTCGGACGGCTCCGGCGCCGTGATCGTCGCGAGCGAGGCGTTCGTGGACAAGCACGGACTCGCCGGCCAGGCCGTGGAGATCGTCGGCCAGGCGATGGTCACCGACATGGAGTCCACCTTCGCCGACAAGAGCGCGATCAGCCTCGTCGGTGCCGACATGACCCGGGTCGCGACCCGAAAGGTGTACGAGCAGGCCGGCATCACCGCCGCCGATGTGGATGTCATCGAGCTGCACGACTGCTTCTCGGCCAACGAGCTGCTCACCTACGAGGCGCTCGGGCTGTGCCCCGAGGGTGACGGCGGCAAGCTGGTCGACGCCGGTGCCACCACGTACGGCGGACAGTGGGTGGTCAACCCGTCCGGCGGCCTGATCTCCAAGGGGCACCCGCTCGGCGCCACCGGCCTGGCCCAGTGCAGTGAGCTCACCTGGCAGCTGCGCGGCACCGCGGACAAGCGTCAGGTGCCGGCCGCGGCCACGAAGTCCGGGGTCGCGCTGCAGCACAACATCGGCCTCGGCGGCGCCGTCGTCGTCACCGCGTACAAGCCGGCCGACCGCTAGCCAGATCGGGGCACCGACGAACCCTCAGGAAAAGCAAACAACCTCACCCGCAAGGAGTTTCACCATGGCTACCGTCTCCGTCTCAGCCGACCTGCCCGCCGCGCCCGAGAAGACCTGGGCCGCGCTCTCCGACCTGTCCCGCTGGGAGGACTGGCTGACCATCCATCAGGGCTGGAAGAGCGAACTGCCCACCGCGGTCGCGCTCGGCGCGACCTTCACCGAGGTCGTCTCCGTGATGGGCATGGCCAACAAGATCGAGTGGACCGTCACCGAGGTCGACGCGCCGAACCTCGTCAAGATCGCCGGCACCGGCATGGCCGGCGTCACCGTCGAGTTCACCCTCAAGGTCGAGCCGGCCGGTTCGGGCTCGAAGGCCGTCATCGACGCGAGCTTCAAGGGCACCATGATCGTCGGGCCGATCGGCAAGGCCGTCGCCAAGAACGCCGCCGCGGACCTCGACGCCTCGCTCGCGAAGTTCGCCGAGCTGGTCGGCTGAGTCCGATGACGAAGCCCGTCGACAAAGGCAACGCAGTCCAATTCGACACCTCGGGCCTCGGCGTCTGGACGGACGAGGAGCGGTTCGAGGTGACCGCAGAGCGGATCGCCGAGTACGCGGCCGCCACCAACGACCCGATCGAGCGGCACCGGCGGGGCGAGATCGCCCCGCCGGTGTTCGCGGTGGTGCCCGCCTTCTTCTCGATGGCGCCCGCCGCGCTGTCGGTGGCCCCGGTGGAGCTGCTGATGAAGCTGGTGCACGGCGAGCAGGACTTCCACTTCCACCGCCCGATCTACCCCGGCGACACCCTGGTGGTGCGCGCCAAACCGATCGGGTTCGAGGGCAGGGAGAACGGCTCGACCGTGGTCGTGTACGTCGAGACCCGCACGGACACGGGTGAACTGGTCAACGAGCAGTGGATGACCGCCTTCTTCCGGAAGGTCGACGCGGGCCCGGGTCTCGGGGACAAGGCGCCCGGTCACCGCTTCGACGAGGCGCTGCGGGAGCTGACCCCGGCGGCCCGGGTGCTCGCGCATATCGACAAGGACCAGACGTTCCGCTACTCGCCCGCGTCGGGCGACCCGATGCCGATCCACCTGGACGACGAGATCGCCAAGATGTCCGGTCTGCCCGGGATCATCAACCACGGTCTGTGCACGATGGCGTTCACCTCGTGGGGCGCGCTCACCCAGCTGGCCGACGGCAGGACCGAGCGGCTCCGCCGGCTCGCGGTGCGGTTCGCCAAGCCGGTGCTGCCCGAGCAGGACATCGTCACCCGCTTCTGGGCCGTGAGTCCTTCTGGTTTCCCTGCGGGCCACAAGGACTCACGGGCGTACGCCTACGAGACGACCGTCGGCGACGAACTGGTGATCAAGGACGGCCTCGCCGTCATCTCCGACAACTGATTCGGCACAACACCTTTCATCGACCTTGGGAGTGAACAACTGATGGGAACTGGTTCGATTAGAAGCCTGGACGGACGGGTGGCGATCGTCACCGGCGCGGGCCGCGGGATCGGCCGTGAACACGCCCTGCTCTTCGCCGCCGAGGGCGCCAGCGTCGTGGTCAACGATCTCGGCGGCGCCAACGACGGAACCGGCTCCGACGCCGGACCGGCGCAGCAGGTCGTCGACGAGATCGTCGCGGCCGGCGGGAAGGCCGTCGCGAACACCGACAACGTGGCGACCTGGGAGGGCGCCAAGGCGCTCGTCGACCAGGCCGTGAGCGAGTTCGGCGGCCTCGATGTGCTGGTGAACAACGCGGGCATCCTGCGCGACGCGTTCATCGCGGGCATGGAGGAGAGTCAGTGGGACGCGGTGATCGCCGTGCACCTCAAGGGTCACGCCGCCACGCTGCACCACGCGGCCGCCTACTGGAAGGCACGGAGCAAGGCCGGCGAGGCAGTCAACGCGTCGGTCATCAACACCGCCTCCGCCTCGGGCACGTTCATGCCGAACGCCGGCCAGGGCAACTACGGCGCGGCCAAGGCCGGCATCGCGGCGCTGACCTTGGTCGCCGCGGACGAGCTCGAACGATACGGGGTGCGGGTCAACGCGATCGCCCCGATCGCGCGCACCCGGCTGACGCTGGCCACCCCCGGCATGGGCGCGCTGTTCGCCGCCGAGGTCCCTGAGGGCGAGTTCGACGCCTTCGCACCGGCGAACATCTCCCCGCTGGTCGCCCGGCTCGCGTCGGGCGACTGCAAGCTCACCGGCAAGGTATACGCGGTCCAGGGTGGCGCCGTCACCGAGCTGATCAACTGGCAGGGCGGCGAGACCATCGAATCCGAGGGTCCCTGGACCATCGGCGATCTCGCGAACCGGCTGGGCTGAGGGCGGGAACGGCATGGCGCGCAACAGTTATGAGCTCGGACTCGGGCTGAGTGAGGAGCATGCGGCGCTGGCCGACTCGGTGAGCGCGTTCGCCGAGCGGACCATCACGACCGAGCAGGTTCGCGCCGCGGTCGAGGCGACGTCCGAGGCCAAGTTCCCGGGATTCTGGCAGGCGCTGGTGGGCCAGGACCTGCTGGGGCTGCACGTGCCGGAGGATCGCGGTGGCCACGGCGCCGGCCTGCTCACTCTGGCCGTGGCGCTGGAGGCGCTGGGCCGCACCATTTCCCCCGGCCCCTTCGTCCCCACCGCGCTCGCGGCCGCGGTGCTCGCGGCCGCCGATTCGAAGGCCGGCATCGAGGTGCTGCCCGGTCTTGTCGACGGCTCCCGCACCGCGGCGCTCGCGCTCGGCACGCCGTTTCACGTGGAACCCGATCAGGGGGGTTACCGGCTGACCGGAGGCACCGACGCGGTACTGGGCGGCGAGCACGCCGACGTGCTGCTGCTCCCCGCCCGGATCGGTGATGAGATCCGTTGGATGGTGGTTGATTCGGCCGATCTGACGGTGACCGGCCAGGACAGCATCGACGTGCTCCGGGGGTCGGCGCGGGTCGAGGCGGACGGCGTGCTGGTGGCGGCGGAGCGGGTGCTCGACGGACTGGGCGAGCAGCGGGTGCGGGCGATCGCCGCGGTGGTGCTCGGGGCGGAAGCCATCGGCATCATGTCCTGGTGCGTGTCGACGGCGGCCGAGTATGCCAAGACTCGGGTGCAGTTCGGCAGGCCGATCGGCCAGTTCCAGGGCGTCAAGCACAAGTGCGCGCACATGGGCATCGCTCTGGAGAAGGCGCGCGCGGTGGTGTGGGACGCGGCGTCGGCGCTCGACAAGGGTGACGAGACCGCGGACTTCGCGGCCGACGTCGCGGCGGTGATCGTGGCCGACGCCGCCGTGCAGGTGGCGCAGGACTGCATCCAGGTGCACGGCGGGATCGGGTTCACCTGGGAGCACGACGCGCACCTGTACTACCGCCGGGCGCTCGCGATCCGGGGCGTGCTGGGCACCCGCGAGGAGCGGGTGAACCGGGTGGCGGAGCAGGCCCTGGCCGGGGTGTCCCGGACGTCGGTGCTCGAGCTCCCGGAAGAGGCCGACGCCATCCGGGCCGCGGTGCGGGCCGAGCTGGCCCCGATCGCGGTGATCGAGGACGAGGACGATCAGTTGATCGCGCTCGGCGACGGCGGCTGGGTGCAGCCGCACCTGCCCAAGCCGTACGGGCGGGGCGCCGGACCGCTGGAGCAGATCGTCATCTCGCAGGAGGTCAAGACCGCCGGCATCGCGATGCCACAGCTGCTGATGGGCGGCTGGGCGGTCTCCGCCGTGGTCGGGCACGGGTCGGAGCAGCAGAAGCAGGACCTGGTGGTCCCGACACTGCGCGGTGATCTGGTGTGGTGCCAGCTGTTCTCGGAGCCGGGGGCCGGCTCGGACCTCGCGTCGCTGACCACCAGGGCGGAGAAGGTCGACGACGGCTGGACGATCAACGGCCAGAAGATCTGGACCAGCGTGGCGCAGTTCGCGGACTGGGCGATGCTCATCGCCAGGACCGACCCGACCAAGCCGAAGCACGAGGGCATCACCTACTTCGTGCTGGACATGTCGACCCCGGGCGTGACCGTGCGCCCGCTGCGCGAGATGACGGGCTCGGCCCTGTTCAACGAGGTGTTCCTGGACGACGTCTTCATCCCGGACGCGAACATGGTCGGCGAGGTGAACGACGGCTGGCACGTCGCGCGCACCACCCTCGCCGGTGAGCGGGTGGCGCTGAGCCAGAAGATGGAGGCCTACGCCAGCGATGCCGACCTGATGCAGTTCGTGCGTGGTCGGGAGCTGGGGCCGGTCGGGCGGTACCGCTTCGGTGAACTGATCGCGGAGAGCCAGGCCATCGACCTGATCGGGTCGCGGGTGGTCCTGAAGCAGCTCTCCGGCGCCGACGTGAGCACCACCTCGTCGGTCGGGAAGCTGCTCGGCATGGGCCTGGGGCAGGCGATCTCGGAGTTCGTGGTCGCGGAGCTGGGGGCCGCGGGCACGGTCGCGGTGCCGGGGGAGCCGAGCGACAAGGCGATGGAACAGCTCATCGCCGGCCGCGCGACCACCATCTACGGCGGCACCACCGAGGTGCAGCTGAACGTAATCGGTGAGCGGATGCTGGGGCTGCCCCGGGATTGATGCGGCGTTGCCGCAGTGGTGCGGATACGGAGGGCGGGGACTCCGCATCCGCACCACAGCCGAAGGCATTGGGGGTGTTGCCGGGACGAAAAGTGCGTGATACTGCATGTAACGCACATCGGCGAAGGGTTGGACCTGTGGACCAGAACGTGCATCACGACGCGGTGATCGTCGGCGCCGGATTCGGCGGTATGGGTGCCGCGATCCAGCTCAAGCGGATGGGCCTGACCGACATCGCGATCCTCGAGCGCGAGGACGCGCTCGGCGGAACCTGGCACGTCAACCGCTACCCGGGCCTCGCCGTCGACATCCCGTCCGTCAGCTACTCGTACTCGTTCGAACCGAACCCGTACTGGTCGCGGCTGTTCGCGCCGGGGGCGGAGCTCGAGAGGTATGCCGGACACGTCGCGGACAAGTACGACCTGCGCCGGCACATGCGCTTCGGTGCGGTGGTCGAGGGCGCCCGCTGGGACGAGGACGCCCAGCGCTGGGTGGTGTCCGTCGAGGGCGGCGAGCAGATCACCGCGCGGTACCTGCTGACCGCGACCGGGTTCCTTTCGCAGCCGCACCTGCCGGACATCCCCGGCATCGAGTCGTTCGAGGGAAAGGTCGTGCACACCACCGCCTGGGACGACTCCTACGACCTGACGGGCAGGCGCGCGGCCATCATCGGGACCGGCGCCACGGCCGTGCAGTTGATCCCGGAGGTGGCCCGCCGGGTGGCCGAGCTGACGGTCTACCAGCGCACCCCGATTTATGTGGTGCCGAAGGTGGACGTGCCCATCCCCGGGCCGGTGCAGAAACTGTTCGCGCGGATTCCGCTGGCGCAGAGGGCGGCCCGCGCGGTGAGCGGATCGGTGCTGGAGCTGCTGATGGTGAGCGCGGTGCTGCACTTCAAGCAGGCGAAGTTCCTGAACAAGGCCGCGGCCGCGGCCGCGCGTGCGCACCTGCGAGCCCAGGTCGGGGATGCGGAGCTGCGGCGCAAGCTGACCCCGGACTACGACTTCGGCTGCAAGCGGCCGACCTTCTCCAACAGCTACTACCGCACGTTCACCAGGCCGCACGTGCGCCTGGAGACCGGCACGATCGAGCGGATCGAGCCGAATGCGATCGTCACCGCCGACGGCAGCCGCACCGAGATCGACACGCTGATCCTGGCCACCGGCTTCAACCTGTGGGACGTGAACTTCCCGGCCATCGAGGTGATCGGCCGCGAGGGCCGCAACCTGGGGAAGTGGTGGCGGGACAACCGGTTCCAGGCATACGAGGGCGTGTCGGTGCCGCGCTTCCCGAACTTCCTGAGCCTCGCCAGCCCGTACTCGTACAGCGGCCTGTCGTACTTCACCACCATCGAGTCGCAGATGGCGCACATGGACCGGCTGTTCGGCGAGCTGCGCAGGCGCGGCGCCGACGTGTTCGAGGTGACCGAGCAGGCGAACGCAGAGTTCCTGGACCGGATGACCGCGAAGCTGGGCGACTCGGTGTTCTACGGCGGCAGCTGCCAGACCGCGCACAGCTACTACTTCAACCAGCACGGTGAGGCGGCGATCCTGCGGCCCACTTCGACGGTGAACGCGTTCCGGGAGGCGCACAGCTTCCCGCTCGACGACTACGAGATGCGGTCGTACGCGGGGGCCCGCTGACACTGGGCCGGTCGGTCCAGCACACACCCCTCAACCGAGGTACTGCGCCCGCCAGGCCAACACCCCGGTCCCGACCGCGACCGCAACGAGCAGGATCACCCACAGCAGCCGCGGCAGGTGGCTCAGCGACCGCAGCTGGTCGAGGTCCGAGCGGCCGGAGCGGGTGCGGGCCGCCTCGACGATGGTGTGCAGGTTGCCGAACAGCAGCAGCCAGATCCCGGTGTACGCGAAATGCAGTTGCAGCGTCGGTGATCCGTAGTAGGCGACGATGCCGACCGCCGATCCGCAGATCACGAGCACCAGCAGACCGAACACGTTGCGGATGAACGGCACCATCGCGACGATCAGCGCGACCGCACCCCACAGCAGCATCCGGAGCTGACCGGACGCGATCAGGAGCGCGCCCGCCAGGCCGAGGAGCGAGGGCGCCAGGAAGCCTGCCGCCGCGGTGAGCACCATGCCGGGGCCGCGGGGCTTACCGCGCGAGAGGGTCAGGCCCGAGGTGTCCGAGTGCAGCCGGATCCCGGTGAGCCGTCGCCCCGTCGCGACCGCGGCGATCGCGTGTCCGGCTTCGTGCACGAGGGTCACCGCGTGCCGGGTCACCGCCCACAGTGGGCCCAGCAGGACCATCGCCGCGGCGACGGCGAGGGGGAGGTAGGCCGACCACTGCGCCCAGTACGAGTTCACCTCACCCATGGTGCCGTGCACCCGGTCCGGGCGTCGATCGCCGGGCGGTCCTCAGTCCTGGATCCGCCGCCACGGCCGGGCCTGCTCCAGCTCGTACGCGAGCTCGAGCAGGGTGCGCTCGTCGCCGTGATCGGCCGAGAAGTGCGAGGCCAGGGGCAGTCCCGCCGCGGTCTCGTGCAGCGGAAGCGAGATGGCGGGACCGCCGGACGCGTTGTTCAGCGGGGTGAACGCGGTGTAGTTGACCAGCCTGGTGAACAGTTCCTCGAAACTCTGTGCCGGAGAGAGGTATCCGAGCTTCGGGGTGGTGTGTGCGAGGACGGGGGAGAGCAGCACGTCGTACTTCTGGAACATCTGCGCGTATTGCCGATGCGTGCGCCGCAACCGGTACAGCACCTGCGGCGTCTTCGCGATGTTCCTGCGGTACATCGCGTCCAGCCCGCGGGTGAGGTTGTCGGTCTTGGCCCGGTCGAAGTCCGGGCCGAGCACTCTCTTCCCACCCGCGCAGATCGCGAACGACAGGAATCCCCAGTAGTTCGAGAAGTCCTCGACGAAGGACCGGCCGACCGGCAGCGGCGCCTCCTCGACGCGGTGACCGAGTTCGGTGAGCAGGTTTGCGGTCGCGGCAACGGAGGCGCGCGTCTCGTCGTCCGTCGGGATCCCAGTGATCGAGTCGATGATCACGCCGATCCGTAGCCGGGTGCGGCCGGGGCCCTCGACGAGCCGGATCGGCGGGAGCTTCGGATTGCGGTAATAGGTTTCGGCCGCGGCATAGAACCGTGCGGTGTCCCGAACCGACCGCGTCAGCACCCCCTGCGCGACGATCCGGATCGGCATCGCCTTGTCCGCCGGGTCCGCCACCGTGCGCCCCCGGGTCGGTTTGAGGCCGACGAGACCGCACGCCGCCGCCGGGATCCGGATCGACCCGCCGCCGTCGTTGGCGTGCGCGAACGGGAGCACCCCCGCCGCGACCAACGCCGCAGAACCACCGGAGGAGGCTCCGGAGGAGTACTCCGGGTTCCACGGATTGTGCACGGGCTCGGCCGTCGCGTACTCGTTCGAGGCGCTGAAGCCGAACTCGGGCAGTCGGCTCTTGCCGATCGGGACCGCGCCGGTGGACAGGAACTGCCTGGCGAAGTCGCTGTCCGCTCGCGCGGGCCGCGCCGCGAACGCCGCGCTGCCGTGATTCGACGGCAGGCCCGCGATGTCGACGTTGTCCTTGACGATCGTCGGGACACCCGCGAAGACGCCCGCGTGCGGCCCAGCGGCCCGGGTCAGGGCCCGATCGAAGTCGGGGAAGGCGATGGCGTTCAGGGAGTCCCGGACCGTCTCGGCGCGTTCGATCGAGGCCAGCACCGCGTCGTGGGAGGACAGCTCACCGGAGGCGATCCGCTCGGCGACACCGGTGGCGTCGAGGTCGCCGAGGGCGTCGTCGCGAAAGGCATGGATGCGTGCGTCGTGTGTCATCGGCGTCCTCGGATCGAGATGTGCCCGCACGGCGGTCCGGCGGTGCGGCAGGCGGAACCCGAGGTTAGCGCGGATCCACCTCCCGTAGCCCGTCCTCGGTGAGTTCGATCCATCGAGTAGCTGCGATCTCCCGGAGGAAGGGCAGGTCGTGGCTGGCGACCACCAGCGCACCCCGGAACTCGGCGAGGGCCGAGGTGAGGTGCGCCAGGCTGGGCAGATCCAGGTTGTTGGTCGGCTCGTCGAGCATGAGCAGTCGCGGCGCGGGCTCGGCCAACAGGATCCGCGCCAGTGCCGCCCGCAGCTGTTCCCCGCCCGACAGGGCCGAGGCGGGGGTGTCGGCCGCGGCACCGCGAAACAGGAACCGGGCCAGTCGGGCCCGGATCTGCTCCGGTGTCGCGTGCGGAGCGGCATCGGCGACGTTCTGTGCCACGGTCCGATCGCCGTCGAAGATGTCGAGACGCTGCGGCAACGACCGCCACGGCACCCGCGGGCCAGCGTCGGCGATGGCCCGCAGCAGGGTGGTCTTGCCGATCCCGTTGCGCCCGACCAACGCGATGCGCTCCGGCCCGGACACCGTCAGCGACACCGTCGGACCGCAGGCCAGCGTGACGTCCTCGAGCTCGATCACCCGCTGGCCCGGGTGGACTGCGGTGTCCGGCAGGTCGATTCGGATCTCGCGGTCGTCGCGGATCAGCTCCTGCGCCTCGGTGAGGGCCTGCCGCGCCTCCTCCAGCTTGTCGACGTGGCTGCCGCGCAGCTTGCCCGCCGACACCTGGGCCTGACGCTTGCGTTCGCCGGCCAGGATTCGCGGGACACTGCCCTCCATCTTCTTCCCGTACCGCACCCTGCGCGCGATCTTCGTCTGCGCCTCGACGAGTTCACGGCCCTGCTTGCGCACGTCGCTGCGCGCGTCGCGGACCGCCGCGCGGGCCGCCTCCTGCTCGGCGTCGATCGCCGCCCGGTAGGCGCTGAAGTTGCCGCCGAACATCCGCAGTTCCCCGCGGCGCAGCTCGGCGATGGAATCCACCCGCTCGAGCATCTCGCGGTCGTGGCTGACCACGATGGCGGTGCCAGGGAACTGCGCGACCGCGGCGTAGAGCCGGGCCTTCGCCGCCAGGTCGAGGTTGTTGGTCGGTTCGTCGAGCAGCAGCACCTGCGGTTCGCCGAGCAGCGCGGCGGTGAGGCCGAGCAGCATCGTCTCCCCGCCCGACAGCGTGCCGACAGTTCGGCCGAGCGCGTCGGTCGACGGGGCGATGTGCGCGAGCCCGAGCCGGTCGAGGGTGGCCACGGCACGCTCCTCGATGTCCCAGTGTCCGGCGGCACCGGCGAAGTCCTCGTCCGTGCCTGCACCGGATTCGATGCGGTGCAGGGCCTTTCGCTGAGATTCGATGCCGAGGATGGCGTCCACTCGGCGATCCGGATCCAATGCGAGGTCCTGGCGCAGGTACGCCATCGACCCGTGCACGGTCACCGAGCCGCGGTCGGGGGCCAGCTCGCCGGCGATCAGCCGCAGCAGGGTGGACTTGCCGGCGCCGTTGAGTCCGACGAGTCCGGTTGTGCCGGTGCCGAATACGGCGTCGAGGCCATCGAACGCGAGTTCGCCGTCGGGCCAGTGGAAGGAGAGATCGGAAAGGGCGAGATAGGACTGGGCCATGGGTGCTCCTAGAGGTGGGTGCGGGCGCCGGCGTGCACGAGCACACGGCGCGATGCGTTCACTACCTCTGGATGAGCAAGGGCCCTTCTCCGATCGTCGACAACAAGACGGCCACCACGATAGGGCGATCCCGTCGGTTCGACAAGGGATTTATGAGCGGCGCCTCAGATGTTCGGTCCCTCGGAGCGCAGCTCGTCCACCCGGCCCATCGCCTCGCGCAGTTCGGCCAGCCACTGTTCGCTGTGCTCGCCCGCGAGCTTGACCGCCCAGGTCAGCGCGTCCGCCCTGGAACGGGCCACTCCGGCGTCGACAAGGGTGTCGAGCACCCGGCGCTCGGGCTGGCGCAACCGGGTCATCACGGGCACCGCCAGGTGGGTGAACAGCACGTGCCGCTCGCCCAGGGTGACGCCCCAGGCCACCTTGCGCCCGTAGCGGGCCTCCGCCTCGTCGGCGATCCGCATCCGGTCCGCCCTGGTGGTCTCCCGGAACCGGGAGATCCGGCCGTCGACGGCGGCCTGGGATGTCTCCTCCGGTGCGGGCAGCTCGCCGGTGACGACGATCTCCTCGCGGTCCACCGTCACGGTGGCCGGGCCGGTGAACCAGTCCTCGGGCAGCCGCCCGGCGAACCACTCGCTCGCGTCGCTGGCGTCGGGGATATCGGCCTGCTGCCAGCCGCCCGGCCGTCCGAATCTGCGTCCGCCGTGTCCTGTGTATCCCATCGAACTCACCTCGAAGGTTGCGATGATTACTTGATTACAGTCATACGCTCATTTCGGTGAATGCGCTACGGATCGACTCAGCCTTTTGGTGGCGCGCGGTGCCAAATCGGCGCGCCGGCGGCGGGGCCGCCTAACCTCGAGGCCATGCGGATGAAGCTGGGTGTGGTGGGGATCGCGGTGTCGGCGCTGGTACTGGGCGGATGCACCATCGGGCAGTCGGAGACGGAGACGGAGGTCGCCGCGCGGCAGTTCGCGGACGCGCTCACCCAGCGGAACGCGCAGGCGGCCGCCGATCTCACCAGCGACCCGGCCGCCGCGGCGGCCGCGATCACCCAGATGTTCGACGGCCTCGCCGCCCGGGACGCGACCTTCGTGGTCGCGGGCACCGACAGCGACGCGGGCACCTTCACCCTCGACGCGGACTGGACCCTCGGCGCCGAAGCTGCCGCCGAGCCCACGACGACGCCCGCGGCCGGGACCACGAGCGCCACCCCGACCGCCGAGCCCGACTCGGCGCACACCTGGAGCTACACCACCACCGGCGGCGGCCAGTCCGTCGCCGACGGCGGCAAGATCCCCTGGGACCCGCAGCTGCTGGCGCCGGGACTGACCGCGGACACCACGCTGCGCTACACCACCCTCGCCGGGGGCTCCCCGCAGGTGCTCGACGCCGCGGGGCGCCCGCTGATGACCGAGCAGACCGTCACCCTGGTCAACCTCGACCCGGCGACGATCGCCGACCCGGCCGGTACCGCCGCCGCGGTCGCGCAGCTGCTCGGCCCGGTGGCCCCCACGATCACCGCGGCCTCGCTGCAGGCGGATCTGGCCGGATCCCAGGGCAAGACGGTCACCGCGATCACGCTGCGGGACACGGACTTCCAGCCGATCGCCGACCGGCTCACCGCGATCCCCGGCGTGCAGCTGGTGAAGCAGACACGGTTGCTCACCGCGGACAAGGCCATGACCTCACCCACCCTCGACGGGCTCCGGAAGTTGTGGCAGCAGGGCCAGGACGCCTCCGCCGGCTGGGCGGTACAGCTGGTGCGCGCCAACGGATCCGCGGAGCGGCTGGCCGGTGAGGACGGCACGCCCCAGCCCGACATCGCCACCACCCTCGACCCCGCGATCCAGGGCGCCGCCCAGGCCGCCATCGCCGCGCTCCCGCAGCAGGCCGCGATCGTCGCGCTGCGGCCGTCGACCGGGGCGGTGCTCGCGGTCGCGCAGAACCCGGCCGCCGCCGCGCAGGGCCCGATCGCCCTGACCGGACTGTACCCGCCGGGGTCGACCTTCAAGACGGTCACCACTTCCGCTGCGCTGCAGGCAGGTTCGGTCACCCCCGACACCGTGTTGCCGTGCCCGGGCAGCGCGAACATCGAGGGGCGCACCATCCCCAACGACGACAATTTCGACCTCGGCTCGGTGCCGCTGCACACCGCGTTCGCCCGTTCCTGCAACACCACCATGGGCGCGCTCGCGGTCGCGCTGCCGCCGACCGCGTTGCCCGACGCGGCCCTGCAGTTCGGTCTCGGGGTGGATTACGTGACGCCCGGGCTGACCACGGTCACCGGCAGCGTGCCGCCCGCGGACACCCCGGCGCAGCGCGTCGAATCCGCGATCGGGCAGGGGCAGGTGACCGCGACACCGTTCGGGATGGCGCTGGTCGCGGCGTCCATCGCCAAGGGCTCCACGCCCGCGCCGACGCTGGTCGCGGGGATGCCGGGCGTCGCGAACACGACGCCTGCCCCGGCGCCCCCACAGGTCACCGAGCAGCTGCGGACCATGATGCGCGAGACGGTCACGGCCGGCACCGCCACCCAGCTCGCGGACATCGCCGACCTGCGCGGCAAGACCGGCACCGCCGAGGTCGGCGACGCCGCCGCGCACGGCTGGTTCGTCGGCATCGTCCCCCGCAAGCGGGAGGGGCCCCCAGGCGACGATATTGCGTTTGCGGTGTTCGTCGCGGGGGCGGACAGCTCGGCCCCCGCGGTGGATGCGGCCGGACGGTTCCTACGACCGATCCAGGCCCAGATCCCGCGTTGACAACGCGCAGGCCGACGGCGTGCGTTTAGTTGGTCGTTCTAGGGTCGATCCAGCCCCTCGATCGCGACGGGGCTTCTCGCGGCGCGTTCAGATGCACCAGACGAGGGCGGCGGACCCGAGCGGGAGACTGAAGCACAGGGCGACAGAGCCCAGGGCGGGCGTCGCGGCCGCGGTTTCGCTTGCGGAGGCGGCGGGGGCCGCGAAGACACCGACTGTCAGGGCGATCGCGGTCGCAGCGAGGGTTTTGGTGATCCTGGTGGACATTGTGCTCACACCTTTTGATTGGGACGAACCTGTGGTCGAGCCACCCCTCATGGCTCCCAACCATCGTCCGCCCGCGGCGACACGGCGCACAAGGGGTCCGGCGGCGGGCGTCGCTAGTGCACGCCGCGCATCATTCGGCTGATCCACGGCGAGAGCAGGATCATCACGACGCCGACCGAGATCGATGCCGCCCCCACCCAGGTGAAGTACGGCGCCTCGTCGTTCTCGTTGTAGTACTTCGCCAGCGTGCCCGCCATCGACGAGCCCAGGGCGACCGACAGGAAGAACAGCGCGACCATCTGGGTGTGAAATGCCTTGGGCGCCAACTTTGTCGACAGTGACAGGCCGACAGGGGAGAGGAAGAGTTCGGCGAAGGTGAACAACAACAGGATGAACATCAGGCCCAGCAGCGGGGTGCTGTTCGGCCCGCCACCCGCGAACGGCAGGAACGCGAGGAAGGCCAGGCCCATGATGATGGTGCCCGCCGCGAACTTGAGCGGCGAGGACGGTTGGCGGGGGCCGAGTTTGGTCCACGCGGCCGCGAAGACACCGGCGAAGATGATGATGAAGACCGGATTGATCGACTGCACCCAGGAGGCCGGGAAGTCCCAACCGAACAGGTTGCGATCCAGCCGTTTGTCCGCGTAGATCGCGACGACGGTGAACTGCTGCTGGAACAGCGACCAGAACGCGGCGCTGGCCAGGAACATCGGGATGAACGCGATCACGCGGCTGCGCTCGGTGCTGGTGATGTGCTTGCTGGTCAGGATCACCAGGAAGTACGCGATCGAGGCGGCGATCGTCAGGCCGACGACCACGTCGGAGAGGTTGTCGGTGGTGATGACCCCGGTCAGGCAGAGCGCGAGGACCACGAGCAACGCGACGGCGCCGACCGCCGCGTACCGCAGCCGTTGCGAGTGCGGCATCGGGTCCGGGGGCCGCTCGCCGATCCCGGCGAGCCGCTTGCGGCCGAGCGTGTACTGGATCAGGCCCAGCGCCATCCCGATCGCGGCCAGCGCGAAACCGACGTGGAATCCCCACGTGTCCTGCGCCCACCCGGTCAGCAGCGGTCCGATCAGGGCGCCCAGGTTGATGCCCATGTAGAAGATGGAGAACCCGGCGTCGCGGCGGTCGTCGTTCTCCGCGTAGAGGTCGCCGACCAGCGAGGTGGCGTTGGCCTTGAGGCCGCCGCTGCCGATCGCGATCGCGACCAGGCCGACCCCGACGCCGGCCAGGCCCGGGATCGCGGCCAGCGCGATGTGGCCGCACATGACCAGGATCGCGCTGTAGAACAGGGTGCGCTCGGAGCCGAGGATGCGGTCGGCCACCCAGCCGCCGAGGATGGTCGAGAGGTAGACGGTGCCGCCGTACGCGCCGACGATGCTGGTCGCGGCGGCCTGGGAGATGCCGAGCCCACCGTCGGCCACCGAGTAGTACAGGTAGTAGATGAGGATGCCCTGCATCCCGTAGAACGAGAACCGTTCCCACATCTCGACGCCGAACAGGTTCGCGAGCGCGACCGGCTGGCCGAAGAAACCACGGTCGGCCTTGGGATCCCGGGGCGGCGACGTGAGTTCGCTCATCGGCAAACTGTCTCACGCGCGACGAGTCCCCGCCGGGACTCGAGGCCAAGTTGTTAGGCGGCGGTGGAGCGCCTCCGGACGACCCCGTAGATCGCGCGCCAGCCGAGCAGGAACGCCGCCAGAACGCAGGTCGCGACGACGATGAAGCTGAACGCGGTGCCCTGGCCGCTGACCGCCCGCAGGATCATCCCGACGAGGACCGTGCACAACCAGATGATCACACCGGCCGGGAACACCGACTCCGGCACCGACTTGTTGCGGTACAGCGCCTCGTTCGTCAGCCAGCCGACCGCGAGTCCCCCGAGGAACGGCCATGCGGTGGTGGCGAGCCCGACGAGCGCGTTGGCCTCATCGTGGGTGCGGCGGCCGATCGCGCAGAACACGATGACCAACACGACGTCGACGGCCAGGACGGCCAGGACGTGTAGGCGCTTGTTCACGCGTCCAGGGTAGGCCGCCGGGTCGCCGCGGCGGTCGTGGAGGGCCCCGCGCGCCGCGACCGTCGACGCGTCCCGTCCCGCGGAAGCCGGTGCGATGCAGCGTCGCACGACAACGCGCACCCGTCGTGTCCCCAGGGGGCTGGGACGCGACGGGTGCGCGGTAGGCGAGCGGGTCAGGCCTGCAGACCGGCCTCGATCTCGAGGGTGATGGTGATCTTGTCGCCGACGACGGCGCCGCCGCCCTCGAGCGGCATGTCGATGCTGATGCCGAAGTCCTTGCGGTTGATCACGGTGCTGGCCTCGAAGCCGGCGACGGGTCCGTGGCCCATGCCCGGGTTGACGCCGTTGAACTCGAGCTTGAGCTCGACCGGGCGGGTCACGCCGTGCAGGGTGAAGTCGCCGTCCACCACGAAGTCCTCGCCCTTGGCGCGCACGCCGGTGGAGGTGAAGGTGGCGGTCGGGAACTGCTCGGCGTCGAAGAAGTCGGCCGCGCGGAGGTGGTTGTCGCGCTGCTCGTTGTCGGTGGTGATGGACGCGACCTTGATCTCGGCGCTGACGGACGGGGTGCCGTCCTCGGCGACGGTGATGGCGCCGGAGAAGTCCTGGAACCGCCCGCGGACCTTGCTGACCATCAGGTGGCGCACCGAGAAGCCGACGGTCGAGTGGCTGGGGTCGATGGCCCAGGTGCCGGTGGTCAGGGTGGGGAGGGCGATGGCGGTGGTCATGAAGGCTCCTTGTAAGTAGTTCAATTTTCAAGCAGGTGCCTCGTCCAACGGTGCCGCCGCCGGGGATATTTCCGGACGGCGAGGTGATGTGGGTCACACGACGGGACCGCCGGCCGAGGACTCGGCCGGCGGTCCCGTGGGAATCGCCTGTTCGGTGCGCGGGATCAGTCGGGCGCGGCCGCCGCCAGCACGGCCCTCAGCGTCGAGGCCGTGACCGACTTCTCGACACCCATGCCCCACTGGGTCTTGCCGTCCACCCGGCACTGGGCGAAGGTGATGGCCTGGCCGCCCGCGCCCTCGGCGACCGACTGCAGCGCCATCGCCAGCACCTCCACCTCGCGTCCGTGTGCGGCGAGGATCCGGGTCAGCGCCTCGACGGGCCCGCTGGCCGAGGCCTCGCCGTCGATCTGCATCTCGCCGAGGGTCGCGCGGACCTCGAGGTGGTCGAGGCCGTCCCCGAGGTGCTGGACCGACCACTTGTCGAGCACGCCGTGGTGGGCGTACTCCGAGGTGAGCAGCTTCCACAGCTCCTCGGCGCTGACCTCGCCGCCGCCGTCATCGGTGATGTGCTGCACCCTGCGCGCGAAGTCGATCTGCAGCCCGCGCGGCATGTCCAGCCCGTATCCGGTCTGCAGCAGGTACGCGACACCGCCCTTTCCGGACTGGCTGTTCACCCGGATGATCGCCTCGTAGTCGCGGCCGATGTCGGCGGGGTCGATCGGCAGGTACGGCATGTCCCACGCCGCCTGCATGGGTTCGATCCCGGCGGACTTCGCCTCGGTGTTGTGCTTGCTGAACCCCTTCTTGATCGCGTCCTGATGGGAGCCGGAGAAGGCCGTGAACACCAGGTCGCCGCCGTACGGGTGCCGCGGGTGCACGTCGATCCTGTTGCAGTACTCCACCGTTCGACGCACGGAGTCGAGGTCGGAGAAGTCGATCATCGGGTCGACGCCCTGCGAGTGCAGGTTCAGCCCCAGCGTCACGAGGTCCACGTTCCCGGTCCGCTCGCCGTTGCCGAACAGGCAACCCTCCACCCGCTGCGCGCCCGCGAGCATCGCCAGCTCCGAGGAGGCGACGCCGGTGCCGCGGTCGTTGTGCGTGTGGATCGACAGGATCACCGATTCGCGACGGTCGAGGTGCCGGTGCATGTACTCGATCTGATCGGCGTAGACGTTCGGTGTGGCCGTCTCGACGGTGGTCGGGAAGTTGTGGGAGACCGGCCGGTCCGGGCTGGCGTCCCACAGTTCGGTGAGGCTGTTGCAGATCTCGAGGACGAAGTCCGGCTCGGTCAGGTTGAACACCTCGGCGGCGAATTGGTACCGCATGCCCGGAATCGTGTCGCCGACGCGGGCCACGTCCTCCGCGGACTTCAGGATGTGGCGCAGCAACTCCTTGCGGTCCTGGCCCAGCACCATGGATCGCCACAGCGGCGCCGTGGGGACGTAGGTGTGGATCACCACGTTGGCGAGGCCGCGCACCGATTCGAAGGTCCGGTCGATCAGCTCGGGCCGGGCGGCGGTGAACGCCACGACGGTCACGTCGTCCGGCACCAGGTCGAAGGTCACCAGGTCGCGGGTGAAGTCGAAGTCGGCCTGGCTGGCGGCCGGGTAACCGCACTCGATTTCCTTGTATCCCATCCGGACCAGCTGTTCGAACATCAGCCGCTTGCGGGCTGTGTCCATCGGCTCCGGGAGGGCCTGGTTGCCGTCGCGGAGATCGACCGGCGCCCACAGCGGGGCGGCGGTGAGGCGGTTGGAGGGCCACTGACGTCCGATGCCGTCGTCGGGTGGCGTGGGTACCCGGTCGAAATGCGACCGGTAGCGGTGCGACGGCATACCGGACGGGACTTGGCGATTCCACTTCATGTCGGCTCCTGGTGTGAGAGGAGGCGGTCGACATACTCGAATCCCGCGGTGGAGAGAGACCTGATCAGAGCTTTCCGCGGCTCACGGCGTGTCGCCCGTACATGGCATGAGAGTTAGGCTATGTGAGATCGACCACTGCGGAGAAGGCAATCGCCCGAATCGGGTGATAAGCACCCCCGCAGGACGAGTGCGCTCAAACTATCCGCTGATCAGCTCTTTTTCCGGTGTGATCGCTCGCGCTCCGGGCCCTCGAGGCCCGTGTTCTCGGCGGCGGGGGACTCGTGCAGCGCCCGTTTTTCGCTGCGCTCGAGCTCGACGTCGAACTCCAGATCCTCGTGCTGATGGCGGCGGAACAGGAAGAGGAAGACGATCCAGCCGACGATCGCGACGAGGATGAAGCTCACACCGCGGTAGACGAACGCGGCCGCCACGGCCTGCGAGGCACTGATGCTGGCGGCGGTGGTGAGGGTGGCGATCAGGGTGGCGTCGACGAACACCAGACCGCCGGGCGCGAGCGGGATGGTGGCGACGGCCTTGCCCGCGGCGAACGCGATCAGCAGCCCGGACAGCGCGGGCTCGGCACCGATGGCGTAGCAGGCCGCGGCGAGGCAGGCGAGGTCCCCGATCCGGTGCACCGCGGACCAGCCGAGCGTCAGCGCGCCGTCGCGCCTGCCGAGCTGGACCGACTCGAGCTGCTCGAGCATCTCCCGGACCGCGGCCATCCCCGTGTCGGCCGGCTTGCTGCGCATCGCGTTGACCCGCACCAGCACCCAGCGGACGGCCGCCTCGATCGAGTTCGGGTGCGCCGTGACATAGCGGACCGCGAAGACGAGGGCGATCAGTCCCGCGATGGAGAAGGTCAGCGTGAAGGGGCTGACCGAGCCGCCGACCAACAGCGCACCGAGGACCCCGATCAGCGCCAACCCGACGCCCGCGATCACCCCGGAGATCGCCAGCTGCCACGATGCGACGACGGGACTGGCGCCCCAGCGGCGGGTTTCCCGGTAGGTGAAGGCGGTCGAGAAGACCTGCCCCGCAGGCAGCGTCACGGCCATCGCGGTGGACGCATAGACCACCGAGACGGACTTGCCCTGGCTCACGGCCACCCCGCCGGCCCGGAGCAGCTGCTTCTGGACGCGCCCGTAGCCGCTGAGCGACACGGCCTGCGCGACGATGCACGCGGCCAGCCAGCCCCAGTGGATCTCGGAGAGCGCCGTCCACGATTCGTGCAGCCGCGGCCACAGATACACGCCCTCGGCCACGAGCAGGGCGACGAGCAACACCCCGGCGACCCATTTGAGCCACCAGAACCGCCCGCGGGGACGGTCGGGTAGGGACCCCTCCGGCCAGTGGGGGACGACCTCGCTCCGGTCGGGCTGCGGCGTGACCACCTGCCCAGCGTAACCAGGCGGGGTCGCCCCGCTAGGGATACTGCACCGGCCAGGCGAGGTGGGTGACCCGGTTGCGGCCCCGCAGCTGAACCTGATCACCGAGCTCCCATTCGGCCTGTTCCTCGTCGTCCGCGAAGTACAGGGCGCTGGTCGAGGCCAGCACCCGGCTCGGCCGCAGCTTGGCCAGCTCGGTCAGCCGGGACGCCTCGTTGACGGGGTCGCCGATCACGGTGTACTCGAATCGCTCGGCGGCGCCGATGTTCCCGGCCACCGCCAGGCCGGCGGACACGCCGATACCGATGTCGAGCCCGGTGATGTCGTTCAGCGCGAAGCGCAGCTCCCTGGCCGCGGCCAGCGCCGCCGACGGCGCGTCCGGCCGGTCCAGCGGCGCGCCGAAGATGGCCAGCGCGGCGTCGCCCATGAACTTGTTGACGAAGCCGTTGTGTTGGTCGACGACGTCGACGACGACACGGAAGAACTCGTTGAGCAGCCGGACCACCTCGCCGGGGGGCTGCTCGGCGGCCGCGCCGGTCGAGCCGACCATGTCCACGAACAGCACGGCCACGAACCGGGTCTCGCCGCCCAGCTCCGTGCCGAACTGCAGCGCCCGGCGGGCCACGTCCTCCCCGACGTGCTGGCCGAACAGCTCGCGCAGCAGCTTGCGCTCGCCCGCGTCCTTCATCATCCGGTTGAACCCGACCTGCAGCCGGCCGATCTCGCTGCCGTCGAACACCTCCACCTGGACATCGGTGGCCCCGCGCTGCACCCGCTCGATGGCCCTGCGGAGCTGCCGGATCGGATCCGAGATCTGGCTGGCGGTGAGCATGGAGAGGGAGAACGCGGTGGTGATGGCCAGCCCGGACAGCAGGATGATCGCGACGGCCAGCGCGTTGGTCGAGAACTGCAGGTCGGTGCTCAACTGGGTGGCACACAGCAGGATGATCCCGATGACGGGCATCAGCGTGCCCAGGCCCCAGGTCATCGCCATCCGGGGTCCGACGCCCGGCGCGAGGAGGCGGTCGAACTGCCCCTCGCTCAGCGCCTTCGCGGCGACCGGCCGCAGGATCCGCTCGCCGAGCATGTAGGTGAACCCGAAGGTGGTGGTCGCCGCCATGCACACCGTCACGACGACCGCGACGGCGAGCTCCGGCATCTCCCAGACGGTGAGGAAGACGAACAGCATGCCGCCGATGACCCACAGGACCAGGTGCACGATCGCCTGCCGGAGCGGGGCGTGCAGCGCGGCCATCTGCTCGCTGCGGGTCGGCGGGCCCCCGCGCAGCTGCCAGCGGACCACCGACCGCAGCATCATCGCCGCCGCGCCGAGGCTGACGATCCCGGCGAAGAACAGGTAGATGCCGAAGATGATGACGTTGCGGACGCGGTCCGCGATGATCGCCTGGGACTCCGAGATGGGTAGGCCGTACCGGATGAAGGCCAGCACGAGCACGGCGCCGAAGAAGTTGGCCAAGATCATCGAACCCATGTAGAGCGGCCACCGACTACGCATGGTCAGCGCGACCGCTCGATAGGAGGATGCCAGCACAGGACCAACTTAGTCGTGCGGCCCAGTTGCCGAGCGCACCACGTCGTCGCGGCGTGACCTGGACCTCATCCGCCGGGCCGCGCCGATCACCGCCTCCCGCACAACTCAGGGTCGGCCGAATAGTCTCGCTGAGGTGAGCGCGAACGAGCCGCGATCGGGCCTCCCGCAGGCCGGTGACGCCCGTGCGGTGCATCCGATCGTCCGGCTCGGCGCCGAATGGACGTGGCGTCTGCTCGTGCTGTTCGCCGGACTGCTCACCCTCGGATACGTGATCAGCAGGCTGGACACGGTGCTCATCCCCGTCGGCCTGGCCCTGCTGGCGGCCGCGCTGCTCTACCCGCTGGTGGACTGGATGCAGAACAAGGGCGTGCCGAGGTCGGCGGCCGTGGTGGTGGTGCTGGTCGTCGCGATCGGCGTGGTCGCCGGGATCATGACCTTCGTCGTCGAGCAGTTCATCGCGGGGCTGCCGGAGCTGACCGAGCAGTTCACCCATTCCGTCGAGCAGATGCAGCAATGGCTGACCGCGGGCCCCTTCCACTTCTCCGAGGACCAGATCCGGCAGGCCGGCGACTCGGTGGTCAAGTCGATCCAGGACAACAAGGAGGCGGTGACCAGCGGGGCGCTGACGACCGGCAAGGTGATCGGGGAGCTGTTCACCGGCGCCGCGCTGACGCTGTTCACCGTCATCTTCTTCCTCTACGGCGGCGACCAGATCTGGGAGTTCGTCACGCGGGTGATCCCGGCGGCCTCGCGCGAGCGGGTCCGGCTGGCCGGCAGCCAGGGCTTCGGTTCCCTCGTCGGGTACGTGCGGGCCACCGTCGCGGTGGCGGCGGCCGACGCCGTCGGGATCGGGATCGGGCTGGCGATTCTCGGGGTCCCGCTGGCGTTGCCGCTGGCCTCGCTGGTCTTCGTCGGCGCGTTCATCCCGATCGTCGGTGCCTTCGTCACCGGGTTCGTCGCGGTCCTCGTCGCGCTGGTCACGAAGGGGCTGATCACGGCCCTGATCACCCTCGGCATCATCATCGGGATCATGCAGCTCGAGGGGCACGTGCTGCAGCCGCTGCTGCTCGGGCGTGCCGTCCGGCTGCACCCGCTGGCGGTGGTGCTGGCGATCACCACCGGCATCGTGCTCGCCGGGATCGTCGGCGGTCTGCTCGCGGTGCCGATCGTCGCGGTGCTCAACACCGCGGTCCGGTCGCTGCTCGCCTCCGACCAGGAGGAGGTGCCGGACGAGGTCGAGGTCGCCGACCCGCGGGTCCCGCTGTTCCCGGCGACCCCGGACGAGGTGCCGTGAGTCGGGGCGGCACCGCCGCCGAAAGTCACTGCGGTTCGCAGGAGGACCGGAAAGACTCACGGGCCACCGAGCCGCTGTGGCGGGCCGCGCAGGTGTTCCGGTTGGCCACCTTGGTGTACGCGGTCAGCTACCAGGTCGCGTCGGTGTCGAACTACACGCGGCCGACGCTGAGCTGGGCCGTGGTCGCGTTGATGGTGGTGTGGTCCGGGCTGGCGGCGGTCGGGCTGTCCCGGCACGCGGCGGCGCGGCGGTGGCTGGTCGCGGCCGACCAGGTGGTGGTCGTGGCGTTGATGGCCTCGACCCGCCTGGTGTCCGATCAGGACTGGTACTCCACGCACCAGACCCTGCCCACCACGCTGTGGGCCACGAACGCGGTGATCTCCGCGGCGATCCTGGGCGGGCCGTGGCTCGGGGTGGTGTCCGGGGCCGCGGTCTCGGTGGTCAGCGCGCTGGTCCGGGGCCAGATCGATCTCGATCTGTGGCGCGACGCCACCGCGCCGGTATTGATCTCGGTGGGGCTCGCGCTGGGGCTGGCCGCCAACACCGCGCGTCGATCGCACGCGCAGCTCGAGCGCGCCGCGCGCCTGACCGCCGCGGCGGAGGAACGGGAGCGGCTCGGCCGCGAGGTGCACGACGGGGTGTTGCAGGTGCTCGCGTACGTCCGCCGTCGGGGCGCCGAGATCGGCGGCCCGACGGCGGAATTGGCGACCCTGGCGGGCGAGCAGGAGGTGGCCCTGCGGGAGCTGATCTCCGAGCAGGCGACGCCGGTACTGGGCGGCGGCGACGTGGACCTGAGCCCGCTGCTGCGCGGCGAGGCGAGCACCACGGTGTCGGTGTCGGCGCCTGCCGTCCCGGTGCTGATGGCACGGGAGCGGGCCACGCAGGTCGCGGCCGTGGTGCGGACCGCGCTGTCGAACGTCGCGCTGCACGCGGGTCCGGGCGCGAAAGCCTATGTGCTGCTGGAGGACATCGGCGAGGAGGTCATCGTCTCCGTGCGCGACGACGGCATCGGGTTCGCCCCCGGCCGGCTCGCGGAGGCCGAGTCGGAGGGGCGGATGGGGGTCTCGCGCTCCATCCTCGGCCGGGTCGCGGACCTCGGCGGCACGGCGACGCTTGAAAACACGCCGGGAGAGGGCGTCGAATGGGAGATCCGGGTACGCAAGCAGGCGTCGGGGAAGGGGTGAACGGGATGGAGCCGCTGACGGTCATGGTCGTCGACGACCACCCGATCTGGCGGGACGGCGTGGCCCGCGACCTCGAGGCGGCCGGTTTCGCGGTGGTCGCCACCGCGGACGGCGTGGCGGCGGCGCGCACGAGGGCCGCGGCGGTGCGGCCCGCGGTCGTGCTGATGGACATGCAGCTCCCCGACGGGAACGGGGCCCAGGCCACGGCCGAGGTGCTGGCGGCCTCGCCGGACTCGACGGTGCTGGTGTTGTCGGCGTCGGCGGAGCGTGAGGACGTGCTCGAGGCGATCAAGGCGGGGGCCACCGGCTATCTGGTCAAGAGCGCGTCGGCGGCCGAGCTGGTGGACGCCGTCCGGGCCACCGCCGCGGGCCAGGCGGTGTTCACCCCGGGGCTGGCCGGGCTGGTGCTCGGCGAGTACCGGCGGATGGCGGCCGGCCCCGCCGATGACCGCGCCCCCGAGGCGCCCCGGCTCACCGAACGCGAGACGGAGGTGCTGCGGCTGGTCGCGAAGGGCTTGAGCGCCAAGCAGATCGCCACCCGGCTCACGCTCAGTCACCGCACGGTCGAGAACCATGTCCAGGCCACGCTCCGCAAGCTCCAGCTGGCGAACCGCGTCGAGCTGACCCGGTACGTCATCGAACGCGGGCTCTGAATGCGGCTTCGCCGCAGTGGTGCGGACACGGAGTGCGGGACCTCCGTACGTGCACCACTGCGGCGAATCCGCATATCGTGTTGGCATGGATGCGAAGGATCTGCGGGTATCCGATGCGGAACGAGAGCACGTCGGGCAGCTGCTCCAGCGTGCGGTCGGGCAGGGGATGCTCTCGCTCGGTGAGTTCACCGAGCGGATGGACACCGCCCTTGCCGCGCGGACCAGGGGCGAGCTGAACGTGGTGCTCGTCGACCTTCCGGGAATACAGCTGGTCGGCGAGTACGCCCCGCAGCCCGCGCCCTATCCGCAGCCCGCACCGTATTCGCAGCCCGTGTCCTATGCACAGCCGCAGCCGCAGCCGCAGCCGCAGCCGCAGCCGCAGCCGCAGTTCGCGCCCGCCGACCCGTACCAGGGTGCGGTCGCCCATCCCGGCAGCGTGCTGCGGGGACGGATGTCGACGGTCACCCGCAAGGGCAAGTGGCAGGTGCCGCCGACGGTGCACGTCGACAGCATGATGTCCGACGTCACGCTGGACTTCACCGAGGCGATCATGACGAGCCAGGTCGTGGAGATCATCGTGGCCGATTACTTCAGCTCCATCTCGCTCATCGTCCCGCCGGAGGCCACCGTCGACCTCAACGGCGTCGAGACGGTCGCAGGCAGCGCCACCAACAAGGTGCGCACCGGACCCCCGATCGGTCCGCTGCACCTCGTGGTGCGGGGGAAGGTGCGGTTCGGCTCCCTGGCCGCCAAGCACCCGTTCGGCACCACCTGGAAGCGGATGCTGGGCTGACCCCCGCGCACCGCCCCGGGGCGATGCCACACAAAACCCCCATGCCGATCGAGTAGGACTACTCATGCCCCCGACGGCCCGTGCGCCGATCGTTGATACATGGTCAATCCCGCAAGCCCCCAGGTCGATCCGCAGTTGGTCGCGCGGCTGTCCGGCGAGTTCGACGCGCTCGGGCTGCACATGCGCGAGGTCGCCGAGGACCTGACACGGCTCCGGTCGCAGCTCGAGACCCCCGCGCCGCAGGCGTACGCACCGCCGCCGGTCCCGCAGCAACCGACGTACCTCCCGCAACCAACACCGCCGACTCGGCTTGCGCCGCAGCCCGTTCCGCACGCGGGACCGCCGGCCCCGTCGACACCCGTCCCGTGGCCGCCGATTCGTCCGCAGGCCCCCGAGCGGGAGCCGCGGGAGCCGTGGTGGCAGCGCGACGGCGTGGTCAGCCGCGTGCTCGCTGTCGCGGGTGCGGCGGTGACCCTGATCGGTGTGCTGATGCTGCTGGTGCTGGCCGCGCAGGCCGGGTTCTTCGGCCCCGTCGCCCGGGTGGTCTTCGGTGCGGTGTTCGCCGCGGCCCTGGTCGGCGCGGGCATCCGGGTGTTCGATCGTCCGGGGGGCCGGGTCGGCGGCATCGCCCTGGCCGGCACCGGCGTCGCGGGCGGCTACCTGGACGTGATCGCCGCGACCTCGTACTACGGCTGGCTGCCGCCCGCGCTCGGCCTCGCGGTCGCCTTCGGGATCGCCGCGGGTGGGATGACGCTGGCGATGCGCTGGCAGTCGCAACCGCTGGCCGCATTGACCGTGGTCGCGGTGGCGGTCCTCGCCCCGGCGCTGGCCGACGGGCTCACCGTCACGCTGCTCGTCTTCCTGGTGCTCCTCCAGGTCGCCGCGTTCCCGCCGCAGCTCGGCCGGGACTGGCCGTACCTGCATGCGGCACGGGCGATTCCGGCGGTGCTCGGGATGCTGATCGCCCTCGCCGACGCCACCTGGACCGGGGCCTCGCCGTGGTCCGGCGCGCACCGTCCGGTCGCGGCCGCGCTGCTGGCCCTGGCGGTGGTGGTCGCCGTGTTCGGTATCGGATCGGCGGTGGTGCTGGTGCGGCGCAATGCCCGCGACGTCACCGCGACGGTGATGCTCGCACTCTCGGCGCTGCCGCTGCTGTTCTCGGGCGGCGTCGCGGGCCGCTGGACCGAGGTGGCGCTGCAGTGCGGGCTCGCGGCCGGGTTGCTCGCCGTGCTGGCAGTCGTGCGCCCGTTGCCCGGGCACACCCGGATCGCCATGTCGGCGGTCGCGTCGCTGGCCGTGCTGCAGGCGAGCATCGGCGCCAGCTCACGGGACGCGCTCCCGGTGGTGCTGCTCGCGGTGGCGCTCGGACTGGTCGCGGTCGCCGGGCAGGCCCGCTCCCGGATCGGCTACGGCGCTGGGGTCGGCTTCGGGGCGATCGGCGCGCTGCTGTTCCTCGACGCCGCCCCGCCGGGGGTACTGGTGAATCAGGCCGACGCGGTCGGCTCGCTCGCCGTCATCGTGTCCGGGGCGATGCTGGCGACCCTGATGGTTCTCGTTGTCGGGCAGGCGCATTCGATGGGTCTACTCGATGATCGGCGGGCAGACGTGGCCTGGGTCGCGGCAGGGATCGGCGCGCTCTACGCGGGCACCGCGGCGGTGGTGGCCACCGGTGTCGCGACGCTGGGTGTGGACAGGGGATTCATCGCCGGACACTGCGCGGCCACCCTGGTCGCGATGGTGCTCGCGACGGCGGCGCTCCGGTGGGGGCTCGCGCACCCGGAGCGGGCGCATCTCGCGCTCGGCGCGGGCCTGACCCTCACCTTCGCGGCGCTGGCCAAGCTCTTCCTGTTCGACCTGGCGACGTTGGATGGGATGTTCCGGGTGCTGGCGTTCATCGGGGTCGGGCTGTTGTTGCTGGCGGCGGGGACCCGGTACGCCCGCGCGTTCGCCGAGGGCGCCCAGCGCGGCCGGGTGGAGGCCTAGCCACCCGGCCTGCGGCTGCTCGCCCTCGTCCTCAGTCCTCCTGGTGGCGGGCGAGCAGCTCGCTGACGCTCACGGTCGGCGAGCCGGCCGAGTGCCGGTGCCTGCCCTGATCCTCCACCTGGCCGGCGGACTCGTCCGAGCCGTTGGTCTGCGGCACGGATGCCTGCGCGGGCTTCGGGACCTTGAGTTCGGCCAGCCAGCTCTCGATGGGGCGCGAATCCCGCTCGGCCTGGGCGGATTTGGGCTCGACCGCACCCGACGGGCGCGGGGTGGGCGCCCGACGCGGGGCCCGCTCCGGCGCGACGACGGGAGGGTGCGCCCGGGGGATCGGTTCCGTCAGCGGTTCCGACGGCGGCGCCGCGGGCTCCACGACGGCGGTGGCGGCCGACGTGCGGGCGGGCAGGACCCGCTCCACCGCGGCCCGGGTGAGCGGCGTGGGGTTCGCGGGCCGCGGCTCGACCGGCACGGGCATCGGCGGCGTCGCGATCACCGGCACGTCGGACGGCATCCGCTCGTCCGCGAGGATCGGCTCGCCCAGGCCCAGCTTCTCCTGGATGCGCTTCATCCAGGCCGGCGCCCACCAGCAGTCGTCGCCGAGGAGCTTCATGGTCGCGGGCACCAGGAACATGCGGATCAGGGTGGCGTCGATGACGAGTGCGGCGATCATGCCGTAGGCGATGTACTTCATCATCACCAGCTCGGAGAACGCGAAGGCGCCGGTGACGACGATGAGGATCAGCGCGGCCGCGGAGATGATGCGGCCGGTGTGCGCGGTGCCGACCCGGACGGCCTCGGTGGTGCTGGCGCCCTGCGCCCGCGCCTCCACCATCCGGGACAGCAGGAACACCTCGTAGTCGGTGGACAGGCCGTAGATGATCGCCATGATCAGCACCAGCACCGGCGACATGATCGGTCCCGGCGTGAAGTTGAGCAGCCCGGCGCCGTTGCCGTCGATGAAGATCCAGGTCAGGATGCCGAGGGTGGCGCCGAGCCCGAGCGCGGTCATCAGCACGGCCTTGATCGGCAGCACCAGCGACCCGAAGGCCAGGAACATCAGCAGCGTGGTCAGCAGCACCACCAGGGTGACCATCAGCGGCAGGTTGTCCAGCAGCGCGGCGATCGAGTCCTGCTCGATCGCGGGTGTCCCGCCGACCAGCATGGTCACCCCGTCGGGGACGTCCATGGCCCGGAGGTAGTCGATGGTCTCGGCCGAGTCGTTGCGGTCGACCAGGCCGGCCTTGAAGACCGTCACCCCGTCCTTGGTCGGGTTGTTGATCGTGAACTTCTCGATGAGTCCGGGCGCGGCGTTGGCCTCCCTGACGATCTGGGTGATCTGCGCCGTCCCTTGGGCGCCGTCGATCACCAGCTTGACCGGCTCGGACCGGGAGTTCGGGAACAGGTCGTTGAACTCGCCCTGCGCGACGCGGGTGGGGTTGTCCGGCGGCAGGTAGGTCTCGTTGATGCCGCCGAACTTGATGTTCGAGATCGGGATGGTGAGCAGCAGCAGGCCGACCACGATCGGGATGGTCACCTTGAGCGGGTGCTTCATCACCCACTGGGTCAGCCGGCCCCAGAAGCTGTTCTCGATCTCGTCGGTGGTCTTGGTCTTGCGCATGAACTTCAGTCCCAGCGCGTCCACCCGGCGGCCGAGAATGCCGAGGATGGCAGGCAGCACCGTGACCGAGATCACCGCGGCCAGCATGACGGCCGCGATGGCGCCGTAGGCGACCGACTTGAGGAATCCCTGCGGGAAGATCAGCAGGCCGCCGAGGCTGGCGACGATCATCGTCGCCGAGAAGATCACGGTGCGCCCGGCGGTCATCACCGTCCGGCGCACCGCGTCGCCGGTGCTGTAGCCCTCGGCGATCTCCTCGCGGAAGCGGCTCACCATGAACAGGCCGTAGTCGATCGCCAGGCCGAGGCCGATCAGCGAGACCACCGGCAGCACGAAGGCGTTGACCTCGGTGAACTGGGTGATCAGCTTGACCACGCCGTTGGCGGCGATGATGGTCAGGCCGCCGACGATCAGCGGCAGCGCCGCAGCGACGATGCCGCCGAAGATGAAGAACAGCAGGACGGCGACCGCCGGGATGGCCAGGATCTCCATCCGCTTCACGTCGTTGGCCATGGTGTCGTTGAGCGTGCCGGTGACCGGCTGCAGCCCGGTGAGCTTGACGTCGACGCCGTCGATGTAGAACTGGTCGCGGACCTTCTTGAAGTTGGCCGCGACCTCGGTGTCGTTGTCGCCCTTGATGGCGACGCTGGCGAACGCGTGCTCCTTGGTCTTGTCGGCCATCGCCGCGAGCTTGGTCGACCAGTAGCTGGCGTTGACCTTGAGGATCTCGTCCGGGTTGTTCGCCGCCAGGTCGTCGAGACTCTTGGTGATCTTGGCCCCGAACGCCGGGTCGTCGACGGTCTTTCCCTCGGGCGCGGTGTACAGCGGGATCACGTCGGCGAGGGTGTCGCGGCCGAAGGTGCCGTCGGCCAGCTTGGCCGCCGCCACCGATTCGGAGCCGGGGTCGTCCCAGCCGCTCTGGCTGAGGTGGTTCTCGATGCCCAGGCCATACGCACCGAGGGCGAGCATCAGCCCGACCATCGCTCCGATCACGGCGAATCGGAGGCGGTAGACCAGTCGACCCCAGGTGGCGAACACTATTGCACTCCTTGACGCCCGATGAGCAGGGCCGACAGCGGTCTGAACGGCTGCAACCAGGCACCCTCGTCGGGCAGGGACTCCAGGCTCACCCGTGGCAGCGGCTCACGGAACACCCCGGGGATGTCCTCGAGATCGACGAACTCGAGGGTCTCCGAGGCGACCGCCCAGCTCGCGTGCTCGCGGAAGCCCAGAACCTGCACCGGAACACCGGTTGCGGCGATGTCCTCCAACGGCTCGCGAAAAGCCTGACCGTCGGCGGAGGCGACCATGATCCCGGCCAGCCCACCATCCCGAGCGCGAAGGGCGATGTGGTCGAGCATGTCGGCGTCGACATCGCTGTCCTCATCGATCTTCGGCTTGGCGAACACCGCGAAACCCACATTACGCAAGGCTTCGACCCACGGGCGGACAACGTCGGCACTGCCCGAGGCGATGTTCGTGAACACCGTCGCCTCCGGCTCGAGACGCACCGCGCTCGTGCCGGACAGTTCGGCGGTCCGGCCCAGCAGCCAGCGCCCGAGGGCGTCGAATCGTGGCCGGTAGGCGGCGGTGGGGCGGCCGCCGAGGATCGCGCCGAGGCCCATGTCCAGGTTCGGCGCGTCCCACACCAGCAGGACCCGCTTCTGGTGCTTCATCTCACGGGGCTCGTCCGCGAGTGAGTTCGCGCCCATCGGGTCCGTCGGTGACGTGTCCGGTAACCGTTCGCTCACGCTCATGCTCGAACCTTTCCCCAGATCAGCTCGGTGATGGGTCGGCCAACCTGCTGCGCCTTGTTCTCGAACTTGGTGACCGGTCGTTCGTGGGTCATCGGTGAATCGGCCGGGCCCTGCGCCAGATCATCCCAGTCGAGCGGCGTCAGCAGGGGTTCGGCATTGCCGGCCTCGGCGATCCATTCGGCGTACTCGGCGTGGTCGGTGGCGACGTGCAGCACGCCGCCGGGCATCAGCCGTTCCGCGATCAGCTTGAACGTCGGCGCCTGCAGCAGCCGGCGCTTGTGGTGGCGGGCCTTGGGCCAGGGGTCGGGGAAGAACACCCGGACACCGATCAGGGACTCCGGTCCCAGCATGTTCTCGAGCACGTCGACGGCGTCGCCGCGCAGCACCCGGATGTTGGGGATGGCGTCCCGCTCGATCGCCTGCAGCAGCTGGGCCAGGCCCGGCCGGTACACCTCGATCGCGATGAGGTTCGCGTGCGGCTCCGCCTTGGCCATCGCCGCGGTCGCGGTGCCGGTGCCGCTGCCGATCTCCACGATGGTCGGTGCCTCGCGGCCGAACCACCCGGCGACGTCCAGCGGGGCGTCGGACACGTCGGTGCCGATCGTGGGCCACAGCCGGTCCCACGTCTGCTGCTGAGGGTCGGTCAGGGCGCCGCGGCGCGAGCGGAAACTGGTCACCCGGGGGTACAGGCGGGAACCCTGTTCGGCGGCCCCTGCCACCCGGGATTTCGCGTCATTCACCCGACCATTGTCACGCATGACGGAGCGTTGTGGCAGGTGGGTCTGAAGTGAAAGTTGAGACTTTCTCGAGCGAGCACCGTCGCGTCGGGGCCCGCCCGCGCGTCGCGTCACCGCGCTGACTCCCCGCGGGGGCACCTCGACCTGCTGTTTCCTCGACATGCTCGACGTATTTCCGGGACTCGCGGGGCAGGGTGCCGCGGTTGCTGCGATCATTCGGTGCGTGCCCGGGGGTGGGCGCGTTCTTCTTTTCGGGGGGGGGGGGGGTGACGCCGTGGCGTCGGTGAATTTCGGTGCGACCTTGGACGGCCTGCGCCGGTCGGTGACGGAGGCTGATCCGGCGGCCGGGGCTCTGGTGACCCGGGCCGTGGAGCGGTATCGAGCGCCGGTGCGGGTGCAGGTGACCGGGCGCGCGGGCGTCGGCAGGTCCGCGGTCGTGGCGGCCCTCGGCCCGACGGTGGGCGTCGAGGTCGTCGAGACCGCGGCCTGGGACGTGCCGGGCGCCGACGATCCGGCGCTGACCGCGGAGGTGGTCGTCCTCGTCACGTGCGACCCGCCGCGCCGTGCGGACGTCGCCGCGGCGAGCGTCGCGGGGGAGCGGGGTCTGGCCGTGCTGAACAAGGTGGACACCGTCGCCGACCCCGCCGCCGCCACCGAGCGCGCCGCGAGCGTCCTCGGCGCGCCCTGCCTGCCGGTGAGCGCCCGGCGCGGCGGAGCTCTCACGACTGCGGCCGACGGCGTCGACGAGATGCGGACCGCGGTGCTCGAGCGGATCGCCTCCGTCCGGTCCGCCCGCGCCGCGGCACTGATGGCGGGGCTGCGGGCGCTGACCGGGACCGCCGACGTCCGAGACGCGGTGGAGGCATACCTGGCGGGCGACGAGGCGCTGGCCGTCGCCGTCGCGGCGATCCACCCCAGCGAGCGGACTGCGGCGCCGGAGGCGTTGCCGGACGACCCAGGGCTCGCGCTGCGGCGGGCGCGGGCGTGGCGGGGCCGCATGAACGGCGGCTTCGGCGCGTGCAGCACCAGGGCCGCCCTCGCGCTGCACCGGCAGGCGGTCCGGGAGTGGGTCCGGGGGGACGTCCGGTGACCGACCCGGTGCCGCCGGAGCTGGCGGCCGTCCTGCGCCGATGGAACCCCGCCGCGCTGGCCGGCCTGGAACGCCCGGCGCCGACGGGGCCGGAGCGCGGCGGTGCGGCGTCGGTCGCGGTCCTCGGCGCGTCCGGAAGCGGTCGCGGTGACCTGATCGGCGCGCTGACGGCGGCGGAGCCCCGCAGTCGTGCGCTGCGCTACACCGAGCTGCCCGATCCGTCGGCAGGCGTGGCGCTGATGGTGCTGGACGCAGCCGCGCCGCTCGGGCGGGAGGAACTCGATCTGCTGCGGGGCGGTGCCGAGTTCGCGCACACGGTGGTGTTCGCGCTCACCAAGGTCGACGCGCACGACGGTTGGGCGGCGGTCGCGCGGCGCAACGCCGACCTGCTCGCCGCGCACGCCCCCCGTTTCGCGGGGGTGGTGATCCATCCGGTCTCCGCGCCCGACGGTTCCGGACTCGACGAGTTGCGTGCCGCACTGCTGGAGGCGCACGAGTCCGCCCCGCGGCGGGAGGCACAGCTGCGGCAGCGGGTCGCGGGCGTGGCCGAACGGACCGGGGAGCTGGTTCGCGCGAGCGTCGTCTCGCTCCGTGCGGGCGACGACACCGCGACGCTGCGGGCCGAGCGCGCGGCGCTCATCGCGGACCGGGAAGGCTGGCGGACGGAAAGGGCCGCGGTACTGCGCCGGGTCGCCGCGCTGGCCCGGGTGGACCTGGTGCACGAGGTGAACGACCGGGTTCGGGCCGAGTCCGCCGCGGCCAGGGCGGCCCTCGACCGGGCCGATCGCGCCGCGCTGGCCTCGTATCCGTCGCGATTGCGGGCGGCGGTCGCGGAGCTCACTGCGAGGGTCGACGAGGCGACGGACGCACGCCTGGCCGAGATCGGCGGGCAGGTGCTCGGCGCGGCGTTGCCCGACGAGAACCGATTGTCATCGGTGCCGTCGATCGAGCCGCCGTCGCCGCGGCACCGTGGGATCGAGGACCGGATGATGATCGTGCTCGGGGCGTCCGCCGGGCTGGGTCTGGGCCGGATGGTGATGGCGCCGCTGTCGACGATGCCCGCGCTCGACCTGGTCAGCATCCCGGTCACCCTGCTCCTCGGCGCCGCCGCGGCGTGGTGGCTGACCCGGGCCCGCGGACATCTCGCCGACCGCACACACCTGCGCCAGTGGACCGTGGAGACCCTGGCGACGGTGCGGTCGGTGTTGGAACAACGGGTGCTGGGGCGGCTCGTCGACGTCGAAGCGCGGTGTGCCGAAGCGGTCCTGGCGACGCATCGCGACCGCCTGCTCGAGTCCGAGGCCCGGCTGGCCGCGTTGGACCGACAGCTGAGGGAGACGGCGGGCAGCCGGGCCGGAAAGCTGGCCGCCTGCGAGCGTGACCTGACGGTGCTCGAGTCGTTCGCACACGTCACCGTTGGGTAACGGCGGAACCGTTCGGGGCCGCGCTGCGTCCAACTATCCAGCGACCAGTCCATCCCAAGGAAGGAGCCGCGGCGATGATGCACGACGACATGCTGCTGCTCGGCACGCTCGGGACCGCCCCGCACCCGATGAGCCCGGAAGCCGGGGAGTGGGAGTTGCACGCCCCGACCGTGGACCTCGACGGGGACGGCGAACTCGACACCAGGACCTACTCGACGGGCGCGACCCTCTATGTCGCGTCTGACCTGGACGAAGACGGGCTCGCCGATCACGTCACCACCGTCGACGGCGGGGGCGGGTACGAGTCCTGGCAGGCCCACCGCGGGGCCGACGGCGAGGTCCGCTGGGCCCGCACCGATCACGGCAGCCTCTAGGGCGCCGCACTCCGAGAGTGCCCCTCCGCGGCCGTGGACGGGGTGGACCACGCCGGGCCCGAGCTGTGCCCTGAACGGATTTTCGCATTCCCCTGTGGGGTTGGACACTTGTCCGTATAAAGGTCACGGTGCGATGACATCGCCCACTCAGGTAAATCTGGCGCCCCGTGGGCCGCAACAGGTCGGCATTACGTGGTTGGCCCTGCAACTGATCGAATGGAGATCTCCACATGTCCCACACCCCGATGCGCCGCGCCGCGGCCGTGGCTGCGTCCGCGGCCCTCGTCGCGACCGGTCTGACCGTCGGCCTCAGCGCCGGTACCGCGAGCGCCGCCGCGTGCAACCAGTCCAGCACCCACAGCAAGAACAACGCCTCCACCTGGGGGATCACGCACAACTACTCCAAGACGGTCTCGAACGCCCAGGCCGCACCCGGCACCCTCGTGACCTACACGACGGTCGTCTCCACCACCGGCATCGGCAACCCGTACGTCAACACCATCAACGACATCCCGCCGGTGGGCTTCGGTGCTCCCGTCAAGGCGACCGTGACGGCGTTCCAGGTGGGCATCCCCACCGGTCAGAACGAGGAGGTGGTGACCCCCACCAAGAACGGCGACGGCTGGAAGGTCACCCACACCGGCTGGTTCGTCAACTCCGGCAACCCGGTCACCCTGAAGATGACCTACAAGGTCCCGGAGAACTCCGCTCCCGGCTCGCAGATCACCAGCCGGGGCACCGGTGTGGCCGGCACCGTCGGCGTCAGCGAGGAAATGCCGAACCTGACCGCCTGCTTCACCGTGCGCATCCCGAACCCGGGTGAGACCGTGCTCAGCGTCGCGGACGGTGCCGGCCTCGGCTCGGCCGAGGGCCAGCTCAGCTCCACCGGCTCGATCAGCGACGTTCTCGGCGACACCATCACCAACGTCATCAACAACGGTAGCTAGGCCCATCTGAACGGCTAGACACGAACACCTCCGGAGTCGGCGGAGGGGACCGTCGGGGTTCCCCTCCTTCAGGACGAGCGCTCGTCCTCGGGTCGACACCGGGGGTGTTCGTCTGTCTCCGGCCGTCTCAGGCCTCGCGCGCGACATTGTCCACAGCCCGGCCCCCTTGCGCATCCCTGCCGACGCGAACGCACCCGCGTTGCGCGCCCAGTAGGGGTGCGATGCTGTCAAAAGGTGTGCCCCGTCGGCCCTGGAGAGCGGCCAGAACGTCCCGGATGAGATCCCGGAACGCCCCGCAAGCGATCACTGAATCGGTCTTGTGACTCATCGGACAAGACCCGATTCCCTACGGGGAGACACTCAGCGTTAACCTCGTACCAGGACACCCGGCGCCCGTGTCCTCCGATTGCCGTTTGCGTTCGCACGCATGCGGCGATGGAGCAGCGGGATGCGCCCCGCCGAGAGGGGAAAACCGGCCACATCGCCAGATGCATTCGTGCAGCTGACGGTGGTTTGAAAGGTTCCGGCACACCCAGGAGAGTTTGATGACCTCAGCGACCATTCCCGGTCTGAACGGAACTGACGGCACCGCACCCACCTCGCACAGCGAGCTGCTCGCCTGGGTGCAAGAGGTTGCCGAGCTCACCCAGCCCGACCGCGTCGTGTTCGCCGACGGCTCCGACGAGGAGTGGGAGCGGCTCACCGACAAGCTGGTCGAGGCGGGCACCTTCACGCGGCTCAACGCCGAGAAGAAGCCGAACTCGTTCCTCGGCAACTCGGATCCCTCCGATGTCGCCCGCGTCGAGTCGCGGACCTACATCTGCTCCCGCGAGGAGATCGACGCCGGCCCCACCAACAATTGGATGGACCCGGCCGAGATGCGCGGCCTGATGACCGACCTGTACCGCGGCAGCATGCGTGGACGAACCATGTACGTGGTGCCGTTCTGCATGGGCCCGCTCGGTGCCGACGACCCGAAGCTGGGCGTAGAGATCACCGACTCCGAGTACGTCGTCGTCTCCATGCGCATCATGACCCGCATGGGCCAGGCGGCGCTGGACAAGCTGGGCACCGACAAGCCGTTCGTGAAGGCCCTGCACTCCGTGGGTGCGCCGCTGGCCGAGGGTCAGGCCGACGTGCCGTGGCCCTGCAACGACACCAAGTACATCACCCACTTCCCCGAGGACCGCGAGATCTGGAGCTACGGCTCCGGCTACGGCGGCAACGCCCTCCTGGGCAAGAAGTGCTACTCGCTGCGCATCGCGTCGGCCATGGCCCACGACGAGGGCTGGCTGGCCGAGCACATGCTGATCCTCAAGCTGATCTCCCCGGAGGACAAGGCCTACTACGTCGCGGCGGCGTTCCCGTCCGCGTGTGGCAAGACCAACCTCGCGATGATCCAGCCGACCATCCCCGGCTGGCGCGCCGAGACCCTCGGCGACGACATCGCGTGGATGCGCTTCGGTGAGGACGGCCGCCTGTACGCCGTGAACCCGGAGTTCGGCTTCTTCGGCGTCGCGCCGGGCACCAACTACGGCTCGAACCCGAACGCCATGAAGACGCTCGAGGCCGGCAACTCGCTGTACACGAACGTCGGCCTGACCGACGACGGCGACGTGTGGTGGGAGGGGCTCGAGGGCGACCCGCAGCACCTGGTCGACTGGAAGGGCAACGACTGGACCCCCGAGTCCGGGGAGAAGGCCGCCCACCCGAACTCGCGCTACTGCACCCCGATGTCGCAGTGCCCGATCCTGGCCCCCGAGTGGGACGACCCGCAGGGCGTGCCGATCTCGGCCATCCTGTTCGGTGGACGCCGCAAGACGACCGTCCCGCTGGTGAGCGAGTCCTTCGACTGGCAGCACGGCACCTTCCTCGGTGCCACCCTGTCCTCCGAGCAGACCGCGGCCGCCGAGGGCGCGGTGGGCACCGTGCGTCGCGACCCGATGGCGATGATCCCGTTCATCGGCTACAACGCCGGCGACTACCTGAACCACTGGATCACCCTCGGCAAGAACGCCGACTCGGAGAAGCTCCCGAAGATCTTCTACGTGAACTGGTTCCGTCGCGGCGACGACGGCCGGTTCCTGTGGCCCGGGTTCGGTGAGAACTCCCGCGTGCTCAAGTGGATCGTCGACCGCATCGAGCACAAGGCGGGCGCGCAGACCACCCCGATCGGCTTCGTGCCGACCGCCGCGGACCTGGAGCTGACCGGACTGGACGTGGATGCCGCCGACGTCGACGAGGCGCTGGCCGTCAACGTCGACGAGTGGAAGCAGGAGATCCCGCTCATCACCGAGTGGTTCGAGTTCCTCGGCGAGAAGGTGCCCTCCGGCATCCGCGACGAGTTCGAGGCGCTCAAGCAGCGTCTGGGATAGTCCGACCCGCCGCTCTTCTCCGATGCCGCATCGGTTCACGCGCGTGAACCGATGCGGCATCGGCCGTTTCGGCGACGGTGAGCGGGCGTGATCAGGCCCGCAGGCTCGGTTCGTCCGCGTTCGACAGCGTGAGCACGGCCTTGACGATGTGCGGGCGCGCCTCGAGCCGCGCCTCCAGGTCGCGCAGGATGCCGGCCACGGTGTGCTCGGCGAGATCGCCCACCAGGTCGACCCCCGCGACCAGGTACACCTGGCGCGGTCCGAGGTACTCCATCCGCAGCAGGGTCACCCGGCTCACCTCGGGCAGTGCGAGCAGTGCCTCGAGGCCGGCGCCGCGCAGCTGCGGTGAGGCCTCCTCACCGACCAGGAACCTCCGGTTGCGGTCGATGAGGATCACCGCGATCACGCCGAGCAGGACACCGACCGCGATCGAGCCGATGGCGTCGGGGATCGGGGATCCGGTCAGCTGGTGTGCGAGCACGCCCGCGAAGGCGATGACGAGCCCGATGAGCGCGGCGGCGTCCTCGGCGAAGACGGCGCGGACCGTCGGGTCGGAGGTGTTGAGAGCGTGCTCGAGCAGGTCCCGGTCGGCATCGGATGCCTCCGTGCGCAGCTGCCGGAACGCCTGCCGGAACGAGATCGCCTCGAGCACGAACGAGATCCCCAGCACCGCATAGGCCACCCCGAAGTCGCCGGCCGGTTCCGGGTCGAGCAGTTCCTGGACGCCGTGCGTGATGGAGACCCCGGCGCCGAGCGCGAACAGTCCGAGCGCCGCGAACATGGACCAGATGTAGGCCTCGCGGCCGAACCCGAGCGGATGCGCCGGGTCGGCCGGGCGCCGGGACCGCCGGTTGGCGATGAGCAGGAGCACCTCGTTGCCGGTGTCCGCCCAGGAGTGGGTCGCCTCCGCGACCATCGACGCGGATCCGGTCAGGGCGGCGGCGAACGACTTCGCCACGGCTATCGCAAGATTCGCGCCGAAGGCGAGGATCACGGTGAGCGTGCTCTCGTCGTCGGTGGTCGAGTTCTGTTTCGGGTTGGGGGCAGGCCGGTTCACTCCCGAAGGATAGGTGCCCGGGCGGCCGTGCCGTGTGAATTGTTCAACGGTTTCGTCGAACGTCCGCGCGAGAACCGGCCGACGCCTTACCCTTTCGGTTTGTCAGTGTTCATGTGGACACACGTTCAGTTGAGAGGGTCGAATATGCAGGCAGCAACCCGGGGCGGTCTCAAGCGTCTCGCCGGCGGCGCAGCGATCGCCGTCGCCACCGTCGCCACCGTCACGATGACCATGCCGGCCACGGCGTCCGCGGCGGCGATCCTGCCGCCCGTGGTCAAGGCGTCGTCGTCGGGCAACAGCATCACCATGTCCATCAAGAACCCGAACCCCATCCTGAGCCTGACCGGATGCCAGGCCTTCGTGATCAACGCGAAGGACGTCCCCGCGGTGGTCGACAACCCGGCCAAGCTGCTCGATCCGGGCGTCGTCGTGTACCCGAACGTGTCCAACCCGCTGACGCTGTTCGGTGCGCTGCCCGGCCAGACCGTCAACAGCACCACCCACGAGATCCCGACCGGGCTGTACGGCGTCGTCGGCGGCTGCGTGGCCCTGCTCGACCTGATGCACCCCGTCATCGACGAGCCCCAGGTCATGCAGGTGGGTCTCCTGCCCGGCGGCAGCTCCGACGGCAGCTCCGCCCTCTCCTTCGGCAGCTAGCCAACAACAGACGAACGGCCCCGCGAACCGGATGGTTCGCGGGGCCGTTCTGGGTCCTGTCGCCGATCAGGCGCCGTAGCCGGGGGGCATCAGCACCGACTTGAGCTCGCAGTACTCGTCGAGGCCCTCGGGCCCGTTCTCTCGGCCGATGCCGGAGTTCTTGTAGCCGCCGAACGGCGAACCGGGATCGAAGGCGTACCAGTTGATCCCGAAGGTGCCGGTGCGGATCTGCTTGGCGACCTCGAGGCCCTTCTCGATGTCGGTGGTGTACACCGACCCGGCCAGGCCGTAGTCCGAGTCGTTGGCGATCTTGATCGCGTCGTCGATGGTGTCGTAGGGGATCACCGACAGGACCGGTCCGAAGATCTCCTCGCGCGCGATCGTCATCGAGTTGTCGACATCGGCGAAGATGGTCGGCTCGACGAAGTAGCCCTGCTCGAGGCCGGCAGGCACGCCGCCACCGAGGACGAGACGGGCGCCCTCCTCCTTGCCCTTCTCGATGTAGCCGAGCACCTTGTCGCGCTGCTTCTCGGTGATGATCGGGCCGAGCTGGGCGGCCGGGTCATCGGGCATGCCCATCGGCATGAACCCGGCGAACTGCACCATGGACTCCACGATCTCGTCGTACCGAGACCGCGGTGCCAGGATGCGGGTCTGGCCGACGCACGCCTGGCCGGAGTTCATCAGGCCCGACATGATCAGCATCGGCATGGTCGCCGGGACGTCCATGTCCTCGAGCAGGATCGCGGCGGACTTGCCACCGAGCTCGAGCGAACAACGCTTGAGGTTCTGCGCGGCGATCGCGCCGATCTTGCGCCCGACGGCGCTGCTGCCGGTGAAGGTGATCTTGTCGACGTCGGGGTGCGAGACCAGGTACTCGCCGGTCTCCGCGCCGCCGGGGACGATGGACAGCACGCCCTCGGGCAGGCCGGCCTCGGCGAAGATCTCCGCGACCAGGTTGGCGTTCATCGGGGTCTCCGGCGCGGGCTTGAGCACCATGGTGCAGCCGGAGATGATGGCGGGTGCCAGCTTGTTGACCAGTAGGAACAGCGGGACGTTCCAGGCGATGACGGCGGCGACGACACCGACCGGCTCGCGCATGACCTTGCAGAGGCCGAACGGTCCGGTGCGCTCCTCCTCCCAGGAGAACGTCTCGGCCAGCGCCGCGTAGCTGTTCAGCACGGCTAGCGTCGGGGTCTTCTGCATCAGTTCGACGCCCGCCCGCGGCGCGCCCATCTCGGACGTGATCAGCGTGCACAGCTCGTCGGAACGCTCCTCGATCAGCTTCGCCGCCTTGACGAGGATCTCGGCACGCTGCGCCGGGGTGGTCTGCGGCCAGGGTCCGGTCTCGAGTGCCGTGCGGGCGGCGGCGATCGCGGCGTCGATGTCGGCGGGGGCGGCGACCGGGACGCTGCCCACCCGCTCCTCGGTCGCGGGCGAGAACACCTCGAGGCGTTCGTCGGTGGCGGGGGCCACCCACTTCCCGCCGATGAAGAGCTTGTCGTAGTCAGTCATGGAATCTTCCTTGCTGGTCCGGATTTCGGTTGTCGTGTCGGAGTTCGCTGGCCTGGAACGGTTACGGCGTCGGCCCCTCCTCGGTACGCGGCGGCGTCACGACAGCCGCGCCCAGTAGGTGCCGTCGAGCATGGACTCGAGCGTGCCGCGGTGCAGGATCATGTCGTCCGGGTCCTGCGGCTGCTGCGCCTGGCCGAAGGCGATCGCGCGGGACTGCACGCGGAACATGATCGTCGCGTGCCGCAACGCCGCGTACAGGCTGTAGTAGTCGAAGTTCTGGCAGCGGTGCCCGGTGCGCGCCTCGTACTGCGCGATCATGTCGTCGCGGCGCATGAACTCGGGCAGGCCGGGCAGCCCGGCGACACCGGCGAGGTCCTCGAAGAACCTGTGCAGGAAGTACATCCACGCCACGTCCATCTCGCGGGGGCCGAGCGCCGCCATCTCCCAGTCGAGCACCGCCACCGGCTGGAAGTCGCGGTACATGATGTTGCCGATCCGCGCGTCGCCCCAACAGAGCACGGCGGGGGAATCGTCGGCAGGCACGTTCGCCTCGAGCCAGTCGAGGCACTTCTCGATCAGCGGCGAGCGCGGCCCGGCGGCCGTCGCCCACTCGTAGTAGCCGCGCTGGCGGGCCAGGTGCGCCCGGAACGACTCCTCGGCGCCGGGGCCCGCGTCGTGCAGGCGCAGGAAGTCGAAGTGCCGGTGCGGATCCTCGATGGCATGCAGCCGGGCGAGCACCGAGACCGATTCGTCCTGCAGGGTGCCGCGCTGCTCGTCGCTGGCCTCCGAGAGCCACGACCCGAAGTTGTAGGGCATCACATCGGGCGGGACGATGCCCTCGATGCGTTGCATCACGAAGAAGGGCGCACCCAGCGCGGCGGGGTCGGATTCGGACCAGTAGGCCGTCGGGACGGGCACGTCGGAGAGTTCGCCGACCGCCTTCATCACGTCGAACTGGGTGCCCATCGCGTAGCTGGGAAAGACCGGCATCGACACGGCGGTCGGCTCGACGCGGGCCACCAGTTCGTGGGTCCTGCGGGCGCCGGGCTCCGCATGGACCGCATCTTCGGCGGATTCGGTCCAGGTCGCGTCGAAGAGGATGGTCTCGCTGGAGATGCCGTTGGCGTCGGGCAGCCGGACATCCGAGACCTGGGGGTCTGCGCCCTTGTGGAGGCGGCCGGTCAGCCAGCCCTGCAGCGCGCGGCGCAGGTCCTCGGGGTCGCGCTTGGAGTCGCTGGGCCGGGCGATCTCGGCCGCGTTGTCCGGGGCGGTTCCTGTTGTGCTCACAAGCCCTCGATCCGTCGTTCCCTCGCGGGAAGTCGAAGTGTGGTGAGAAGCACACTAGAACACGTTACAGAATCGTGGAGGGTAAACAAGACCCAGTTTCGGTCGGGACCGTAACGAAAATGGAAAAGGCTAGTCGACCAGCGTCAACGCCCCCGCGCCGATCAGCGTCGCGCGCCCGCCGAGCGCCGCGGGCACGATCCGCAGATCGCGGGTGAAGGACAGCCGGGCACGACGGGCGGCGGCCTCGACCATGGGCTCCCACATCGGCGGTCCCGCCTGCGCGAATCCGCCGCCGACGACCGCCAGGTCCAGGTCCAGGAGCGCGGCCGCCGAGGCGATCGCCACCCCCACCGCGGACCCGGACCTGCGCAGCGCGGCCAGCGCGACGGCGTCCCCCGCCCGCGCGGACTCGGCGAGCTCGAGCCCGGTCGAGCCCGCCCAGCCGCGCGCGTTCGCCCACCGCACCGACGACGGCCCGCTGGCCACCGCCTCCAGGCAACCGAGGCCGCCGCACGCGCAGGCGACGTCCTCGGCGCCCGGCACCACGACGTGCCCGATGTGCCCGGCGTTCCCGGTGCGGCCGCCGACGGCCCGGCCGCCGAGCACCACCCCGCCGCCCACCCCGGTGGAGACGATCATGCCGAGCATGTTGCCGGTCCCGCGGCCCGCACCGAAGTGGTACTCGCCCAGCGCCGTGCAGGTCCCGTCCATCGCCATCCGCACCGGCACCCCGGGGAACAGCCCGCGCACCGCCTCGACGACCGGGAAGTCGCGCCAGTCGGGGATGTTCAGCGGGCTGACGGTGCCGGCCTCGATGTCGACCGGTCCCGCGGAGGCGATGCCGATGCCGGTGACGGTGTGTCCGTCGGCGACGGTGCGCAGCAGCGTCGCCGCGGCGTCCCACACCCCGCTCGTCGGGGTCGGGGTGCGCTTCTCGGTGAGCAGTTCCCCCTCGCGGGAGATCAGTCCCGCCGCGAGCTTGGTGCCACCGATGTCCAGGGCCAGTCCGGTCATGGCCCAGAAGCGTAGGCGGCTGCGCCGCCCGTGCGCGGTTGACGAGTCCAGACACTCGTCAACCGCGCACGAGCGCGAAGCGCCTACCGCTTGCGGAGCACCACCACGAGGTTGCTCACCAGCAGTTCGCGCAGGGCGGGGACGCGGACCATCCACCAGGCCCAGCGCGGGTGATACCTCGGGAACGCGGCGAGCAGTTCGCCGTCGGGAGTGGAACGCGCCCAGCGCAATCCGTCGGCGGCCCCGACGTCGAACAGCGACACCCCGAACCGGTTCTTGGGCTCGCGGCCGTTCTTGCGGGCGTAGCGGCGGGCCGCGTACTCGCCGCCGAACACGTGCCAGGGGCCGGTCTCGTGTCCGCCGAACGGTCCCCACCAGAGCGTGTACGAGAGCACCATCAGCCCGCCCGGCTTGGTGACCCGCAGCATCTCGTCGGCCATGGTCCACGGCTCGGGGACGTGCTCGGCGACGTTGGAGGAGAAGCAGATGTCGACGCTGTCGTCGCGGAACGGCAGCGCCATCCCGGATCCCCTGATCGCGCCGCCGACCGTCAGTCCCGCCGCGTGCATCTCGGTCGGGTCGGGCTCGACCGGGATGTATCGCGCGCCGGCGCGGTGGAAGGCCTCCGCGAAGTACCCGGGACCGCCGCCGACGTCGAGCACGGTCCGGCCGGTGAGGTCCTGGCCCGTCATCCCGGCGTACAGGTCCTCGATCAGTTCCAGCGAATCGCGCGCCAGCGACCCGTAGAACAGGTCGGGATCGTCCTGCTCGTGGCGGAAGTCGCCGAGCAGTCCGACGGACCGTCGGAGGGTGGCCCGGCGGGCGAAAATGCGGGTCACGGGAAGCGCGGTCACGGGTAGGAACCATAGCGGCCGTGCCGCGGTGCCCGGATCGACGGATCACCGTAGCGGACACCAGCGCGCTGCGCAGCGGTTATTGTGTCCTCTTGACCGCCACCGCGGCCGTAGCCATCCGATCCAGGAGTTGTGACCGTGCGCGAGGTTCTGCTGTTGTGCTGGCGTGACAGCGGGCACCCGCAGGGCGGCGGCAGCGAGCGGTACCTGGAGCAGGTCGGGGCCGGTCTCGCGGAGCAGGGGATCAAGGTCACCCTGCGCACGGCCCGCTACCGGGGGGCGCCCCGCACCGACACCCTCGACGGCATCGCGATCAGCCGCGGCGGCGGACGGCTCACGGTCTACCCGCGGGCGCTGGCCGCGATCGCGCTCGGTCGGCTGGGGTTCGGACCGCTCAAGGGCGTGCGCCCCGACGCGGTGATCGACACCCAGAACGGCATCCCCTTCTTCGCGCGTGCGGTCGCGGGCGCGCCGGTCACGGTGCTGGTGCACCACTGCCACCGCGAACAGTGGCCGGTGGCCGGCCGGTTGATGGCGCGCGTCGGCTGGTGGGTGGAGTCGACCCTGTCGCCGCGGGTGCACCGCCGCAACCAGTACCTGACGGTGTCGCTGCCGTCCGCGGAGGAGCTCACCGCGCTCGGCGTCGACCGGGAGCGGATCGCCGTGGTGCGCAACGGCGCCGACTCGGTCCCGCCCGCCGTGCGGATCGGGTCCGAGGACACCCGCACCGAGCACCCCAGCGTCTGCGTGCTCTCGCGCCTGGTGCCGCACAAGCAGATCGAGGACGCGCTCTCCGCGGTCGCGACGCTGCGCCGCGACACCCCGGACCTGCATCTGGACGTGATCGGCGGCGGCTGGTGGGAGGAGAACCTCCGCGAGCGCGCACACGAGCTCGGGATCGCCGACGCGGTCACCTTCCACGGGCACGTTCCCGAGGAACGCAAGCACGAGCTGCTCTCCCGGGCCTGGGTGCACGTGATGCCCTCCCGCAAGGAGGGCTGGGGTCTCGCGGTGATCGAGGCCGCCCTGCACGGTGTCCCGACCGTCGGCTACCGCAGCTCGCGGGGCCTGACCGATTCGATCATCGACGGCGTCACCGGGTCGCTGGTCGGCGGCGACGAGGTCGCGGCGGGCGACGTCGCGGACCTGACCGAGGCGGTGGAGTCGCTGCTCGTGGACGCTGAGCGGCGCGCCGAGCTCGGCGAGAAGGCCCGCGCACGGGCCGCGGAGTTCTCCTGGACGCAGACCGCGTCCGGCGTGCGCACCGTGCTGACGGCGTCGGCGGCGGGCCGGCCGGTCTCAGGCCTGATCGGCGCGGCCCCGGCCCCGACCGGTGCGGACGTGATGGGCGAGCAGAACCGACGCGCTGCCGGCTAGCAGCGCCGCCCACACCAGATGGGCGACGACCGAGGCCGCCCTCCTGCCGGCCTCGGCACCGGTAGCGGCGACGTCCCCGGCCACCCGGTGCAGCGACAACTCCTCGTCGGAGTACACCTCGTCGAGCCGGTCGAGGGTGCGGCGCGACTGCCCCAGCGGGCCGGGCGTGCCGTGTTCGACCAGCACCCACCGCACCCCCAGCCGGGCGAGTCCGTCCGCGTCCTCGCCGGCCAGCAACAGCCGTTCGACGTCGCGGGCCCGGCCGCCCTCGCCCTCGACGGTGCCCGCCGCGACGATCAGCTCGCCGGTCTGCAGCACGTCCTCGGGCAGCATCCGCGGCGCCGGGTCGAGCACCGGGGCGTCGCCGCTGTAGGGGAACAGCCGGAACATCCCGGCGGGCAGCACCGCGACGTCGCCGCTCTCGTCGGCGGCCCGCAGCTGCCAGGCGACGCGCTCCCAGGCCGGCGGATAGTGCACCGGCCGCAGCGCCCCGCCCACGCCCCAGGCCAGGTCGGGCAGCGCGAGCAGCACCGCGACGATCCCGACGGCGGCGGCCTGCCCCGACCGGACCCGCCCGGCCGACGTCCGGACGCCGAGCCGGCCGAGCGTCCCGGCCCCGGCCGCGGCGGCCAGCGCGTAGAACGGCGCCGCCAGCGCCACCCATTTCTGCGCGTCGCGCAGCAACCCGGCACCGGGGACCCGGGTCACCGCCCATTCGCCCGCGGTCATGCCCCATCCGGTCGCGGCCAGCGCGGGCAGCAGCACGGCCGCGGCCGCGACCACAGCCAGAGCGGCGATCACCGGGTTGCCGCGGCGCCGCCACAGCGCGGGCAGGCCGCACGCGACCACCGCCAGCAGCACCACGGTTCCCGCGACGGCGAACAGCCCCGTCCTGGTCGCCGGGACCGCCGCGGAGTTCCAGATCCCGCCCAGCCCGGCCAGGCTGCCGAGCGTCCCGAGTCCCGGCTCGGCGCGCGCGGCGAACGCGGCCACCCCGGTCGGGTCCGACCCCTGCGCCCCGGCGCCGGAGAGCGCGGTCGCGGTCAGCCACGGCGCCGACGCCGACGCGGCGAGCGCCGCGGCCACCGCGAGGCGCGGCCACCGCGAGCCCGCGCCACCGGGGGCGGCCAGCAGCACCGCGGCCAGGGTGGTGGCGAGCAGCGCGCCGGTCGGGGTGAGCCCGGCCGCCGCCAGCGTCAACCCGAGCGGGCACCACGACCCCGGCGACCACGGACGCGCCGAGCGTCGCAGGCGCAGCGCGGCGAGCACCGCCCACGGCAGCGCCGCGTACCCGGTCAGCAGGCTCCAGTGCCCCTGCAGCAGCCGCTCGGCCACGTACGGGTTCCACAGCATCACCGTCGAGGCCAGCAGCTGCGGGCCGAGCCCGGTCGTGGGGAGTAGCGCGGCGACCATCCGGGCCGCGCCCCAGCCCGCCAGCCACAGCGCCGCCAGCAGGATCGCCTTCACCACCAGGCCGCCGTCCAGCAGCGAGGTCAGCGCGGCGATCGCGGCGTCCTGCGGGACCGCGCGCGCGGCGGCGTCGGTCAGCCCCAGCGCCGAATCGGTGAGGAAGGAGCGCGGGGTGCTCACCGCGTCGCGCAGCAGCAGGTATCCCGGGCCGAGCAGGGGACCGAGGATCAGGGCCGCGAGCGCCAGCGAATACAGCGCGGGAACTGCCCGGGAGAGCCCGGCGGGCCGCGCGATCATGGTGCGAACCCTAGTGCCCCGCGCCCGGAGGGTGAGGCACCGCGGGTGCGATCATGGGCGGATGACACCTCGCCCCGCCGCCACCTCCGCGGTGGCGGGGATGACGATGGTGACGGTCGGTTCGATGACCGCGAACCTGGCCTCGTACGTGCTGGCCCTGCTCGCCAGCCGCTGGCTCGGGCCGGCGGGCTACAGCGAGTTCGCGAGCCTGCTGGCCGCCCAGTTGGTTCTCGCGGTGCCCGCGCTGGCCCTGCAGACCGTCGTCGCCCGCGAGGTGGTCCTCGGGGACGGCGACGCCGCGCTGCGCGGTCTCGGCCGCCGGTGCGCGGTGATCGTCGCGGTGATCGCCGCCGCGCTCGTCGTCCCGGTCGCGGCGGTACTGGACACCGGGGTCGGCGCGACGGCCGCCGCGCTGCTCACGGCGCCGCTGCTGGTGCTGCTGGCCACCGAACAGGGACTCCTGCAGGGCCGGGGCCGGTTCGGCGAGCTGAGCGTGATCCTCGCCGCCACTGGGATCGCGAAGGTCGTGCCCGCGGTGGCGGTCCTGGCGATCGGCGGCCGGGCGGGATCGGCGCTCGCGGCGGCCGCGATCGGGACCGCGGTCGTGGCCGCGGGCGCCCGCGTGCTGGCCGGCCGCGACGGTGCGGTCGCCGGTGCCGAGCGGGCGGCCCCGGTAGGGGTCGCCGCGGTGCTGCGCGCCTCGCAGGTCCAGCTGGCCCTGATCGCGCTGTCGTCGGCGGACCTGTTGCTGACCCGGGTGGTGCTCGACGAGTCGCAGGCCGGGCAGTACGCGTTGGGCGCGGTGGCGACGAAGGCGGCCTTCTGGCTGCCCGCCGCCGTCGGGGTGGTGCTGTACCCGCGGATGGCCAGCCCGGCGCACTCGGCGCGGGCGGTGCGTTCGGCGCTCGGCGTGCTGGTGGGGCTAGGTGCGGTGACGGTCGCGGGCGCCGCGCTGGTCGCGCCCCTGGCGCCGATCCTGGTCGGACAGGAATATGCGCCGGTACAGGGCCTGCTGTGGCTGTTCGCGCTCGACGGGGCGTGTCTCGCGGTGCTGCAGGGCGCGCTGCTCTCGGCGATCGCCCGCGAGCGCACCCGGCTGGCGCTGGCGGCCTGGGTCGCGCTGGCGGCGGAGGTCGCGCTGATCCTGGGCTTTGCCTCGACGATCAGGCAGTTGATCACGATCGCGGTGGTCACGGCCGCGCTCGCGGCGGCCGTGGTGAGCGTCGCGGCCCTGCGCGGCGCCGACAGCGCGGGGCGGTAGCGGTCAGAGCCGCACCCCGACCGCGGCCAGCCGCCGACGCAGGCGCACCAGGTGACTGCCCGGCCAGTACAGCTGGCCGCAGGAACCGCAGCGACTGAACTCGCGCTGATCGTGGGCCACGCTGTCCGGTACCAGCCCCGCCGCGATCCGCCTCGGCACCGGGGAGACGGGCCCGTTGCAGCGGGCGCACCGGGTCAGCGGCGCGATCCGCGAATCGAGCTGGAACCGGTCCAGCACCTCGCGGAGCTGCCGACGCGGGTCGGTCTCGTGCAGGAAGGCGCCGCGGCGCAGGGCCGCGCGTTTGAGCAGACCGATGTCGCGGGTCAGTACCGTCCGGTGCTCGCTCAGCGAGAGCGCGAGCAGCTCGTCGTCCGCGAAGTCGTTGCGGTACAGGCAGTCGAATCCGAGCAGCCGAAGGTAGGAGGCGAGCCGGCCCAGGTGCACGTCGGCCGCGAACCGGGGCTCTCGCAGCGGCAGTGGGCGCAGCCGGGTGAGGCCGTCGAGGTCGAACCGCTCGAACACCGGGTAGACCGCGACCCGTTCGCCGCCGCGCAGCCGGTGCGTGAACCCGACGGAGTCGCCGTCGACCAGGATCAGGTCGACCTCGGTGTGCGGGACCCCCAGCGACTCGATCCGGTCCTTCACCGTCGGGGTGCCGTCGAAGTCGTGCCCGACGTCGCGCTTGCGCAGCGCGGGCGCCAGGAACTCGTTCAGCTCCTCGTAGAAGCGGAACTCGCAGTGGTGACGGGACTGGCTCATGCGCGCGCTCTCGACTACCGCCCAACCTACGCCCGGCAACGCGAAGGGCCCGCACTCGAGATGAGTGCGGGCCCTTCGCGTTGCGGAGCTTGCCTACAGGCGGGTGGTCGGCGGTTCCTGGTCGCGGGTGTCGACGGCCGGGAACTCCTCCGTCTTGTCCGAGGTCCAGTCGTGACGCGGGAACTGCTCGGTCTCGGCGTTGTCGGAGTCGTACGCCTGCGCCGCGCCGCTCGGGGCGGTGCCCGCGCCGGTCGCGGCGGCGGGGGTCTTGGGTCCGCTGGCTCCGCGGACGCCGAGGAAGATGCCCGCGATCAGGGACAGCAGCCCCAGGATGCCGGCGACGATCGGCACGGTGCGGCCGAAGATCGAGAGCTTGTCCGCGCCGTCCTTGGCCTGGCCGATCTGGTACTCGATGGTGTCCTCGTTGAACGGCAGCGTGGCCTTGAGGACGGTCACCTCGGGCTTGTCGGCCGTGCGGGCGTAGTACTGGTACAGCTTCTCCTGGCCCTTGACGACGACGCCGGTGACCGGGTCGACCCAGGTGTCGCGCTCGTTGGTGTACCAGCGGGTCATGGTGACCGGGGCGTCGCCACCCTCGACACCCCAGACGGCGGCGGGCAGCGTCAGCTTGTTCGTCGGCGACGCGACGACCTTGGACAGGTCGACCGGCTCCACCTTCTGGTTGTAGTGGTACACCTTCAGGCCGTTGATCTCCGTCTCCTCGACGAAGTTGATGTCCTGGGTGCTCCGGGCGTTGATGTCGAAGTACGGGTACGCCTTCTGCTCGGCGTCGAACGGCCACTTGTACTGCAGGCCGGTGTGCTCGACCTCTTCGGCCGGCTTGTCGGCCTGGGTCTGGATCGACCCGATCGGGTCCTGGATCGGCATCGAGCTGACCCGGTCCACGGTGACGGTGTCGACGGTCGCGGTCAGCAGACCGGTGTCACCCTGCTTGTCGGTGCGACGCAGCGTCTGGCCGGCCTGGACGGTGATCTTCTCGGCGTCGGACGGGTCGACGACGGTGACGTAGCGCTGTGCGACCAGCGGCACGTTGTTGTTGACCACGGCCTTGCCTGCCGTGAGGGACTTCGAGTCGAGGACCTCGCCGACGCCCTCGGCCACCGTGGTGACCTCGAGGTCGAGGGGGGTCTTCTTCAGCTTGCCGACGGTGTACGTCGGGATGAGGAGAGCGGCCGCCAATAGGAAAGCGCCGAGCCCCACCAGGATGCAGGCAAGTGTCCTGCTCGGCCCTGAGCGTCCCGCCATGCTGAATCTCCTTCGTCAATCATTGTCAGCCCGTGGTGCTGCCGTGGGCGGCACCGATCGCAGAGCGTCCGGGTTGCGACACTCAGTGAGCCAGACAGTAACAGTGTCCAGTCTCCGATTGCGCTGGCACGCCGTATTTTGGTGCCGCGGTACCCGGGTGTCCTCCTCCGACACGCCGGGGCTGGGGCACACTGGTCGGCATATGAGTACCGAGGCTTCCGACCCGCAGCAGGTCGTGTCCGCGCCGCGCGGGTTCATCCCCGCGTTGGAGGGCATGCGGGGATTCGCCGCGCTCGGCGTGCTGGTCACCCACGTGGCCTTTCAGACCGGCGCGACGGGCGATCCGGTGCTCGGCCGCGTCTGGGGGCGGTTCGACATGGCGGTGGCGTTGTTCTTCGCGCTGTCCGGGTTCCTGCTGTGGCGCCCGCACGCGGCGGTGGCCCGCGGACTGGGCACCGCCCCGTCGACCGGGCGCTATCTGATGCACCGCGCCGCCCGCATCCTGCCCGCCTACTGGGTGGCTGTCGTGTTGATCCTGCTGTTCCTGCCGGAGGCGGGCGGCGGGCTGCAGGTGTGGCTGGCGAACCTGGGTCTGGTCCAGGTGTTCGTGCCGCTCACCCTGACCGGCGGCCTGACCCAGATGTGGAGCCTGTCGGTGGAGGTGGCCTTCTATGCGCTGCTCCCGCTGATCGCGCTGGCGTTCGTCCGACTGCGCGGGGCGAGCGCCCGACTGCGGATCCCGGTGCTCCTGGCCGCGAGCGCGGCAAGCCTGGGCTGGGTCTTCGTGCCCGTGCCCACCCCGGACGCCATCCACTCGGACAACTGGCTGCCCGGGTACCTGCCGTGGTTCGCGGCAGGCATGGTGCTGGCCGAACTCGCCCTGCTGGTCGACTCCCCGGCGCACCGGCTGGCGCGCAGGCGCGGGGTGATGGCGGCGATCGCGGTCGTCGCGTTCGCGCTCTCGTGCACGGACCTCGCCGGACCGGAAGGCCTCACCCGCGCCGAGCCGTGGCAGTACTCGGTGAAGATTGCGTTGGGTGCGGTGCTGGCGTTCGCGCTGTTGGCGCCGCTGGTGCTCGGCGACACCGAACGGCACCGGATCCTGGCCAGTCCGCTCACGCTGGCGGTGGGGCGCTGGTCCTACGGCCTGTTCATCTGGCACCTCGCGGTGCTGTCCATCGTCTTCCCCGTGTTCGGCATCGTGCCGTTCAGCGGGAGTTTCGTGTTCGTGCTCGTGGTGACAGTCTGCCTGAGTCTGGCCGTCGCCTCCGCGAGCTACGCGCTGGTCGAGGAGCCGACCCGCCTCGCGGTGAAGAAGTGGGAGAGTCGTCGCAACGCGCGGGTGGCCTTGGCCGAGGCCTCCAGCGGCAAGGTGGCCAGCCCGACTGCGATGACCGCGATCAGCGCCGGGAGCTGAACGAGTACCGAGTGTCCGACATAGCCGTCCATCGCCCGCCACGGTCCGGTGGACAGCACGGCGGCGCTGAGCATGGTGCCTACCCCGGCCACCCCGACCAGGACGCGCGCGGCGCTCGTCGGTCCGCGTCGCGTCCGCAGGATCAGCGCCGCACCGGTCACCACCGCCGCGACGATCGCGCCGGGCAGCCCGGAGATCACGGTCGCCAGCGCGAGGATCCCGACGTATCCGACCGTGACGGCGTGCCAGGTCCGCGGCTCCGGTCCGGGCGCGGGGCGCCTGCGGGCGGGGAGCACCGCCAACAACAGGAGCGGGATCAGTAGTAGCAGCCCGCCGAAGATGCCGAGCCGATACCAGCGGTCGGTGGGGAACTCCAGGACGACGGTGCCGTCGGTGCCCGCGGGCACGATCCAGCCCTGCTGCCAGCCGTTGACGACGACCGGCGTCAGTTCGGCGCCGTCCGGTGCGGTGGCGATCCAGCCGATGTTGTGGGACTCCGGCACCACCAGCAGCCGGTCGCCGTCGGGTGCGGTCACGTGCAGCGACCGCTCGTTGGGGGTCCACCCGTCGGTGGGCACACGGACGGCGTCCTGCGCCGTCGGCGCGGCGGGAGTTCCGACCGCGGGAGCGGCGACCAGCTGCAGACCGTCGACGAAGAAGGCGTCGCCCGGTTCGACGGTGAGGTCCAGGCGCCCGGCGGGCAGCGGGACCGGGAGGGCGGCCGGGGCATCGGGGTCGGCTGCGGCGCTGTCGGTTTCGGCGTCGTCGCCCGCATCGTCCGCGCACACGGTCGCGGGCACCGGGGCGCCGGACCGCAGCTGCCCGACGGTCGCGGTGACCGAGGAGCGCAACGTCCGGCCTGCGAGGGCGAGCACCGGCCCGTCCGCGCAGGCGACGGTGACGGTCCGGTCCGTCGGCTCGTCCTCCACGCCGGTCCCGGGCACCACCTGGTCGGTGCCGTCCGGGCCTGCGGTGAGCACGCCGATCTCCGCGAGCCCGGCCGGCTGCACCTTCGCGAATCCGAGGGCGGTCTGGTCGAGCACGTCCTCCCAGCCGACCAGGCTGAGCACGATGCGGTCGGTGACGGCCGGCTCGAGACGGATCGGGTCGCCATTGGTCAGCTCCCGGACCTGAGGGCCGGTGCCGAGATCGACGGCGACGGAGGTCGGCGCGGCGGGGAGGGCGCCCAGGCTCGGTGTCAGGTTCAGCCCGGTGACCAGCGTCGGCTCCGGAAGCCGCACCGTGAGAGTCGGTTTCGCGCCCCCTTGTTCCTCGGATGCGGTCCACGCGGTGCGCAGGTCGCCGTCGGTGGCGGCGAAGGCCGAGCCGCGCAGGTCGCCGACGGCCGCCTGCCCGACCGCCTGGGCACGGCCGGGCTCGGCGAGCAGCGCCTCGAGCGCGGGGCCCTGCCGGGAGCGGACGAACAGCTGTGGTGTCACCGCGGTGGGGGCGGGCACGGACAGGGTGCGCTGGAAGGTGCCCGGCTCCTCCGGGGCGAGTCCGAGGCCCCGGCTGCACCGCACCCGGTCCGGGGCGTCCACGCAGCCGGTCCGCCCGGGCAGCTCCTGGCCGAGGTCCCAGCCGGCGACGGCCGCGCCCGCCGGGGTCGGCGGCAGCACGGTCCGGAACCGGATCGGCACCGGCACCGGGGCGTCGCGGTCGGAGAAGTCCTCGACGGCGACCTCGCTGACACCGAACTGGGTGCCCACCGAGCCGTCCTCGGTCTTGGTGGCGGTGATCTTGAGCCAGTCCGTCTTCCCGGTGGGCAGCGACACCGTGATCACCTCGCCCGGCTTGCCGACGCGGACGGCGGTGCTGCCGTTGGGCGTGGTCACCTCGAGTTGCTTGACGGGGACGCCGAGCGCGCCGGGGCTGGTGCGCAGCTTCAGCAGGCCGCTGGTGACGGGCTCGTCGAAGTCCAGCCGGATCCATTGTCCGAGGGCGCTTTCCAGGCCGTTGCTGAACCATCCGGTCGCCGGGTCACCGTCGACGGTGGCCGCAGGCCCGCTGCCGGGCGCCGTGCCGCCGAGCTGGGTGGCGTCGGCGGCCGAGCTGGACACCGTGATCCGCGCACCGTCCCATTCGCCGGTGACCAGCGGGGCGCCCGGAACGGGGTAGTCCGGCACCAGGTTGTGGGTGCGCCGCGGGTCCTCGGGAGTGCGCAGCGCGGAACTGTGGTTGTCGACCTGGCCGTAGTCGGTCTCGCGGTCGGTCGGGGTGTCCGTCACGACCACCGAGTCGACCGGCAGTCCGGCGCGTTCGGCGTCGGCGGCCAGCAGCACCGGGCCGGCGGGCAGGTCCAGACCGGCGTCCCCCATACCCCGGCGTGCGGCCAAGCGCTGCAACGACTCCGGGCCGCCCTGCACCATCGGCGCCGCGTCCAGGTCCACGGTGAACGGTCCGGAGCCGATGGCGCCGGGTCGGTTTGGATCGGACACCCGGTAGATCTCGACGGCAGGGTAGAGCGGCTGCAGGTCGCTGTCGGTGACCAGCCCGTCGGCCTCGCCGGGGCCGATGTCCTCGCCGAACTGCGCGACCTTCTCCAGTCCGGGCGACCCGTCGATGGCCTGGTGGACCAGCGCCGGCCGGGTGGACCGGGAGGTCTCGGGGTCCAGGTCGTTGCGCACCACGACGTAGCCGATGCCCTGTCCCAGCAGGGTTTCCGCCAGCCCCGCGGACGGGCTGCCGTCGGCGACGAGGCGCTGCACGGAATCGAGTGCGCGAATGGCGCCGGGCGGCACGAGGGGCACCGCGTCGCGCACGGCCCACGGGGTGTCCGCCAGCGCCTGCATCGGCTCGTCCCGGGTCAGCCCCCACACCTGGCTGGCGAACGGGGCGCCGGGGACCAGCAGCGCGCGCTGCGCGTCGGACCCGTCCGGCGAGCTGCCCGCCGCGTGCTCGCCGAGCCAGTCCGCGGCCTGATGCCAGTACTCCGGCACCTCCGGGTAGGCGCCGCGCGGCGCGAGCTTGCCCGTCCAGGCCAGCGAGGTCGCGAGGGTGAGCGCGACCAGGATCAGGCTGGTCAGCGCGACCATCGGTTCACGTTCGGGGTGCGCGAGCGCGGCCCGCCAGCGGGGGCGGGGGACCGAACCCGGCAGCGGCACCCTGGCGAGCAGGTGCGCGAGCCCGAGGACCAGCGGCAGCCGGACCAGGGGCTCGAGCTTGTGCACGTTGCGCAGCGGGGCGCCGCCGGAATCGAGGAAGACCCGGACCTGATCGGCGATGGGGGAGCCGAGGTCGCCGACGTAGCCGGCGGCCAGGCCGGCCAGCCCGACGAACAGGATCAGTGCCAGCCTGCCCTTCGCCGGCATCGAGCGCATCGCGAGGCCGGCCATCCCGGCGGCGGCGATCAGTCCGGTGGCGAGGACGGCGGCGGGCTGGGTGACCAGCACCGCGCCCGCGATCCGCTCGGGCGATACGAACGGTGTCCAGCTGTCGGTGCCGCGCAGCACCTCCGCCAGGTTCGTCCACTGGGTGGTGACCCCGGACGACTCGATGTAGTCCAGGAACGGGGGGCTGACCTTGCCGAGCAGCAGCAGCGGCACCATCCACCACGCCGTGGCGACCAGGCAGAGCGGGATCCACCATGCGGTGAAGGTCCACCACCGCCGGTTCGGGCGGTGCGCGGCCCACCACAGCGCGGCGACGAGGCACGCGGCCGCGGTGGCCACCGCGTTGACCGAGCCCATCAGCGCGACCGCGACCGCGGACTGGGCGGCGAGCCGCGCCGGTGAGTACTTCTGGTCCCCAGGCGGGCCGGAAGTACTCACGAGCGACGTGGTCGCCAGCACCACCGGCAGCAGCACCCACGGCGCCAGCATCATCGGCAGGGTCTCGGAGGAGATCGATCCGAGGGTGGTCAGGACCCGCGGCGAGAGCGCGAACGCGACGGCGGCGATGATCCGCGAGCTGCGGCTGCCGATGGCGAGGGCCTCGGCGAGGCGGATGATGCCCCAGAATCCGGCGATGAGCAGCAGCGCCCACCAGATCCGCTGGGTGATCCAGGGCGGGATGTGTGCGAGCTCGCCGAGACTGAAGAACGCGCCGTGCGGGAAGAAGTAGCCGTAGGCCTGGTTCTGCACCTGGCCCAGCGGGGCCTGGCTACTCCATTGGTGCGAGGCGCGTTCGAGGAACCCGATCGGGTTCTGGGTGAGGTCGAACTTGGTGTCGGCGACCAGCTGACCGGGGGCCTGCAGGAACGCCAGAAGAAACGCTATGGCGGAGGCGCCGAACAGCCACCGACGGGTCAGTGGGGCGTTGTTCGGCGCCTCGGACGCCAAGACAGAAGGAGTGCGGGAACTCGCGCTTCCAGCGTTCTCAGCGGCTGCCGTACTCAACCTGGTTCAGCAGGGAGGATTCGGCGTTCCCGCTGCGATCGATGTCCGGACGGGTGTTGTCCGACGCGGCCGCGGTAACTCCGAAGACGGCACCCAGACCGAGCACCGCACCGATCACTGCGCTTGCCACACCGGGGACAAGGAACTTCATCTCGGATCTCCCATTTGCTACTGCTGACCGGAAACGTCTCGCGTCAAGGTATCACCTGGAACCAGACGGTCGGGTTCGCTTACCGATTGCGCGCCGTCGACGGCCGGCTCGGGGTCGACGCCCAGCGCCCCGAGCAGGGTGCGGAGCTTCGCGGACGTCTCGGCCAGCTCGGAGTCGGGGTCGGAGGCGGCCACGATGCCCCCGCCCGCCCACGCCCGCGCGCGCAACCCGTCCGCGTCGATCTCGGCGCAACGGATGGCCACGACCCATTCGCCGTCGCCGTCGTGGTCACACCAGCCGGCCGCGCCGCCGTAGAACCGGCGCGGCTCCTCGTGCTCGCGGATCGCCGCGATCGCGGCGTCGGTGGGGGTGCCGCCGACGGCGGGCGTCGGGTGCAGCAGCCGGGCCAGCTCCAGCGCCGACGGCCACGGGTCGCGCAGCACGCCCGTGATCGGGGTGCCGAGATGCCACACCGCGGGGGTGCCGATCAGTCGGGGCGATCGTGGCACGGTCAGCTCGGAGCAGACCGGATCGAGGACGGACCGGATCCAGTCGGTCACGAAGGCGTGCTCGGACCGGTTCTTCGCCGACGCCAGCAGTCGCTGCCCCTCGGCGTGGTCCTCGCCGGGGTCGGCGTGACGCGGGGCGGTCCCCGCGAGCGGGAAGCACTCGACGTCGCGGCCGGTGCGCCGCAGCAGGAGTTCGGGGCTCGCCCCGACCAGCGCGTGCCCGGCGTAGCCGTCGCCCGCGGGCGACAGGTCGACGCCGAAGCCGTTGCCCGCGTGGTCCCGCGACACCAGCCGGGCCAGCAGCGACCACGGATCGATGGGGTCGCGCGCCGACAACACCACCGACCGCGCCGCGACGACCTTCTGCAGTTCGTGGTCGCGGAGCCGGTCGAGGAGGCGGGCCACCCGGCGCAGGTGCTCCGCGGGCTCGGGCAGTTCCTCGGTGAGCCGCACGGTCGGCAGCGGGGGCAGCGATTCGGGCCGCCACGGGCCGTCGGTGAACTGCGCGGTCGCCGGCGCGGTCAGCGCTGCGGGGTCGCCGGGGTCGAACGGCAGCGCCCCGACCACGAGCGGCACCCGGCGGCTTGCGAGGGCCTCGGCGGCGGCGTCGATCTCGTGGAACCGGTCCCGGCTCCCGGAGGTGCGCAGGGTCCGGTCGGCGCGGGAGAGCAGGAAACCGTCCATCGGTTCACGACGATAGTCGCGCGCTCGGGCGACGGCCTGCCCGGCCGGTGCCGCGGTGCCGGCGCGGCCTATCGGCCCGGCGGGACGATCAGCACCGGTCGGTGGCTGTGCCGCAGCACGTGGTCGGCGACCGAGGACTGCAACAGCGACCGCAGCCCGGTGGTGCCGCGGGTCCCGGTGACGATGATGTCCGCGTTCAGATCGTCGGCGGTCTCGACGATGGTGGTCCAGATGGTGGTGACGCACTCCACGGTCCGGCCCTCGGCGTTGAGACCCGCGTCGCGCGCAAGATCGATGCCCTCGATGTTGGTGGCCTTGGCGTCGGTCAGCGCGATGTCCTCGGAGTCCGCATCGGGGACCCATTCCGGCTGCATCACCCCGGACAGCCCCGACATGCGGGCGGCCTGGCGGACCATGGGTTCCCAGGCGGTGATCACGACGGCCCGCCCGGCGCTGAGGAAGCGGCCGGCGTATTCGATTGCGCGCTTGGCGTTGTCGGAGCCGTCGTAGGCGATGAGCATCAGATCTGCGGGCATCGAGACCTCCTCGTTTCGGGGGCGATCTACCTGTCAGGCTACCCGCTGACCGGTGTGGCGCAGCGGCGCTCGGCGCCGGGAATGGGGCTCGACCACGCCCGCGGTCGAGCGGGCTGGGTGGCGCGGCGCCGCTGGCCTACGCTCGAGCACGTGAAGATCACTCGGATCCGTCGCACCGCCGTTCTCGTGTTCGGACTCGGGTTGGTCGCCGCCTGCGGCACCACCGGCACCGAATCGGCCTCCTCCCCGTCGGCCCCGGCGCCGACGACGACCCCGGCCGGGGTCGACACGGTCAGCACCTCGGCGAGCCTGCCGGCGTGCGGAGCGGACTTCCTCGCGTCTCTGACCGGGCGGCAGAAGCTGGCGCAGCTGCTCAACGTGGGCGTGACCGGGACCGCCGACGCGGTGGAGGTGGTGCGGGCCGAGCAGATCGGCGGCATCTTCATCGGCAGCTGGACCGACGAGTCGATGCTGGCGGGCAAGCAGGTGCCGCAGGTCGAGGCGGTGGCGAAGGTGCCGCTGATGGTCAGCATCGACGAGGAGGGCGGCCGGGTGTCGCGGGTCGCGGACCTGCTCGGCGAGGACCCGCCGCCGCGCACCGTGGCCGCGACGATGACGCCCGAGCAGACCTACGAGATGGCACTGGAACGCGGGCGGGGCCTGCGGGGCCTCGGGATCACCGTCGACTACGCCCCCGTCGTGGATGTCAGCAGCCAGCCCGCGAACTCGGTGATCGGGGACCGTTCGTTCAGCGACGACCCGGAGGTCGTCACCGAGTACGCCGGGGAGTACGCCCGCGGCCTGCGCGACGCGGGTCTGCTGCCGGTGATCAAGCACTTCCCGGGACACGGTGCGGCGTCGGGTGATTCGCACACAGGCGCCGTCACCACGCCGCCGCTGGACGAGCTGCAGACCCGCGACCTGGTGCCGTATCGGTCGCTGGTGGACACCGGTGTCGGGGCGATGGTCGGGCACCTGGAGGTGCCCGGGCTGACCGCGCCCGGCGTGCCCGCGAGCATCAGCCCCGCCGCGATGAACCTGCTGCGCACGGGGACCGGGTACGGCGCGCCCGCCTTCGACGGGCCGATCTTCACCGACGACCTCAGCGGCATGCGGGCGATCACCGACAAGCTCGACACGCCGCGGGCGGTGGCGGCCGCGCTGACGGCGGGCGCCGACGTCGCGCTGTGGCTGACCACGGACGAGGTGCCCGAGGTCCTCGATCACCTCGAGGGGCTGGTGGCCTCCGGCGCGCTCGGTCAGCAGCAGGTGGACGCCTCCGTGCTGCGGGTGGCGCGGGCCAAGGGCCTCGTCGCCTGCTGACCCGGTGCAGGCCGCGTGCAGGCACAATGGGCGGATCGGGCAGAATGTAGGACGTCAATCGATCTACTTACTCTAGAGTAAGATAAAGGGTCTTACCTCTGGAGGGCACATGGCTGGCGGGACCAAACGGCTTCCTCGAGCGGTTCGCGAGCAGCAGATGCTCGACGCCGCGGTCGAGGTGTTCTCCGTCAACGGGTTCCACGACACGTCGATGGACGCCATCGCGGCCGCCGCGCAGATCTCCAAGCCGATGCTGTACCTGTACTACGGCTCCAAGGAGGAGCTGTTCGCGGCGTGCATCTACCGCGAGGGCCTGCGATTCGTCGAGGCGATCACGCCCGCGGGCGACCCGAGCCTGTCCCCGCGCGAGCAGTTGCGCGCGGCCCTGCTCGGGTTCCTCGGCTTCGTCGATCAGAACCGCTCGTCCTGGATGGTGCTCTACCGGCAGGCGATCGGCCAGCAGGCGTTCGCGGGCCAGGTGCGTGGCTCGCGGGACCGGCTGATCGAGCTCACCGCCAAGCTCCTCGAATCGAGCACGAGAGAACCCGACGAGGGGACCGACTTCTCCATCATGGCCGTCGCGCTCGTCGGCGCGGGCGAGGCGGTCGCGGACCGGATCGCCGGCGGGGAGATCGCCGTCGACGCCGCTGCCGACCTGCTCGAGAACCTGGCCTGGCGCGGCCTGGCGGGCAAGAAGAAGTAGAAGTAGGCGCTGCGCGCCTGTGCGCGGTTGACGAGTCCCTGGACTCGTCAACCACGCACAGGCGGCGGAGCCGCCTAACGCAGGGTCGCTGTCAGGTGCGGGTAACCCTTCTTGGGGTGGCGCAACGCCAGATCCCAGCCGGTGCCGGTCGACTCGGCACCCTCGGCCGGTCCGGGGACCTGATCGGCGTAGAGGTTGACCGTGGCGGGCAGCACGATCGGCTTGCCGAACTTGATGCTGTAGGTGACCTTGTCCGGGATCCGGCCCTCGACCGCACCGAGGACCGCTGCGGCGCTCCACATCCCGTGCGCGATGGTGCGCGGGAACCCGAACGCCTTGGCGCCCAGGGACGAGACGTGGATCGGGTTCCGGTCACCGGACACCGCGGCGTAGCGGCTGATGGTCGACTGATCGACCCGCAGCGTGCGCATCGGCGGCGGCGGCACCTCGTCCGCGTGCACCTGCTTCGGCTCCTTGGGCTCCCCGGTCGGGTGCATCTTCAGGAAGCTGCTGACCTGCCGCCACACCAGCTCGCGGCCGACGGACACCTCGCTGACGAGGTCCACCTGGGTGCCCTTGGGGTGCCTGCGGAGGTTCTCCGCGCGCACCTTCAGGTCCAGCGGCTCGCTGACCGAGATCGGGCGCAGCTGCTCGATCACGTTGTCCGTGTGGACGGAACCGATTGCCGGGAAAGGGAACTCGGCCGAGACCATCAGCTTCATCACGGTCGGGAAGACCAGGGTGAAGGGATACGTGATCGGCAGGGTGTCGCCGAACCGCAACCCGCACACCCGCGCGTACGCGGCGAGGTTGTCCGGGTCCACCCGCAGCCCCTCGAGGGCGAGGGTCTGCTTCGGCAGGCTGCGGCCGATGCCCGACTTGCCGACGACGGGCAGGGCGCCGAGCGCCGCGCGGGCGTAGATCTCGAGTGCCTTGGGCTGTTCCGTCAGCTGCACGAGACCTCCATTCCGCGTGGACATCAGGCGCCGATCAGGGACTGGCCGCACACCCGCACGACCTGGCCGGTGACGGCGTTGGATGCCGGGCTGGCGAAGTACGCGACGAGCTCGGCGACGTCCACGGTCTGGCCGCCCTGCAGCAGCGAGCTCATCCGGCGGCCGGCCTCGCGGGTGGCGAACGGGATGGCCGCGGTCATCGCGGTCTCGATGAAGCCCGGCGCGACGGCGTTGATGGTGATGTCCTTCTCGGCCAGCACCGGGGCGGTGGCCTGGACCAGGCCGATGACGCCCGCCTTGGAGGTGCCGTAGTTGGTCTGGCCGCGGTTGCCCGCGATGCCCGCGATGGACGACACGTCGACGACACGTCCGCCGTTCTTCAGCGCGCCCTTGGCGAGCAGGGTGTCGGTGATCCGCTGCGGGGCGAGCAGGTTCACGGCGATGACCATGTTCCAGCGGGCGTCGTCCATGTTCGCGAGCGTCTTGTCGCGGGTGATGCCCGCGTTGTGCACGATGATGTCGGCGCCGCCGTGGCGCTCGAGCAGGTGCTCGGCCAGCTTCTCGCCTGCGTCGTCCGCGGTGACGTCGAGGGCGAGCGCGGTGCCGCCGACCTTGTTGGCGGTCTCCGACAGCGCCTCGCCCGCGGCCGGGATGTCCGCGCACACGACCTTGGCGCCGTCGCGGGCGAGCACCTCGGCGATGGTCGCGCCGATGCCGCGGGCGGCGCCGGTCACCACGGCGACCTTGCCCTCGAGCGGACGGTCCCAGGACGCCGGGGCCACGGAGTCGGCGGCGCCGACGCGGATGACCTGGCCGTCGACGAACGCGGACTTGGCGGAGAGCAGGAAGCGCAGGGTGGACTCCACGCCGGACAACCCGGTCGACGCGTTCGGCGAGACGTAGACCAGCTGCGCGGTCGCCCCGCGCTTGACCTCCTTGCCGACGCTGCGGGTGAAGCCCTCGAGCGCGCGCTGGGTGATCTGCTCGTCGACGCTCGCGGCCTCCTCCGGGGTGGTGCCGAGGACCACGACCCGGGCGCTGGGCGCCAGGTTGCGGATCACCGGCTGGAAGAACTCGAAGAGCTGGACCAGCTCGGTGACCTGGCCGATGCCGGTGGCGTCGAAGACGAGGGCGCCGAGGCGGTCGTCGTGGGGCGCGGCGGCGGGGTAGTCGGAGAGCAGGTTCCGCAGCGGCTCGACGAGGCGGCCCTTGCCACCGATCAGCACCGGGCCGGCCAGGGCCGGCTCGCCCGCCTTGTAGCGGCGCAGCTTCTCGGGCTGCGGCAGTCCGGCTTGCTTGGCGATGAACGCGCCCGGCGCGGACGAGAGGAACTGGGAGTAGAGGTCGGGAGCGCCCTTGCTGGCTGCCACGGTCCACCTTCTTTGTCGCGATGGGGCACCCGGATTTTCGGGTGCGGTGTCGACATCTAACTTACTCTGGAGTAAGTTTATTGTCGAGGCCCGGACCCTTCAGCCGAGGCGGATCCCACATACATGGAGACCGACGTGACCACCAGAGCCCGAACCAGCAAGAAGCCGGCCGCCGCAGCCCCGAGCGCGGGCGGCAAGCAGCTCCGCCCCGTCGCCATCCTCGGCGGCAACCGCATCCCCTTCGCGCGCTCCGACAAGGCGTACGCGCAGGCGTCGAACCAGGACATGTTCACCGCGACGCTCGACGGCCTGGTGAGCCGCTTCAACCTGCAGGGGGAGCAGCTCGGCATGGTGGTCGGCGGCGCGGTGCTCAAGCACAGCCGCGATTTCAACCTGATGCGCGAGAGCGTCCTCGGGAGCGCGCTGAGCCCGTACACCCCGGCCTACGACCTGCAGCAGGCCTGCGGCACCGGCCTGCAGTCGATCATCGCGGTCGGCGATGCGATCGCCTCGGGTCGGATCGAGGCGGGTGTCGGCGGCGGCGTCGACACCACCTCCGACGCCCCGATCGGTGTCAACGACGCGCTGCGCGAGTTCCTGCTCTCGATCAACCGGGCCAAGAGCACCGGCGACCGGATCAAGCTGCTGGGTAACGTGCGCCCCTCCATGCTGGGCCTCGAGATCCCGCGCAACGGCGAACCCCGCACCGGGCTGTCGATGGGTGATCACGCGGCGATCACCGCCAAGGAGTTCGGCGTCCGCCGCGAGGACCAGGACGAGCTCGCGGCGGCCAGCCACAAGAACATGGCGGCCGCCTACGACCGCGGGTTCTTCGACGACCTGGTCACCCCGTTCCTCGGGCTGACCCGGGACGACAACCTGCGGCCCGGTTCGACGGTCGAGAAGCTCGCCACCCTCAAGCCGGTGTTCGGCACCAAGCTCGGTGACGCGACGATGACCGCGGGCAACTCCACCCCGCTCACGGACGGTGCCTCGGCGGCGCTGCTGTCCACCGACGAGTGGGCCGCGGAGCGGAACCTGCCCGTGCTCGCGCATCTGGTCGACTCCGAGACCGCGGCGGTGGACTACGTGCACGGCGGTGACGGACTGCTGATGGCGCCGACCTACGCGATCCCGCGTCTGCTCGCCCGAAACGGCCTCACCCTGCAGGATTTCGACTACTACGAGATCCATGAGGCGTTCGCCTCCGTTGTCCTCGCGACGCTGCAGGCCTTCGAGTCGGACGAGTACTGCAAGGAGCGGCTCGGCCTCGACGGTGCCCTCGGGTCCATCGACCGCAGCAAGCTCAACGTCAACGGTTCCTCGCTCGCGGCCGGACACCCGTTCGCGGCGACGGGCGGACGGATCGTGGCCTCGTTGGCAAAGATGCTCGCGGAGAAGGGATCCGGTCGCGGCCTGATCTCCATCTGCGCGGCCGGCGGCCAGGGCGTCACGGCGATCATCGAGCGCTGACCGAACGAGAAGGGGCGCCGAGCCCACGCGATTGTCGACGCACGGTCTGGGATCACGTTGATCCCAGACCGTGCGTTTGTCATTCCTCGACACCGCCAACGTCTAGGGGGACGGCGCCAGTGAGAGGGCCGTCGGCGAGGTGCTGCGCACCCGGCGCGCCGAGGTGCAGCTGGCCACCAAGTTCGGCCTCGTCGGCAACATCGCCGCGGGACGGCGGGGCATCGACGGGCGGCCCGAGCACGTCGCGGGGTTCCTCGAGGCGTCGCTGGGCCGCCTCGGCGTCGACAGCCTCGACCTCTACTACCTGCACCGCGTCGATCCGAACGTCCCGATCGAGGAGACAGTCGGTGCGATGGCGGAGCTGGTGACCGCGGGCAAGGTGCGACACCTGGGTCTCTCCGAGGCCACCGGCGACGAACTGCGCCGAGCCCACGCGATCCACCCGATCGCCGCGATCCAGAGCGAGTGGAGCGTGTGGAGCCGCGACGTCGAGCGCAGCGTCGTCCCCACCGCCGCCGAACTCGGCGTCGGATTCGTGCCGTACTCGCCCGTCGGCCGGGGCTTCCTGGCCGGCTCCTTCGATCCGACCGCGCTCGGCGAGTCCGACCTGCGCCGCCGGTTCCCCCGGTTCGACGCCGAGGCGCTGCCCGGCAATGCGAAGGTGCTCGAGGTGGTCGAAGCCGTCGCCCGCGAGTCCGACGCGACGGCGGCCCAGGTCGCGCTCGCCTGGCTGTACGCCAAGGGGCGCGAGTTCTCGCTGCCGGTGGTGCCGATCCCGGGTACGCGTTTCGCACGGCGGGTCGCCGAGAACGCCGAGGCGGTGGCGCTCGAGCTCCCCGTGGACCGGATCGCCCGGCTCGACGAGCTGGCCGCGATCACCGTCGGGGCGCGTTCTGCGGACCCGATGTGGGTGTCCGCCGGCCGGGAGTAGGCCGCACACGGCTCGGCATGTCGGTCGCGCCGCCGCCCGGGTCGGCGTGCGGTCTCGGAAATGTCACGGGCACGGGCTCGGGGATGGATCCAAGCGACGATGGCGGGCGCCGGACGGGCCGGTGAGCCGATGTTGTATGGGCCACAAACCGACCGCCTCGTCGGCCCCGGTGAGGTCGTGATGGCGGGCTGCGAATCGGGTGGTGACGACGTCGGCAACGACCTCGCCGCCCGGCGTGCGGGCCCGGAATCTGACATCTCGGCCGTGCCTGACCATCCAGTGCGATGGACGAATCTCATTGCAGCATAACGATACTGGGAAGCGCTGGGCGCCGGCCCGTTCACTTCGAGCGTCGACGCCCGCCGAGGTGTCGGCGAAGGGGGTCGCCGCGCCGAGTCGGCTGGCCGTTCCCCGCACCGTCCGAGAATGTCAACCCGACACGCCAAAGTGTCAATTGTGATGCTCGTCGCAATTGGTTGAAACCTGGGTTACCTGCGGCGTTACCTGGTTGTGACCTAATTGCTGCGCGACGGTGACTTGACGGGACGGCGACGTCCTGCGAGAGCGCCCGCGGCACCGTTCGGAGGCCGAATCCTCATTCGGTCGAATCTTGGAGCACGACCCTTGAATGTTTCACGCTCGCGCCATTTTGGTGTCGCCCTCGCCGCCGCAACCCTGATCGCCACCGGCGCCGCAGTCGTCGGACCGGGTGGTGCCGCCAACGCCACCACCGTGCCGGCCGGATTCTATGGTCCCCTCGACGCGTCCGCGCCCCCGCGGGCCGAGGCTCCTCCTGCGGCGCAGGCCGCTCCCGCCGCGGTGGAGGCGGCTCCCGCCGAGCCGGCCGCCGAGGCCGCGCCCGCGCCGCAGCCGCCCGCCCCGGCGCCGCTCGCCGTCACTCCTGAGGACCTCGCCCGCATCGTGCCGGGTATGCCTGCGGAGAAGATCGCGGCGTACATCGCACCACTGAACGCGGCGATGGCGCGCGGCGGTATCGACAACCCCGTCCGCCAGGCGGCGTTCATCGCGCAGCTCGCCGTCGAGTCCGACTCGTTCCGGACCTTCGAGGAGTACGCGTCCGGGCGCGCCTACGAGGGTCGAGCGGACCTCGGAAACACCCAGGCGGGAGACGGGGAGCGCTTCAAGGGTCGCGGCGCCATCCAGATCACCGGCCGGCACAACTACGAGAGCGTGAGCCAGTTCACGGGTGTCGACTTCGTCGCGAACCCCGAGCTCCTCGAGGCGCCGGAGAACGCATTCAACACCGCCGTCTGGTACTGGACGTCCAGGAACCTCAATCAGGTCGCCGACTCCGCGGGCATCGTTCGGGTGTCCGAGGTCGTCAATGGTGGCCACCACGCCCTCGCTCGGCGGGTGGCGGACTTCCAGCGCGGTCTGGACGTCCTTCTCCATCCGTAGCACCTGCAGTCGAGGCGCGGACTCCGCGGCTGGACGCTCGTTCAATGGCGAGCGGCGGACTCGTCGGCAAAGATGCTCGCGCAGAAGGGATCCGGCCGCGGCCTGATCTCCGTCAGTGCCGCGGGGTGGCCCGGCGCGCGGTGATCGTCGAACGACGCCGGTCGCGCCGGAGCGCGCCCCGCGGCCCCATTCCCACGGTCGGGCTCGGCATCTTTGCTGGTGACACGCACCGATCCCGAATTGTGGGACGGTGGGAAGAATTCTGGAGCCGGTGTGTAACGGCCCCCCGGCGCCGGTCGATACCCGTGTAGTCCCGCGTTGCAGCCTGACCCCCGACCCGGTTGCAGCGCGGGACTACCCATATCTGCGCCCGGATTCCCGCTTGTCGGACGTTCGACCAGTTTTTCGCCAAAATTGCCGCGGCGCTGAATCATTCGTGGTAACGCCGCAGTCCGGCCGGACGATGTCCAGGCATGGAATCCGTACAGGTTCGACACGCAGCGCATCGGCTCCGGGTAGCTCGTCCTGGCACGGTCCTCGCGTTCCCTGGTCGCGGAGTCGAGTGGGCGCCGGCATCGGCGCAGCGGCCAATCGACCGGACGCCCGTCCGAGACGAAGACGATTGGTACCGGCGGTATCACCTCGCCGCCGCGGCCGCGGTGCGGCACGCTCACGGGTCGGGGCAGTCCTAGCCCGAGTCATCTGCCGGCGTGGGCGTCTGCCCGTCGGTTCGCGGTCTGCCGGCACTACGAATCGGCAGGCCCACACGCGTCGCGATAGGCTGAACCCCGGAGACCAGGCGGTTGGCCCAGCGGCAATTCGGTAGGAGGGGCCAGGGTGACGGACGGTGACGGCGGGATCGGTAGGCATGCGAACGGGCATGTCGCACCGCCGCCCGAAGATGGCGGGCAGGTGCCCGGCCATTCCGTCGGCGACGCCGATGACACCCAGGCGGTCCGGGTCGTCCTCGACCCGGATTCGGGTCCGGACTCGCCGACCGTGCGGATAGAGCGCCCGGATCAGGCGCAGTCGGACCCGTCCCAGACCGCGGCCGACGACGCCGCGACGATGATCCTTCCCGCGGTGGCATCGGACGGCCCGACCGACGTGCCTGCAGAGCCCTTCCCGGCTCCGGGTCAGGCATACAGCGAGGTACCCGGCTCGGAGGCCGCACCGGCGGGGCCCCCACCGTCGGGGCCCGGGGCCGCCGCGCAGCCAACCGCGTCGCCGCTCGGCCCGCAGACCGGTCCCGCGTCGCCGCAGCCCGGATCGCCGGGCCGATCCCCGCTCGTCAAGATCGCGATCGGCGCCGCGGCGCTGGGTGCGGTCGGACTCGTCGCCTACGGGGCCGACTACGCGCTGTCCGGCGATTCCGTCCCGCGCGGCGTCACGGTCGCCGGAGTCGACATCGGCGGGCTGAGCACCGCCGACGCGGAGGCGGAACTGCGCGCCCAGGTCGGGCCGCGGGCGGATCAGCCCGTAGCGGTGCAGGCCGGCGAGGTGCAGGCCGAGATCGTGCCGAGCGAGGCGGGCCTCGCCGTGGACTGGTCGGCCACCCTCGATCGGGCCGGCTCCCAGCCGCTGAACCCCATCACCAGGCTGACCTCGTTCTTCTCCGACCGTGAGATCGGCGTCGTCACCACCACCGATCCGGTGAAGCTGACCGAGGCGATCGACGGCCTCCGGATGCGGACCGATCGTGCGCCGCTCGAGGGCAATGTCGTGTTCGAGGGGGCGACGCCGATCGCCGTCACCCCCCGGCAGGGCCAGAACCTCGACGGGCAGGGCGCGGAGGCCGCGTTCGCCGAGAACTGGGCGAACGCGGACGCCGTGGAGCTGCCCGTGAGCGTGGTGGCCGTCTCGGTCGGCCAGGACGGGGTGGACCGGGCGATGAGCGAGGTCGCGGTCCCGGCCGTGGCGACGGATCTCGTGGTGACCGGCCGCGACGGCAAGTCCGCGGTGCTGCGCCGGGACCAGATCGGCGGCGTGCTCACCTTCGCCCCCGACGGGAACGGCGGGCTCACGCCGCAGTACAACATGGACGCGGCGATCGGGCTGCTCGCACCGCAACTCGCGGGCACCGAGGTCCAGCCCAAGGACGCGACGTTCAGCCTGACCGGGGGCGCGCCGACGGTGGTGCCCGCGGTGACCGGCGACATGATCGAGTGGCGCAAGACCCTCGAGCAGTTGCCCGCGCTGCTGGCCCAGCCGGGTCCGCGGACGACGGCCGCGATCTACGAGCAGAAGCCGCCCGCGCTGACCACTGCTGCCGCGGACAAGCTCGGCATCCGGCAGGTCATCGGCGAGTTCACCAGTGGTGGTTTCGAGTACGCCTCCGGGGTCAACATCCGGTTGGCGGCGAGCGAGATCAACGGCGCCGTGGTCAAGCCGGGGGAGACGTTCTCGCTCAACGGGCATACCGGTCCGCGTGGATCGGCGGAGGGCTACGTCGAGTCCGGGGTGATCAACAACGGCCGCCCCGCGAAGGCGGTCGGCGGTGGCATCAGCCAGCTCGCCACCACGCTCTACAACGCCGCCTACTTCGCGGGCATGGAAGACGCGGGCCACACCGAGCACAGCTACTACATCTCCCGGTACCCCGCGGCCAGGGAGGCCACCGTGTTCGAGGGTGCGATCGACCTGAAGTTCACGAACGACTCGCCGACAGGTGTGCTGATCCAGGCCTTCGGGACCGGATCCGATGTGACGGTACGGCTCTGGGGCACCAAGACGGTGGACGTGCAGTCCATCCCCGGGGAGCGCTCCGCACCCACCGACCCGAACACGGTGACCCTGCCCAAGGGACCGGGCTGCATCGCCTCCAGCGGCGCGAAGGGCTTCACCACCAGCGACACCAGGGTGATCACCGATCACGCCACCGGGCAGGAGATCTCGCGCGACACCCGCACCGTCAAGTACGACCCGGTGCCCATCGTCAAGTGTGAGTAGCGGTTCGGGGGAGGGCGGCTCAGGCCGAGTGGGCGATCTGTCCGATCGGAGGTCGCTCGCCGCCGAGCAGCCGTCGGTGGGAGTGCTCGAGCTGGCGTTCCGCGCGGGCATCGACCCACCGCTGACCGCCGGGTAGTCGCGCGATGCCGCGGTGCTTGACCGTGTTCGCGATGGCGCGCCACAGCGGATACCACGGCGGTCGCATCGGTACCCCGAGCGCGAGCACCCCCGCGGGGCCGAGCAGCGTGGTGGCCAGACTCAACCCACGCTCGTAGTCGAAGGTGCGGCGAATCCACTGGAAGTTCTTGTGGTGGATGAGTTTCGGGGCGTCGATCAGTGACTTCGCCAGGGCGAGGCTGTTCGCATCCGCGGACGGTGACGCGATCCCGATGTGGTAGATCATGCGCCGTCCGCCTGCCTCGGTGAACGGCAGCCAGTGTTCGTCCACGCCCATCAGCCAGCCGACGTAGCACCACAGGTGCATGGCGGCGTCGGCGTCGCGCTCGGTGTAGCGGATGCCGAGCACGCGCGTGTGGATGAGGAAGGTGGTCGAGAACAGCCCGAGCGTGCCCGCCTGGTCGAACTGATTGATCGGCAGGCCGAGCCGGTCGGTGCGCCAGGCGGGGTCGTGTTCGTGCTGGTAGTTGAGGAACGCGTGCATGGCGCGCACGTGCACGGTGAGCTTCCAGCCCTCGCCGCCCCGGTCGAGCCCACCCGGTGCGGTCACGGCCCGCCACCACACGCTGGTCTCGGAGATCCGGCGCAGCGTCTGTTCGCCGGTGAGTTTTCCCGACGCCATCAGCACCGGCAGCGGCCCCGAGTTGTTGTAGCCGCCGAGCAGCGAGCCGTATCCGAGGACCAGGGCCGCGTCGAGCCCCATGCGCCGCAGCACGCGCGCCCCGTGCGCCAACTTCTGCTCGTCCACCCAGTCGGGAACCCGCGTCAGCGCCGCGAAGAACGCCCGGAGTGGTTCCGGCGCATCGGGTATCGAGTCGATGCCGTGCTCGAGGGCCTCGCGGAACATCGGCATGGACACGGCATGGTCCTCGCGCACCGCCCGGACGAGTGCGTCCCCCGGTTCGTCGCGCTCCATGAGCGCTCGGCCGAGGCGGTCGCGCTCCTCGTAGGTGGGATCCGGCGCCGCACCGAGGAACAAGCGCAGGGGAGCGGCGACTCGGCCCGCGGAGATCGGGTCCCGCATGAACCGCTCCGGCGCGGGCGACGCAGTCCCCGCCGTCGCCCTGGTCGTCCTCGCCGTCAGACTCTTCGTCACGATGCACCCTTCGCTCGGGGGAACGTGGTGCCCGCGGATCGCGCTGGCGGGCCCATGGTCAACATGCAGGATGACAACGCGTGTTGTCAATGGCTACTGCGGCAAAGCCGCACAAACGCAAATGCCGCACACCCACAGGGGTGTGCGGCATCGGCGTTTGTGTGCCTAGCGGCGCTTCAGCGGCGCATCAGAACGCGGCTTCGTCGAGCTCCATGATGTCGTTGTCGGTGTTCGCGACGATGCCGCGGCTCGCGGTCAGCTCGGGCAGCACGTTCTTCGCGAAGAAGGACGCGGTGGCGACCTTGCCCTCGTAGAACGACTTGTCCTTGTCGGCGGCACCGGCGTCGAGCGCCTTGATGGCGATCTCGGCCTGCTCCAGCAGGCGCCAGCCGATGAGCAGGTCGCCGACGGACATCAGGAAGCGCACGGAGCCGAGGCCGACCTTGTACAGCTCGGTGGTCTGCTCCTGCGCGCCCATCAGGAAACCGGTCAGGGTCGCGGCCATCGCCTGGACGTCCTCGAGCGCGGTGGCGAGCAGCGCGCGCTCCGACTTGAGGCGGTTGTCGGCGTCCTCGCGCTCGATGAACTTCTTGACCTCGCCGGCCACGTGGGCCAGGGCGACGCCGCGGTCGCGGGCGATCTTGCGGAAGAAGAAGTCCTGCGCCTGGATCGCGGTGGTGCCCTCGTACAGCGAGTCGATCTTCGCGTCGCGGATGTACTGCTCGATCGGGTAGTCCTGCAGGAAGCCCGAGCCGCCGAGGGTCTGCAGGCTGTCCGTCAGGTACTGATAGGCCCGCTCGGAGCCGACGCCCTTGACGATCGGGAGCAGCAGGTCGTTGACGCGGAACGCGAGGTCCTTGTCGGCGCCGGAGACCAGCTTCGCGGTCGCCTCGTCCTGGTGCGCGGCGGTGTAGAGGTACACCGAGCGCAGGCCCTCCGCGTACGCCTTCTGCATGGCCAGCGCGCGGCGGACGTCCGGGTGGTGGGTGATGGTCACGCGCGGCGCGGCCTTGTCGGTCATCTGGGTCAGGTCGGCACCCTGGACGCGCTCCTTGGCGTACGCCAGCGCGTTGAGGTAGCCGGTCGACAGGGTGGAGATGGCCTTGGTGCCGACCATCATGCGGGCGTGCTCGATGACGTCGAACATCTGGGCGATGCCGTTGTGGACCTCGCCGACCAGCCAGCCCTTGGCGGGGATGCCGTGGCCGCCGAAGGTGAGCTCACAGGTCGCGGAGGCCTTGAGGCCCATCTTGTGCTCGACACCGGTGACGAAGACGCCGTTGCGCTCGCCCATCTCGTTCTTCTCGAAATCGAAGTGGGTGCTCGGCACGAAGAACAGGCTCAGGCCCTTGGTGCCCGGTCCTGCGCCCTCGGGGCGGGCCAGGACCAGGTGGAAGATGTTCTCGAACAGGTCGTCGGAGACCGCCGAGGTGATGAACCGCTTGACGCCCTCGATGTGCCAGCTGCCGTCGTCCTGCTTGATGGCCTTGGTGCGGCCGGCGCCGACGTCCGAGCCGGCATCCGGCTCGGTCAGCACCATGGTGGCGCCCCAGCCGCGCTCGACGCAGGTCTCGGCCCACTTCTTCTGCTCGTCGGTGCCGTTCTCGAACAGCACGCCCGCGAAGGACGGGCCCGCGGCGTACATGAAGGCGGCCGGCTGCGCACCGAGCAGCATCTCGGCGATGGCCCAGACCACGGTGCGGGGAGCGGCGACGCCGCCGATCTCCTCCTGCAGGCCCATCCGGTACCACTCGCCGTCCCACATGGCCTTGAAGGAGGCCTTGAACGACTCGGGCAGCGCCAGCGTGTGGGTCTCGGGGTCGAAGACGGGCGGGTTGCGGTCCGCGTCGGCGAATGCCTCGGCGAGCGGGCCCTCGGCCAGCTTGGCGACCTCGCCGAGCATGGTGCGGACCGTGTCCGCGTCCAGGTCGCCCCAGGCGCCCTCGCTCAGCGGCTTCTCGAGACCGAGTACCTCGAAGAGGTTGAACTCCAGGTCACGGACGTTGCTCTTGTAATGGCCCATGTCTTCTTCTCCCGTTGAGACGGTGCGGTCTAGCTGTGTCAAGTACCGCCCAAGTAGCTACTCGTCGGTAACTTAGCCGATATTACTCGGCATTCAGTTAGCTGCCAAGAGAGGGCCGCCTTCCCACGACCAGCGCATCGATCGCGGTGCCGGTATCGGTGTGCCGGTACCGCCGCTCCGCGACGGTGGGGATCACCGCATCGCCCAGCTCGTCGACCAGCTCCGTTGGGGTGTAGAGGATCTCGATGTCCTGCGGCCCGCCCACGCCCTCCGAGATGTTGGTCGCGTCGTGTCCGAGGACCAGCAGCGTGCCGCCGGGCCGGAGCGCGGCCGCGGCCCGGCGGAGCATTCTTGGTCGCTCATTCGGCGAAAGATGCAGGTAAACGACGAGAACCAGGTCATACTCCGGCTGGAGTTCGATCTTCGTCACATCGCCGTGCACCCACTCGAGTCGTTCGCGCACGGACCGCGGCAGTGGCGCGGCGGCCCTCGCTCCCTTCTCGAGGGCCACCGAGGAGAAGTCCACCGCGGTGACCTGCCAGCCACGAGTGGCCAGCCACAACGCATTTCGGCCCTCGCCGCAGGCGAGATCCAGGGCCCGTCCCGCGGGCAGGGAGGTCGCGAACTCCATCACCACCGCGTTGGCGGGCGCGCCCCAGACCAGCTCGGTGCCTGCGTACTTCTCGTCCCAGTCCTGTGCGTCCATTGCGGTGACGGTAGTGGTGCGCCGCCTGCCGACGCTCACCGATGGAGGGTGGTGCGCATCAACAGGACGTTGTAGTTGGAGTGCACGGTGGTGAGGTAGTACAGGTCGGGTCCGGTGGACCAGGGATGGATGTACGCGCCGTAGGCGGTGGGCAGTTCCCGGGCGTCGAGCAGTACCTCCGGAGGGCTCCAGGGGCCGGTGGGCGACGGTGAGCGCCGCATCACCACCGAGTTGAAGTTGTCGGTGGTGAGCATCAGGTACTGGCCGAGGAACTGGTTGAACTGCACCGACAGCTCGGCGACACCGCCGAACACGATGGGCGCGGCCACGTTCGGGTCGCCCTTCTTCCACTCATGGCCGTTCCAGTACTCGTAGGCGCCGAGGTCGCGGATCTGCTTCTCCGGCACCCGGGCCAGGTGGACGAGTCCGCCGCGGCCCGGCGGGGTGCCGTACTGGTAGACGAAGCCTCCGTCCTTGACGAAGGCGCTCATCTGGAAGTTCCGGTTGCCTGCGGTGGCGGGGCGGTTCGTCTCGGGTGCGGGGGTCCAGTTCTCCCCGTTGTCGGTGGAGAACGCGAGCCCCGAGTAGTTGGTTTCCCACCGGCCCGGCTCGCCCCAGTTCTTGACCGACATCAGCGACATGTACTGCACGCCGTCCACCGCGACACCGGCGGTCGGGATCCTGCTGATCTCGACGAACGGGATCTTCGGGCTGGGGATCAATTCCTTGGCCTGGCCGAGGAAGTCGCGAGGCGAGCTGTCAAAGGTCATGCCGTCGGCGAGATTTCGATCGGCGCTACGGAAGAGGGTGTTGCTCCGCCACGACCAGAGGCTTCCGTTCAAGAGATTCGGGATGCCGAGCCCGGCCGAATCGCCGAACGCGGTGAGTATCTCGCCGTTTCCGTTGTCCCACATGATGCCGAGGTCGGTGCCGAGGACGTTGGCGTCCTGGGTTCGGTTCGGGCTGAGCAGTCCGGTCGCCTGGGCGACGGCCGAGGAGCGGCCGTTCAACGCCGGCAATCCATTGGTCCCGTTGAGCCCGGGAATCGGGTTCACCGTGTTCGGATCTGCGGATGCAGGACCGGCCAGCAGGAGCAGCGCCGCCGCCCCGAGTGCCGATGCCTGCACGAATCTCTTGGAAACTCCCACGATCACACCACCCCATCGACGTTCCATCGCGACTGTTGGACCATGTATGCAGGCGCACCCGAGGCTCGAGCCGCGAAGCGCACGCCATTTGCCGATCCTAATGACGCCTCGCCCGGATTGCAGGGATTCACGGGGATACCCTGTATTCATGTTGCCGGTGGTCGATTTCGGCGGGCTGACCAGTGCGCGGGGGCGGCTGGCGCTGCGCCAGGCGACGCATGAGGTCGGCTTCTTCTACCTGACCGGGCACGGGGTGCCGAGGGTGCTGATCGAGGAGGTGCTCGGAGTAGCCCGCAGGTTCTTCGCGCTGCCGGTCGACGAGAAGATGTCGATCGAGATGCTTGGCAGCCCGCATTTTCGGGGCTACACCCGGCTCGGTGGCGAGCTCACCGAGGGGCGCACGGACTGGCGGGAGCAGATCGACATCGGCCCCGAGCGATCGGCGATCCCGGGCGCGGTCGGGTTCTGGAACCTGCAGGGGCCGAACCGCTGGCCCACGGCGCTCCCCGAGCTGAGGGACACCATCATCCGCTGGGACGCCGAGCTGTCGCGGCTGGGCCTCGAGCTGTTGCGGGAGTGGGCGGTCTCGCTGGGGGCGAGGGCCGACGTGTTCGACCCGGCGTTCGCGGCCGACCCCGCGACCCTGATCAAGGTGGTGCGCTATCCGGGGCATCGTGTCGGCGAGGTGGTGGGCCACGAGAGTGATCAGGGTGTCGGCGCCCACAAGGACGCCGGCGTGCTGACCCTGCTGCTGGTCGAGCCGCGGTCGAGCGGGCTGCAGGTGGAGGGTAGCGACGGCGGCTGGATCGACGCGCCGCCGTTGCCGGGGGCGTTCATCGTCAACATCGGCGAGTTGCTCGAGGTGGCGACGGCCGGATACCTGCGGGCGACCAGGCACCGGGTGCTCTCGCCGCCCGGATCGCCGGACCGGATCTCGGTGCCGTACTTCTTCAACCCCGCGTTGGACGCGGTCGTGCCGGTGCTGACGCTGCCGGCGGACCTGGCCGGCCGGGCGCGCGGGGTCAGCGCCGATCCGGACAACCCGATCTTCGACACCTATGGCGCGAACGCATGGAAGAGCCGGGTGCGCGCGCACCCGGATGTGGCGGCGCGGTGGGGATACACCAGCTGACCGGACATCGGGTCCGGGGCTGTGGACCCCGTCACCCTGTGGGCTGGATCACCGTCCAGTTTCCTTTGGCGCTACGGTGTCCAACGAGGAGAGTTCGTGGGTTCCGCCCGAGCATCCGAGCGGAACCTACTAGAGGAGACAGACCATGGGTGCAGTGATCGCGAACTCCACGGAGCTTCGTCCGTCGGCGATCCTCGGACTCGGCGTGTTCCGGCCCGAGCGGGTAGTGAGCAACGACGAGATCTGTGAGCTCATCGACTCGAACGACGAGTGGATCCAGTCCCGTTCGGGCATCCGCAACCGCCGGTTCGCGGGTGAGAACGAGAGCGTCGTGGCGATGTCCATCGACGCCGGTCGTCGCGCGCTGGCGGCGAGCGGTGTCGACGCCGCGCAGGTCGGTGCCGTCATCGTCGCCACCTCGACCTATCCCGTGCAGACCCCGCCTGCCTCGGCGCTGGTCGCGGACGCCCTCGGCACCGGCGGCGCGGGCGCGATCGACGTCGCGGCGGGTTGTGCCGGCTTCTGCTACGCGCTGAGCCTGGCCTCCGACATGGTCCGGGTCGGCACCGAGCGGTACGTGCTGGTGATCGGCGTCGAGCGGATGAGCGATGCCACCGAGCCCACCGATCGGTCGGTGCGTTTCATCTTCGGTGACGGAGCGGGCGCGGTGGTGGTCGGTCGCGGCGAGGAGACCGGTATCGGCCCCGTCGTGTGGGGCTCGGACGGGTCGCAGGGCACCGCCATCCGCCAGGTCCCGGACTGGGTGGACTTCGCGACCAACCCGAACCAGGAGCGGCCCTGGATCAAGATGGAGGGCACCTCGGTCTTCCGCTGGGCGGCCTTCGAGATGGGCAAGATCGCCCAGCAGGTGCTGGACAAGTCCGGGGTCGCGATGGAGGACCTTGATGCGTTCATCCCGCACCAGGCGAATGCGCGCATCACCGAGGTGATCGCGCGCGGCATGCGCCTGCCCGAGTCGGTGGTCGTGTCCAACGACATCGCGGAGACCGGGAACACCTCCGCCGCCTCGATCCCGCTGGCCATGGAGGAGCTGCTGCGCACCGGGAAGGCCAAGCCGGGCGACACCACGCTGCTGCTCGCCTTCGGCGCCGGCCTGGCCTATGCGGGTCAGGTCGTCAAGATGCCGGTGCTGGCCGAGAGTTGATCGGGGCGGGGCACCCATTCCCGGACGAGGGGCATCCCCGCGCGATCGGCGCGGTGGGTGCCCTTTGTCGTGTCCGGGGCTAGCGCGACGTGGTGAGCGGTCCGCCGTCGGCCCCGGCTCGGCGTCGCTTCGCCGCCTCTGCGGCGTCAGCGCGGGCGATGATCCGCCCGATGAGGACCGCGATGGGGACCGACAGCACCGCCCACACGATTACCCCGACTGCTACGACCATCATCTCAGTCTGCCAGCAATCGTGTGCCCCATCACAGCAAACTGGACGACCGTGCAGTCAATTTCCGACATGCCCAACGTTAGCGCAGGTAATGATGTGCCGCACGTCCCACGGCGGGCGGCCGGGGTCGGCGCCGTTCTTCGGTGTCGCCACGGACCCGGCCGGTGCCGGGAACCGCTGTGGCCGAGACGAACTGGGCACCCGCGGGGATCTCGTAGTCAGATCAGGGCGCAAACTTCCCGACGGCGTCCAGGTTGGCGAACACCTCACCGGCCGTGAAGAGGTTGGCGCCGGCCGCCTCGTTGAGGGCCTGCGCGAAGTAGGGGGTGAAGCGGAACGGCCAGTACGTGGGGCCGATCCCGCCGCCGTGCGGCGTCATGAGGGTCGGCATCATCTCATTCATGTTGTAGGTGGCGACCATCCTCTCGCCCTGGGCTACCCCGTTGATCTTCGCGGTCCCGTAGGCGCCGTCCATCCGCAGCCAGATGTTCTCGACCGAAACAGAGTTCCCGGTCTTGCTGATGAACTTCGGCCCGCCGGGGTAGTACACGCCCATGCATGCGTCGACATGGTTGGTGTGCGAGCCGATCGGCAGATAGAGACCGGTCTTCCCGGGCTTGGCCTGGAACGGCGTGATGCCTTCGACCGCGATCTCGTTTTCGTTCAGCTGCGCGACGATTCGCTGGGGGAAATCGAAGTTGGCATATCCGAACGGCGTGAAGTACGGCATTCTCATGCACCCGGTCTGGGCAGTCGCCAAGGGCGACTGAAGTGTGAGCGCCAGAACCAGGATGATCGCCGAAGCGACAGCTCCTACAAACGCACGCAAGATACGCATCTCTGCTCCAATCTTCGGGTTTGTTCGGCGTGGCACCGGGCGACGGGCAGCGCCAAAGGAGCGCAAAGGAACGCCAAGGAGCGCAAAGCGCCGAGAAGCGCCGAGGAGCGCCGTGAAGAGCGCCAAGGAGCCTCACCTGGTCGCCAAGAAGCCTCGTATCGTACGGTACGCGCCCCGCGCCCGGCATCAAATCGCTATTTTGCTGGGATCGACGACCGTGACGTTCACGGCGGGCAGCCGGAATACGCTTGGGCCGGACCACGAATAGGCCTCGCCTGACGACAAACGGCGGGTGCGTCACCTTACGGTGACGCACCCGCCGTGGGGCGAGCGGTTCGATCAGGAGCCGAAGATGCTGCCCGCCGAGCCGCTACCGCCGGGGGTTCCGACTGCGGTCACGTTGACCACGTGCGCGTCCGAGGTGGAGCCGAGGAAGCCGGCCGCGCCGCTGTAGACGGCGGTGATGCCGTGCGCGCCGACGGTGCCGAACGCGTGCGAGAGCGTCGCGGTGCCGTTGGACACCGGCACCGGGGCGCCGATCGCGGTGACGCCGTCGAAGAACTGCACGGTGCCGCCCGCCTGGCTCGGTGCCACGGTGGCGGTGAGCGTCACGGCCTGGTTCTGGGTGGCCGGGGTCGGGGCGTCCAGCCTGGTGGTGGTGGTCGCCTCGTTCGGTGCCGGGACGGAGACCGTGACGGTCCTGGCCGCCGCCGTCGACGGGGCCGAGCCGGGCGCCCCGCTGAACGACGCGGTGATCGAGTGGCTGCCCGCGGAGTCGAAGGTGTGCGCGAGCGTGGCCACACCGCCGGCGACGGTCACCGGTGCGCCGATCGGCGCGCCGCCGTCGAGGAACTGCACCGTGCCGCCGTTCGGCGCGGGTGCGACGGTCGCGGCCAGGCCCACCGACACCCCGGTCTTCGCGTGGCTCGGGGTGGTCAGCACCGTGGTCGTGTCGACGGTGGGGACGCTGACCTCGACCGAATGCGGCGCCGAGGTCGAGCCGGCGAATCCGGGTGCGCCGCTGTAGACCGCGGTGATGGCGTGCGCGCCCGCGGTGGCGAAGGTGTGGCTCAGGGTGGCGGTGGCGCCGCTGAGGGTGACCGGTCCACCGATGTTGTCGTCGCCGTCCTTGAACTGGACAGTGCCGCCCGCGGGGGCGGGGCTGACGGTGGCCGTGAGATCAACGGCCGCACCGGTGTTCGCGCTGGCAGGCGCGGCGACCGCGGTGGTCGTGGCCGCGTTCGGCGGGGCGGTCACGTTGATCGTGGCCAGCGGGCCCGCGCCCGCGTTGAGCGGGACGCCGCTGCCGGGGTCCGTGCCGTTCTTCGGCACGCACCGGGTGGCGGACCAGTAGGACACCGAGAACACCGGGTCCTTCTCGCGGACCAGGGAGGTGAAGAAGTTCTCGTCGGCCTTGTAGTTCGCGGCCGCCCCCGTGGTGCGAATCTTCGGGGTGACCACGGATCCGGCCGGGCCGGCCACGGCCGTCACCTCGATCGCCGGCAGTCGGTACGGGGTGTCGCCGGAGCCAGCGGCGTTCACGACGATGCCGCCCTCGGCGCCGTCGTTGGTGCTCGGGCCGTTGCCGACGGTCTCGTTGTTGCCGGACAGGCGCAGGATCGTGCCGGTGGCGGAGGGGCTACCGTTCTCGGCCACCCGGGTGACCGTCGGCGCCGATCCGGCCAGGTTGACCCCGGTGCCGGGAACCACGGTGGCCGAGACGAACTGGGCGCCCGCGGGGATCTCGTAGTCGAACTTGATCCGGGACAGGCTCGATCGGATGCGGAGGTTCTCTCCGTTGCGCGCCAGCGTCATCGTCTCGGGCTGGAGGCGGTAGGTGAAGGTCTCGCCGGTGACGACACTGGCGGGTGCGTCGACGGTCACGCCGGTGCCGATCGACTTGTGGGTGTTGTCCAGCAGGCTCTTGAACTTGCCCCAGCACGCGGCGTCAAAGCCGGTGGTGGTGGGAGCTGCCGACGCCGGTGCGGCCAACAGCAGTGCGCCTGCCGTCAATCCGACGGCCGCGAGGGCCGCCGCGCCGCGGCGCAGGGGGATGGGGGATGTCACAACTACTCCTGAGGGGGTGGGTCTGGGGGGTGCGATCAGGAACCGAACGGGCTGCCGGTCGAGCCGCTGCCGCCAGGGGTTCCGGCGGCCGAGGCGGTCACCGCGAAGGTCGAGGACGTGGAGGCCACGAAGCCCGGTGCCCCGCTGTAGACGGCGGTGATGCCGTGCTCGCCCGCGGAGGTGAAGGTGTGCGGCAGGATCGCGGTCCCGTTCACCACGGTCACCGGTCCACCGATCGCGGTGGTGCCGTCCATGAACTGGACGGTGCCGCCGGACGGGGAGGGGGTGACCGTCGCGGAGAGGTCGATCGGCGTGTTGACGGTGGCCGTGCTCAGCGCGGTCACCTTGGTCACCGTTGCCACGTCGGTCGGAGCGGGGGCGTTGACGTCGATGGTCTGCGAGGCGGAGTTCGATGCCAGGAATCCGGCGCTGCCGGAGTAGGAGGCGCTGATGTTGCGGTGCCCGGTGGTGGTGAACGTGTGCGCCAGGGTGGCCACGCCGCCCACGACCTCGACGGGTGCGCCGATCGGGGTGTTGTCGGCCTTGAACTGGACGGTGCCGCCCGTCGGCGCGGGTGCGATCGTCGCGGACAGGCCCACGGCGGAACCCGTGGTCGCGGTGGCGGGTGCGGTCAGGGTGGTGGCGGTGGCGACGTCGACGGGAGCCGGTCCCTGGACCTCCACCGTCGCGGCCGCGGAGGTGGAGCCGGCGAAGCCGGTCGCGCCGCTGTAGACCGCGGTGACGGAGTGGGCGCCAGCGGACCCGAAGGTGTGGCTGCGGGTGGCGGTGCCGCCGGTGAGGTTGACCGGCGCGCCGATGTTGGTGTCGCCGTCCTTGAACTGGACGGTGCCGCCGGTCGGGGCCGGGGACACCGACGCGGACAGGTCGACGGCGGTGCCGGTGGTCGCGGCGGCGGGTGCGGTCAGGGTGGTCGCGGTGGCCACGGCGGCCGCGACGACGTTGACGGTGGCCAGCGGGCCGCCGCCGGCGTTGAGCGCTCCACCGCTGCTGTCCTTGGGCACGCAGCGGGTGGGCGCCCACACGGTGCCGACGAACGGGGCGCTGGCCTTCGCCAGGGAGGTGCTGTAGTTCTCGTCGCTGTTGTAGGAGGCGGCGTTCCCGGTCACCCGCAGCTTCGGGGTGATGGTGCCTGCGGCTCCCGCCACGACCGTGACGTCCACGGCGGGCAGCTGGAAGACGCTGTTGCCGCCGGAGTTGTTGGTGCCGTCGAGGTTCTTCTTCAGCTTGGGGGCGGTGATGCCGCCCTCGCTGTTGCCGCTCGCGGAGGGGCCGTTGCCGATGGTCTGGTTGTTGCCGGAGAGGCGCAGGATCGGGCCGGCGGCGTCGACGGTGCCGGAGGTGTTCACGCGAAGCACGTTCGGGGCGACCCCGCCGAGGTTGGCGCCGGTGCCCGCCGCCACGACGGCGTTCACGAACGTCGAGTTCGCGGGGATCTCGAAGTCGAACTTCAGCCGTGACAGTCCGGCGGTGGTGCCACCGGACTGGGAATCCGGGTACGAGCCGGGGCCCGGCTGGATCCGGTAGGTGAACGTCTCGCCGGGGGCAACGGTCGCGGGCGCTGTCACCGAGGCCGACGCCGCGACAACCTGATGCTGGGGACCGGCGAGCGAGGTCGACGGCGTGGCCTGGCAGGAGGTCTGGAAGTTGACGGTGCCGGCGTGCGCGGGCCCGCCGATGAGGGCGAGTCCGGCGGTCAGGGCGAGGACGCCGACGGGCGCCACGGAGCGGCGCAGGGTGGATCGAGGCATGGTGACCCGGTCTTTCGGAGAGTGGGAGGTCAAAGATCCGAGTAGAGCACAACCGGGTGGGTTTGATTACGGGATTGAGTGAAATGATTGAACACTTGTCCAGATGCCCGGTCCCGTGAGGTTCCGGATACGACGAAGGGCGCCTCCGCGAACGGAGACGCCCCTCGGGGTCTGTCGGGTCGCGCCGTGCGGCGCGTGCCCGGAGACGAAGTCGCTTTAGACGGTGCGAACGCCGGTGGCCTGCGGGCCCTTCTGGCCCTGGCCGATCTCGAACTCCACGCGCTGGCCCTCGTCGAGGGACTTGAAGCCGCTGCCCTGGATCTCGGAGTAGTGAACGAACACGTCGGGTCCGTCACCGTCCTGCTCGATGAAGCCGAAACCCTTTTCGCCGTTGAACCACTTCACGGTGCCTTGTGCCACGTTATTACTCCTGTTACTGCGAGCCGGATCCTCAGGTCGAGAACCCTGGTCTCGAGCTAAGGATGCCACCTCGTTGTCGCTCCGTCTACGGCGGGGAGTACTTTGTGGGGTTCTCGACGCTCCTAGCGGTGTGCCGGTCGCCTGCTTCCCACGAACTCCAGCGCCTCGCGGGCCAACGAGATCCACGTCCGATCGTCGTCGACGGTCACGGTCAGCCATTCCTTCATCGGCCTGCCCTTGCCGGCGTCGAACGTCCCGCCCATTCCGCTCCCCACCAGGGATTCGACCCGCACCCGGGGCAGCTTCACGACGAGTCGGCCGCCCGTCAGCATGGCGAAGATGGAGCCGTTGACCTTGAGCGCGCCCGACCCGAACCCGCGCCGGGTGCAATGTTCGGGCACCGTCACGCCCGCGAGGCCGGCGAACTCGTCGACCAGCGCGGAAAAGCGCTCCTCGGGGTCCACGACTCAATTCGACCGCGATCCCGGGCCTGGCGCAACCTCCGGAAGATCGCCGAATCGAGTAGTCGGGTACGCGTGTGATATCGGTCCCGCGTCGGGAGACTGAGTGGTGGGCCCGCGTGATCCCGGGTCGTTCCATGCCGGAGAACCCATGAGAGACGTAGTCGTGTTGCTGCCGGGCATCGGTGGATCCGTCCTGGCCCGGGCGGCGAACCGGTAGGAACCGGGACCGATGAGTCACCGCCGGGCCGCGCGTTCGAGGAACTGGAGATCAGCGTTCTCCAGGCGGCCGACCATGTCTGGCTCTCGGCGCAGTCGCGGCTCAGACCCCGGGATGGAGCAGTTCGAGCGGGGTATGCGCCGAAAGGAAATGTGATGACAATCGTGACCCCTCGGCCCGGCCAGCAGGGAGAGCAGAACAGCGACCACGCCGCGACGAGTGCGGGCGACGGGCCTACCGGGACCTTCGCAGCAGAACGACAGCGACAGAGTGAGGCCGCCGCGCAGCGTGCGCGGGACAGGGCCCCGCAGCGGGGTGAGCACGTGGATGTGCTCTCGACGCCCGGCGGGATCGCCGCGGCGGACACCCCCGAACGGATCGCGAAGCGGTTGGATCGGCTGAGTCGCTACTACGCAGGCGAGGATCTGTCCGCGGCGCCGACGGCGGAGCCGCCGGAGATCGTGGTCGAGGATGCACTGCAGCGGATCAGTGACGTCGTCGACGTCGACGGCAGCGCCGACGTCGTGCTCGAAAAGATCATCAACACTGCGGATTTCGTGGGGGTCAGGTATCTCGATGCCGGGGTGGCGGCGGCGCGGGCCATCTGCCGGGTGGTCATTCGCGATGCCCGCGGGGTCGGTCAGGGCTACGGCACCGGATCACTCGTCTCGCCGACACTGATGCTGACCAATCATCACGTCCTGCCGAGCGGGGACGCGGCCCGTCACAGCGTGATCGAGTTCAACTATCAGGACGGCGTGGACGGCAGGGAACTGACGAAACAGGAGTTCCTGCTCGATCCGGACGGCTTCTTCCTCGCCGACCGGGAACGCGACTTCGCCCTCGTCGCGGTTCGCGGCGGGGCCGAGCTGCTCGCCCCGTTCGGCTTCAACCGGCTGATCGAGGCGGAGGGCAAGGCGATCATCGGCGACTTCGTCACGATCGTTCAGCATCCCCGGGGCGCCAAGAAGCAGATCGCGTTGCGCGAGAACCGGATCGTCGACATCCCGGAGCGGTTCCTGCACTACTCGGCGGACACCGAACCGGGGTCGTCCGGATCCCCGGTGTTCAACGACCAGTGGGAGGTGGTCGCGCTGCATCACGCGAGCGTGCGGGCACCCGCGCACACCGAGTTCGGTGGGATCCTGAACGAGGGGGTGCGGATCAGCCGGATACTCAAGTACCTCCGGGAGCAGGATCTGCCGCCCGCGTGGCGCACGCTCGCGGACCAGATCTTCACCGCCGAACAGGTGGAGCTGCGGGCGCAGGTGGAGGACCGGCCGCCGCCCGAGGCCGCGCGGCGAGGTGCGACGTCCCGCGAAGGTGAAGTGACCGTGCAGATTCCATTCGAGATCACCGTGCGGGTGCGCGCATCCGGGGGCGGCCTGCCACCGTCGGTGGTGGGCGGCTCGCCGCCGGAGTCCGACGGGCGCCACCCGGAAGCGATCTCCATCGACCCCGACTACCGCAACCGCGATGGCTACGACCCCGGCTTCCTGCGCGTGCCGCTGCCGCTGCCGGCAACCGGCGGTCCGCTGGCGGCGGCGGCCTCGCAGGAGCTGCGCTACCACCACTTCAGCGTCGTCATGCACCGGACGCGGGCACTCGCGCTGTTCGCCGCGGTGAACATCGACGGCACGCAGTCGCAGAAACCGCCGCGCGAGGACGACCGCTGGATCACCGATCCCCGGCTGCCGGTCGATCAGCAGACCGGCGAGAAGGTGTACGAGGACAACGATCTCGACCGCGGACACCTGGTGCGCAGGCTCGACCCGGCCTGGGGTCCGGCGGCGAAGGCCGCGAACGACGACACCTTTCATTTCACCAATTGCGCTCCGCAGCATCACGACTTCAATGCGGGCAGCACGCTCTGGCTGGGACTCGAGGAGTACATCCTGAAGAACACGGACAACGCCGACATCGCGGTGAGCGTCGTCACGGGACCGGTGCTGGCTGCGGGCGACCCCCGGTACCGCGGGGTGTCGCTGCCGAGGCAGTTCTGGAAGACGGTCGCCATGGTCAAGCAGAACGGTGAGCTGTCCGTCACCGGGTACCTGCTCAGCCAGGCGGCGCTGCTCGAGGAGTTCGCGGAGGGCGAGGAGTCGTTCTCCTTCGGCGCGTACCGCGCCTTCCAGGTCCCGGTCCGGCGGATCGCCGCGTTGACCGGACTCGGCCTGGACGAGTACATCGCGGCCGATCCGCTCGAGCGGATCGAGGCCACCACCCTGCCGCGCGAACTGATCCGTCCGCAGGATCTCATTCTCTGAAGATCAACGCCCACAAAGGAGTTCATCGTCATGACCAGCAACGACGAAAGTGTCACACTGCCGACTCGCCGCCAGTGCGGAGCGATGGATGTACATCGGAGGCTACTGACGGAATCGGAGTCCTACCGCATCGCGCGCTCGGCGATCGAGAATCAGACGATCGAACTGGAGTCGATGGGCGCGGCCGTGGCTCGCGGCGTTGCGCGGATTCCGGTGGTCGTGCACGTGGTGGCGCACACCCCGGAGCAGAACATCTCCGACGCACAGATCGCGAGCCAGATCGAGGTGCTCAACCAGGATTTCCGTGCCGCCAACACGGACGTGTCGACGGTGCCCGCCGCCTTCGAGGAACTGGTCGGCGATGCGCGGCTCGAGTTCTTCCTCGCCACCGCCGACCCGCTGGGTCGGCCGTCGAACGGCGTCACCCGCACGTCGACGAATGTCGTCGCCTTCGACCAGGACGACGGCGTCAAGTTCGTGGAGAGCGGCGGGGCCACCGCGTGGCCGGCCGAGCGCTACCTGAACATCTGGGTCTGCCAGCTCGCCGGTGGGCTGCTCGGTTACGCGCAGTTCCCCGGCGGGCCGCTCGCGACCGACGGCGTCGTCGTCACGCACACCGGCTTCGGGACCGTGGGCACCGCGGCGGCCCCGTTCAACCTCGGCCGCACCACCACCCACGAGATCGGTCACTACCTCAACCTCTTCCACATCTGGGGTGACGACGGCACCGGCTGCCGCGGCAGCGACGAGGTCGACGACACGCCCAACCAGGCCGGTCCCAACGGCGGCGTCCCGACCTTCCCGACCGTCACCTGCAACAACGGGCCCGACGGGGATCTGTTCATGGACTACATGGACTACACCAACGACGCGGGGATGGTGATGTTCACCAAGGGGCAGGTCGCCCGGATGACGGCGTGCCTGGACGGGGCGCGCAGGCAGTTGTGGACCGAGTCGCACGCGCCGGAGCCGGCGGTCCCCCGCGCGGAGGCCCCAGCCACCGCGGTGCCCGCGGCCGCGGCAGGCGCCGTGTCCGCCGTCGGTCAGCCGACGGTGGTCTCCACGGCTTCCGGGCGCATGGACGTGTTCGTGACCGGGGCGGACGGCGCCGTTCACCACAAATGGTGGGACGGCTCCGGGTGGCGCCCCTCCCAGCACGGCTGGGAATCGCTCGGCAGGCCCGAGCGCGCGGCGCGCACCGACTGGCACCCGGGAGACGGCGAGGTGGCGGCCGCACCATCGGAAATGTCGGCCTCCACATAGGCATGGGGGAGGGCGCCATGACGCAACTCTGCGGACGATGGGGCCATTCGTTCGAGGAGGACCACGACGGGATCCGGGTGTACCGGCCGGCCGGGTTCGACTTCCCGCGGTCGCGCGGCCGCGGCGGGATCGAGTTTCGCCCGGACGGCTCCTACGTCGACTGGGTGGTCGGCCGGGGCGATGCCAACGAAGCACACGAGGGCACCTGGGTGTCCGGCGCAGGGAACGAGAGCCTCGAGGTGACGACCGAGGCGGGGGAGCACCGCGTGGTGCGCATCGTCCAGCACGAGGCGGACCGGCTCGAGCTGGAGATCGGCGGCGCGCCATGACCGGTATCGAGTTCGCGACGGTGCCCGGGCGTCTGTTCGAGGCGGACGGGGCCGACACCCGCGCGACCCACTGGGCGCGCCTGGCCGACGAGGTGGTGGTGTGGGCGGATGCCCCCGACCCGGTGCGACGGCTGCCCTACTCGGCATCGCCGCGCCGAGCCGCCGGGCTGGCCCTGGTGACACAGGTGGGCAGGTCCTTTCAGGACGCGCATCCTGATGTGACCGTGCTCGTGGACCACGGCCGCCATCTCGTCGTCGACGCCGAGGCGGTGCCCGCGCCCACGGCTGACGAACGGCTGAACTGGCGAACGGAACCGCTGGAGCGGGATGCCGTCGTGGTGGACCGTCCGGTCCTCGCGGCCCGCGAATCCGATTCGGTGACAGCGGATCTGCTGGCGCTGCTGTCGCGGTCGTCGTACCTGGGACAGCTCGAGCGGATCACCGGCCCGACCACTCGCCACTCGACGAGCAGCGGGTTCGCCGACGCGGCGGCCGAGGCAGCCGCCGACCTGGGGTCGTTCGGCTACGTCGTCGCGCGGGTGCCCATCGCGGTCGGCGCCGGCCGCGGCAGCAATGTGGTCGCGAACCGTGTCGGTTCGGGCGAAGCGACTCGTGGGCTGATTGTCGTGACGGCGCACCTGGACTCGGTCAACCACGAGGGCGGCGAGAGCGCGCCGGCGCCGGGGGCAGACGACAATGCCAGCGGCGCGGCGGGCGTCCTCGAGCTCGGTCGCGTGCTGGCCACCCGGGGATGGCGCCACGACCTGCGCCTGATCCTGTTCGGGGGCGAGGAGCAGGGGCTGTTCGGCAGCATCGAGCACGTGGCAGGGCTGTCGGCAGGCGAGCGCGAACGGATCATCGCGGTGATCAACATGGACATGGTCGGCAGGCGCAACACGGCCGAGCCCGGGGTGCTGCTCGAGGGTGCGCCGGTGTCGCGGGCGCTGATCGACGACCTCGTGGCGGCCGCGGCCACCTGGACCGGGCTCGCGGTGTCGACGTCGATGTCCCCCTTCGCCAGTGACCACGTGCCGTTCATCAACGCCGGGGTTCCGGCGGTGCTGACCATCGAGGACAACGACACCGCGAACCGCGACGTGCACAGCGCGCGCGACGTGCTGTCGACGTTGGATCCGGCGCTGGCCATGGAGATCCTGCGGATGAACCTGGCGGTGCTCGCGGGGTGTCTGGACGGGATTCCGGAGGGAATTCGGGTAGCCGACTACGCATGACGCCGACCGTGCGAGCCGCGAGGATCGACTGGTACGCGGTGCACCCCGGCGAGTGCCCCCGACCGGAGCCCGCCGGGTCACTGCCCGCTGGAAATCGTGATTCGATTCCATCCTCACCGGCGAGGCAGACATGAAGCACTACCACCCCTTGGCCCCGGGTAGCTACACGGGCGAAAGCAGCGGCTACCGCACCCCCGACCGGCCCGACCATCGCGGAGTGGACATCGCCGCGGACACCGGCACCCCGATCTATGCACCCGCCGACGGCACCATCGCGCACGTCGGGATTAACGACGACCCACAGGGTTACGGGTCCTGGCTGGTCATCGACTCCCAGGACCAGTGCGGGTTGGACTTCACCTTCGGCCACACGCCCCCGTCCTCTTTCATCAACCCCGACACCGGGCAGCAGTGGAAGTTCGGGGACATCGTGCACGCGGGCCAGAAGATCGCCGTGGTCGGAAGCGAGGGCGGCTCGAGCGGGCCGCACCTGCACTTCGAGACGTTCGGCGCACCAGGTCGATTCGGAGGGCCGGACCTCGATCCCAACGCGATGTGGCTCAGGGATGCGGTCGATCCGCGCGAGGCGACGACGGGTGACGGGCAGGCCTCGCTGGTCGGCAAGTTGCTGGTGGACTTCTCCGCCGGTGTCCCGACCGCGCAACAGATCCAGTCGGGCGGGTTCGTCGGCGCCATCCGCTACATCTCGGATCCGCGGGCGGGATGGATGATCGGCAAACCCCTGCGTAGGCAGGAGGCCGACGCCCTACGCGCCCGGGGGATGGTCGTGGTCTCCAACTTCCAGTTCGGCAAGTCCGACTGGCTCGGCGGCGCGGAGCAGGGCCGTCGAGACGCCGAGCGCGGCCTCGCACTGCACCGCGAGGCCGGCGGTCCCGACGCCGCCGCGATCTACGTGTCGGTGGACGCCTCGCCCAGCGAGGACCAGTGGAACACCCTGGTGCGCCCCTACCTGCAGGCGTGGCAGGACCGTCTCGGCAAGGCCCGGATGGGTGTCTACTGCAACTATCCGACCATCGACTGGGCGCTGCGCGACGGCATCGGCAGCTACTTCTGGATGCACAACTGGGGCAGCGGCGGCCGCGTGCATCCGGCCGCGCACCTGCACCAGTTCGAGATCGACCAGCAGACGGTGGGCGGGGTCGGCATCGACCGCAACCGCATCCTCAAGGAGCCGTTCGGGCAGTGGGATGCGGTGGCCGAAGCGGTGCCGGTTCCCGCGGTCCAGCCGGCCCCCGCCGTCGAGCCGGGTCCCGCCGTCGAACCGGGCCCCGCGCCTGCGGTCGAACCGGTGGCCGTCGCGGCACCGAACGGATACCCGATCACCTGGTACGGCGGTCCCGGGTATGACGGCGGGCACGGTGCCTACCTGCGAATCTATCTGCACACCACCGAGAATCAGGAGCGGATCACCCGGGCCGAGAACGTCGCCGACTACCAGGCCCGCCAGCAGGACGGCAGCTACCACTACCTCGTCGACGACGAACACATCATCAACACCGTCACCACCAAGAACACCGCGTGGGGTGTGCTCAGCGACAACCGCGTGAGCGTTCAGATCGCGATGGTGGGCACCTCGGGCACCGTCGAGACCTGGAGCGGGGCGAACCCGAATCGTGAGGAGCGCCCCAAGACCCGCGAGCAGTGGCTCGCGCACGAGAAGAAGCTCGACATGGTGGCCTTCGTCATCGCCACCGTCGCCAGAGACTACGACGTCCCCATCGAGCGCGTGGACATCGGCGGGGTCGGGGCGAACCTCAGGGGCGTGAGCAGCCACAACAACTACACCTACGGGTCGGTGGCCCTCAAGGGTTACAAGGACGGCACGCACTGGGACGTGCCCGACACCTTCCCGTACGACGTGGTGCTCGCCAAGGCGAAGCGGTACGCGGGCATCAAGGACGATCCAGACCGCTTCCCGCTGCCCGCCGGTCACTACTGGGGGCCGCTCGACGGCCCTACCGAGTCGTGGTCGAACACCTACGGCAACGAGCCACAGTCGTCGAAGGACGGTCTCAGGCGCTGGCAGGAGGCGATCGGGGTGCCCGGATCGGGCATCTTCGACAACGCCACCAAGGCGGCCGCGACCCGGATGCAGCAGCTGTGGGGCTGGCCCGTCACCGGAAACGTCTACGAGGGCGAGTGGAACGAGGTCATCCGCAACGGGTGGCGGTTGCCGGCGCCCCAGCCGCGGATGCCGGCGGCGCCGATCGACCCGGGGCCGAAGGTGCATCGCTCGAGGAAGATCGCGGACGCCACCGGACCCGGGCTGACCGACCGATTCGGCATGGCGGCAACCGATCTCGGCGTCATGGCACGCACCCCGTCGGGGCGGATCCTGGCGGTGTTCGGGGACACCTTCCGCGGACCGCGGGTCGGCGCCGGCGACTGGCGCTCGCCCGTCGGGCTGTTCTCCGACACCAGGAAGCTGGACGACGGCATCTCCTGGAGCCAGGCGGCGGGCGGCGACCCCGGATACGCGCGTCAACTCTGGGACTACCCGCACGACAACCCGGTGTTCTCCACGGTGCTGCCCTCCGACGTCATCACCGTGGGCGACACGATGTACCTGCACGTCATGGTCAACAAGGGCCTCGGGAACGTGGTGTGGACCGAGATCTGGAAGTCGACCGACGACGGCAACACCTGGCAACACACCGGCGCCAAGTTCGATGCCGGCCTGCACCGGGGGCTCGCGCAGCTGTGGACCTGGGACATCGCCGAGGACGGGTGGGTCTACGTGTTCTCCACCGGCTTTCAGCGCGACAAGCCCCTGATCATCCGGCGCGTCCGAGGCGAGCGGATCGCGGATCCGGGTGCGTACGAGGGGTGGGGTTGGCAGGACGGCGCCTGGGGGTGGGGCAACGAGCCCACTCCGGTGCTGGAGGGCGTGGGTTCGGCGGACAAGTTCGGTGAGATGTGCCTGCGGCGGATCCAGGGCGAATGGGTGTTCGTCAACTTCGACTCCTCCAACGTCGGCGGGTACGACATCGACGTTCGGGTCTTCCGCAACATCACCGACAACCTCTACGAGGCGCACAAGAGCACGCCCATCCGCGGGGTCGGTTGGGGCCAGGAGGGCGACGATGCGGTCGCGCAGCTCTACGGTCCGTCGATCATCCCCGGCTCGAGGCTGGACGGGGGTTTCCACATCCTGCTCAGTCAGTGGAAGACCGACGGCCCGGACGCGGGGTGGCCGTACCGCGTGCTGCAGTTCAAGATCCCGGTCACGAGCGTCTCCGGGTTCCGCGATGACGGGGCGGTCGCCGGCAACCACGGCGGTCGAGCGCACGTCGTCCCGACCCGCTCCCCGGGCGGCCACTGATTCCGGACAAGCGCACCGGCCGGTAGGGGCCGCGCCTACAATCCCCCTATGGTCCTCAGGTGGCCATTGATCCCGCGGGGGGACGAGATCGGTGCCTCCCCCCGAGGTTCTTCGCGTGGAGTGGTGATCGTCGGTCCCGCCGGGGTGGGCAAGACGACGCTGGCGAGAACCATCGCCTCGCGGGCACGTCCCACGAGCCTCTGGGCCGTCGGCGCCGAGTCGACTCGCCGGATTCCGCTCGGCGCCTTCGCCCACCTGATCGAGATCGACGCGGCCCCCGACCCGGCGACGGCGTTAGCGAACGCCTGCTCCGCCCTCGGCGGCCGCGGCGCCGACATCACCCTCGTCGTGGACGACGCCGACCTGCTCGATCCGCTGTCCGGGGCCCTGGTCCGGCAGCTCGTCGAGGACGGCAAGGTCCACTTGGTGGTGACCTTCGGGAGCGGCGAAACCGGTCCGGATCCCGCGATGCTCGGCGATGGGCTGCTCGAGCGCATCGATCTCGCCGCGTTCACTCGCGGCGAGGCCGGGCGGGTGCTCGAGTCCGCGCTGGACGGTCCCCTGGACCGGGTCAGCGCACAGTGGATGTGGGAGGCGTCGGAGGGAAATCCGCTGTACCTGAGGCACCTTCTCGAGGGTTCCTGGGACTCGGGGTTGCTGTATCAGGTCGGCGGCGTCTGGCAGCTCAAGGAACGCCCTGTCGTGACCGACGAGCTAGCCATGCTGCTCGAGTCCCGACTGCCCACCGCGGAGCCGGCGGCGATGGAGGTGCTGAGGCTCCTGGCCTTCGCGGGCGACCTCGATGTGGAGGTGCTCGACCGCGCCGCGCCCCGCGACGCGATCGTTTCGGCGCAGCGCAGCGGGCACCTGCGGATCGGTCCGGACGGGAGCCGACGCGTCGCGCGGCTACGTCACCCCATCGTGGGCGAGGTGCTCCGCGAGCGGACCGCCCCGCTGGCCGCGCGAAGCCTGCGGGGCCGGTTGGTGCGCGCGCTCGCCGAGGGCCCGACGGCCGGCGAGGAGCTTCGGATGGCGACGCTCGCGCTCGACGGCGACGCAGACCTGGACGCGGAACTCCTCGCCGATGCGGCCGAACGCGCGCTCGCGCTGTGCGACTACCCGCTGGCGGAACGCCTGGCGCAGGCGGCCCTGGACCGCGGCGCCGGGCTGCGGGCGGCGGTGATCCTCGCGCGGGCCATGACCTGGCAGGGCCGGTCCGAGGAGGCCGATTCGCTGCTCGCGGCGTTCGATCCCCGCGAGATGCCGGAATACGAGCATCTGGCCTGGGGGCTGTGGCGTTCGACCACGTACTTCTTCGACAACCGGCAGGCCGCGGCCCGGGCGGAGCTGGATCGGCTGCGGCAGCACGTGACCAGCCGCGACGGGCTGGACGTGCTGGCCTCGGCGGACGTCACGTTCGACTTCTTCGCGAACAACGTGCCGCGCGCGATCGAGTTGACGCGGACGCTGTTCGGGGCCGCGGGGAGTTCGGCACCGGCCCTGGCCTTTGCCGCGTCGACCGGCGGGTTCGCCCTGGCCAGGGCCGGTCACGCCGACGAGGTGACCGAGGTCGCGGCGCGCGGCGTGGCGGCGGCGACGAGCACCGGGTTCCTGCTGGGGCGCCTGCAGATCGGTGTGGCCGAGGTGTCGGCGGCCGCCCTGGCCGGCAACCTCTCCGGGATCGATGAGTTGCTCGGACGCTATGCGACCGCGATCCCGCCCGGGCGGTCGCGGTGGGTGGTGGAGGGTTACATCCACGGGCTCGCGCACCTGGCCGCGGGCCGGGTGGCCGAGGCCGAGGACCAGTTCCGGCGGGGCAGAGCGGCCGCCGCCAGCGGCGGCCCGCGGATGTGGGTCGTGCTGTGCGCGATCGGGCTGTCCCAGGCGCTCGGTGCACAGGGGCGGGTCGATCCGGCGATCGAGGCCCTCGATTGCGCGGAGGAGTCCTTCGGCGACCATCTCGCGTCGTTCGGACCGGATCTGATGCACGCCAGGGCCTGGATCGTCGCGGCGAGGGGTGAACACCACGAGGCGGTCAGGGTGGCACGCGGGGCGGCCGCGCTCGCCCGGGCGGGTTCGATGTTCGGTATCGAGGCGATGGCGCTGCACACCGCCGTCCGGTTCGGGGACCGGTCGGCGACCGGTCGGCTCCGCCGCCTCGCGCGCCGGGTCGACGGCCCCTTCGTCCGTGTCGCGGCCGCTCATGCCCAGGCGTGGCAGGCCCACGACGGTCACGGATTGGATGGTGTGGCACGCGAGTTCGAGTCCATGTCTGCGAACCTGCTCGCCGCCGACGCTGCGGCGCAGGCCGCGTTGGCGCATCGCCGGAGCGGGGCCAGTCGCGACGAGCAGCGTTCTGCGGCGATGGCGCGACGGCTCGCCGCCGTGTGCGCCGGGGCGCGCACCCCGGCGCTGAGCGTGCTCGAGAACCCGATGGCGCTGACCAGCCGGGAACGTGTCGTTGCAGCCCTCGTCGCCACCGGCATGACCAATCGCGAGATCGCGGAGCGGCTGACCCTGTCCGTGCGCACGGTCGAGGGGCACGTGCACCGACTGCTCGCGAAACTCGATGTCGCCGATCGAGAAGCCTTGGTGCGCAAGCCGTGTGATGAGGACTGGGGTCCCGCTACGGGGCGGTCTCCATGAGGATCATGTCGGCCAACCCCTCGCGATCGGGCACGTCGAGCTTCATGTAGATGTGATAGATGTGCCCCTCGACGGTGCGGGTCGACACTGCCAGTCGATCGGCGATCTCGTGGTTCGTCAGCCGGGCTGCAGCCAGGACGGCGACCTCGTGCTCCCGCGGGGTCAGCGGCAGTGGTCCGGCGGCCGCGAGGATCGCGGGCGTGCATGCGTCGCCGCACATACGCGCGAGTGTGTATGCCCGGGTCGATGCCCGCAGTTCGGCGCGCCGATTGCCCGTTCTCCGGAAGGCGGCCGCGGACTGGGCGAAGGCGTCCGCCGCCAGCAGTCGCGAGCCGAGATGGTCGAACTGGGCTGCGGCAGAGAGTAATCCGTAGCCGTCTGCCGCTTCGGCGGCAATGGCCTGCGTGGTCATCGGGGCGATCAGGCTGCCGTCGACCATGTTCGACAGCGCAGTCAACCGTGCGCCGCAGGCACGGTCGCCGAAGCGGACGGCGGTGTGCACTGCCTCGGCCGCGACGGCGAACAGCCCGAGTTCGCTCGCATGATCCGCGGCCCGACGGGCCAGCCCGATCGCGCGGCCGAGGTCGCCCGACCCCGCCGCGAGCCACGACCGGGTGATGCCGAGGTCGGCCCGGTAGAGCGCGGTGTTCTCGCCGAACGCGTCCTCCGCGCGTTCGACCGCGGCCATCGCCTCGATCCGCCGCCCAGAGAGAGCCAAGCACTGGGCCAGAAGGAGATTGGCGAGCACTCGCCATTGCGGGTTTGACCGCCCCGGCCCCGAGGTCGCCTCCTCCAGCCGCCTTCCGGCCTCGGCCAGCCGTCCCCTGGCCAGCTCGAGCTTTCCGAGCAGCGAGCTCATGCCGAACCACATCGCGTCGTTGTTTCGGGCCAGCTCCAGGTACCGCCGCGCGCAGGTCTCGGCCTGGTCGTATCGGCCGGCGTAGATCAGCGCGAGAATCTCGCCGTGTCCGACGGCGAAGCGCAGCGCGGACGTATCCCATTCGGTCAGACCGGCCGTCTCGTCGGCCCATCGCGGCACCTCGTGTCCGCGGCCCATCAGGCTGAGCGCGAGACACCCCGCGCTTGCCGCCCACATCCTGGCGGCCGGCGGGGCACAGTCCGCGTGGCGGATCCGGTTGGCCGCCTCCACTGCGACGCAGGTGTGTCCGCGGCAGAGATCGATGGCCGCGCGTGCGGCGTCCAGGCACTCGAGCCCCGCGGGCGTCGTGACCCGCGCGCGGGTAGAACTCAGGAGGCCCGTCGCGCGCTCGCCCGCACCCAGGTTCCAGAACAGGTTTCCGGACCGCAGCACGGCCCACCGGACGAGTTGCCGCTCGGCCCAGCCCTCGGGGTTCAGTACGGCCAGGAGACGCTCCGCCTCCGCTGCCCGGTTCGTCCCCGCCAGGGTGGTGGCGCGGATCAGTTCCGCCCGGACACCGCCGCCGTCGGCCGTCGCGGCCCGAGCCAGGACTTCTGCGCTGGTGAAGGAGCACAACGCGATGGCGTCGGCGGCCGCCTCGGTGAGGACGCGCGCGCAGGCCCGGCGGTCGCTGCGCAGGGAGAGTTCCGCGGCGCGGACGCGTTCGGCGGGTTCGGGGGCACCGGCGAGCCGGGATGCCAACTCACCCCGGATGTGGCGGGCCGCAGCAGCGTCCATCCCCCTGCGGACCACCTCGCCGAGGAACGGGTGCGCCAACCGCGCCATCAGCGTCGACCCCTCCGTGCTGAAGCGGACCAGCCCGGCACGCTCGGCGGCCAGCATCGATTCCCGGCCGACCAGGTCGCCCAGGGCCGCCAGTTCGAGGGGTTCTCCGAAGGCGACCAGCGCGACGACCCGACGGGCGGCCGGTGGTGCATGAACGCACCGGTGATGCAGAAGCAGTGCCAACTCGAGCGTGACGACGGGCTCGCCGCGTAGCTGCCAGATTCCGGCGGTGCAGCGCAGGTGACCGGCGGCGAGCGAACCCTCGACCAGGTGGCGAAGGTAGAGGGGATTGCCCTGGGTCGTCGCGGCGATGCGATCGACGGTTCGGCTTTCCACCGCACCGCCGAGCGCGGCGGTCAGCACCGCCTCGGTCTCGCCGCGATCGAAACAACCGAGGGTGAACCGGGCCAGTCCCCGGTCCTTCCACAGTGCGGTGATCGCATCCGGCGCGGGCTCACCGGTCCGGAACGCCACCACCAATGCCGGGCCGCCGCCGGTCGCGAGCTGGTTGAGCAGGGCCGCGGACAGCGGGTCCAGCAGGTGGGCGTCGTCGACGACGATCGTGCCGCCCGACAGTTCCTCGCTGAAACTGCGGCCCGCATCCGACAGCATCGCCGCCAGGCTCCACGGGGACGTCGTGTCGACGCGGCGGGGTACGACCCCGAAGGGCCTGCCGTGGGCGGCCGCCGTGCCGGTGATCCACCGGACCGGGCGTCGAAGGCTCGACGCGTAGTCGGTGATGAGGGTGGTTTTCCCGGTGCCTGCGAGGCCCTCGACGAGGACGCCGCGGGACCCGTCGCCCGATCCCAAGGCCTCGGCGATCGCGGTCGATGCCGCTCGCCGTTCGATCACCGGCCAGGCCAGGTTCACACGCAAGATTCTAGTCCGGTGACCGCGACACCCGTGAGAACCGTTCTCGTGTTCATTCGCGCCGAATCGGCGATCGTTGGCACTGTTGCGCGCGCCGAAATCGAGTAGTCGCATACTCTGTCAGGCTTTCCGGAGCGCTCGTAACGTTTGTGCCATCGAATTTGCTGCCACGACCGGGAGTGATCGAAATGCGCGTCCCAGTACTCGTCGATCTGCCGGCGCAGGAGCCGCTGATCGAATCGGCTACCGCTGCGGCAGAAGGGCGTCCCCCCCGAATTCCCGTCGAGGAAGCCACCGTTCCGTCGAGTGTCGAACTCGACACGACATTTCCGGCGGTGCCCGTCGGCACCGGCGATCAGAATCAGTTCTCGTTGGAACCGATGGGTCCTGCGGTTTCCGAACACTTCGTGGTCCGAGGCTTCCTCGAGCTCGAGGAGGACGAACCGATACCGTTCGAACTGGACGGAAGGCCGGTCAACGCAGATCCGCCGATCGCCCCGTTCCTGACCTGCGGGGGTTCGCCCCCGCTCGGTACCGCCGCTGACGTGAGCCGGAACCTGAACGGGTCGGTGCTGGCGCAGCGGGGTCTGGACGGATCGGGTGTCGCGGTGGCGATCGTGGACACCGGCATCAACCTGGCGCACCTGAGGACGGCGCTGGGTGGCGTCCCGCCCATCGACCCGGCCAACTCCTGGATGGCCCCCGGACGGTCGACCGCCGCGTTCGCGCACCCGGTCGGTCACGGCACCATGTGTGCCTACGACGCGCTGATCATGGCTCCCAAGGCGACGCTCATCGACTTCCCGGTGCTCAGGGGGTCCGCGCCCGGTGGGGCCTTGACGGGAAGCACGCTCAGTGTTGCCGTGCAGGCCTATGCACAATTGATCGCGTTCTGGTCGGTCGCATTTGCTCCGGGAGGGGCGCCTCGCTATCGCAGCCTGGTGGTGTCCAACAGCTGGGGCATCTATCACCCGAGTTGGGATTTCAATGCGGGGCACCCCGGCCGCTATGTCGACAACCCCAACCATCCGTTCCAGGTGCTGGTTTCGGTGCTCACGCGTGGCGGAGCGGATGTGGTGTTCGCCGCGGGAAACTGCGGTGCGGAATGCGCATCCACCAAATGTCAGAACAGGACGACGGGCACCATCATGGGCGCCAACGCGAGTTCTGACGTGCTGACGCTCGCGGGCTGCGACGTGAACGACGACCGGGTGGGTTACTCCTCGCAGGGCCCCTCGATATCGGGGATGTTCCAGGAGAAGCCGGACCTGAGCTCGTACACGCACTTCAGCGGATCAGCGGCAATGGGGACCGGATCGCCGGACAGCGGCACGTCCGCAGCGTGTCCCGTCGCGGCCGGCTGTGTCGCCGCGATCCGATCCAAGGTGTCGACGCAGACCCTCCCGCCCGCCAACCTGCGTCAGCAACTGTTGGCCATGGCTCGCAAGGTCAACGGGGCGACCACGTGGAACGGAGACTATGGGCACGGCATCATCGATCCGGACGCGACGGCGCAGAGCCTGAATGTGTGACCTCGCGATCCCTCGAGTGACCCCGTCGGTGCGGGCCGGTGACGGATGAGCGAGGAGCCCACGGTGCTGATGACGGTGGTCGCGCGCGACGATCCGCCCAACCTGACCGAAGCGGCGGAGCAGCTCGGCCTCGGCCTCGACGCCCTGGTCGAGGGGTTCGGAGTCGTCCCCGTGGAACCGGCTCGCGGGATCTACTGTGTCGAGGTGCGGGCGGACCGTATCCCGCGGGACTTCGGGGGCCGGGCACTCGGCACCGGTCCGCACTCGAATCCCCCGATTGAACCGATGGGGCCGATCCCGGGCGGCGCGAACGACGACGCGACCGAGGATGACGCGACCGAGTGAGCCGGCCTACCCGTTCGGGTCGCCGCCCCCCACGTCACCGAGCCGGACCGTGATGTGCAGCGGGATCGTCAGCGACACGCCCCCTGGCGCAGGTGTGGCCTCGGCGGCAACGGCGGCACTCACGGGCGGCGTTGCCGATACGGGCGCCTGCGGTGGAGTCTCGACCGGCGGGAGTGTCAGCGCGACGGGAGGGTTCAGGACATCGCCGACCAGGCTCTGTTGGTCCGGGGACAATCCCTCTACCTTGCTGATCCGGTTGAGAACGCTGCTGATTCGCAGGCCCTCGTTCGCGACGCATCGGATCTCCGAGTCCCCGTGATCGCTGGTCCACGGCGTTCCGCCGACGGACAGTATGTTGCCCTCGTCGTCTCGCGCAGGGACGCCGGAGTGGTGTAGACCGACGACCTCCCATTGGTTGTTGAAGAGGGGGGCGCCGGGGGAGACCGGCGATGTGTCGGAGCTGTAGTGCAGGAAATGGTCGAGCCTGTCGACCAGCTGATTCTGCTGCAGCGCGATCTGCTTCGGCCGACCGGAAGGATGCTGCACGATGTTGATGGATTCGCCGAGAACGATCTTGCCCTGGTCGCGGCTGGTTCGGTTGAAGCCGAAGCGACCCAACGGGACCGGCGGACGGGGCGGCTCCGCACAGGATCGGGTCGACACCGAGACGAGGGTGAAGTCGAGTTCGGTGTCGGTGAGGAACAGGACGTCCGGTTCGAGGTCGAACAGGTGTGACGGCGTGGGCAGGCCGTCGATACCGTTCTGAAAGTCGAACTCCACCCGAGCAGATCGGGCCGATTCGGGGTCGGGCAGAACCCGATTGGTGGTGAGGAGCAGCCGTGGCGAGACCATGAAACCGGTACCGTGGCCGAGGTTCTCGAACTGGCTGCGGAAGCGGATGAGTCCCACGCTGTGCGACACGGACGTTCCGAGTTCGAGGAACGCCACGCCGAGTAGGTTGCCGCCGATGAGGATCCGCTCGAGCAGGCGCGCACCACCGTCGGGGACGTCGAGGGTTTCCATGGCGGAGTCGGCTCCCAGCGCTTCGCGCACGATCGGTTGATTGAGGGCGCGCTGGGTTCGCAGCGCAACCCGCTGAGGATCGTCGATGTCGAGGATGCTGCCCGTCTCGGCGTTGGCCGCCGCGATCTTCCGCTCGATGCCCGCTCGATGCTGCGCCCGTGCCTCGAATCTTGCCTCCGTCGCGGCGATCACCGGATCCGAGTACGGCGACGGTGCCGTGGGGCCCGGCGATGTCGGACCCGACGGGGGCCTGTCCGGGGCCACCGTCGATTCGACGGTCGTGGGTGGAGCAGCCTGGTCGTCGAACGCCAGATCGAGTCTCGTCGGGTCCGGTGGGTCCGATATGAGCGCCGACGCGGGTTCAGACCCGGGCGTGTTGGGGGTCAGGCCGTGGAACCGCAGCAGCTGTTTGGTGAAATCGGTGACGGCACAATAGCGCTGAAGGAGGGGAAGTAGCGCGCGAACCCTTTCGACCTGAGCCGGTGTCAACTCGGACTCTCGTGCACGCAGGTAGAGATCGAGGCGTTCCATGGTGAAGCTCAGTCCCTCGTTGAACACCGGGAGTCCGCGCCCGGCCACCTCGAGGAAGGCCTCGAGTGCCTCGGTGTGACGACCCAGGCGCGCCAGATGCTCGCCCCGGATCGCCGCGCCGTCCGGGAGCCAGGTGGCGGCGGTGCGGAGGTTCTCACTCGTCTCGTCGAGTTGCTCGAGACGGTTGAACCGCAGCAGGGCATAACAGCCGACGGCGGCTGCGATGGGATCTTGCGCGTCGCCGCCGATCAACTGGTCCGCGTCGAGCGAGTGTGTGCCCGGGCCGACGCCCATCGCGGCTTCGGATGCGAGGCCGAGGGATCGGTACCTGGCCATCGCGTTGGCATCCACATTGGCCATGTGAACGTCGAGTGAGATCGCGTCCAACTGCCGGCCGACAGCAGTACCACCGGGAACCCGCGACAGGGTGACCTCACACCCGACGCTCGGCGAGATCGGCAGTGCGACATTGACGGCCGGGTGTCCGGCCTGCAATACCTGCAGGTACCACGGCCCCTCTGCCGAGGCAGGGATCGCGAGTTGACGGACCGTGCGGTTGAACTCGCGGACCACGACCCCGCCGACGTCCTGTGGTGTCGCATCGAACTCGAGGGGGTTTCCGTGGAAGAGGCGGACCTGGATCTCGTCACCTGTCGAGGTGAACTCGGAGACCTTCGGTCGGTGGGTCCGCTCGGACGCGGGCGGCTCGGCGGCCCCCGGGGTCTCGGTTGGGGGCGACAGCGGAGCCTGCGGCAGCCCAAGGTAGTCACCGAGGAGTACATCGATGGCGGCGTCGCCATCGTCGGCGGTCGCGGGGGGCGCGGCAGCGGGGGCCACGGCGCCGGCCGGTCCGAGCGACTCCAGCACGGCGGCGGTGGCGTTGTCCGGTCCGAGTGATTCCAGCGCAGCGCCGGGCGCGCCGTCCGCGCCGGCGACCGCGACGGGCGGCGATTCGACGATGGCGGCCGTCGGCGACGTCCATCGCGGGCGTTGACCGGCGTCGGCCGGGGGAAGGATCGTCGCCGCGGGATTGCCGAAGAACTGCTGTACCTCGTTGACGTAGGGGGCGGAGGCCCCCGATTGCTCGGGCTCGAGCACGACGGTGATCGGTGCTGTGGAGCGACGCGGGATCGTCACCTCGCGCGTCATCGCCGAGCCTCCCGGAAGCTGGCCTGTCACAAAGTACTTGTGGCCGCGCTCGAGACCCTCGACAGTGTTGCCGCTGCGCGTGTGCGCCACAACGGAAAGGTCGTCGCCGCGGATCTCGACCGGCACGGCGAAGTTGCTGAGTTCGTCGCTGTCGAATTGGGTTTCGACCCGGATGGCACCGGTGGAGGGGGTACGCGACGCTTTTCGGGACTTCGCCGTACGGGGCGCGGAGTCGGGGTCATCGGCCATGGGACATCGTCGCCTTCCAGGTTCGCGAGCGGAGTGGGTCGACGAGGTAGAGCTCGGCAGGGCAGTCCCGCAGCGGCGGCGCCGGGTTGTCGAGCGTCGCGGAGAACTTGTAGTAGCCGGCCTCGAGAGAGATCGTGAACGGATAGGGGTCCACCGGTGAGCGGAATTCGCGCTCGAGGCCGAGGTTCCGTCCGGACTGGCCCTGGAGGTGGACGCGCGTGCCGGCCAACGCACTTTCGGGATCGATGACGAGCTGGAACGGTACGAGGGGCCACTCTTTGACGTAGCACAGCACAGCGTCCTCCGTGAATCCGTCGGCGAGCCCGATCTGGTTGCCGCCGTGAGCGGCGTTCACCTCCTTCAGCCGCGCGGGAAGCCCGGCGTTGAGGGAGAACGACGAGATGTGCCAGTTCGTCGACCGTCTGTCGTCGGCGGACTGGTCGGGAGGGTAGGCCGCTTGGCCGGAGAGACACCGCAGCAGGGCCATGCTGAACAACGACTGCCGGTCGGTCAGCGCCTGGGCCAGTCCGGCCGGGATGGCGGCGTAGAACACCGGTGCTCGGCGGTCGTCGGTCATGTCGGCGTACTCGACATCCCACACTGCACCCGGACGGGAGTCCTCGTAGGACAGCATCCGCGACGGCGCGCTGCGACAGGCGTCGACGAAATAGAACTGGGTTCGGGCGATGTCGGGCCTGACGGCGGCGGGATCTCCCCGACCGTCGTTGTTCCCGTACGGCGCCATCCCGTTGCGCAGGGAGCTGACGTCGACCGAGTGCTTGCTCAGAGCGCCGCCGGCTCCGAAGGTATCCAGGAGAAGGAGTTGATCGTTGCGGGTGCGTTGAATGCCGTGCCCGGAGAAGTAGAAGAAGGTGGCGCCGTCACGGTGGACCCGCGCGCTCCGGCGCCAGGCCTCGGCGGCCGCACACAGGTTGTCCTGATCGCATCGCGGCACCTGCAGCTGGGTCATCGAGGGGAGGCCGATGGTGCCGTGCGCGGAGGGTGCCGCGGTCGCTGCGACCTCCTTGGCCGTGGGCGAGAGCAGCAGGCGCACCGTCCCGAGCGGCAGGTGGAGACACTGTGCGCCCGCGGCCTTCACGAGCCAATCGAGGATGAGGTAGGCGGTCAGGCTGGTCGAGGACAACCGTTTCATGCCCAGACCGGCACCGGCCGGGGTGCCGTGCTCGCCGGGGCCCGGCAGGTTCGCGTATTCGCTCACGCCGGCGATGAGGGCGTGCAACGCCGGTTTCCCGGACAGGCCCGGGGCCTCGAAGATGAGGGACGGGTCGCCGGGCGGACGTTGCGCGGGTGCCAGCAGGGTCATGGCCGAGATCCGAACTCGCGGCCGAGCAGCTCGTAGAACGTCGGCCTGGAGTAGTACGCACCGTGGGCCTTGAGCGCGGACACACCCGACTTGAACTTCAGATCCTTGATGCGGACACCGGCGTCCGGGTCGGTGAACACCGGTTCCACCAGGAAGCTGAGGATATCGGCGGGGTCGTAGATGTTGAGCCAGGTCCGGACCCGCCCACCCAGGGCGGCCACCTTGGGAGGCATCGGCGGAGCCGGCGGGTCGACGACCGTACTGGCCTTGAAGAGCTTCATCTCCTCGAACTGGCCGACCTGCCCTCCCGCCGACACCCACAGGTCCACCTTCAACGAGGGTTCGTAGGTGGTGACGAGGTCGTAGAAGATGTTGCCGCCCATGGAGTGCGTGAGGACGATCAGCGGTTCGTCGGCCCGCGATCGGGGCGCGTCCGCAATGGCCTCGCGGACCCGTTCGACGATGGGCCCGGGGGACCCAGCCTCGCCGCGACGGAGCAGATAGACGAACACGTCGCCCATGAACAACGTGAGGTGCCCGTGCAGTCCGTCTCGGTAACGGTCGAGTGCCGCGAGGGTTGCGACCCTGGCCGGTGCGCTCTTGGCCCGGTTGAGGACCTCCCCGACCCGGTCCCGCAGCGTGTCGAGCCATCCCGGGCCGAGGCTCTCGAGAGCGCTGTCCGTCGACGCCTCGACCGGCGCGACCTGCTCGGTCCGCGCGACGATCGCGTCGGTGATCACGGTCAGCGCGGCGTCGTCGGATAGGGCGTCGCGGATGGCCGCTCCGACCGCCTCGTCGGAGGCCGCGAGCGAGCCGGCCGCGAGGACTCGGCCGTCGATCTCCCCCAACGCCTGCGCGGGCCTCGCCTGCTCGGTGATCCCGAGGTCCTGGGGCCGCAGAACCGACCGATCGGAGTGGACGATCGGCGCGAGGAGCGCCTCCACCGTGCGGTGCGGGTTCTTGCTCCACGCGTTCCGTAGGGGCGTCTCGGCACCGAGTGCCTCGAGGCCGGTTGCATCGTTGCCGATCTCCTTCACCAGGTCGGCGACCTCGAGGTCCGCTGCGGCCACACCGTCATCGCCGACGCCCATGTCCTCGAGCGTGCCGACCGGCGGGAGGGTGGCCTGCGCCCAGTAGTGCCGCACCGCGAGGTCGCCCCAGTAGGGGCTCACGACCTGCATGCCCGCCCACCGCGGATCGGACGCGGCCATCCGGTCGACGAGCAACCGGCGGATCAGTTCCTCCCGGGCCGCGACCCCGCGCTGGTACTGCTCGCCCGCGCGCGTTGCGACACCGTGGATGAAGACGACAGGCATGATGCTCCTCCGCACGTTCGCACCGAACCCCCGCTATGACCAGGGAACTCCCGGTCCGGGGGTGCCGTCATCAGTAGTGCGCTACTCGATTTCGGGGAGTCGAAGCGCTGGCCCCTAGAGCCTTGCGCCCGGCGGGGGCCGGGCGAAGGATTGACTCCGTAGAGGAGGCAGAGATGTTCATCCAAGTAATCCAAGGAAAGGTGTCGGACGAGGCTGGGCTACGCCGGTGTATGGACCGGTGGACGGAGGAACTGCAGCCGGGGGCGGCCGGCTATCTCGGTACGACCTGCGGCAAGACCGACGACGGAACCTTCATCGTGTTGGCCCGGTTCGAATCCGCGGACGCGGCACGCCGGAACAGCGAGCGCCCCGAGCAGGGTGCGTGGTGGGCAGAGACCGAGCGCTGCTTCGCCGGACCGGTCACGTTCATGGACTGCCCGGACGTGACCGAGTGGCTCGGTGGTGGCTCGGACGACGCCGGATTCGTCCAGATCATGGAGGGCCACACCAGTGACGAGGCGCGGATGCGGGAGTTGCTGATGCAGGCGGGCGACCAGGTGCACGAGCTGCGCCCGGAGATCGTCGGCGGGACCCTGGCGACGGACGGCTCGGGCGGCTACGTCGAGACCGTCTACTTCACGTCCGAGGCCGAGGCGCGTGCGCACGAGAAGGTGGAGATCCCCGACGACCTGCGCTCGCTGTTCGAGGAGGAAGGCCGGCTGATGGGGGAGGTGTCGTACTTCGACCTGCACGAGCCGATGCTCGTCAGCGCGCGACGGACCTGACGATCCGAACCGCGAAAGTCCCCGGATCCTCCGGGGGCTTTCGTCTGCGGCCCACGCCCCTCGATTCCCGACGCGGCGACCCCTCCACCTGATACGATCGCGCATCGAATACACAAACGTATCGAATGGGTTCTGCGGTGTCGGGAAGGGGCGGCCGATGCGAGCCGGGGACGAGACCGAATCCGCGGTGCCCAAGCGCGTGACCAAGCGCCGCATCCAGACGCGGGAGCGGCTGCTGGACGCCGCGCTGCTCGTCTTCGCCGAGGAGGGCTTCGGTCGTTCGACGGTGGAGCAGATCTGCGAGCGCGCCGGCTACACCCGCGGCGCCTTCTATTCGAACTTCGCTTCCCTCGACGAGCTCTTCCTCGCGATGTGGGAGCAGCGGTCGGCGCAGATGCTCGACGACGTCCGGGCGGCGGATGCCGCCACGCGGGCGAAACCGCCGGGCCCGGTCACGCTCGAGGAGATGACCGCGGCACTGCTCGAGGCCATCCCCGTCGACGACCGGTGGTACCGGATCACCGCCGAGTTCACCGCCCACGCGCTGCGGAACCCGTCCCTCAAGCGGGTGATGGCCGCGCGGGAGAACGCGATACTCGCCACGATCCTGCCGCTCGTCGAGGCGGGGCTGGCCGCTGTCGGTCGGCGCGCCGCCGACCCACGAGCCCTCGGCCGGGCGTTGGTGGCCGTCCACGACGGGACCACCGTCCAATGCCTGATGGAACCCGAGAGTGACACCGTCCGCCGGGCGCGCACGAACCTGTTCGTGAGCGTGCTGCGCAACTACAGCGAGGAAGTGTGAATGTGAACGCCGATGTCATCGTGGTGGGGGCGGGCCTGGCCGGACTGGTGGCCACCCACGAGCTCGTGAAGGCCGGACGCCGGGTGTTGGTGCTCGACCAGGAGAACCGTAACAACCTTGGTGGACAGGCATTCTGGTCACTGGGCGGGCTGTTCTTCGTCGACTCGCCCGAGCAGCGCCGGCTCGGGATCAAGGACTCCCACGAGCTGGCACTCGCGGACTGGATGGGGTCGGCCGGGTTCGACCGCGAACGCGAGGATCACTGGCCGCGGCAATGGGCGCGCGCCTACGTCGACTTCGCGGCGACCGAGAAGCGGGAGTACCTGCGCGAGCTCGGGCTCAAGGTGGTGCCGACCGTCGGGTGGGCCGAACGCGGCGGCGGAAGCGCCGCCGGGCACGGCAACTCGGTGCCGCGCTTCCACCTGACCTGGGGCACGGGGCCGGAGGTCGTCCGCATCTTCGCCGAGCCGGTCCTCGAGGGCGAGAAGCAGGGCCTGGTGAGCTTCGAGTTCCGTCATCAGGTCGACGACCTCATCGTCGAGGACGGCGCCGTCGTCGGCGTCCGGGGGACGGTCCTGGAGCCGACCGACCTGGAGCGGGGCAAGGCGTCCTCCCGAACCGCGGTGGGCGAGTTCGAGTTCCGGGCCGCGGCGGTAATCGTCACATCCGGCGGCATCGGCGGAAACCACGACCTGGTCCGCAAGAACTGGCCGACCGAGCGCGTCGGCCCGGCTCCCGAGACGATGATCTCGGGTGTTCCCGCGCATGTGGACGGCCGGATGCTCGCGATCACCGAGAAGGCGGGGGGCAACATCGTCAACCGCGACCGGATGTGGCACTACACCGAGGGCATCGTCAACTGGGATCCGATCTGGCCGAACCACGCCATCCGCATCATCCCGGGCCCGTCGTCGCTGTGGCTCGACTCCACCGGCCATCGGTTGCCCGCGCCGAACTTCCCCGGCTTCGACACCAACCAGACGATGAAGGCGATCCTCGCGACCGGGCACGACTACTCCTGGTACATCCTCACCCAGTCGATCATCGAGAAGGAGTTCGCGCTGTCGGGCTCCGAGCAGAACCCCGACGTCACCGGTAAGGACATCAAGCTGCTGCTGCGCAGCCGGGTGGCCAAGGGGGCGCCGGGACCGGTGGAGGCGTTCAAGCGCAACGGTGTCGACTTCGTGGTCGCGGACAACCTGCGCGGGTTGGTCGACGGGATGAACAAGATCGCGCGCGGCCCGCAGCTGGAGTTCGAACAGGTCGAGCGAGAGGTTCTCGCCCGGGATCGCCAGTTCGACAACAAGTTCGGCAAGGATCTGCAGCTGATGGCGATCACCAACGCCCGGCAGTACCGCAGCGACAAGCTCACCCGCGTCGCGAAGCCGCACCGGCTGCTCGACCCCGACCACGGACCGCTGATCGCGGTGCGCCTGAACATCCTCACCCGCAAGACCCTCGGTGGACTCGAGACCAACCTGGATTCGCAGGTGATCCGCGCCGACGGCGAGACCTTCGACGGCCTGTATGCCGCGGGCGAGGTCGCCGGGTTCGGCGGCGGTGGGGTGCACGGCTACAACGCCCTGGAGGGGACCTTCCTGGGCGGGTGCATCTTCTCCGGCCGCGCCGCGGGGCGGGCGCTGGCACGGGAACTCGCGTGACCGCCGCGCGGACGGCGCTGGTGACCGGCGCGTCCTCCGGAATCGGTGCCGCGGTGGCGAAAGCTCTTGTCGGGCGCGGGTATCGCGTGTTCGGCACCAGCCGCAACCCGTCGTCGATCGGCGATCCCATCCCCGGCGTCGAGTACCTGGCCCTGGATCTGACGGATGCGGCGAGCATCGAGGCGTGTGCGGCCGCCGCGGGCGAGGTGGATGTGCTCGTCAACAACGCGGGGGAGAGCCAGAGCGGACCCATCGAGGAGCTGCCGATGGAGGCGGTCGAGCGGCTCTTCCAGACCAACGTCTTCGGTGCGGTCCGGCTCGCCCAGCTGGTGCTGCCGGGCATGCGTGCACGGGGATATGGGCGGATCGTCATGGTCGGGTCGATGCTGGCCAGCTTCCCGCTGGCCTACCGCTCGTCCTATGTCGCGACGAAGGCGGCGATCAAGGGTTTCGCGACCGCGGCCCGGCGGGAGGTCGCGCCGTTCGGCGTCGGGATCACCACGGTCGAGCCGGGGTCGATCAGCACCGGCATCGGCGAGCGTCGCACCCACTACCTCGCCGACGGATCGCCGTACACGGACGAGTACCGCACCATGATCGCCGCGCTCGACGCCAACGAGCGCGCCGGCATCAGCGGGCAGCGGGTGGCCGAGACCGTGGTCAAGGCGATCGAGGCCGACCGGCCCAAGCAGCTCTACGCGGTGGGCAGCAACGCCCCGGTGACCTTCGCCCTGCGCCGCGTGCTGCCGCGAACCGTGGTGGAGAAGCTGGTGGCGCGCCGCCACGGATTACGCTGAGCCGCAACCCGTTACGGCGGTTCGCTGTACGAGCGTCGGGCCAACCACCGCCGATGTCATCGACGGCCCCAGGAGGTGGTGGTCGTGGTCACTCTGTGACCGCGACGGCGTCGACCTCGAACTGCATCTCCGGCAGGGCGAGCGCGGCCACTCCGGTCAGCGTCTGGGTTGGCGGCCGGTCGCCCCAGATCTCGCCGATGAGCCTGGCGACGACCGCGAGCTTCTCGGGGTCGTGGTCGACGATGTGGGTGCGGAGCGCGACGACGTGGCGGAAATCGAGACCCACCGAGGTCAGCGCCGTCCGCAGGTTCCCGAGCGAACGTTCGACCTGCTCGGTGAAGTCGGGTGAGGTGACATGGCCGTCGCCGTCGGAGGCGTATTGGCCGGCGATGAACACCAGGTCCCCACGTGTGCGGGCGACATGGCTGTAGCCGAATCCGCTCGGATCGTGCAGGCCCTCGGGGTTGATGACGGAGTACGACATCGCAGGGGTTCCTTTCGGGGGAGGTGTCAGGTGAGGGTCGGGCTCGCGGCGGCGCGACCGGGTCGCGCCGCCGCCGTGCCGGTTCAGGCGCCGAGCCGGACGAGCATCTTGCCGGTGTTGGCACCGCGCAGTACCCCGAGGAAGGCGGCCGGGGCCTGGTCGAGACCGTCCACGACGGTCTCCTCGGTGCTCAGGGTGCCGTCGGCGAGCCATCCGGCGGCCTGCGGGATGTACTCCGGGAACAGGTGGAAGTACGAGCCGATGAGCATGCCCCGCAGGGTGAGTTCCTTTGCGGCGGCCTGAAACAGGTTGGTGGGGCCGGGAGCCGGAGCGGTGTTGTTGTAGGTGCTGATCGCGCCGACCAGGGCGACCCGGCCGCCGACACGCGCCGCCCCGACGGCTGCCTCGAGGTGACCTCCGCCGACGCTGTCGAGGTAGACGTCGATGCCCTCGGGCGCGGCCTCGGCGAGCTGCTCGGCGAGGCGGCCCTCGCGGTAGTCGATCGCAGCGTCGTAACCGAAGTCGGAGATCAGCTTCTTGGTCTTGTCCGGACCACCCGCCGACCCGATCACCTTGGCGGCACCCAACTTCCGTGCGATCTGGCCGGCGACCGATCCCACCGCGCCGGCCGCCGCGGAGATGAAGACGACGTCACCCTCACGCACCGGCGCGATCTCGGTCAGCGCGGTGTACGCGGTCAGGCCGGTGGTGCCGAGCACCCCGAGGTATGCCTGGGCGGGCGCGATCTCGGTGTCGATGACGGTGGCGTCGGCCGCGTCCAGGAGCGCGTACTCCCGCCATCCGAGGAAGTGGGTCACTGTCGCACCGACCGGGATCGTCTCCGACCGGGACGCGACGACCTCGCCGACCGCGCTGCCGTCGAGGGCGGCGCCCAGCTGGAACGGAGGGATGTAGGACTCGGCGTCGTCCATCCGGCCCCGCATGTACGGGTCGACGGACATCCAGGTGTTGCGGACCAGGATCTGACCTTCGCCCGGCTGCGGCACGGCGGTCTCGACGAGTTCGAAGTCGTCCGGTCCGGGCTCGCCGACCGGGCGGGAGGCGAGGCGGATCTCGCGGCCGGTGAGCGCGGTGGCGGTGTTCTGGTTCGTGGTCATGAGTCGCTCTTCTCTAGTCGGTGTCGAGGCGGTGGCGGCCCGTTGGTCGGTTCCCTCGGCCTCGCTGGAAACCACCTTGCCGACGGGCGCGCACGATCGACTGGGGGTTCGCTGGGGGTCACGCACGGTGGGACCGGTCGATGCCCGACCGGCTGCGTTACTGTGGCGAAATGCGTTTCGGGGTGCTCGGTCCGCTCGCGGTGTGGACCGCTGATGGCACCTCGGTGCGGGTTCCCGAGGTGAAGGTCCGGGCACTGCTGGCCGACCTGCTCGTGCATCACGGGCGACCGGTGACGGCGTCGCGGCTGGCCGACGACCTGTGGGGCGACGATCCGCCGGGCAACCCCACCAACACCCTGCAGACGAAGGTCTCGCAGCTGCGCCGGGCCCTCGAGAGCGCCGAGTCCGGCGGCCGGGACCTCGTCGGCTACAGCCCACCCGGTTATCTGTTGCGGATCGACCCGGACGCCGTCGACGCCGGGCAGTTCGTCGCGTTGACAGCGCGGGCGCGCGCCGCCACCGACCCCCGGGAGCGGGCCGGTCTGCTCTCCGAGGCGTTGTCGCTGTGGCGCGGCCCCGCCTACGCCGATTTCGCCGACGAGGAATTCGCGCGCGAGGCCATCACCCGCCTGCAGGAGCTGCGACTGACCGCCCTCGAGGATCAGGCCGAGGCACGCCTCGAGCTCGGCGAGCACGATCTGCTGGCGGATGAGCTGGGTCCGTCGGTCGCGGCCAATCCGCTGCGGGAGCGCCTGCGTGCCGCCCAGGTCCGTGCCCTGTACCGGGCCGGCAGGCAGAGCGAGGCGTTGGCGAGCTATGGGCAGCTCCGGGAGGTCCTGGCCGACGAACTCGGTGTCGACCCCGGCCCGGACATGGTTGCTCTCTATCACGCGATCCTGGAACAGGATCCGGGCCTGGGGCCGGCGCCGGCCGCGCCGCCACGCCCGCGCGACAACCTGCCTGCCGCACGCAACGAGCTGATCGGCCGGGCTCGGGAGCTGGCCACGGTCCGAGACCACCTCGCCGGTGCCCGCCTGGTCACGCTCACCGGACCCGGCGGTGTGGGCAAGACGCGATTGGCGCTGGCCGCGGCCGAGGCGGTGGCCGAGACCTTCCCCGACGGTGTGTGGTTCGTCGAACTCGCCGAGCTGCGACGGCCGGACCCGCGGGAGTCGTCGTCCCCACATGAGGTGGCCGGTGCGGTCGCTGCGGTGCTCGGGATCCGCGACGACGCCGCGGCGGGCCCACACCCGGCGATCGAGTCCACCGACGCGGCGGACCTTCTCGCCGGCGCCATGCGCACGAGACGGTCCCTGCTCCTGCTGGACAACTGCGAGCAGGTGGCGGATTCCGTTGCTGCACTGGTGGATCTGCTGCTGCGGCAGGCGCCCGGGCTTCGGGTTCTGGCCACCAGCCAGGAGCCCCTGGCCGTGGACGGGGAAGTCCTACAGGCGGTGCCTGCGCTCGATCTCCCCGACGCGGATTCTGAAGCCGGGCTCGCGGCCGTCGAACGGTCGGCCGCGGTGCAGCTCTTCGCGGCGCGCGCCGCGGCCGCCGCCCCTGGGTTCGCGCTCGATGCCGAGAACGCACGCAGCGTCGCCACCATCTGCCGCCGCCTCGACGGGATCCCGCTGGCCCTGGAGCTGGCCGCGAGCCGGGTGCGCGCGTTGGGGATCCACCAGCTCGCCGAGCGGCTCGACGACCGCTTTCGGCTCCTGGCGGCCGGCAGGCGCGGCGCGCCCGCACGGCACCAGACGCTGCGGGCCGTGATCGACTGGAGCTGGGGGCTCCTCGACGAGCCGGCGCAGATCGTGTTGCGCCGCTTGGCGGTGCATGCGGGTGGGTGCACCCTCCGCGCCGCGGAGGTCGTCTGCGCGGGCGACGGCATCGATACCGCCGAGGTGCTCGATCTGTTGACGCGCCTGGTCGACCGATCACTCGTGGCGGTCGAGGAGGAGGGATCGGAGCCGAGGTACCGGCTCCTCGAATCGGTTGCGGCCTACAGCCTCGAGCGGCTGCGCGAATCCGGGGAGCTCGAGCAGGTTCTACTGCGGCACAACATCTTCTATGCCGAGCTGGCCGAGGATGCCGGATCTGGCCTGCGGGATGGATCCCAGCAGGCCTGCCTGCGCCGGCTCGATGGCGAGGCGGCCAACGTCCGCGCCGCGCTCGACGGTGCGGGGGAGCGAGGCGATGCGGACCTCGCCCTGCGGATCGTCGACGCGATGTCCTGGTACTGGTTTCTGCGCGGCCGGTTGTCGGAGGGACATCGGGCGCTGCGCGGGGCGTTGGCGCTCGAGGGGGAGGCCGGCCCCGCGGTCCGGGCCAGGGCCGGCGTGTGGTTCGCCGGGTTCTCCATGCTCGTCGGCGAGGGCGCAAACCCGGCGGAGCGCAGCCGGACTGCGCTGCAGGGCTTCGACGGCGCCGACGACTCCCGCGGTCGGGCGCGCGCGCAATGGTTCCTGGCGTACGTCCACCTGAGGCTGGGCGCGCTGGACACGACCGCCGAGCTCATCGACGCGGCGATCGCGACGTTCCGGGAACTCGGCGACCGCTGGGGCATCGGGGCCGCCGAGCACGCTCTCTCGACGGCGGCGCTGTTCCGGGGCGATCTCGAATCGGTCGGCCGTCACGGCGCGGCCGGTGTGGCCGTGTTCGCCGATCTCGGGGACGGGTGGGGCCGGATGCAGGCCACCGACGTGCTGGCGGCGCTCGCGGAGATCACGGGGGACTATCCGGCGGCCGCGCGCCTGCACCGGGAGGGGATCGGCCTGGCCGAGGAACTCCGCCTGTGGACCGATGTCTCGTACCGACTGTCCGGGCTCGGTCGAATCGCGTTGCTCACAGGTGATCTAGACGAGTCCAGGGTGCTGCACGAGCGGGCGATGCGGGTCGCCGCGGAGCAATCGCACCGTTTCGCCGAGCAGTTCGCCGAGGTCGGGCTCGCCCTCGTGGCCCGCAGGCGGGGCGATCTGGATGCCGCCGAGGCACATCTGCGGCGCTGGCTCGAGTGGGACCGGCGGCTCGAGGCCGCCCAGGGCGTCCCGTTCTACGGCGTTGTGCTCATCCTCGCCGAGCTGGGTTTCGTCGCCGAGCAACGCGGCAACGCGGAGGAGTCCACGGCACTGCACCTGGAGGGCCTCGCGGCCGTGCGGGAGACCGGCGATCCACGCGCGATCGCCCTGGCGCTCGAGGGTCTCGCCGGCGCCCACGCGGTCGGCGGCCGTCCCGAACTGGGTGCTCGACTCCTGGGGGTCGCCGACGCGGCGCGGAGATCGGTGGGCCAGCCGCTGCCCGAGGCCGAGCGCGGCGACGTGAACCGGATCGAGGCGCGGATCCGGGATGCGTTGTCCGAGGACGTGTTCGACTCCGAGTTCCGGCACGGCGCCGAGCGCGAGATCGCCGATGTTCTGGGCGATCCCGCGCTCACCGCAGTGGACACGGCGGTGCGATAACGGGCACGGATGAGTGGTCGCTCACCCCTCATCGGGGCTCGCGATCACACCGCATCGCCGGATTCCGGCGCCCTGGGGCCGACCTCGCGTACGACCGTGTAGGTCGGGATCCCGCTCATGCGGGGCTCGGCCGTGCCGGTGATGCCTCCCAGCGCCGCCGCGATGTCCGACACCCGGCCCTCGGTGTCGGAGGTCTCGATGAAGTTGCGGTAGTCCGCCTCGCTCGCCCAGTGCACGATGTTGTACACGCGGGACCCGTCGGTGCTGACGTGGAACCGCGCGGAGACGTAGCCGGGATAGAAGCTCACCCAGCGGTCCTGGAGTTCGGCGAACGCGTCGACGAGTTCGGTCTGGGTTCGGGGTCCGTCGACGGTGTAGTCGATGATCGAGTAGAAACTGGTATCGGTGCTCATGGTGGTTCTCCTGTCGGAAATGGTCGGTCGGGGATTCAGGTCCGGATCGGCGTGGTCTGGGCGGAGGCGATCCGCCAGCGGCCGTCCTGCTCGACCATCACGTAGGTGAGTTGCCCCGCGGTCGCGGGCAGGGCCGCCGCGGGGTCTTCCGTTGCCGCGGAGCCCCTTCGGTCGACGACGTGCTTGACGCACGACACGAGCGCCACGTCGTCGCGGAGGAATCGGATCTTCTCGACGTCCACCGTGGTGGCCACGTCGGCGAGCGGTGTCGCCAGCGCCTGCCGCATGGCCTCGGTCAGCGCGTCCAGGCCGGACACGCGGCGCCCGCCGAAGTTGACGATGTTCACCTCCTCGGTGTGCAGCGGGATGAATCGGTCCACGTCGTTCTGGAACTCCACGGCGTCGGCGATGACCTGCGCGATGGCGAGTCGGGAGGGCTCGGTGGTCATTTCGGTACTCCTGGTGTGGGTGTGGGTGTGGGTGTGGCGGGCGCGGGTCAGTAGGCGGCGGTGAACCGGGTGCGGTGGTGCTGTGGCCGTTCCGCCTCGTCGAGCAGTGCCACCGCCAGGTCTTCCATGGAGATCATCGAGGCGCCGTCGGCGTCGACCAGCAGGTCGTCCGAGCCCAGCCGGAAACGGCCGGTTCGTGTTCCCGGCTCCAACAATGCGGGCGGGCTCAGGTACGTCCACTGCGCCGCCGCGTCGGCGCGGCACACCTCGAGCTGATCGGCGCACGCCCGTGCGATGCCTCGCAACGCGGCCGGGAAGTCCGGCTCGTCCATCACGGTCACGCCGGCCGCGCCCGGCACGGTCAGGGTCGCGGCGCCACCGACGACCAGCAGGCGCACCCGGGTCCGGGCCAACCCCGCGAGCAACACCTTCGTGGTCGCGACGAGCTCGCTTTCCCGGCCCGGCGTCGGCCGGGTCGCACTGATCACGAGGTCCTGGCTGATACTCAGGTCGACGACGTCCTCGATGTTCGCGGCATCGCCGATGCGAACCTCCGCTCGCGGCGGCACCTCGTGGGCTCGGGCGGGGCTTCGCAGCACGGCGGTCACCTCGTGGCCGCGGGCGAGGGCCTCCTTCACCGCCCGGCTTCCCACTTGTCCTGCCGCGCCGAAAACTGTGATACGCATGGGTGTTTCGCTCCTGTCGGTATGTGGATGTCGAGTTCGGGGTGATCGGATCGCCCGGGGCGGGCGATCGGGTGGGCGGGTCAGGCGGTCCGGGTGGCCCGGGCGCTGCTCGCGCGTTCGGCGACCCACACCAGGAAGGTCGCGAGCGCCAGCGCGCCGCCGAGGGCGCTCACGCCCGCCCATCCGCCGCGTACCCAGGCGGCGGCGGTCAGCGCCGAACCTGCGGCGCCGCCGACGAAGAAGGCCGTCATGAACGCGGAGTTCAGCCGGTTGCGGATCTCGGGGGCCAGGGCGTAGATGACGTTCTGGTTGCTGTTCAGCACCGACTGCTGCGCCACGGTGAGGGCGATCGCGCCGGCCAGCAGCCACACCAGCGACGTCGCCCCCGCGGCGATCGCCAGCCAGGACACCGCCAGCAGCGCGGTGCCGATGCCGGCCACCCACTGCACGTAGCCGCGGTCGGCGAGCCTGCCGGCCACCGGGGTGGCGATCGTCCCCGCGACGCCGACCAGGCCGAAGAGACCGATCACCGCCTCCGACCACTGGTAGTGGTCCCCGACCAGCAGGAAGGTGACGGACGTCCAGAACACGTTGAACGAGGCGAGCGAGAGCGCGGCGATGACCGCCCGCCACCGCAACACGGGTTCGGTTCGGAACAGGACGAGGGTCGAGCGGAGCAGCGAGGGGTAGGACATCCCGGCGGGAGTGTGCAGGCGGGGCAGGACGCGCCACAGCAACACCGCCACCACGGTCAGCAGCACCGCATTGACCCAGTAGACCGTGCGCCAGCCACCGAACTCCGACAACGTTCCCGAGACCGTCCGCGCCAGCAGGCCACCGAGCAGGAGGCCACTCATCACGGTGCCCACCACCCGGCCGCGATGTTCCGGATCGGCGAGCGCCACCGCGAAGGTCACCAGCACCTGCGCCGCCACCGAGGTGATGGCGGCAAATGCGGTGCCCGCCAGCAGGACGGCGCCGTTGGCCGCGGTGGCCGACATCAGGAGGAACACCGCGGTGGCCCCGAACAGCACCACCGCGAGGCGGCGCCGCTCCAGGAGATCTCCGAGCGGGAGCAGCAGGATCAGCCCCAGGGCGTAGCCGGCCTGTGCGGCGGTGACGACCATCGCCGCCGTCGACGTGCTGAGCTCGAGGTCCTGGCGGATCACGTCCAGGAGCGGCTGGGCGAAGTAGTTGCCCGCCGCCACGAGTCCGGTCGAGACCGACATGAGTAGCAGCAGCCCTCGGCTCAGACCGCTCACCGCCTCGGAAGCGGTGGCACGCGGTGTGGTTCGCGTCATCACGTTTGTCATGACTGAAATCCTGGCCAAGAAGGATCAATGAGTCCAACACATGTTTGTCACCGGAACAATCATGATTCAAGATGGATGGATGGAACTGCAGCAGATGCGGTATGTCATTGCCGTCGCGGAGACGAAGAACTTCACCCGGGCCGCCGAACGCTGCCTGGTGGTCCAGTCCGCGCTCAGTCACCAGATCGCCCGACTGGAACGCGAGCTCGGCGCGAAGCTGTTCGACCGGACCAGTCGGCGGGTCGAGCTCACCCCCGCGGGCGAGGCGTTTCTCCCCGCGGCCCGGCAGAGCGTGGAGGCCGCGGAACGGGCCCGCGCGGAGGTCACCGCCGCCGCGGGCGAGATCCGCGGTCGGCTCGCGATCGGCGCCATCCCGACGGTCGGCGCGATCGACCTCGCCGCGTCGCTGCGGGACTTCAGGGCGCGTCACCCGCAGGTGCAGATCAGCCTCCGGATGGGGGCGAGCGGCGATCACATCGACCAGATCCGCCAGGGCGCACTGGATGTCGCCTTCCTCGGCCTGCCGCCGGGAGCACAGCCGGCGGGGGTCCGTGGCGTCGAACTGGGGCGCGGGGAGCTGGTCGCGTTGATGGCGCCGGGGCACCCCCTCGCCGAGGCGAGGGGTCTCGACCTGAAGGGGCTGGCCGACGAGGTGTTCGTCGATTTTCCGGCGGGCTCCGCCGGTCGAGCGCAATCGGATCAGGCGTTCGCGGCGGTCGGTGTCCAGCGCCGGGTCGCGTTCGAGGTGATGGCGGTGGACTTCTTCGCGCGCCTGATCCGGCAGGGTCTATGCATCGGATTGCTGCCGGCCTCGGTGGTGTCCGAGTTCCCCGACCTGCGCGTCGTCGAACTGCTCGACCCCCCGAAGCGGGTCGAGCACCTGGTGTGGAGCCGGCTGCGGCCGACACCCGCGGCCGCGGCCTATCTGTCCGGACTCGGGGTGGCCGACGAGCAGCTGTTGTCGTCCCCGGGGCGCGGGTCGGGGTAGATCCGTCCACACCCGTTGTCCGGCAGGACAGTTCGTGGCGGGATGAACTGCCTCACCAGTCCCAGCGGGGCACCTCCTGGCAGGGGTGCAGCTCGGTCTCGCCGGTGGCATGGGAGTTCTGCACCGCGACCTCGGTGCCGAAGCGGAGGTAGTCGCGCAACGCCGTGCGGAACCGCGTGTCGGTGGGCATCCCGGCGTCGTCGGCGGCGGTGAGGAACAGGTCGACGAATCGTTGCCGCTGCGCCTCGTCGATCTGCTTGCCGCGGTGCGCGTCGAGAAGCGCCGGGAACCCGCCGAGCCGGTCGGTGTAGTCGGTGGGGCCGCCGAACACCTCGGCGAGGAAGTCCGTCAGGTGGTCGATGTGGCTGGGGCTGCCCGCGCCGAACAGCGGGTGCAGGAGCGGATCGGCGAGGACCCTCGGATACCAGGTCGCGACGAGGCGGTGCAGTCCCTCCCGGCCGCCGACATGCTCGAAAAGCGATTCGGTGGTGTTCCTGTCCGCTGTCATGGCACTCCTCGCTAAGGGTGATTACATGATTACCAAGCTACGCCGACCCTGTGGTGAATCCGGGATTCGGGACGAGGTCGAGGACGGCCTTGCCCCTGACGCGGCGGGAGAGGAGTGCGTCCGCCGCGTCGGCGGCCGAGGTCCAGGGACCGCGCCAGCCGATCTGCGGGTCGAGACGGCGCGCCTGCAGCAGTCGGAGCAGGTAGGCCAGGTCGTCTCCGAACGGCGTGCTCACGTTGAAGTTCTCGAGCCGTCCCCGCGCGCTGGTGGTGCGGGCCCGCTCGAAATCGATGAGTGTCGGTTCGCCGGAGGCCTTCCCGATGGCGAGTGCCACGCCGTCGTCCTCGAGCCGGTTGAAGGCCTCGGCCAGCTGGCTCCCGCCGACGTTGTCGAGGACACCATGGACCGGCGCGGTCAGTTCGGTTGGGCCGAGGACGATCTCGGCGGCGCCCAGCGCTCGCAGGCCCTCCGCGCGAGCGGGGCTACCGACCGAGGCGATGACGTGCGCGCCCGCCATGGCGGCCAGTTGCACGGCGAACCGGCCGACGCCGCCCGAGGCTCCGGTGATTAACACCCGGCGGCCGAGGATCGAGCCCAGGCGGCGGGTCGCCTGGAGTGCCGTGACACCTGCGACCGGTAGTGCGCTGGCGGTCCCGAGATCGACGCCGTCGGGCACCACCGCGAGCTCGGAGGTGTGCACGGCGCGCCGCTCGGCCCAGGCGCCGGACCAGCCGAAGGTCACCACGCGGGTCCCGGCGGGCGGCCCCGAGCCATCGGCGGCGGGCCGCGCGACGACCCCCGCGGCGTCCCATCCGGAGACGTGGCCGGGCCGGGTGAGCGCGGATCGATACGCGATCTCCCCGAAGTTGAAGGAGACCGCGGCGACGTCGATCACGGCCTGCGTGGGTTCTGCGATCGGGTCCGGCGCGTCACCGAGCCTGAGGAGTCCGGGGGCGTGGGGGTCGTGGACGAGGGCGAGCATGACGGCCTTTCGACGAGGGCCCGGGCGCGGTGTGCGGTCCGGAGGCCAGGGGGTGGCCGCCGGTCCGGCGGTGTCCCTGGCCGAGTACCACCGTGCCGGCGGGTGCGCACGATCCGCTGCGGGTTCGCTGGGGGTGCCCGGAGCCCCGGTGCCGGCACCAGCGAAACATCGGCAGCGGGCTCCAGGGCCGGGTGAGGGCTCGGCGTGGTGCCGCGGAGCGCCTCAGCGGTGGCGCCGGATTCCCTCGAACAGGTCGCGGATCAGCAGTGCGGCGCCGGCACGGGCGGCGGCCGGATCCGGGGATCGGGCCGCGGTGAGCGCGACCTCGGTGATCGCGCCGTAGAGGGCGGCGGCCGCGAGGTCGTCGGGATGCGGCTGGGTGAGGCCCTCTCGGCGGAGGGATTTCATCGCGTCGAGGACCAGCCCGCCGAGGTACTCCTGGTCGAGCTCGCGCCAACGCTGCCAGCCCAGTGCCAGGGGCCCCTGCAGCAGGACGATCTCGCGATAGTGCGGGTCCGAGCAGATCTCGAGGAAGGCGTCCACGCCGGCGAGGTGTCGTTCCCAGGGGTCGTCGTGGTCGGTCATGGCGGCGACCACGGCCCGGGCCGCCCGGTCCTCCTGGTCCTCGAAGATCGCCTCGAACAGGCCCTTCTTGCCGCCGTCGAAATGGTGATAGAGAGCGCCTCGGGTCAGGCCGGCGGCGCGGACCAGCTCCTCCGCGGACACGGCCGCGTAGCCGCGCTCGACGAATGCCTCGAGTCCGGCGTCGAGGAGCGCGCGGCGCGTGCTCTGGGCGTACTGCTCACGTCGGCTCGCAACTATTGACATACGTAATGTCTATCACATACACAGTGTATGTCAGTTGGTTCAGGGCGGATGGTGAGGAGCGGATATGAGTGCAGCGGTCGTGGATGTGGTGATCGTGGGGGCGGGTGTCGCGGGGCTGGTCGCCGCGCGCGACCTGGTCCGGCGCGGCAGGGAGGTGGTCGTGCTCGAGGCGCGGGACCGGGTCGGCGGCCGGCTGCTGAACGACACGCTGCCGGGCGGGGCGCCGATCGAGGTCGGCGGTCAGTGGGTCGGTCCCGGGCAACGCCGGGTCCTGGACCTGATCGCGGAACTCGGGCTGTCGACCTTCCCGACCCACGATCACGGACTGCGCATCGCGGAGTTCGCCGGCAGGCGCAGTGAGTACTCCGGGCGGATCCCGAAGCTCGGCCCCGCCGCACTCGCCGACCTCGCGCAGGGGCAATGGCGCCTGCAGCGGGCCACGCGGGCCATCGTGTGCGACGAGCCGTGGCGCAGCGCCGGCGCGGACCGGCTGGACGGGCAGACGTTCGCCACCTGGGTGGACCGGCATTTCGTCACCCGCGGGGGTCGCGCATTCATGCGGCTGATCACCGAGGCCGTGTTCTCGGCCGAGCCCGAGGACCTGTCCGCGCTGTGGGCCCTGTCCTACATCGCGGCGGCGGGTGGCCTCGACGCGATGATCGAGACGACGGGCGGAGCCCAGCAGGATCGGGTTGTCGGCGGCACTCAGCGCATCGCCCTGGAGCTGGCCGCCGAACTCGGGGACCGGGTCGTGCTCGAAACGCCGGTCGCCTCAATCGACTGGAGCGACATGGGCGTTCGGGTGACGACGGTGACGGGAACGGAGGTGCGGGCCGGCCGGGCGATCGTAGCCGTCCCGCCGCCGCTGGCCGCGAGGATCCGTTTCACGCCTGCCCTGCCGGGGGATCGTGATCAGCTGCTCCAGCGCATGCCGATGGGCCGGGTGATCAAGGTCAACGTCGTGTACGAGGAGCCGTTCTGGCGTCGCGCGGGCCTGAGCGGTCAGGTCACCAGCGACAGCCGGCCCTTCGGGGTGGTCTACGACAACACCCTGCCCGGCGGCGGCCCCGGCGTGCTCGTCGGTTTCCTCGAGGGCGCGGCGGCCGACGTCGCGGCCCGGCTCGATCCGTCCGAGCGCCGACGTCGGGTGATCGACGACCTGGTGACCTACTTCGGGCCGGACGCGGCGAATCCGATCGACTTCATCGAACGTGACTGGGCCGCAGAGGAATTCTCCCGCGGCGGATACGGGGCATTCACCGCTCCGCGCACCCTCACCCGCTTCGGTCCGAGCCTGCGGCGGCCGGTCGGTCCGCTGCACTGGGCCGGAACGGAGACCGCGACCCGGTGGCCCGGCTACATCGACGGCGCCGTCGAGTCCGGGGCCCGCGCCGCCGTCGAGACGGACAGCGCGCTCGCATCGGTGCCCCCGGCCGGAGTCGATGTCCTATGAGGTTGGGACACACCATGTTCGGACGAGCTCGATCGGCACGTGCCGCCGCGCCGATCCGCACCACGACGACCCCGGGCGCTGTACGGCGCCCGGGGTCGCCGGGGTGGGCTATCCGACCAGCTTGGCCTTGAGTGCGGCGATGGTGGCCGGGCTCAGTCCGAGGCCTTCGGTGAGGTAGCCGTCGACGGTCCCGTAGTCGGCGGTGATCTGTGCGAGGCCGGCCTCTAGGAAGCTCGCGTCGACACCGAGGACCGGGGTCAGGTTGGCGGCGGCCTGCGCGCCCAGGGCCGCGGTGATCTGCGCCAGGGTCTTCTGGTTGGTCGCCTCGAGGTAGGTGTTGCTCAGCAGGTAGTCGTCCATGATGGTCTGCGCGGGGACCTTGGCGATCGACTGCAGCAGCATGGCGGTCCAGCCGGTGCGGTCCTTGCCCGAGGTGCAGTGGAAGAGCTGCGCGCCGTCACCCGCGGCGATGTCGGAGAGCACCTGCGCGAAGCCGGCCCGGCGCGCGGGGTCGGTGACGAAGCTGCGGTTGGTGTCCACCATGAACTGGCGGCCCTGTTCGGGCGACTGGATGGTCTGGGCGAGCTGGACCAGGTCCGCGAACTCGATCGGGATGCTCTTGTACGTGACGCCGTCCGGCAGCTTGTCCTGGCCGCCGACCAGCGGGTTGGCGATCTCGGCTGCGCCACGCAGGTCGTAGACGTCGGCCAGGCCGAGGGTGGTGAGCGTCGCCTTGTCGGCATCGCTGGTCTTGGTGAGCGCGTTGGCGCGGTAGATGACGCCGCGCTTGAGGTGCTTGCCGTCGGCGGTGGCGTACCCGGCGCCGTCGTTGCCCGCCACGTCGCGGAAGTTGGCCACGGACGCCAGCTTCGGCGTCGGGGCGAGGACCGGGTTGCTCGAGCCCAGGTCGAGCGACCCGCCGAGCGAGCCGGTGTCGATCGAGCTGAGGTCGAAGGCGCCCGCGGTGGCGGGAGCGGTGAACAGCAGACCGCCTGCGACCAGTAAGGCGGCGGCCCTCGCGGTGCGGGTGGACAACTTTCGGGAGCGTGTGGACATGTGACGGAACCTCTCTCTTTCTGCGTGGAACGGACCGACCGAATGGATTGACGGACGGCGGTCGAACCCGGCGAGGGCCGGGGCCGGTCAGGGGGCGACGTCACCGATCCCGGTGAAGCCGTAACGCTGGTGGGGTCCGATGACCGCCACCTCGAAGAGGCCGGCCCCGGTGCGGGAGGCACCGCCCTCGGTGAGGGTGAATCGGGCGAGATTGTCGACCGGGCACAGCATCTTCTTCCAGGGCTCGATCTCCGAGACCTTCTCCCGTAGCCCCTGGACCACCAGCTCGCCCTGCCACATGCCGTGGCGCCAGTCCTGCTCGAGGCCGTAGCCGGTGCCGACACCGAGGTAGTGCGGCAACACCGGTTCGCAGGTGACCGTGAGGACCCGATCCGGCTCCCCGGGCGCGCCCGGGCGGCGGAAGTGCAGGGTTCCGGTGGCGACCTCGCGGGTCCCGGGGACGAAGGTCAGCTCGTGATCGGGCCGGCCCAGCCACTCCGGTTCCCTGGTGCGGTCCGACCAGACCCGGGTCGCATCCTCGACGATGCGGCGACCCTGCTGGTCCTCCTGGATGACCGTGACGATGGTGTGGTCGCCGAACTGCATGATCACGTAGATCCAGAAGAAGTTCTGGCTCGCGGCGACGGCCGGATCTGCCTTGCGCCCAGGCGGTTCCGCCTCGCCGACCGGCCGTACACCCCATGAGCGGTCACGGTTGCCGCGCCAGGTCTCCGGGGTGACGGGCCGGACCTCGCCGTCGACGGTGAGGGAGCCGGACCACGTGCCGGTCTGCACGAATCGTTGGGTGTCGAACGTGACGCGCTCGAGCTGGCGGTGGAAGTGCCGGGCCTCGAGATTGGCGGGCCCGTCGGATTCGAAGACGAGATCGAAGCTCAGGTCCGGCGCCTCGGTGCTCGGTTCCAGCACCACGCGCAGGCGGTGCAGTCCCTCGAGGATCTCGATGCGCAGTGGCCCGACGGACAGGTCCATCCGGTCCTCGCCGAGCGCGCGGGACGCCCGGAAGACGATGTGGTCGTCCCCGCGCCGCAGCACCGCAAAGCCATCGCACACACCGAGATTGGGGTACTGCCCGAGCCCGATGATGAGGAACAGGGGGTCGGCGTCGCCGTCGAGGCCGGGATGGCAGTTGAAGTAGTAGCGGTCGTAGAAGTTGCGGTCGGAGGTGCCGACGTGCCGGATCGTCTCGGCGATCTGGTGCACCGGGTAGTCGTCGAGCGGGGACAGCGTCATCGGGCGGATCCCGTCGCCACCGACGTCCAGTAGGTGCCCTCGAGCATGGCCTCGAGCGTCGCGCGGTGCAGGATCATCTCGTCCGGGTTCGCCGGCATTTCGGCCTGGCCGAACGCGACGGCGCGGCTCTGCACGCGGAACATGATCACGGCATGCCGCAGCGCCGCGTAGAGGGTGTAGAAGTCCAGGTCCGCCGCTCGGTGTCCGGTCAGCTCCAGGTAGGTGGCGGCCACGTCCTCGCGGCGCAGGAAGTCGGGCATGCCGGGCAGACCCGCCATTCCGGCCAGGTCCTCGAAGAACCTGTGCAGGAAGATCATCCAGCCAAGGTCGAGTTCGCGCGGCCCGATCGTGGCCATCTCCCAGTCGAGCACTGCCGTCGGCTCGAAATCCCGGTACATCATGTTGCCGATCCGGGCGTCGCCCCAGCACAGCACCGCGGGCCCGGCCTCGGTGGGCAGGTTCGCCTTGATCCAGTCGAGTCCCCGTTCGATCAGCGGGGACCGGGGGCCGTCGGCGGTGGCCCACTCGTAGTAGCGCCGTTGCCCCTCGACGTGCGCGCGCAGTGTTGCCGCACCGGTCAGTTCGGTGCCCTCGGCGACCAGGTTCGGGCAGGCCTGCTGCGGATGGGCCATGGCGTGCAGCTCGGCCAGCACCCCGACGGAGGACTGCTGAAGCCGGGACCGGTCCTCGGCGGAGGCCTCGGAGAGCCAGGACCCGAAGGTGTACGGCATGACGTCCGGCGGGACCTCCCCGTCGAGCCGTTCCATGACGAAGAACTCGCCGCCGAGTGCCTCCGGGCGGGACTCCGACCAGTAGACCCGGGGGATCGGCACGGAGGTGTGGGCGGCGACCGCCTGCATCACCTCGTACTGCTGGTTCAGGTCGTAGGACGGGAAGAGCGGCGCCGCGCTGGCGGGCGGCGCGATCCTGGCGACCAGGCGGTACTCGGATCGGGCGCCGTCCTCGGTCCAGGTCGCATCGAACAGCACGGTCTCGTTGGACATTCCGTTCGCCGACGGGACCTCGAGCGAGGTCACCTCGGGGTTCGCGCCGAGACCGAGCACGGTACCGAGCCAGCGCTCGAGGCTCGCCCGCATCACGGCGGGATCGTTGCGGGACTCCCCGGGGCGGGCGAGTTCGGCGTAGTCGGGGTCTGCTCCGACGGTTTCAGAGGTCATCACCACTCCTCGGTGGTTCGGTGGCGCCGGTGCGCACGTGGCGTTAGTCGATACACGTTGTATCGACTAAAATCGTGACAGAATGTAACGGCCATCACACGAAGACACAAGGGGTTTGGAGAAAATGCCGAAGGAACCCGAGGCCCAGCACCGGCTCGGACCGCAGCGGAACCCGGCGATCGACGCGGCCGTGTTGGACGCCACCCGGCAGTTGTTGGCGGACAAGGGCTACGCCGGGACCTCCATCGACGCCATCGCCACCCTCGCGGGCGTCGGGCGCCCGGCGATCTACCGGCGTTGGCCGTCGAAGGCCCACATCGTCAACGAGGCGATCTATCCGGTGCTGGACGCGGAGCAGGCCGCCGACCTCGGCGGAGAGATCGGCGTGGAGGGCACGATCGCGGACCAGGTTCGCGCGTTGGTCCAGGGTGCGGTCGCCCTCTTCGCCGCCCCGGCCACCCGCGCCGCCGCCCCCGGACTGATGAGCGAGGTCCGGACCAACGGGGAGTTGCGTGAGGTCCTGGTGGTGCGGATGCTCGCCGGGGTCCGGGTCGAGCTGAAGCGCCGCCTCGAAGCGGCGAGGGAACGGGGCGAGATCCGGGCGGGCGTCGACGCCGACACCCTCCTCGACATCATGGCGGGCGCGGCCATCTTCGCGATGTCCGTTCGCGATGTCGACGATCCCGGGCCGTTCGCGGACTCGCTGGCCGACATCGTCCTGCACGGCATCCTGCCCCCCGAGTAGCGGGGAGGCGGCCGGGCACCGAGCCCGGCGGGATCAGGAAGCGGTGTGCCTGCCCCCTCCGGCCGCGAGATCACTGAGGCAGACGTTGTAGTGAACCATCGCGAAGGCGTTCGGGTCGTCGAGGTCGTCGCAGTCGACGATCGCTTCGCGCCGGGGCGGCAGCAGCCCCGCGGGGAGTTCGGTCGGCGACCGGTCGACGTGGCCCCGCCGGCCCGCCAGTGAGCGCCACGAGAAGTAGGCGAAGGCAAGGAACCCGGAGAACACCGGCCACAGGAACACCAGCAGCCAGTCGAGATCACCGGTGGGTGATGCCGGAACCCCTTGGGCCAGACCGACCGAGAGGCAGGTGGCCACCCCCAGCACGATCAGGATGCCCCCGAACCCAGACCTCCATCGCGTCATGTCCGCATCGTAGCCAGAAGCGGCGGGGCCGGATCCGGGTGCTCGACGGTCGCCAGCGGCATCTGGCGCGTCAGACGCACACTCGTTGACGAGTTCGCACACGAATTGACGCTCCAACGCGTGCGCGTTCTTGCCAGAAGGTGTGCGTGACGGGCCCAGCGCGGATCCTGCGCTGCGGGAACGCGGCTGGCTGGGGAGGCGATGCCCCGGATTCCCGTTCCATCGTGCGGGACGGTTCCTCCATCCCGGCCGCGGGCGTTTCTACGCTCTCGCGTACAGGCGCCAACCGGTGTCGGGAATCTGTTTTCCAACAGGGGGTTTCATGCACCATCGCATCGATCCGGAGTTGCGCGCACTGGTGCCGGCGCTGCCGGACGTGGACATCGCCGACCCGGTGGGATTCCGGGAGACCCAACGCGTCCGCGCCGCCGCGCTGGCGGCGGCGATCGACCGTCCCGGCGACGTGAGTGTGGTCGACCGCGAGATACCGGGCCCACCCGGCGGGCCCTCGATCCCGATCCGCATCTATGCCCCCACCCAGATCTCGCGTCCGGTCGGTGCGCTGGTCTGGTTCCACGGCGGTGGATATGTTTTCGGTGAGATCGCCAGCTCCGAGCGTTCCTGCCTGACCATCGCGGACGAGGTCGGATGCGTTGTTGTCAGCGTCGAATACCGCTTGGCGCCGGAGCATCCGTACCCCGCCGGGATCGATGACTGCCACACCGCGCTGGCGTGGGTCGGCGCACATGCCGGCGAGCTCGGGGTCGATTCCGCACGCATCGCGATCGGCGGTGTCAGTGCCGGTGCGGGCCTGGCGGCCGGACTCGCCCTCCGGGTACGCGACGAGGGTGGGCCCGCCCTCGTCTGCCAGGTGCTGGACAACCCGATGCTCGATGACCGACTCGACACCGACTCGATCCGTGAGTTCATCGACACCCCGCTGTGGACCGGCGCGCAGGCTGCCCTCGGTTGGCGCTCTATCTGGGCGAGTCGCCCACGGAGGTGCCTCCCTATGCGGCCGCGGCCCGCGCCGAGGATCTGACCGGACTGCCACCCGCCTGGATCGCTGCCAACGAGCTCGACCCGCTGCGGGACGAGGCGATCGAGTATGCGCTGCGGCTGATGCGCGCCGGCGTCCCGGTCGAATTGCACCATCGGCCAGGGACTTTCCACGGGTCCAATGTGATGCCGGGTGCGACGGTGTCTGCCCGTACCCGGGACGACATGCATCACGCTCTCCGTCAGGCGCTGAACTAGGTGTGAGCCGCGGGTCGAGCCGCTGCACTGACGTCTTCCACCCGCGCATTGTCAGGGCCACACCGGGACATTCCCAGGTGTGGCCCTGACATCTCGTGAGTTGAGGGGAGCTCAGAGGCGACGCTCGCGGCGGTAGAGCGAGCGTGCCCACGCGTAGCCGGCGACGCCGATCGCCACGGTCCAGCCGACGGCCTGCGCGACCACCGCGCCCTCGAGGCCCGCGCCGCCGGCGAGCAGCCCGCGCACGGTCTCGATGATCGGCGTGAACGGCTGGTACTCCGCGAACCAGCGCACCGCCGTCGGCATGGTCTCGACCGGCACGAACCCGCTCCCCAGGAACGGCAGCAGCAGCAGGATCATCGGGGTGTTGCTGGCCGTCTCCACGCTCCGAGCGTTCAGCCCCATCGCGACGCACAGCCAGCTGAGGGCGAGCCCCAGCAGCACGAACAGGCCAAGCAGCGCGAGCCAGTCGAGCGCGCCTGCGTCGGGACGGTAGCCCATCGCGAATGCCGCACCGAGCACCAGGACGAGCGCCGCCAGCGACTGGAGCACCGTGCCGAGCACCTGCCCGGAGAGCACGGACCCCGGCGCGATCGCCATGGTCTTGAACCGCGCCATGATCCCGCTCGCGGCGTCCATGGCGGCGCTGATGGCAACGGACTGTCCCGCGCCGACGATCGTGAGGATGAACAGCGTGGGCGTGATGTAGTCCAGGTACGCCGCCCGCCCGTCGGCACCGGGGGCGACCCCGGGCATGACGCCGGCGCCGAGGGCGCCGCCGAAGATGTACACGAACAGCACGAGCATCACCAGCGGCCCGGCGACGAGGAACATGGTGAGCCCCGGGTAGCGCACCGCGCGCAGGAGGTTGCGGCGCAGCATCGTGAGGACATCCGTCGCCGGGCGCGAGCGCACGGCGGCGGGAGCGGCGGTGGCGATGGCGGTCATCGGACGTTCTCCTTGGTGGTGGCGGGGCCGTTCTCGGTTTCGGTCTCGGTGGGCGGCTCGGTGAGGGCGAGGAACACGTCGTCGAGCGAGCCGGTGTCGTGCGCGGCCTTGAGCTCGGCGGGTGTGCCCTCGGCGACGATGCGGCCTTCGTTCAGGACGGCGACCGAGTCGGCGAGCTGGTCGGCCTCCTCGAGGTACTGCGTGGTGAGCAGGATCGTGGTGCCCGCGGCGACGAGCGTCCGCACCTCGTCCCACAGGACGCGGCGGCTGCGCGGGTCCAGGCCCGTCGTCGGCTCGTCGAGGAACACGACGGACGGCGCACCGACGAGCGTCATCGCGAGGTCGAGCTTGCGCTTCATGCCGCCGGAGAAGGTCGCCACGGGCTTGCGCGCGGCGTCGGCGAGGCCGAAGCGCTCGAGCAGCTCGGTGATCCGGCGGCGCCCCTCGGCGCGGCCGAGGTGATTGAGGTCGGCCATGAGCCGCAGGTTCTCGGTGGCGTTGAGCAGCTCGTCGACGGCGGTGATCTGGCCCGTCACGCCGATCGACGCGCGCACCGCCTCGGGCTCGCGGGCCACGTCGTGGCCGGCGACGCGGACCGTGCCCGCGTCGGCGGCGAGCAGGGTGGACATGACGCCGACGGCGGTGGTCTTGCCCGCCCCGTTGGGGCCCAGCAGGGCGGTCACGGTGCCGGCGGGCACGACCAGGTCGACGCCGTCGAGCACGATCTGCTCGCCTGCCTTCGACCGGTACGACTTACGCAGGCCGGCGACCTCGATCGCGGGACCGCGGACGGTGGTGGTCATGGGTTCTCCTTCGATGGTGGTGGGTCGGGCTCTGGGTCAGGCGTGCGGACGTCGGACGACGATGTCGCCGTAGCTGGAGCTGGCGCGAACCTCGGCGGTCCGGTCGCTCTCGTCGGGGCCCGCGGCGTCGTGCAGGAGGTTGCGGACCTTGCCGTGCTGCGCGGTGGCGTCGAGCCAGGCCGCGGTGCCCTCGGGCACCCCGATCTCGATCGCGCCGGTCGAGCTCTCGAGCTGGACCCGGCCGCTGGTGGCCTGCTCGATGCGGATGTTCCCGTGCGCGGTGCGAGCGGTGGTGTCACCGAGCGACCGGTCGATCGAGATGGGCCCGTGGGCGCCGTTCACGCGCAGGGTGCCGGTCGCCTCGCCGATCTCGGTCGGACCGTTCGGGTTCTTGATGCTGGCGTCCCCGGCGAGCTCGCGGATACGCACGCCGCCTGCGGTGACGACGATCTCGGTGGAGCCGAGGGCGCGTCCCACGACGACGGAGCCCGCGCTCGCGCGGAGGTCGAGCCTGCCGCCGACCTCGTCGATCCGTACGTCACCGGCGCGGCTCGTGAACGAGCAGGTTCCGAGCCGACCCTGGGCGAAGAGGGGGCCGAGCGCACCGCCCTGCACGGTGGAACCGGTCGGCAGCTCGATCGTGAGGTCGACGGAGGACTTGGTGAGGTACTTCCACCTGGTGCCCGTCTGCACGGTGAGGGTGCCGTCGTGGAAGTCGACGCGGGTGTCCTCGGCGGCCTTCACATCGCCGGACTTGCTCGGGTCGTTGGGGCGGACGGTGACCACGGTGTCGGAGCGATCGCTCGCGACGAGATTGACGGCGCCGACGGCGATGTCGACGGCGACGGTGATCGGCTCAGGGGTCGCGAAAGTAGGCATGGTGAGTCCTCGGGTTCTGGTGTCGGCCCCTGATTGCGGGGCGCGGGTGTGTGGTTCGGGGCGGTGGATCAGCGCACCCAGCCGGTCAGCCGACCGGAGGTGCTGGTGTTGCGCGCCGTCGCGCGGGATGGGGTGGCGGGCAGGAGCGCGGCCGCGACCGCGCGCACGAGCCACGTGTTGAGGGACACGCCCTCACGAGCTGCCGCCGCCTCGACCTGGGCCTTGAGCTGGTCGGGGAGACGGAGCGTGGTGCGGGACGTGCTGATGTCGTCGGGGTCGAGGGCCGTGGGCCGCGCGGGCTCCGCCGTCGGGGGCTCCGCGTCCTCGAATGCCGGGGCGGGGGCGGGGGTGACGACGAACTCCGGGTCGCGGCCACGGAGGCGCACGTCGACGGATCCCGGCGCGAGCTCGGCCGTGATCTCGTTCGCCGCGGTCGAGAGCGCCTCGAGCAGCACGAGTCGGACGGCGGCGTCGAGCGGGGCCGTCAGGCGGTCGGCGATCTCACGTGCCTCGTCCCCGCCGGCAGCGGCTGCGGTGCCGAGCTGGTTCTGCAGCTCGTCGACATATCTTGTCAGGTCCATGACACCACTATGACACCATTGGGGTGTCAATGCAAGAGATTGGGCGTCATACTGGTGGCGTGGTGGTGTCAATCTGGCGCAGGGTAGATGAATGCGCAGGTCACAGCCTTCTGTGGCCCCTGCGGGCGAGCGTGGCGATGCGCCACGGTGAAGCACTTCCGGGAGAGCCGGGGCGGGATGACACCACCGGCAGCCACGGCGACACCACCGGTGGTGTGGCGAGGCCCCGCGAATCTGGCCTGGCGGCCGACCCTCCTGCTACCGGGATCGGTCGGGTCGGCGGTGGCCCGCCGCGTCGGTTGCCGGATCGTGCCACACGAACAGCAGCCCGTCGCGTTCGCGAGTGGTCCACGCGCGGGTGGGCGTCGGGCGCGGGGTTCCGCCCGTGCACCGGCCGTCTCCGTCCCAGCGCCAGTGGTGGATGGGGCAGTCGATCGTGTCTCCGGTGACGACTCCGTGACCGAGGTCGCCGCCCATGTGCGGACATCGGGCGGCGAGAACCTTGATCTCACCGCTGCGGTCGGCGAAGGCCACCAGCCTGGTGCCGAACGCCTCGACGGAGTGCGGCTTGCCGTCGCGGAAGTCCTCGGCCACGCCGAGCCGGTGCCATCCGCGGCTGAAGCGGGCCTGCACCTCGTCGGTTCCGTCGACGGCGGTCACGGTCGGTCCCCTCTCGTTCGGGCTAGGCGCCCGCCGCCGGTGCATCGTCACGGCGGCGGGCCCGGCGACCCTCGCAGGGTGGTGGCCGTGAGGCAAGGGGGAGGGACCACTGGGCGGGCGGTTCAGCCCAGGCGGCGCTCGAACGCCTGCGTCGCCTTCGCAGTGGCGATGTCCACGGTGTAGACCCGGACGGTGACGGCGTCCGCGGCGAGGTCCATCACCATGAAACCGACGTCGGTGAAGTTCTGGAACAGATTCCTGCGGCCGACCTGCGGGCCGGCCTTGCCGTGGTTGTTCTTCGCCGCGGCCCCGGAGACGATCTGCCGGGTGCCCTTGGACTCGATGGTCGGTTCGAGGATCTGCAGCGAGTGGTCGTGCCCGGAGAGGATGAACTGGCAGCGGCCGACCACGTGCTCCTCGAAGAACCGCTTCGCGTGCACACCGTTCATGGGCTCGAGCGGGATCCCGTCGTACGCGCCCGCGTCGCCGTGGGAGCCGTTGTTCAGGTAGGGGTGATGGGCGCAGGCGACCTTCCACTTCGCGGTCGACGAGGCGATCGCCGCGTCGAGCCACGCCCGCTGTTCGTTCATGAACTGTCCGTCGGGAGCCCAGTACGGGGCGAGCACCGGCGGGAGATAGGCGGCGAGCGGGTTGAGGTCGAGGACGAAGAACTCGACGACTGGGTTCTGCTCGGGCACGCGCACCGAGTAGTACCGGCTGGGCATCCACCACCGCCGGGAGCGGTGGTGGTAGTCGACCTCGTCATCGCCGCGCAGCAGCCAGCCCCCGTCGCCGGGAAAGATGGCGCTGTTGTCGTGATTGCCCAGCGCCATCACCCAGGGGAAGTCGAGCCCGTGGTTCGGGTCCTCGAACTTCGAGGCGAACTGGACGTCCTGATCGCCGTTGGGGCCGAGTTCGTAGATGTTGTCGCCGAGCCCGAGCGCCATCGAGAGGGGCTCGCGGCGATGGAGATCGCGGATCGCGTCGGCCACCGCCCACTGCGCCCGCGTGCCGGTTCCGGCGTCACCGGTGACCAGCACCCGCAGCGCGGACTCGGTGGGGAAGGCGAACTTTCCCGTCCCGGCCGGGGCCGGGACGGCCGCTGCGGGCGCCGACGACATCGCGGTGAGCGGGACGGTCGCCCCCGCGGCGGCAGCGCCGGCGAGGAACCGGCGTCGGTTGATTCCGTCGAACTCCATCAGCATGTCCTCGTTCGTCTCGTCGATGCGCGCACCGACTAGAGCAAACCCGAACGTGGACAGCTGTTCAACTCTGGGGGCCGGGAATCACCGAGTGTTCACGCGGAATTCGGTCGACGGCAGAAGAACGCAGCTCGGGTGCCGTGACCGCAGGGTCACGACACCCGAGCTGCGTGATGTCAGGCGCTTTCGCGCTCCCGCTCCGCAACCAGGTTCAGCGCGATGTCGACGATCATGTCCTCCTGGCCGCCGACCAGCTTGCGCTTGCCCGCCTCGAGCAGCAGGGTGCGCACGTCGATGCCGTAGCGGGCCGATGCCGTCTCCGCGTGCCGCAGGAAGCTCGAGTACACACCGGCATAGCCGAGGGTCAGGGTCTCGCGGTCCACCCGCACCGGCCGGTCCTGCAGCGGACGGACGATGTCGTCGGCCGCGTCCTGCAGGGCGAACACGTCGCAGCCGTGCTTCCACTCGTACAGGTCGGCGACCGCGATGAACGGCTCGATCGGGCAGTTGCCCGCGCCGGCACCGTGCCCGGCGAGGGACGCGTCGACACGGTAGACGCCCTCCTCGACCGCGACGACGCTGTTCGCCACCGACAGCGAGAGGTTCTCGTGGGCATGGATGCCGATCTCGGTGCCCTCGTTGAGGACCTCCTTGTAGGCGCGGACCCGCTCGCGGACCCCGCCCATGGTCAGGCGTCCGCCCGAGTCGGTGACGTAGACGCAGTGCGCGCCGTACGACTCCATCAGTTTGGCCTGCTTCGCGAGCTCCTCCGCGGGCGCCATGTGGCTCATCATCAGGAAGCCCGAGACGTCCATGCCGATCTCGCGGGCGGTCTCGATGTGCTGCGCGGAGACGTCGGCCTCGGTGCAGTGCGTCGCGATGCGCACCGACCGCACACCCAGCTTGTAGGCGTGCTTGAGCTCCTCGATGGTGCCGACGCCGGGCAGCAGCAGCGTGGTCAGCCGAGCGTTCTTGATGGAGTCCGCCGCGGCCTCGATCCACTCCCAGTCGGTGTTCGAGCCGGGACCGTAGTTCACCGACCCGCCGGCGAGACCGTCACCGTGCGCGACCTCGATGGCGTCGACACCCGCGGCGTCGAGGGCGGTCACGATGCGCTTGACGTCCTCCGGCGAGATCCGGTGGCGCACCGCGTGCATGCCGTCCCGGAGGGTGACGTCCTGGACGAAGATGGTGGGGTTGGTGCTCATCGGGTGGCTTCCTTCTTCTGTGCGATCCGCTCCGCGATCTGCTGTCCGGCGGAGGTCATGATGTCGAGGTTGCCGGCGTAGGCGGGCAGGTAGTGTCCGGCGCCCTCGACCTCGAGGAAGATCGACACCTGGTGGGTCGGGCGGTTGCCGTCGACGACCAGCGTCTCGACCGGCTGGTCGGCGGGGATCTCGGTGATCTGGACCTGCTGCTTGAGCCGGTAGCCGGGCACGTAGGCCGAGACGTCGCCGACCATCTTCTCGATGGACTGGCGGATCTCGTCGTGGGTGGCCGGGTCCGGCGCGTCGACGAGGCAGAAGACCGTGTCGCGCATGATCAGCGGCGGCTCGGCGGGGTTGAGGATGATGATGGCCTTGCCGCGCTTGGCGCCGCCGACCGACACGATCGCCCCGGACGTGGTCTCGGTGAACTCGTCGATGTTGGCGCGGGTGCCGGGGCCCGCCGACTTCGACGCGATCGACGCGACGATCTCGGCGTAGGCCACCGGGACAACCCGGGAGACGGCCGCGACCATCGGGATGGTGGCCTGGCCACCACACGTCACCATGTTCACGTTCGGGGCGTCGAGGTGGTCGTCGCCGTTGACCGCGGGGATCACGAACGGGCCGATGGCGGCCGGGGTGAGGTCGATCATGCGCTTGCCGAGCGGGCGCAGACGCGCATCGTTCGCGACGTGCGCCTTGGCCGACGTGGCGTCGAAGACGATCTCGATCTCGTCGAAGTTCGGCAGCGCGACGAGGCCCTCGACACCCTCCGCGGTGATCGGCACGCCGAGCTTCGCCGCCCGTGCCAGACCGTCGGAGGCGGGGTCGATGCCGACCATCGCGCCCATCTCCAGGTACTCCGAATGGTTGAGCACCTTGATCATCAGATCGGTGCCGATGTTGCCCGATCCGATGATCGCGACCTTGACTTTGCTCATGCTTCCTTCTCTCCCACGAAACGGGCGGTCACGGTGCCGAGACCGGACACGGTGACGGTGACGGTGTTGCCGGCGGCGACGGTCGCCATCGGGCCGAGGGCGCCGGACAGGATCACCTGACCGGCGAGCAGCGGCTGGCCGAGGTCGCGGGCCGTGCGGGCGAGCCACACCACGGCCTCGATCGGGTCGCCGAGGCAGGCGGCGCCGTTGCCGGAGGAGACCTCCTGGCCGTCGACGGCCATCGACATGACGACGTCGACCGGTGTGACCTCGTCGAGGGTGCGGCGCTCGGTCCCGAGGACGTACACGCCGGACGAGGCGTTGTCGGCGACGGTGTCGCCGAAGCGGATGTCCCAGTTCTCGATGCGGCTGTCGCAGATCTCCAGCGCGGCGACGGCGTACTCGATCGCGCCGCGGACCTGCGCCGCGTCCAGCGGGCCGTCGACCAGGTCGGCGGCGAGCACGAACGCGACCTCGCCCTCGATCTTGGGCTGGATCAGCCGGCTCATCGGGATGTCGCCGCCGTTGGGGTACTCCATGTCGGCGAACAGCACGCCGAGGTCCGGCTGGTCGACGCCGAGCTGCTGCTGGACCGCCTTCGACGTCAGGCCGATCTTGCGGCCCACGACGGTGGCGCCTGCCTCCTCTCGGAGGGCGTTGACGCGGTTCTGCACCGCGTACGCGGCGACGAGGTCGTCGCTGCCGATCAGGTCCCTGATCGGCGCGCAGGGCACACCCGCGGCCGCGGCGGACACGAGACGGTCCGCCGCAGTGACGGTGTCGGCCTCTCGCGCCGGAACTGAGTTCGTGGGTTGATTCATGCCACCACTGTGTCGGCCGGCGGCTCCCTGAACCAGGATGGCGTCTCACTCAGCGATACACTGTTTCGGTGGCGGAGACGGCGGACCTCGATACCGTGCTCGGCAAAGCGGTGACCATCCTGCGTGCCTTCCGAGCAGACGACCAGGTGCTCACCCTCGCCGAACTCGTCCGTCGCACGGGTCTGCACAAGGCGACCGTTCATCGACTCGCGGGCGACCTCGTCGCGAACCGACTGCTCGACCGTCTCGACGGTGGCTACCGACTGAGCGGAGGCCTGTTCGAGCTGGGGATGCGGGCATCGCTCGAACGGAGCCTGCTCGAGGTGGCGATGCCGTTTCTGCAGGACCTGTGCGAGCGCACTCACGAGACCGTGCACCTCGGCGTGCGGGAGGGCCACGACGTCGTGTACATCGCGAAGATCGGCGGCCACCACCAGGCGAAGTCCCCTTCCCGTGCCGGCGGACGGATACCCCTGTACTGCACCGCGATCGGGAAAGTGCTCCTCGCCCATGCCGCTCCGGAGGTCCAGCGGGAAGTGTTGTCGACGCCGATGGCCCGGCGCACCGCGCACACCGTGGTCGCGCCCGGGCTGTTGCGCCGTCAGCTGACGCGGGTGCTGGAGACCGGGGTGGCCTTCGAGCACGAGGAATCCGCGCTCGGCATCACCTGCGTGGCCGTGCCGGTTCTCGGGCAGGGGGACGAGCCGCTTGCGGCCATCAGCGTCACCGGGCCGACCGGCCGTTTTCGCCCGGAGAGTCAGGTCGGTGCCGTGCGGGCAGCGGCCGCGGGACTGGGCAGCACCCTGGCCCGCCGGGAGCGGCTCCGGTAGCACGGCGGGGCGCCGGTGTGCGGGACGAAGAGTCGAGTCGACCGCCTCGGCGGTGCCCGCATGTGGATCGCCGCAAAAGAAATTTCGTGAGCGTGTCGATCCGGCGCCTTCCCCGTTCGACCTATGGATGAGAGGGTCCGAGAGGGACCCGGACACATAGGGAGACAACCATGAAGTTCATGCTGGTCATGCGCGCCACCGACGAGGCCTTCGCGGGAATGATGGACACCGACTTCGACGAGATGTTGGAGACCATGGGGAAGTACAACGACGAGATGATCCGGGCCGGCGTGTTGCTTGCCGCGGAGGGCCTCGACGACTCCGCCGAGGGCGTGGTCGTGGACTTCTCCTCCGAGCCGCCGGTGGTCACCGACGGTCCGTATGGCGAGACCAAGGAGCTGTTCGGCGGTTTCTACATCCTCAACGTGGCCTCGAAGGAGGAGGCCATCGAGTGGGCCAAGCGCTCGCCCATCACCGGCCCGGGCTTCAAGACCGAGATCCGTCGGGTCACCACGATCGACGAATTCCCGCAGGACAACGAGTGGATCCAGAAGGAGCGGGCGTGGCGCGAGGCCACCGGCCAGCTCTGACCGGGCGAACGGCGATGGCCGATCCCACGGGTCGTGAGGCCGTCGCCGCCGTCTGGCGAATCGAGTCCGCGCGGATCGTCGGTGCGCTCGCGCGGTACACCGGCGACTTCGCGCTCGCCGAGGACCTCGCCCAGGAGGCGCTGGCCGAGGCGCTCGTGGCCTGGCCGCGCGAGGGCGTTCCCCGCAACCCCGCGGGGTGGCTGCTCACCGTCGGCCGTCGCCGCGCGATCGACGCGTTTCGCCGGCGCTCCGCCCTCGACGAGCGGTACGCCTCCCTCGCGCGCGACCTTGACGAGGGAGGCGCCGTCTCCGGGAGTGGGCCCGCCGACCCGGCTCGGGAGGCCGAGGACGTGCTGTGGGATCCGGACCAGATCGATGACGACGTGCTCGCGTTGATGTTCATCTCCTGTCACCCCGTGCTGTCGCGGGAGGCGAGGGTGGCGCTCACCCTGCGGGTGGTCGGCGGTCTGACCAGCGACGAGATCGCCAAGGCGTTCCTGGTCCCGACCGCGACGGTGCAGGCCCGGATCACCAGGGCGAAGAAGACCCTGGGGGCGGCCCGGGTGCCGTTCGAGGTGCCGACGGCCCGGGAGCGCGCCGAACGGCTCGGCTCGGTACTCGGCGTGGTCTACCTGATCTTCACCGAGGGGTCCTCGGCCAGCTCGGGTGGCGATCTCATCCGGCTGGACCTCGCGAGCGAGGCGCAGCGCCTCGCCCGGGTGCTGGCCCGGCTCGTACCGGAGGAGCCCGAGGCCCACGGCCTGCTGGCGCTGCTCGAGCTGACCGCGGCGCGCTTCCCCGCCCGCACCGGTCCGGACGGCGAGCCGGTGCTGCTCGAGCATCAGGACCGGCGCCGCTGGGATCGCGCCGCGATCCTGCGGGGACGAGCGGCCCTGGCCCGTGCGGGACGGGTCGGCCGGGGCCTGGGCGCCTACGGCCTGCAGGCGGCGATCGCCGAATGCCATGCCGTCGCAACGTCGGTCGAGGAGACGAACTGGGAGCGCATCGTGCTCATCTACGAGGCGCTCGGCCGGCTCGCACCGTCGCCGGTCGTCGACCTCAACCGGGCGGTGGCGGTCTCCATGGCCCAGGGACCGGCCGCTGCGCTGCCGATCGTGGACGGGCTGGCGGCGGCCGGGGAGCTGTCGAACTCGCATCTGCTGCCGACCGTTCGCGGGGAGCTGCTCACCCGCATGGGACGCACCGACGAGGCGCGCACCGAACTGGGGCTCGCGGTTCGGTTGTGTGCCAATGAGCGCGAGCGCGCGGTGTTGGAACGTAAGCTCGCCGCCCTCACCTGACGACTCGGGGGTGGCGGTCGGGAATGCGGTGCCAGCTCAACCCGCAGAATGGTTCTGTGAAACCGGCTGGCGGTCTAGTCTGAGGTATGGCCGAGGCGGGACCGGCGGCGGGCACAGTGGACGGTGGGGTGCGCAGCATCGCCCGGGCGGTCGACGTGCTCCGATTGTTCGACGTCGATCATCCGAGTCGCACGTTGCGCGAGATCGTGGCGCTGACCGACCTGCCGAAGACCACGGCGGTGCGGGTCCTGGCGACCCTGGACGGGCTCGGCCTCATCGTCGATCGGCGCGATTCCAGCTACAGCCCGGGCGCCGGCTTCCTCCGCTGGGTGGATCTCGCGCGGTCGCTGTGGGAAGTCGGTGCGGATGCCCGGCGCGTCATGGCCCGCCTGGTCGACGCGTGCGGTGAAACGGTCAACGTCTACGTTCGCCAAAACCTCAGCAGGGTCTCGATCGCGCAGGTCGAAGGAACCGCCACCGTGCGCAGCGTGGTGAGGACCGGCGTCCCCTACCCGCTCGAGACCGGCGCTGCCGCCAAGGTGCTCCTCGGCGGAGCGCCCGAGGCGGTCCTGCGTCAACTCTCCGAACGTCGCCCGGACCTCGACGCCGACTCGCTTCGCCGCGACGTGGCGGCCATCCGGGCAGCGGGGTACGCGGTGACCCATGGTGATCGCGAACTCGGCGCGTCGGCCGTCGCGGCACCGATCCTGTCGGCCGACGGACGCGTGCTGGCGGCGCTGTCCGTCGGCGGTCCCACCTCGCGCTTCACCGCCGATCGGGTGGGCCGCTATGTCGAGGCGGTCACCGGGGCCGCGGCAGAGATCAGCAGCGTCGGCCTGGGAAGTGTGGAGGCGTTCCTGTGAACGAAAGGCGCGAGCACGACATCGAGAACGTCGATCCTCAGGCGGGCGTCGGATTGCTCGCGGGCATCCGCGTCCTGGACATGACGAACGTCCTCGCGGGGCCGTTCGCCGGCTATCAGCTCGCGCTCATGGGTGCCGACGTCATCAAGATCGAGGCGCCCGGCACCGGTGATCTCGCCCGCAGGCTCGGCGACAGCGCCGAGTTGAGCAGCGAGGGCCTCGGGACGTCCTTCCTGGCGCAGAACTGCGGAAAGCGTTCTGTCACGGTCAACCTCAAGACCGCCGGCGGCAAGGAGGTGTTCGAGAAGTTGGTGGCCGGTGCCGACGTCTTGCTCGAGAACTTCCGGCCCGGGGTGCTCGAGCGGCTCGGATTCGGTTGGGACCGACTGCGTTCCATCAATCCCCGTCTGGTGTACTGCGCGGTCTCCGGATTCGGCGCCGACGGGCCCATGCGGACCAGGCCCGCCTACGACCAGGTCGTTCAGGGACTGTCGGGCATCATGTCCGTCACCGGCACTCGCGACACCGCGCCCCTGCGGGTCGGCTACCCGGTGTGCGACAGCTTCGGCGGCCTTGCCGCGGCGTTCGCCGTGTCCTCGGCGCTGGTGCGCCGGCAACGCACCGGACAGGGGGCCTTCCTCGACACCTCGATGCTCGACGCCGCCCTCAGCTCGATGGGATGGGTGGTCTCCGACCACCTCATCGCCGGTCGGGAACCGGCCCCCATGGGGAACGAGAACATCACCTCGGCGCCGTCCGGCACGTTCCGCACCGCCGATGGCGCCCTCAACATCGCCGCGAACAAGCAGGAACAATTCGAGATCCTGTGCCGAATCCTCGCGCGCCCCGAACTCGTCGACGATCCGCGCTTCGCCACCCGCGAAGACCGCAAGCGCAACAGGGACGTGCTGCGTGCGGAACTCGAAACATCCCTCAAGGCGAGAACCGCCGCGGAATGGGACGAGATCTTCCTGGGCGGCGGTGTCCCCGCAGCCCCCGTGGTCTCGGTGCCCCAAGCTCTTCGTTCGGAGCAGATCGCGGGTCGCGGACTCGTGGCCACCGTCGAGTCCCCGGCCGCAGGCGGCGGCACCGTCAGGGTTCTCGGACTTCCCACCCATGTCGACGGACACGCGGTGTCGCCCACGTCGCGCGCGCCGAAGCTGGGGGAGCACACCGAGGAAGTCCTCGCCGAGGCCGGCTTCGGTCGGTCCGAGATCGATCGTCTCCGTGAGGATCACGCGATATGAGCGGCGCACGCGACGACGCGCTGTCGCACACCAGCACCCGTGAGGTCGTCGACTGGTGGTCCACCGCGGTCAGCGACATCGAGCCGGGCGTCATCCGTCTGCGGGGCTATCCCGTCGAGCAGCTCATCGACGGGGTCGGATTCGTCGACACGATCTGGCTCATGGTGCGGGGCGACCTCCCGACGCGTGCGCAGGCCTCGCTGCTCGAGAAGGCCCTGGTGTCCGCGGTCGATCACGGGCCACAGGCTCCGTCGATCGCCGCGGCCCGTATGGCCGCGACCTGCGGTGTGGGGCTGCAGGGCGCCATGTCCACCGGGGTGGGATTGCTCGGCGACAGCCACGGCGGCGCCGGGCAACAGTGCATGGAGGTCCTCGACGGCATCCGCCGGAACACCCTCGGCGGTGCGGACCTGGAGCGGGCCGTGCGACGGACCCTCGACGAGTTCCGTTCCGGCGATCGCCACGTGCCCGGTTTCGGGCACCGCTTCCACCCGCGTGACCCCCGCCGTGACCCCCTGCTCGCCGCGGTGCAGCGTCACGTCGACCTCGGCACGGTTCCCGGACACCATCTGGCCATCGCCGTAGAGGTCGAACATCAACTCGCGCAAGGACATACCCGACCCGTGCCGATGAACATCGACGGGGCCACCGCGGTCATCTACGCCGAGCTCGGATTCGCGCCGGAACTGGCCCGCGGCCTGTTCATCCTGTCCCGATCGGTCGGGATCCTGGCACACTCCTGGGAAGAGCACGAGGGCGGGCGCCGCATCAAAGGGCCGATGCCGCCCCCTCTGCTCGCCGCCTACACCGGCCCGGGTGAACGGGCAGTGGATCGAGGCCAGGATGCCGAACACCCTGCGCCGCTGGGTGAATAGCACCTGACTCCGGTGAACGCGAAGAAGGCGTCCGTCAACTCGAGACCGCGCGCAGCCCGCAGGGGGCGGCGGCCCATCAGGGAGTCGAGCGCCGCGGCGGTGGCGGTGTCGGCGGGGAGATGGACGACCAGACGCACGTAACGAGTCGCTATGTAATAGTGAAGTATGAGACTCGGTGCCGCACCGCGATGAAGGTCGACGTGCAGTTGGACGGCCGACTCGAGGACGCGGCCGCGCGGGCGCGTGAGCTCGTTTCGCTCGGCGCGGACGGGCTGTTCACATTCGAGGGACCCCACGACGTGTTCGTACCGCTCGTCGCGGCGTCGGGCGTGGTCGAGGCGGACCTGATGACGAACGTGGCCATCGCGCTGCCCCGCAGCCCCATGCATCTGGCCCACATCGCCAACGATCTACAGACCCTGAGCCGCGGACGGTTCCGGCTGGGCCTCGGCTCACAGATCAGGCCGCACATCGAGCGCCGGTACGGTGCACAGTGGTCGAGGCCCGCCGCCCGCATGCGCGAGACGGTGCTCGCGATCAAGGCGATATTCGCCGCGTGGGAGGGCCGGGCACCGCTCAGGTTCGAGGGCGAGTTCACCACGCACACCCTGATGCCCCCCACGTTCAACCCGGGCCCCAATCCGTATGGGACTCCGGAGATCTGCCTCGGGGCGCTGGGCCCGCTGATGACGCGGGCGGCCGCCGAGGTCGCCGACGGCCTGCTCGTCATGCCCTTCAACAGCGCCAGGCACTTCCGGGAACGGACCCTGCCTGCGATCGAGGAGGGCCTCGAGCTCGGCGGACGTGCACGATCGGACCTCGCGATCTACCCCCAGGTCATCGTGGCGACCGGCCGCACCCCGGAGGAGCTGGACGCGGCGGCGCGGGGAGTGCGGGGCCTGCTCGCGTTCTACGGCTCCACCCCGGCGTATCGGCCGGTGCTGGAGGTCGAGGGGTGGGCGGACGTGCAGCCGGAACTCAACGTGCTGTCCAAGCGCGGCGAGTTCGCCGCGATGGCGGAGCTGATCGACGGCGACATGATGGCCACCCTCGCGGTGCACGGCACCCCCGAGCAGTGCGCGGCGGAGATCGTTGCTCGATTCGGCGACCACGCGGACCGTGTGTGCTGCTACTTCCCGGGCTACCCGGTGTCGGACAGCCATGTCGCCGAGTTGATCTCGGCGGTGAAGGCGGCGCGGCCGTGAGCGGGGTGTCCGTGGAGGTGGACCGGGGAGTCGCGGTGGTGACTCCCGATCGGCCCAGCTGACCACCCCGAGCACACGGCGGTCCCGACCGCACCCGCGGACAGGACCGCCGCAATACCGGGTCGGATGGATCAGAGGGATGCGGCTCGTACCACCCGAACCAGATCCTCGACCGCACGAGCACAGTCGTTCCGCGTGTATCGGAGGCGGGCGGTGACCTCCGGGGTGACCTCATAGGCGAGGGTGTTGCCGCGGCCCTGGACGATGAACGCGTCGGGCAGCAGCGGGTGTTCCTCGTCGCGCTCGTCGATGACCCGATGTCCGCCCGCGGCATCCACGAGCATCTGGAAGAACTCGCGGAAGGACAGATTCTGGTCTCCGACAAGGTATGCCGCGCCCGGCTCGGCATTGTCCAGGGCACCCCCGATGGCCTCCGCCAACGAACGAGCGGACATGTAGTTCGTCCCGCCGGCGGGGGCGAAGTCGGGAATTCCGGGCTCGTCTCCCGCCGCCCACGAGATCATCCGGCGATAGCGCTTGGCGGACGCACCGGGGACGGCGCCGATGATGGAGGGGGGATTCAGGGTGGAGATGTTGAAGGACTCGTCGGCGAGGGCGCGGGCACCCTCGTCGGCGGCCTGCCGGGCGGCCACGTACGGGTTGCCGGCGGCCAGGTCCGGGCGGAGCTGGTGATAGTAGCTCCCGATCTGGACGAAACGAGGAACACCGGCCTCCTTGGCGAGGGCCGCGAATCGCGGGACGCCTACGCTCTGCGTTGCCTCCCAGAACGGGCCGTCGTCCACGCCGGCGCCCTTGTGCCGTACGTCCTGGCCGGCGGCGAAGACGATGCCGTCGAACCCCGACAGCTGCTCGAGCGTGAAGGACGGGACCGTGTAGTCGCCGACCAACACCGGGAAGTCTGCGACCGGCGAGTCATCGGCGATCGGACCGCGGGCGGCCAGGGTGACGTCGTTGCCCCGATCGCGCAAATGGAGGGCGGCGTGGGCGCCGATCATGCCGGTGCCCCCGATGATCAGAATCTTCACTGCAATGGACCTTTCGAAGTTGAACCGATGAATCGAGCGACGGAACGTCAGGGGTTGCGGGGGCGGTTGGTCCAGCCGCCGCCGGCGCGCGGCACCCAGCCCCCGGCGGCATGGGTGCCGCCGTCGACGTGGATGGTGCCGCCGGTGACGAAGCGGGACAGGTCGGAGGCCAGGAACAGCGCGGCGCCCGCGACATCCTCGGGCTGACCGGGACCTCCGAGGGGGGACCAGTTGGGCCACAGCGGCAGATCCTCGGCGGGCACGATGTCGTCGTAGGGCACCTGTGCCGAGTCGATGAGGTCCGGGGCGACCGCGTTGACCCGGATGCCCGCCGGTCCCACCTCGGCCGCGAGCGAGCGGGTGAACTGCATCAGCGCCGCCTTGTACGCCGAGTAGACCGTGTGGCCGGGAATGGACCGGTGCGCCTCCACGGTGGTGAGGTTGATGATCGAGCCGCCGCGTCCACGCCCGGTCATCCCCGGCAGCAGCGCGTGTGTCAGGCGCAGAGCGTGGCCGAGGTTGACCTCGTGGAGCCGGGACCACTGCTCGGTGGTGTCCGCGGTGAAGGGTTGCGGCGGACGCAGGAAGTGACCGACGTTGTTGACCAGGATGTCGGGCCGGTGTTCGAGCAGCGCGGGGTGCACCTGCTGCGCGCAGACATCGGCCTCGATCGCGTGCAGGTGCCCGCCCGCGGCGGGGTCGTAGTCGAGGGCCCCGACGGGGTCGATGTCGACCACGAGGACGTGGGCGCCGTGCGCGGCGAAGCTGCGCGCGATGGCGGCGCCGATACCGGCGGCGCCGCCGGTGACGACGGCGCGCCGTCCGGTCAGCATCGCGCCAGGGGTGAAAGCCGCTCGGTGTGACATGCCCTCATCTCACACCGGGCGTCCGCCCTCGACCACGAAGAATTCTCGATGAGTGAGAAGTCCCTGGTCCGGCTCGCCGGACACGTGGCCGAGACGGTGGGTCCGCTGCTCGGCGATGCCTCCCCTGAGCACGGAAAGCGTGGCGGGGCAAGGTGGTGGACCGCTGACCGGGAGGCTTTTTCGCCTGGCGCGTGCCGCTTTTGGGGCCGACGCCGCGGTGTCGCGCATTTGACAGAATGGGTGCCGTACCCGGATAGGAGCCCTATGCAAACCGAAGATATCGCCGGTATGCGGCCGCCCGCGGGGATGAACGCCGCCGATCCGTCGTACGCGGCGCGCCTGACTTTGATACTCGGCGCGTTCGATGGGCCCTCGTCGCACCTGCGAGCGGAGGATGTCGTGGCCAGGACGAGGCTGCCCCGATCGACCACACATCGCATCCTGGAACAACTGGCCCAGCTGCACTGGCTCACGCGCACGGGCCGGCTCTATCGCCTCGGGTGTCGGGCGCTCGCGTTGAGCGGACACGGTGGACGTGACGATCTGCGAGCGGCGGCCGCGCCTCATCTCCACGACCTGCACATGACGACCAAGCTCATCGCGCACCTCGCCGTGCTCGAGGGAACCGACCTCGTGTATCTGGACAAGGTCGGCGGGCGTTGCGCGCCGGCGATCCACACCCGCGTCGGGGGACGGGTCCCCGCGCATCGGACGCCGGAGGGCAAAGCGGTGCTCGCGACGCTGCCGATCGAGAAGGTCGATGCGCTCTACGGCGGGCGGGGAGATCAGGGGGTCGATCTCGGCGCTCTGCACGAGGAGCTCTTCACGATCCGTCGCCGTCATGGGTTGTCGCTGATGTTCGGGCACCACGAACACCGCGAGTCGGCGGTGAGCATGGCCGTTCGAGACGGTGAGGGCGAGCCGGTGTACATGGCCTGCCTTTCCCTTCGCGGGCATGTCGACCCGGACCGCCTGAACTCTCTCGCCCCGGCCCTCACGCTCGCCGTGCGGCGGATCAGGGAGACCCTCGGGTAGCGCAATCGGGTTTGGATTCGCCTCACTCTTGACCGAATCCAGAACGATGCGCCATTGTATTGAGGTGCCCTCCACGAGGGAATACGCAGCGCATTTGCGCACGGCCGAGCTTCGCGTGACCCGTCCCCGGGCCACGGTGCTGGAGGCCGTGCACCGGCACCCGCACGCCGACACGAAGACGATTCTCGGAGCCGTGCGCGCCGTCCTGCCCGAGGTCTCCCGCCAGACGGTGTACGACGTGCTGCAGGCACTCAGCGACGCGGGCCTGGTGCGGCGGATCCAGCCGGCAGGCACCGCCGCCAGGTACGAGGCCCGCGTCGGCGACAACCACCACCACTTCGTCTGCCGTACCTGCGGTGTCATCGCCGACGTCGACTGTGCGGTCGGCGCGGCCCCTTGCCTGACCGCGCCCGGCGACAGCGGTTTCGTCGTCGAGGAGGCCGAGGTCACCTACTGGGGATCGTGCCGTGACTGCTCGGCAGCACAGGTTTCGCGACCAGGTTCGCGATCGCAGTCCGATTCACCCACTCCCGGAAGGAAGGACCGTCGTGTCCAACAGTGAAAGCGAATGCCCGGCAATGGGCTCCCCGACCCCGCAGGAGCACCGGCCCAGGACCAACCGGGACTGGTGGCCGAATCAGCTGGACCTGCAGGTTCTCCATCAGCACTCGCCGCTGTCCAACCCCATGGGCGAGGACTTCGACTACCCGGCGGAGTTCGCGACGCTCGATGTGGACGCGCTGAAACGGGACGTCATCGAGCTGATGACGGCGTCGCAGGACTGGTGGCCCGCCGATTTCGGACACTACGGGCCGCTGTTCATCCGGATGAGCTGGCACGCGGCGGGCACCTACCGCATCGCGGACGGCCGTGGCGGTGGTGGCGAGGGCGCCCAACGCTTCGCCCCCCTCAACAGTTGGCCCGACAACGCGAGCCTCGACAAGGCGCGGCGGTTGCTCTGGCCGGTCAAGCAGAAGTACGGCCGGAAGCTCTCCTGGGCGGATCTCCTCATCTTCGCCGGCAACTGCGCCTACGAATCGATGGGGTTCGAGACGTTCGGCTTCGGTTTCGGCCGCGAGGACATCTGGGAGCCCGACGAGGTGTTCTGGGGCCCGGAGGACACCTGGCTCGGCGACGAGCGCTACACCGGCGACCGGGAGCTCACCGGCCCGTTCGGTGCCGTGCAGATGGGCCTGATCTACGTGAATCCGGAAGGGCCCAACGGGAACCCGGACCCGCTCGCCGCGGCCGTCGACATCCGCGAGACCTTCCGCCGGATGGCGATGAACGACGTCGAGACCGCCGCACTGATCGTCGGCGGCCACACCGTCGGCAAGACCCACGGCGCGGGACCGGCCGACCTCGTCGGGCCCGAGCCCGAGGCCGCGCCGATCGAGCAGCAGGGCCTCGGCTGGAAGAGCTCCTTCGGCACCGGCGTCGGTGGGGACGCGATCACCAGCGGCCTCGAGGGCACCTGGACGCCCACCCCGATCAGGTGGGACAACAGCTTCCTCGAGACCCTGTACGGCTACGAGTGGGAGAAGACCAAGAGCCCGGCCGGGGCGTGGCAGTACATTCCCAAGGACGGCGGCGGGGCGGGCACCGTCCGCGACGCCCACGATCCGTCGAAGTCCCACAGCCCGGTGATGCTGACGACGGACCTGTCGCTGCGGCTCGACCCGGTCTACGGGCCCATCACCCGTCGCTGGCTGGACCACCCCGAGGAGCTCGCCGAGGAGTTCGCCAAGGCCTGGTACAAGCTGCTGCACCGCGACATGGGGCCGGTCTCGCGCTATCTCGGCCCGTGGGTTGCGGAGCCGCAGCTGTGGCAGGACCCCGTCCCCGACGTCGATCACGACCTGGTCGGGCCGGACGAGATCGCCGCGCTCAAGGCCACGGTCCTGGGCTCGGGGCTGTCCATTCCCCGGCTGGTCGGTGTGGCATGGGCGTCGGCTGCCTCTTTCCGCGGCACCGACAATCGCGGCGGTGCCAACGGGGCGCGGATTCGTCTTGCCCCGCAGAAGGACTGGGATTCCAACGACCCGGCCGGGCTGGCGGAGTCGCTGCAGACCCTCGAACGGATCCGGGATGACTTCAACGGTGGTCGCTCCGATGGCAAGAGGATCTCGCTGGCCGACCTGATCGTCCTGGCGGGTTGCGCGGCGGTGGAGCAGGCGGCGCGCGGCGCCGGGCACGACGTCACGGTCCCGTTCAGCCCGGGCCGCACCGACGCCGCCCAGGAGCAGACCGACGTGGAGGCGTTCGCGGTGCTCGAGCCCAGGGCCGACGGGTTCCGCAACTACCTGCGCGCCGGGGAGAAACTGCCCGCCGAGCGGCTGCTGCTGGACAAGGCGAACCTGCTGACGTTGACCGCTCCGGAGATGACGGTTCTCATCGGTGGGATGCGCGCACTGAACGCCAACGCGGGGCAGTCCGCGCACGGCGTCCTCACCGACCGGCCCGAGACGTTGACCACCGACTTCTTCGTGAACCTGCTCGACATGGGCACGGAGTGGAAGGCATCGGCGGCGGCCGAGAACGTCTACGAGGGCCGCGCTCGCGGCACGGATGAGGTCAAGTGGACGGCCACCACCGTCGACCTCGTCTTCGGTTCGAACTCGCAGTTGCGGGCGCTCGCCGAGGTCTACGCGAGCGACGACGCGCAGCCGAAGTTCGTGGCGGACTTCGTCTCCGCGTGGGACAAGGTGATGAACCTGGACCGGTTCGACCTCGCCTGACGGACCAGGCCGCCTCGGATCGCGGCCCCGATTTCGGGGTCGTGGTCCGGGGCGGTGCTCGGGTGGCGTCTCAGCAGGCGAGGGGTAGTTGACTGCGGTTGTGGGCGGGGACCGGTCTTCGTTGGACGTCGATCCAGTACGGGGGAACGAAGTACGGGTGTCCGTTCTCGCCGATGAAGACTTCCCATTCACCCTTGTAGATGAGCGTGTGATGGAAACGGCAGAGCAGCACCAGATTTGAGAGCTTGGTCGCTCCTCCTAAGGGCCAGTGACGGATGGGGGCACCGCCCTGCACGAAGTGCTTGGGGGAGGGTGGCCGTCGGTCCAGGCGGCTGGGCGACCGCACCCCGGGAAGGCGCAACCGCAATCGCGGGCGTCGAGGGCGCGGCGAAGCCGGCGGGGGATGGTTCGGGTGGTGTGTCCGACGTCGAGAGGGTTGCCATCCTCGTCCATCGCTATCGGGGTGATCGACGCGTCGCAGGAGAGCAGGTTCGCCAGGCGGGTGCTGATCGGTCCTAGCCAAGGCATCGCCCCCAAGGACTTCGTCCAGGGGGGACCCCCAGCCGGCCCACTCCGGATGAAGGAGCGCTCGTCAGGTCCGGCCGCGTCGGTGGCGACGCCACCTCTGGCGTTGCCGGACTCGATCTCGTCCTCGTCGCGGGTCCCGGGCTCTTCGTCGCTGTGCACGGAGCTGCCATCGCGATCGTTGTCGCCGTGTGTCTTTCGGGTCGCGTTCGCGAGGTCTCCGAGACCGACGATGACCGTCATGTGGGGCTTCTCCCCGCCTTCGCCGGGTGCGTCGCCGCTGTCGAGGTAGTGGCGGATGATGTCGGCGAAGGCGTCGGCTCGGCGTTGCGGTGCGGAACGCTGGTCGGGTTCGGGATCGCCGGTGACGTTGTTGCGGCCGGGCTGCGGCTTCGACAACGCCGAGAGCGCGGTCATGAGTTGTTCGCCGGTGGTCTTGTCGAAGTGGCCCTTGACGCGGACCCGTCCGCCTGCCGTGCGGGAGGCGAAGAACTCGTTGAGTCTGTCGTTTTCGTCATCCGGCGGTAGGGCGCCGTCCGGCTTGAGCATGTTCGTCAGCGCGGCAGCGCGCTTGGTGGTGTCCTCGGCATTCTCGCGGGCCGCGTGGGCGAGCAGATGGTCGGTGCACTGGCGGGTGCATTCGGCGGCAGGGTCGTCGAATACACCACCGTCGGCGCTGTTTCGGATGTCGGCGGTGTAGTCGGGGATCTTCTCGAGTAGGTCGATGATCGTCCGCGCCTGCTGCAGGTCTATGTCACCGGCGTCGAAAGCCCGGCCGACGTCAGGGAATCGTTCGAGGCAGTTTCCGACCGACAGGATTCGCTTGGCGTGGGCGTTGACCAGCTTCGAGGATCCGGCCAGCCAGGCCTGCGCGGACGAGGCCCCGATTCTGTCGAGGGCCGACCGGGTGATCACTTCCCGCGACAGGCGGGTGCGCAGTGCCTCGAGTTGTCGCATTCGTTTGGACAGCTCCGGTACGAGTGCGAGGAGTTCCCGCTCATCGAGCTGCCAGGCCGCCACTCCTCGGGGGTCGGCGATCATCTCGGCGAGATCCATGACCGAATTCTACTCGAACGTGTGTTCGATGAAAAGGCCCGTCTCGCCGTGATTGCCGGACACTCACCGGCCGTCTCAGCCCTGTCGTCGGAGGTAGCGCAGTGCTGCCTGGGCGGCGTTGTAGCCGCTCATGCCGTGCGCGCCTGCGCCGGGAGGGGTGGATGCGGAGCACAGGTAGGTGCCCGGGATGCCGGTGCCGTACGGGTCGAGGGCGATGCGCGGGCGCAGGACCACCTGAGTCTCGGTGTTGGCGCCGCCGATGATGTCGCCGCCGACATAGTTGGGGTTCGAGGCCGCGAGCCGCGCAGGCCCGCTGCTCACCGTCGCGACGATGCGATCGCGGAACCCGGGAGCGAACCGTTCGACCTGTGCGACGACCGCCTCGGTGGCGTCGCCTGTATATCCGTGCGGGACATGGGCGTACGCGTACAGCGGGTGCAGGCTCCCGTTCGAACGGCCGGGGTCGGCGAGGTACTGCTGTCCGATGAGGACGAAGGGCCGCGTCGGCATCCGGCCCGCTGCGACGGCGCGTTCGACGTCGGCGATCTCGTCGAAACCGCCACCGAGATGGACGGTCCCGGCGCGCCCGCAGTCGGGGTTCGCCCACGGCACACCGCCTTCGATGGCGAAGTCGACCTTGAACGCCGCGGGCCCGTGCCGGTATCGGCGGTACGCCCTGGCGACCCGCGACGGCAGCCGGTCGCCGAGTATGTCGAGTGCGACGGAGGGGGCCAGGTCGAGCAGGACGATGTCGGCGGGTGGGATGTCCCGGCAGCTGCGGACCCGCGTCCCCGTCGAGATCGTGCCTCCCAGATCGGTCAGCATGGCGGCCAGTGCGTTCGCGATGGACTGCGAGCCTCCCGCGGCCACCGGCCAGCCGTATCGGTGACCCGCCGCGGTGATCATCAACCCGACCGCCGAGGTCGCGGGGCGATCGAGCCGGTAGTAGGTGTGGGCGGCGACACCGCCGAACAGCGCGCGGCCCTTGTCGGTGCGCCACCAGCGAGCGAGCGCGGTCGCCGGCAGCAGTGCCCGGGGTCCGAAGCTCATGAGCTTGAGCGGATGTCGCGGAAGGTTGGTGATCGGTCGCATCAGGTCGGCCGCGAGGTCGTCGAAACCGTCGGTGAGCCCGCCGAACATGCGCCGCCACCGGGGACCGTCCTCACCGAGGCCTGCGGCCGTCGTGTCGACCGAGCGGTGCAGGAGTCCGGCCTCGCCGCTGTCGAGGGGATGCGCGCAGTCGATGTCCGGCCACCGCCAGCTGAGTCCGTACCGCCCGAGGTCCAGGGTCCGCAGGTACGGCGACCCCGCGCCCATCGGATGTATGGCGGAGCACTCGTCGTGGAGCAGCCCGGGAACGGTCAGTTCCGCGGAGCGGGTGCCGCCCCCGATGGTGTCGCCGGCCTCGAGTACCTGGACCTCGACGCCGTGGCGGGCCAGGTGGACCGCGGCGGCGAGCCCGTTGGGCCCGCTGCCGACGACGACCGCGGTGCTCACGGGAGTACCGGGCTCTCGGCGGAACTGCTGTTCGCGGGCGTCGTCGGCTCCTCCGCGTCGTGCGGGTCGGGGACGGTCCGGCCCGCTTCCCCTCCAGTGTCCACCCACCCCGCGCCCGGATCCGTCAGCGCGGGGCGTCGCCCGTGGTTGTGCGGAGAGAAGCGTCCAGGGAACTCATGAGCTGCGCAACGCGGTCCCTACCAGTTGGCGCCATGGGATACCGGCTGAGGACATCAGTCAACGTGGGCGTGCCGCGTTGCCGAGCCTGCTCGATCAGCTTGTTCCCGACGTCGGGATCGTCGCCTGCGTTCAACTCACCGATGCGCGCTGCACTTGCAGCAGCGCGCAAGATGTGACTGACCTGGTGGGATTTGGCGATCGGGTGGAGGTAGGCGGCAGACGCTGCATCGCCGGCGGCACGTGCAGCGAGACGTGCAGCCTCGGTGGGTGCCTCCTTCGCGGCTCGGTGTGCGTCCATCGAAGTCACGCGCTGCAGCTGGGTCCTTCTCGCACCGTTGACGAACTCCCACGCAGCATCGATGGCTGCGCGGGGCCGAGGATCATCGGGACTCGCGGCCTCGAACACCGGTAGGACTTCCTGAGCGCTTTCCGCCACGTAGGCCGCGACAGCTCGAAGTTCCTCGATGGTCAGCTCGAAGTCGCCGGACACAGTCGTCATGACCCGAGCTTCGCACTGATTCTCACCCCGCGGCGGCGGGTGTGGATGAACCGGAGTCGATGAGAGATGGTGGTTCCATGAGATTTGAGCGACTTCGGATGTCCGAACTGGGGTCGGATTCGGTCTCCGTGCTGCGGATCATCTCCTACTTCGACGAGCTGGGTGAGTCGGCCGCGAACGCAGACACGGTGGTCCGGTCTGCGGCGCTGCTCGCCGAGTGCCCCGTCGGTGCCCGGTGGGGGTCGGGAACCGTCATCAGGTACGGCGCACTGGGGGATCCGCTCGACGACGATCGGCGCGAGGCGCCGATCCGGCAGGACCTCGAGGTGTGGCTCGAACGCGCGGGCGGGGAGCATCCCCTGGATTCGGTCCTGATGGATCGATTGCGGCACACCCTGAGGGTGGCCGCGGTGCGGCCGGGTGCGGTGGCCGGGCCGCGGATGGGGGATCCGGCACTGCTCGAGGTGGTGCTCTCGGGGAAGGAGCGGCGAGAGGACCGCATTCGCGCCGTGGAGCTGCTGGGATTGGACCCCACTCAGAACGTTCGCGTGCTCGCGGTGTCCGCGACCGCCAACAGCTCCGCGGCGGAACTGATCTCGCGATCGTGTCCCGGACGGATCGTGCGGTCGGTCGCGGTCGGGAACCTCACCGCGATGCTGGTGCAGGAGGACCTCGACAGCCGGCGGCTCGCCGACGGCCTCCACGAGGCGATCGTTGCCGCGTACCCGTCCGGGCCGGGGGCCGGCCGCGACCGCGGTCCGTGGGTGGGGATCGGCGAACGCATGAGCATCTACGCGGCACCGGCGTCGTGGGACCAGGCGCGGCGTGCGCTGCGCTTCGCCTCCTCGACCGTGTTCGGTCGACGGGCGGTGGCATTCGGGTTCCTCGGCTCGCTCGAACTCCTGGCCGAGATCCCTCTCGAGCGCCTGCTCAACGACCGGGACGTGGCGCGGCTCAACGCATTTGCGGTCACGGAGACCGGTGCGCAGGACGTTACGACGTTGGAGGCGTTCTGCGTGTTCGGCTCGCTCCGGCGGACCGCGACGGAGCTGCACGTGCACCACAGCACGGTCGCCTCGAGGCTGGCGCACATCGAGAAGGAGATGGGCTGGGACCTCGAGCGGTCGACGGACCGGTTCATGGCGACCCTGGCATTGATGCTCCGCAGGATGTCGCTGTCCTCGGCGGAGCTGGCGGCGTCCGAGGCGTTTCTGCACCCCTGACGGACCATCCGACGGGAGTCGGGCCGGGTCTCCCGATCTGCCGACGGGCGTCGGATGACACCCGGGTGTGGCGTGGATCACGATGTGTGACGAAGTGTGATCCACAACCGAGAGGAACATCCGATGGCCGTAATCGATTCGAACCGCACCTGGGAGCTGGTCGAGGAGCGTCTCGCCGTCACCACCAACGAGCGGCACCGCGTGGTCCTGAGCGTCGTTCTCGAGCACATGAAGGCCGAGGCGGTCCCGGATCTCGACCGCCTGATGGAGACGCTGTGCCCCACGCCCGACTACCACTTCTGGAACAACGGCCAGGACGTCGGCCCGAAGACCACCGAGGGGGTGCGGGCCTATTACGCCGCCTTCGTCGAATCGCGCAGCAACATCCTCGAATACGAACTCGACCGCTTGATCGTCGACGATCACTGCCTGGTCACCGAGGGCTACCTGAAGCAGATCTACCCCGGCTCGTACGCCGCGCAGCTCGGGTTCCCGGTCGACGACGAGTCCGCGGACTACCTCATCGTGTTCCGGCAGCTGCTCCTGTGGCCGGTGGACGAGAACGGCAAGATCGAGGGTGAGGACTCGTACGCGTCCGGACCGGTGAGCATCACCAAGCTGTCCTTCGACGAGCTTCCCCAGGCGTACATCGATCTGGTCCACGCCCCCGCGTCCTAGCGCCCTCCGTGCAGCGGAATGCATGTCCGTCTATGTGGAAGTGAGGGCAGAGTGAGCGGGACCGCAACGAACAGTCCGGAGCCCAGCTACTCGTCGGGGGTGTGGGATGCCCCGATGTTGGGTGACACCATCGGCGACAACCTGGATCGGACGGTGGCCGCGCACCCGGACCGGGAGGCGTTGGTGGACTGCCCGACGGGCCGTCGCTGGACCTATCGGGAGTTCGCCGCGGAGGTGGACGGTCTCGCGGCCGGGTTGCTGGGGCGGGGGATCGGTAAGGGCGATCGGGTGGGTATCTGGGCGCCGAACTGTCCGGAGTGGACGCTGATCCAGTACGCCACCGCGAAGATCGGGGCGATCCTGGTCAACATCAACCCGGCCTACCGCGCGCACGAATTGCAGTACGTGCTCGAGCAGGCCGGCATCCGGATGCTGGTGGCCGCGGCGAGTTTCAAGACCTCCGATTATGCGGCGATGATCGAGACGGTGCGGCCGCGGTGCCCAGATCTGGAGTCGGTGGTCCTGCTCGGCGGCGAGGACTGGCGGGCGCTGGTCGACGATGGTGCCGCGGCCCAGGCCGCCGATCCGGGTGTTCTCGCGGCAGCGCAGGCGGGGTTGTCGGCGGATGATCCGATCAACATCCAGTACACCTCGGGGACAACGGGTTTCCCGAAGGGGGCGACGCTCAGTCACCACAACATCCTCAACAACGGGTACTTCGTCGGCGAGTTGTGCCACTACACCGAGCAGGATCGGGTGTGCATCCCGGTGCCGTTCTATCACTGCTTCGGGATGGTGATGGGCAACCTCGCCTGCACCAGCCACGGCGCGACCATGGTGATCCCGGGCCCCGCGTTCGATCCGAAGGCCACCCTCGAGGCCGTGCAGGCCGAGCGGTGCACCTCGCTGTACGGGGTGCCGACGATGTTCATCGCCGAGCTCGCCGACCCGGACTTCGACCGCTACGACCACTCCAGCCTGCGGACGGGGATCATGGCCGGCTCGCCGTGCCCGGTGGAGGTGATGAAGCAGGTGATCGAGCGGATGGGCATGAGCGAGGTGTCGATCTGTTACGGCATGACCGAGACCTCGCCGGTGTCGCTGCAGACCCGCTCCGGCGACAGCATCGAGCAGCGGGTGTCGACCGTCGGGCGGGTGGGCCCGCATCTCGAGGTGAAGATCGTGGACCCGGCGACGGGGCTGACGTTGCCGCGGGGTGAGGCGGGGGAGCTGTGCACGCGCGGGTACTCGGTGATGCTCGGCTACTGGAACAACGTGGAAAAGACCGCGGAGGCGATCGATGCGGCGCGGTGGATGCACACCGGCGACATCGGGGTGATGGACGCGGACGGGTACGTCGCGATCACGGGCCGGATCAAGGACATGGTGATCCGGGGTGGCGAGAACGTGTATCCGAGGGAGATCGAGGAGTTCCTCTACTCGCACCCCGACATTCTCGACGCGCAGGTGATCGGGGTCCCCGACGAGAAGTACGGGGAGGAGCTGATGGTGTGGATCCGGATGCGTGAGGGGGCCGCCCCGTTGGACGCGGCGGCCGTCAAGGAGTTCTGTACCGGCAAGCTGGCGCACTACAAGATCCCCCGGTACGTGCACGTGGTGGACGAGTTCCCGATGACGGTGACCGGCAAGGTCCGCAAGGTCGCCATGCGCGAGCAGTCCCTCGGCCTGATCGGCCAGGGCTGACGCCGACGTGGCGTAGTCCCGCCCGACCCCCGGGGTCCCGCGCCCCGATGGAATACGAAAGTAGAGATGACGTGCACGCAGAATCTGTTGCCGGACAAGAGGTTCCACGGCTCACCCCCGCCGAGGTCGCCGAGCGGCGCCTGACCTTCGCCGACCTGTTGCTCGCGCGCGCGGAGGACGACCATCCCGGACTGCTGTTCGAGGACTCCCGCTGGACCTGGCGGGAGGTGGTGCGCGAATGCGCCGCCCGTGCCTCGGTATTGTCCGCCTTGCGCCGGCCCGACCGCCCCTTCCACATCGGCGTCCTGCTGGAGAACGTCCCCGAGTACATCTTTCTCATCGGGGCCTCGGCGCTCTCGGGCGCCACCCTGATCGGGATCAACCCCACCCGCCGTGGAGCCGAACTGGCATCGGATATCCGTGGGGTCGATTGCGACCTCATCCTCACCGATCGGGCCGGGCTCGCCCTGCTCGACGGTCTCTACACGGGAGTCGAGGCCGACCGTCTCCTGCTCGTCGACGGCGCCGAGTGGCTGACTGCCGTCGAATCCGCCTCCGTCGACCCGCTTCCGATCACACCCGAGGCAAAGGATCCGGCGACCCGCCTGCTGTTGACCTTCACCTCCGGCTCCACCGGCGCGCCGAAGGCGGTGATCTGCACGACCGGTCGCCTTGCCGCCCTGGGTGCGATCAACTACTGCTCGCTGACCCGAGCGGACGTGACCTACAACGCGATGCCGCTGTTCCATGGCAACGCGATCATGGCTTGCTGGGCGCCTTCGGTGTTCAGCGGCGCCACCTTCACGATGCGCCGCAAGTTCTCGGTCTCGGGATTTCTGCCCGACGTCCAACGATTCGGGGTGACCTTCTTCAACTACGTCGGTCGATCGCTGGCCTATCTCCTCACCGCGCCCGAGTCGCCGCTGGAGCGGGACACGAACCTGCGGGTGGTCTTCGGCACTGAGGCGGCGCCGCGCGATCGGGACGAGTTCGAACGGCGATTCGGCGTCCGCCCGATCGAGAGCTACGGCTCCAGCGAGGGTGCCGTGGTGATCGGCGTGACCCCGGATTCGCCGCCGCATTCGCTCGGCAGGGCCCCGGAGGTGATGGATGTCGCGATCCACGACGAGGACGGCCGGGAGTGCCCCCGCGCACTGTTCGACGCCAACGGGGTGCTCCTCAACGCGGGCGAGGCAATCGGGGAGATCGTGAACCGAACCGGAGCCGCCATGTTCGAGGGCTACTACCGGAATGCGGAGGCCACCGCGGAGCGGATCGACGGAGGCGCCTACCGATCGGGGGACCTCGGATACCGCGACGCGGAGGGCTTCTTCTACTTCGCCGGCCGGTCCGGCGACCGCATCCGCGTCGACAGCGAGAACTTCTCCGCCGCACCCGTCGAGCGGATTCTCGCCCGATTCCCCGGCGTCCGGCTGGTCGCGGTCTACCCCGTGCCGGACCCACGCACCGGCGACCGGGTGATGGCCACGATCCAGATGGACGACGGCGCGGACTTCGACCCGGCGGCGTTCGGGCGTTTCGTGGCGGAGCAGCCCGACCTCGGGACCAAGTGGGCCCCGCGGATCGTGCGGATCGCCACGGCCATCCCGGTGACGGCCACACGGAAGATCAACAAGCCCGTGCTGCGGACCGAGTCGTGGCTCGTCGAGGATCCGATCTATCTCGGCGATGGCGATCTCCACTACGTTCGCGCGACCCCCGACGCGCTCAACAGCTTGAGGTCGGAATACGACCTGTACGGCCGCGCACCGTATTGACCGCCGCCTGGCAGCGCCTATCCTCTTGACAGTAACTCTCACGTAGGTAGATACTCTCACCACTGAAGGTGGTCGCGCGACAGCCAATGGCGTCGCGTTGCGTGTGTGAGAGGAACGGTCGGGATGTCTTTGCGGGAGCGGCAGCGGGCTCAGGTACGGGCGGAGATCCAGCGCGCCGCGTTCACACTTTTCGCCCGAGACGGCTTCGACGCCGTGACCACCGAGCAGATCGCGGCAGAGGCGGGTATCTCGCCGAGCACCTACTTCCGGCATGTGCGGAGCAAGGAGGATCTGCTCCTCGATCCCGTCCGCGAAGGCGGTTCCGGGATCGTTGTCCTCCTCGAGGAACGTCCGGCCGCCGAGTCGGCGGACGTGGCACTGGCGCAGGCGATTCTGACGCGCTCGAACACCTTCGCGGCGACAGAGATCGAGCAGTGGCGGGCCGCTTTCCGGACCGCGCCGCATCTGCTCGATCGAGTGGGCCTGATCACCCCCGAACACCGGTCGAGACTGGTCGAGTTGGTCGCGCAACGAATGTCGCGTGATCCCGAGGCCGACAGCAATCCCGGACTGCTGGTGCACCTGATGCTCGCCGCCGCCGAGTTCGGCTACCTCCGATGGCTGGGCAATCCGAGCAACCGGGGCGCGTCCCTGCCCGTCTGTGTCGAGGGAGCGCTCAGCGCCGTCCTCGACGAGCGGTGGGGAGCGGGACCCGGCAGCGGGGGAGCCGGACCGGAAAACCGCGACACCACAGCGTGATTCACCAGACCGTGATTCACGAGACATGGAGGGCGTGACATGACACAGGATCTCAACGGGACGGACGAAGCAGTCGACCTGGTCGTCGTCGGGTCGGGCGCAGCGGGGATGGCGGCAGCGATCACCGCTGCCAGGAACGGCATGAGCGTGGTCATCGTGGAGAAGTCCCAGTACTGGGGCGGATCGTCGGCCCGCTCCGGCGGCGGGGTCTGGATCCCGGGCAATTCGGTGTTGCGCCGACAGGCGCCCGCCGACGACCTCGGCGCGGCACGAACGTATCTGACCAGCATCGTCGGAGACGGTGCCGACCCCGATCGCATCGATACCTATATCGACCGCGGACCCGAGGCCCTCGACTTTCTCATCGAGAACTCCGGCCTGGATCTCGAATGGGTGAACGGCTACTCGGACTATTTCCCGGAGGCGCCGGGCGGGCGCGCCACCGGACGTTCGTGCGAACCGCGGCCGTTCGATGCTCGCGCGCTCGGCGACGATCTGCCGACACTGCACCCCTCCTACACGAAGGCCCCACTCGGCGTCGTCGTCAAGCAGTCCGACTACCGCTGGCTGAGCACCGGGCTGCGGCACTGGCGCGGACCGCAGCGCATGCTGCGGGTGGGCGCCCGGAGCGTCATCGGCCGAATCCGCCGCAAGAAGCTGATCGGCCTCGGCTCCGCGCTGATGGCCCAGCTGATGCTCGGTGTGCGCGCTGCGGGGGTGCCGGTCCGGTTGGGTACCGCGATGACCGACCTGATCACCGACGGCGACCGCGTGGTGGGCGTGGCCCTCGACGACGGCCGGTCACGAACCACGTTGCACGCTCGCCGCGGCGTCGTGCTCGCCTGCGGCGGGTTCGACCACAACAGCGCGATGCGACGGCAGTACCAGCGCGCTCCGGTGGACACGTCGTGGAGCCTCGGCGCACCGACCAACACGGGTGACGGGATCACCGCCGGTCTGCGGGTCGGCGCGGCCGTCTCCTACATGGACGACGCCTGGTGGGCGCCGTCGATCCCCCTGCCGAAGGGGCCGTGGTTCGCCCTGGCGGAGCGCTCGCTGCCGCGCAGCCTGATGGTCAACGACCGCGGGGTGCGGTTCATGAACGAATCGCTGCCCTACGTCGAGGCCACCCATCGGATGTTCGGTGGGCCGTTCGGGCAGGGCGACGGGGCCGCGGACAACCTGCCGGCCTGGCTGATCTTCGACCAGACCTACCGGGACCGGTACATGTTCGCCGGTGTGCCCGCCCGCCAACCGCTGCCGCGCTCCTGGCAGCGCTCCGGCGCGATCACCTCCGCCGGGACCGTCGCCGAACTGGCCGGGAAGATCGGCGTCCCCGCCGACGCCCTGGCCGCCACCGTCGACCGGTTCAATGCTCACGCGCGCGCTGGCAGCGACCCCGACTTCGGGCGCGGGCAGAGCAGGTACGACCACTACTACGGAGACATCACCAACAAGCCCAACCCGAGCCTCGGTGAACTCGCCAAGGCGCCGTTCTATGCCGCGCAGATGGTGCCAGGAGACCTCGGCACCAAGGGCGGTGTCGATACCGACAGCGCGGGGCGGGCGCTACGCGCCGACGGGACAGTGATCGACGGCCTCTACGCCGCGGGCAACACCAGCGCACCGGTCATGGGACACACCTACGCGGGCCCCGGCGCCACCATCGGCCCGGCGATCGTCTTCGGCTATCTCGCCGCCCTCGACGCCGCGCGGAGGTGAGGGACCTGCCCGGGGCCGACACGTCGGCCCCGGGCAGGGTCATTCCCGGTCGCTAGGACGATGCCATCGAGGACGCCCAGCGGTAGTCGGCCTTGCCCGCGGGGGTGCGCTTGACCTCGTCGACCACGACCAGGATGCGCGGCGCCTTGTAGCGGGCGAGGGTCTTGCGGCAGTGCTCCTGGACCTCTTCGAGCGTCAGCTCGGGCGCGTCGGGGTACACCGCGACCACCGCCGCGACCTGCTGACCCATCCGCTCGTCGGGGGCGCCGACGACCAGCGCGTCGGCGATCGACGGGTGCGCGTGCAGCGCGGCCTCGACCTCCTCGGCGAAGACCTTCTCGCCGCCGGTGTTGATGCACTGCGAGCCACGCCCGAGGAAGACGATGGTGCCGTCCGCCTCCACCCGGCCCATGTCGCCGAGCACCGAGATGCGGGTGCCGTCGGGGCGGGTGGGGAACGTGCGGGCGGTCTTCTCCTCGTCCTTGTAGTAGCCGAGCGGGACGTTGCCGATCCGGGCGATGTAGCCGACGTCGCCCGAGCCGGCGGGGAGCTGCTCGAACCGCTCGTCGACGACGATCATGTTCGGCGACGGCGGCATCCGCAGGTTGCCGGCCTCGTCGATGGTGAAGGCGCCGTCGTTGCCGGACTCGGAGGCGCCGAAGTTGTCGCGCAGCAGCAGATCCGGCTTCACCGCGAGCATCCGATTGCGGACGCTGGTCGACCAGATCGCGCCGCCGGAGGTGATCGAGAAGAGCGAGCTCATGTCGACCTCGTCCTTGCGGCGTTCCATCTCGTCGACCAGCGGCAGGCCCATGCCGTCGCCGACGATGAGGATCACCTGCACCCGGTCGCGTTCGATCGACTCGACGACCTTCGCCGGATCGAAGTCGCGCCGCAGCACCACCCGCGCCCCGAGCGTGAAGAAGGTGAACAGCGAGTACAGCGCGGCGCCGTGCATCAGCGGTGCGGCGATCAGGAAGGCGAGCTCGGGGAACTCCTTGGCGGCGGCCGCGACCTCGGCGAGGTCCTGGCGCGGCTGGTCGCCGTACGGGTTTCCGCCGGAGAGCGGCTTGCGGAAGAAGTCGTCCTGGCGCCACATGACGCCCTTCGGGTACCCGGTGGTGCCTCCGGTGTACAGCACGTACAGGTCGTCGCCGGAGCGGGACGCGAACTCACCGGTCGCCGGCTGGTTGCGGGTCTCCGCGAAGTCGACCAGGGCAACCCCGCGGGCCGCGGCGGCGGTGCGGAGCTCGTCGACGGTCTCACCGACCACGAACACCGTCCGGATCAGCGGGCACGACTCGAGCAGTCCGGCGAGGGTCCGCTGGTGCTCGGGGAGTTCGACGACCACCGCGGCCGAATCGGAGTTGGTGAAGATGTATTCGAGCTCGGCCGGGGTGTAGCGGTAGTTGACGTTGATCGGCACCGCGCGGATCTTGACCAGGCCGAGGATGCTGGTCACGTGCTCGAGGCTGTTCTTGAGGAACAGTGCGACGTGGTCGCCGTGGCCGACCCCGGAGGCCGCAAGCAGGTTCGCGGTCCTGTTGGCCTCCGCCTCCAGCTGGGCGTAGGTGAGGTTTTCGTCCTCGTAGGTCAGCGCGACGCGATCAGGTACTGCGGATGCGACCGTCTCGAAAACGTCCGCAAGGTTGAACTGCATCATCATTCCTCTCAGCACGGGCCCCCGGTGTCGAGCGCGATACCCCGAATCTAGAACACGTTCCAGCTCGCCGCGCGACAACCAACCAAAACCGTGGCACCAGCGGCCGAACCACTCGCTCGGGTGCGGGGCCGCGGCCGCAGTGGTCGGTGCGTGTGGGTGTTTGTTCCGATCAGCGGGAACGGCGATGGTCGGGTTTGCGTGAGCGCACTGTGATGTGTCCACGGCGCTTCGCTGTCCGGATTCGCCGCGCCCCATTCGGATCAGAGATGCAGGAGAGACGCACATGACGAGCAGCAGCGCGACCGTCCGCCCGAGGCGGGCCGACGAGATCGCACAGTGGGATCACGAGGCCGACGTAGTGGTCGCCGGGTACGGCGTCGCGGGTGCGTCCGCGGCCCTGGCGGCGGCGCAGGAGGGCGCCGACGTCCTGGTGCTCGAGCGCACCGGCGGCTGGGGCGGCGCGGCCGCGATGGCCGGCGGGTTCATCTACCTCGGTGGCGGCACCCCGCTGCAGAAGGCCTGCGGTTTCGACGATTCGGTGGAGGCCATGAAGGCGTTCATGACCGCGGCTCTGGGCCCGGGTGTGGATGCCGAGAAGATCGACGCCTACTGCGAGGGCAGTGTCGATCACTACAGCTGGCTGGTCGAGTGCGGCGTCCCGTTCAAGGAGAGCTTCTGGGGCGAGCCGGGCTGGGAGCCGCCGGGCGACGACGGACTGCAGTACTCCGGCGGCGAGAACGCCGCGCCGTTCGCCGCGACCATCCCGCCCGCCCCGCGCGGTCACATTCCGCAGATGGCGGACAAGCAGTCCGGCGGTGAGCGGGGCGGCGGCTACATGCTGATGAAGCCGCTCACCGACACCGCGACGGGGCTCGGCGTCCGGTCCGTGTACGACACCCGCGCGCAGACCCTCGTGACGGACGAGTCCGGCCGGGTGGTCGGCGTCGTCGCGACGCAGTACGGGAAGGAGGTCACCATCCGCGCCCGCCGCGGCGTGGTGCTCGCGACCGGCAGCTTCGCCTACAACGACCGGATGGTCGAGGCGTACGCGCCGCGGCTGGTGGGCCGGCCCGCGGCGTCGATCGAGGAGCACGACGGCCGCGCGATCCAGATGGCGCAGGCGCTCGGCGCGGACCTGGCGCACATGGACGCCACCGAGGTCGCGTTCTTCTGTGATCCCCAGCTCTTCGTCCGCGGCATCCTGGTCAACGGCCGCGGACAGCGCTTCATCAACGAGGACACCTATCCCGGCCGGGTCGGGCAGGCCACCTTGATCGAGAACCAGAACCAGGCGTTCCTGGTGATCGACGAGGCCGCGTATGAGGAGGCGTTGACCACCCCGACGGCGACCCCGTTCCTGCGGCATCAGCCGACGTGGGTGTGCGAGACGGTCGAGGAGCTCGAGGCGGAGATGGGGCTGGCCGAGGGCGCACTGCAGGCCACCGTCGAGGTGTACAACCGGCACGCCGCGAACGGCGAGGACCCCGTGCTGGGCAAGAAGCCGGAGTGGGTCAAGCCGATCGGGTCGCCCGTCGCGGCGATCGACCTGCGCGGGTTCACCGGGGGCTTCACCCTGGGCGGCCTGCGTACCAGCGTGGACTCGGAGGTGCTGCATGTCTCCGGTGAGCCGATTCCCGGCCTGTTCGCCGCCGGACGATGCACCGCGGGTGTGTCCGCGGGTGGCTACGCGAGCGGGGCCTCGCTCGGTGACGGCAGCTTCTTCGGCAGGAGGGCGGGCCGGATCGCCGCCAAGGGCTGATCGCTCCGGGCCCCCACCCCCGAGCCGGGCCACCAGGGCGGAAGGCGGTGTGCCCGGCGATCGGGGGCGGACCCTTGACCTCAAGTGAAGTTGAGCTTCTAGCGTCGTCGGCGACGAAAGGAGTTCGATGATGACGACTTTGGTGACGGGTGCGACGGGGAACACCGGCCGGCACGTCGTGGCAGAGCTGGTCCGCCGAGGCGAGCGCGTTCGGGCGCTGACGCGTAATCCCGCTGCGGCCGTGGGAAAGCTCCCGGCCGGGGTGGAATTGGTGGCAGGCACGCACACAGCGCCGGACGGGTTGGACGCCGCGCTCGACGGCGTCAGTCGATTGCACATCACGGTGTCGACGGGTCTCGCCGAGGTCGGGCCCGAGTTGGTGCGGCGCGCGGTGGAGGCGGGGGTGCGGCGCATCACCGTGCTGTGCCTACAACCTCACCGGTCCCGAGTCGCTGACCCCGAGTGAACGGATCGCGATCCTGTCCCGGGCGATCGGTCGCGACATCGCCTTCGTCCCGATCACGCACGAGCAGGCGATCGAGAGGCTGATGGCCACCGGCGTGTCCCGGGCGGACGCGGACTACGTCATCGGCTGGTACGCCGTTCCCACCGACGACTCCACGACCGTCGTCGACACCGTCGAGCAGGTGACCGGCCGCCCGGCACGCACGTTCGCGCCGTGGGCGGCCGACCACGCAGAACGCTTCCAGGTGTCCCGCGTTCCGGCCGAGTAGGTACTGCCCGGCGGGGCCCCGCCGGGCCCGACGGCCTACGCGATCGCGGGGAGCCGGACCACCTGTCCGGCGTAGGCCAGGCCGGCGCCGAAGCCGAGCAGCAACGCGGTGTCGCCGGGCTTGGCGCCGCCGGACCGGAGGAGCTGTTCCATGGCCATCGGGATCGATGCCGCGCTGGTGTTGCCGGTCTCGACGATGTCGCGGGCGACCGCGACGGTGTCGGGCAGTCCCAGCGTCCGGATCAGCGCGTCGGTGATGCGGCTGTTGGCCTGGTGCGGCACGAAGGCGTCCAGGTCCTCGGCCGTGATGCCGGACTTCTCGAGGGCGTCGCGGCAGGCCTTCTCCAGGAAGGTCACCGCCCACCGGAACACCGCCGCACCGTTCATCCGGATGTAGGGCCGCTCCGTGCTGCCGCCGCTGGCTTCTGCGGCCGCGACCTCGGCGAAGTACTGCTTGAAGTCCTTGTCCTGCTTGATCGCTTCGGTCTGGGTTCCGTCCGAACCCCATGCGACCGGACCGATTCCCTCCGCGTCGGCGGGACCGACGACAACCGCGCCGGCACCGTCGGCGAAGATGAACGCGCAGGTCCGGTCGGTCGGATCGAGAAGGTCGGACAGCCGTTCCACGCCGATCACCAGGACGTGGCGGGCCTGCCCGGCGCGGACGAGACTCGCGGCGTTGCCGAGCGCATAGCAGAAGCCCGCGCAACCGGCGGAGATGTCGTAGGCCGCGGTGTCGTGCATGCCGAGTTCCGTGGCGACCACAGCGCCCGCCGACGGTCCCAGCACCATTTGCGAGGACGTCGCCAGCACCACGGCGTCGATCTGCGCGGCCTCGAGGCCCGCGGCGGCGAGTGCGTCGCGGGACGCCGCGACGCTCATCGAGACGATGGTCTCGTCGCCGTCGGCCCAGCCTCGGGCCTTGATGCCGGATCGGGTCTGGATCCATTCGTCGCTGGAGTTGATGGCGTCCACGATCTCGGCGTTGGGGACGACACGTCGGGGCCGGTACGCGCCGAGGCCCAGCAGGGCCGTGTGCGTGACGGGATTGGCGGTGGCGATGGGGGCGGGCACGGCATCCTCTCCATGTGAACCGATCGGTCCATCAGTAAGGTTCATCTAACATGAACCGATCGGTTCACACAAGCGCGGGAGGATTCGGATGACCACGGCACGACCGCGAGCTCGACTCCTCGCGAGCACCATCGCCACGGTGCAGGAGCTCGGTGTGAATGCGGCCGGGCTGACCGAGCTGCTCAAACGCAGCAATGCGTCGCGCAATTCGCTGTATCAGCACTTCCCGTCCGGCAAGGGCCAGCTCGTGGAGACGGCGACACGAATCGTGTCGAGAGTGGTGCACTCCCACCTGAGCGTGATGGCGGAGCGGCTGGCGAGCACGCCGTCGGTGGACCAGTGGTTGGACGAGCTCTTCGCGTTCTGGCGTGAACCGCTCGAGTCCAGCGAGTACCGGCTGGGCTCGTTCATGATGGCGGCCGCGCTGGACGAGCTGGACCCGGCGGTGCAGGCCGCCGCCGGTCAGGCGTTCACCGACTGGACCGCCCGGCTCGCCGACGGCTTGGTCGCGGCCGGAATCGAGGCAACGACCGCGCGCCCGCTGGCGGGGCTGCTGTTGTCGGTGATCGAGGGCGCCATCGTGCAGAGCCGCGCGCTCGAGTCGAGCCAACCGTTCGTCGACGCACACGGCCAGCTCCGCATCCTGCTGGGTCATCACCTCGCGCACGGATGATCGTCGGCCGCGCCGATGACGGTTCGCGGCGCGCGCGCCGCGGAGGTCACAGGTAGACGATCCGACCGAACAGACCGAGTTGCACCACCGAATCGGCCAGGTCTCCGTCGACGCGGTCACCGTCGTGCGCGGTGAGCGCGTCGAGTCCGTCCGGGTCGTCGTTGGCGTCGTCCGCCAGGAACTCCGCGATGCCGCGCTGGGCGACGGCCTCGTCGAGTACGTGGACGGTGCCGCCCCGCTCGGTGATGCGCGCCTTCGAGACGCCATCCCATTCGTCGATCGTTGCCCGGCCGACGACTCCGCCACCCTCGATCGCCTGACGCAGGATCTGCTCGATGACATCGCTTGTCGGCTGCACGACTGGAGTATCGCTCAGGGCGGCCTCCCGCGTTGGCTCAACGGGCGCGGGCACTCTCGTCCGGGACGGGCGGGGGTACCGTCGGATTGGCAGGATTCGTCGGCGGGAGTGTCGATTCGATGTCGCGGGGCGCGCGCGGTAGGACCGGGAACCTACCCCAGGACATGACCAGTTTCGTCGGTCGCCAGAGTGAGGTGGCCGCCGGACGGCGGCTGCTGTCCGAGTCCAGGCTGGTGACGCTCACGGGCATCGGGGGAGTCGGCAAGACTCGGCTCGCGCTCCGGATTGCCCAGGAGAGCCGACGGGTGTTCGACGACGGTGTCTGGCTGATCGAGCTCGGGGAGCTCGGGGATCCGGTGCTGGTGGCGGACACGGTTTCGGCCGCGCTGGGGCTGCGCGAGGTGTCGAGCCGCCCGCCGCTCGACATGCTCGTGGACTACTGCGCCAGACGGAATCTGCTCCTCGTGCTGGACAGCTGCGAGCACCTGGTCGAGGCGGTCGCGGAACTGACGGAGGCGTTGCTCCGGGCGAGTCCGGGCCTGCGGATTCTGGCCACCAGCCGAGAACAGCTCGGCATCGCCGGGGAGGTGACCGTGCGGGTTCCGCCGCTCGAGGTGCCCGATCCCGACCATCTGCCCTCGCTGGGCCGGCTGCCCCGCTACACGGCGATGACCCTGTTCGCCGAGCGCGCGTGCGCTGCACTGCCCGGATTCGGCCTCACGGAGGAGAACACGCTGGCCGTCGCCCGGATCTGTCACCGGCTGGACGGCCTGCCGCTGCCGATCGAGCTGGCCGCGGCGCGACTGCGTGCCATGTCGGCGCAGCAGATCCTGCAGCGGCTCACCGACCGGTATCGCCTGTTGACCGTCGGCCACCGGGGTGCGCCCCCGCGGCAGCAGACGCTGCGGATGTGCATCGACTGGAGCCACGAGCTGTGCACCCAGCGGGAGCGGGATCTGTGGGCCCGGCTGTCGGTGTTCGCCGGCGGCTTCGAGCTCGACGCGGCGGAAGGCGTGTGCGCCGGGGAGCTGGGGCCCGAGGACGTGCTGGACGTGGTCGCCGCGCTGGTGGACAAGTCGATCCTGATCCGCGAGGACCACGGCGACGTGGTGCGGTACCGGCTGCTCGAGACGCTGCGCGAGTACGGCCTGGAGAAACTCGAGGGCAGCGGTGAGCTCGGCGCGCTGCGCCGCCGGCACCGGGACTGGTACGAGCTGCTGGTGGTGCGGGCGGAGCGGGAGTGGATCGGGCCGCGGCAGGTGCAGTGGATCCGGCGGCTCGACCGGGAACAGGCGAATGTCCGCGAGGCGCTGGACCACTGCCTGTCCGAACCGGGCGAGGCCGAGTCCGCGCTGCGGATCGCGGAGGCGATGTACCTGCTCTGGCTCGCGCGTGGCCTGCTCGGCGAGGGCAGGCTCTGGCTGGATCGGGCACTGGCCGCGCAGGGCGGCGAGCCGACCGAGGCGCGGATCGCCGCCCTCTGCGTCAACAGCGTGCTCGCGGTGATGCAGGGCGATGTCGCTGCGGGTGCCGCGCTGACCGCGGAGGCCCGCGCGGCGGCGGCGGTGGTCGGCGGCGAGGAATGGACCGCGCTGGCCCGGTCGGCCGACGGGTACGTCGCGATCTTTGCCGGTGATCTGGCCCGCGCGGTGCTGGACCTCGAGTCGGCGGTCCGCACGTTCGAGACCACCGGCAACCCGTTGCGCCGCGTCACGAGCCTGCTCGGGCTGGCGCTGGCGAGCTGGCTGCGCGGCGACGGCCGCCGGGCGCTGGACCGCCACCGCGAGATCCTCGCGATCACCGAGACCCACCGGGAGTCGGTGTTCCGGGCGTACTCGCTGTGCGCGCTCGGGCTCGCCGTCTGGCAGCAGGGCGATCCGGGCCGGGCCACGCAGCTCCTCGACGAGGGACTGCGGCTGGCGCGCCTGGTGGACGACCCGCTCACCTGCTCGACCTGCCTCGAGGCCCTGGCCTGGGTGGCCGCGGCCCGACACGACTGCGAGCGGGCCGCCGTGCTGATGGGTGCCGCCGACTCGGTGGGGGAGGTGTCCGGGATCAAGATGGTGGTCATCCCTGGCCTCGTCTCGCAGCAGAAGCAGCGGCGTAAGCAGGTCCGGGCGGCGCTCGGCGCACGGGGCTTCGCGGCCGCGATGTCGCGCGGCCGCGATCTCGGCGTCGGCGAGGCCGTCGCCTACGCGCTCGACGAGTACGCCCCCGCCGAGACAACGCCGCCGACGTCCGTTCTGACGAAACGCGAACGCGAGGTCGCCGACCTGGTGGCGCAGGGGCTGACCAACCGGGCGATCGCGCAGCAACTGGGCATCGCGCCCCGCACGGCGGAGGGACACGTCGAGCACGTCCTCGCCAAGCTGGGCTTCACCGCCCGCGCGCAGATCGCGGCCTGGGTCGCGGCGGGGGCAACCGGAGAGGGAACGGACCTACCGGCCGGAACGGCGTCGGCGTAGGCACCGAAACGGGCCATTCTCCCGTGGTCGTGGTCGCGTGTGAGGTTCACGCTGGTATGCGACCCGCTGGACCCGCGACCCCGAGGTGACCGATGTGCGAATCCGTGACCGAGTACTCCGCCGCCGACAGCACTGCGGCGGTGACCGATCGCAAGGGCTCGGCCGGGTGGTCCGGTGCACGCCGGCTCGAGTGGGAGGAGCGGCTCGTGCGGGAGCAGCCGCCTATTCGCGAGGCGATGGAGTACTGCCTGACGGAACCGGGTGAGGCCGAGACGGCGCTGCGGATGACGACCGCGCTGTTCCTGGACCGGATCGCGCGGCTGCCGTGGGAGGGACGGGGTGGTGCCCTCGATCGCCGGGGCGGGCAGGCGACCGTCGACCGGGTGATCGCGCTCTGCGCCGACAGCGTGCTGGCCGGGTCCGAGGGCGACCTCGACGACGCGGCGGCACTGGTGGACGAGGCCGGTCACGCGGTGGCGGACCTCGATGAGGTCACGCTGGAGGCCCTCGTCTCGGAGGCCGCCGGGTACCTCGCCGTGTTCGGCAGCGACCTGCGCGGCGCCGTGTACTGCTTCGAGGACTCACTCGACTCGTTCCGTGCCGACGGGGCCGCGCCCCCGATCTCGACCCTGCTGGGATCGGCGTTGGTCTACGGTCTGCTCGGCGATGAGCGGTGGTCCGATTCCCGCCGCGAGGAGGCGTTCGCGATCGCCCAGGCGGGCGGCGAGATCGGGTGCCGGGCAAGCACCTAGAGCCCGGGCCGGGACGAGAGAGTCGTGCGCGGTCAGGCGCTCAGTCCCCGGGCGTGGAGAGCGGCCGCGCGGTGTTGGGTGGGGGTGATGCCGCGGCAGCGCTTGAAGGCGACGCTGAGGGCGAAGGTGTTGGAGTACCCCACCTGGTGGGCGATGGAACTCACCGTGGCATCGGTGTCGCGGAGCAGGTCGGCGGCCGTGGCCACGCGCCACGTGGCCAGGTAGGTCATGGGCGGCTCCCCGACGTGGCGGGCGAAACGGCGGGCCAGACCGGACCTCGAGACACCCACCTCGGCGGCGAGGGTCGCCACGGTCCACGGGTGCGCGGGGGAGTCGTGCATCAGCCGGAGCGCGCTCGCGACGACGGAGTCGTCCGTGGTGCGGTACCACGCGGGGCATGGACCTGCGGGCGGTCGAACCAGGCACGCAGGGTGGAGACCAGCAGGAGGTCGAGCAGTCGGTCCAGGACCGCCTGTTGGCCAGGCTTGTCGCGGCGCACCTCCTCCGCGATCAACGCGAGGAGGGTGCGGTCGCCCTCGGCCTCCGGGACGACGAGGATGCCCGGCAGGGCATCCAGGAGGCGGTCGCTGATGCCCGCCGGGCCCTCGTAGGCGCCACTGATCAGAAGGGCCGAACCCGCCTCGTCCACGCCGCAGGTACGCGGGTCGAGGGCCGGCCCGCCATCCACGACCGCACGCGCGGTGCGCGCGCAGTAGTCCTTGCTGGTGATGACGCGCCGGGGCGGCGAGGCGGGGTCCTCGGCGACGGTGTACGGGGCGGGGCCGCGTAAGACGGCAATGTCACCGGAGCCGACTTCGATCGGTTCGCCGTCGGCGGGCGTGATCCAGACCCGGCCGCTGCGCGCGGCGACCAGGGTCAGGTGGGCGCCGCTCGCGAAGCGCAGCGACCACTGTGGGTTCATGACCGTCCGGGTGAACACGGCTCCGCGTGCCCGCACCCCGTCCAGCAGATTCGCCAACGTGTCCACCCCTCGAATGTAGACGCACGAACATCGACCTGGGTGTCGCAGCCATGGCCTCCGCCCGCGCCGAAGGATTGAGTTGTCCCATGACTGAGCACCCGATTCTGATCACTGGCGGTACCGGCAAGGTCGGCGGACGCGCCGTGGCCCAACTCGGCGCGCTGGGTGTCCCCGTGCGCGTCGGATCGCGTTCCGGCGAGCCGCGTTTCGACTGGACGGACCGGAGCACGTGGGACGCCGCCCTGGACGGCGCGAAGAGGGTTCTCATCGTGCCGCACGACGGCGAATTGCTGACGCGGCCGTTCGTCCGGCGCGCGAAGGAGTTGGGGGTCGAGCGGGTCGTGCTGCTGTCGGGCCGTGGCGTCGACGTCCCCGGATACGCCGGCGAAGGCAGCACCGCGGGCAGGACGCACATCGACGGCGAGGACGCCGTGCGCCACAGCGGTCTGCAGTGGACGGTCGTGCGGCCCGCATGGTTCGCGCAGAACTTCAGCGAGGGGTTCTTCCGCGACGCGGTGCTCGGCGGGGAGCTGCGGCTGCCCGCGGGTGACGGCGCGGCGAGCTTCGTGGACGCCGAGGACATCGCCGCGGTCGTGGTCGCGGCGCTCACCGGGGACGAGCACGTGGGCAGGACCTACGAGCTGTCCGGACCGAGTGCGCTCACCCTCGACGAAGTGGTGACCGTCATCTCGGATGCCACCGGCCGCACGGTGCGCTACGTGCCGCTGTCGCCCGAGGACTTCGTGGCCGAGCTGGTCGGCGCGGGCTGGCCCAGGGCCGACGCCGAGGACTACGCCGACTCGGTCGGCCCGATCCGTCGGGACATGGACAGCCAGCTGTCCGACGGAGTGCAGACCGCGCTCGGTCGGCCGCCCCGCTCCTTCGCCCAGTTCGTGAGGGGCGCCGCGGCCGCCGGGGCGTGGCGCGACTGACGCGAGCTACGGCGCGGCGGGATCGGGATCCGGGGTGGTGCCGCGGCCCTCCGCCCTGCTCCGCACTGTGACGGCCCGGCTGAAGCGCGAACGGCTGAAGTGCGCACCGTAGACGGTGAGCCCGGCGGCTCCCGAGGCGATCACGGCGGCACCCGCGAGCCAGTCGATGTGCCAGAAGGCCGCGACCACGCCGACAAGCGAACTCGACAGCGCGATCCCCTTGGCGATCTCGTCGGTCATGCTGACCTTGGTCGCGCTGGCCTGGAGCTCACCCAGCATGATCAGCACCGCGAGCAGGGGCAACGCGACGGCGAAGGCGACGACCGAGATCTTCCCGGACGTGCCGAGCGGGTCGGCGGTGAGGAAGCCCTGCAGGATGACCACACCGATCGCGATCAGGCCGCCGTACATCAGGCTGTTCTGCTTGTCCCAGCTCTGCCTCTCCGCCGGCGTGGCCAGCTCAACGTAGGCATCGTCCTCGTCCATGGGTGGGACCATACTTGGGACTTCGCCCGGATACCGGGCGCCGCCCGCCACTCGGTCGGCCGCAGCGCCGAGATGGATTGGCGGCCTCGGACATTCACTATCCGCGGTCGGCGGCGAGCCACGCGCGGGGAGCACCCGGGCATCATGGGGCTCGACACCCGGGTGCGCCCGCTCAGCGGAGCAACCGTCCAGCCAACGTGACCCACTGATCTGGGTGGACGAACGCCACCACGGTGTCGCGGGCGATCCCCGCGTCCGCGAAGGCGGCGTCCACCCCGCCGTACCGCGTGGACAGCGACGCGTGCAACGACCCGCCGACGCCCGAGAAGCCCAGCTCCACCATGTCCTGGTAAGCGGGCCCTTCGGCCACCAGCGGCTCGGGCCGCCGCTCGATCCGCAGGATCGCCGAGTCGACCGAGGGCACCGGCCTGAAGCTCTCCCTGCCGATCCGACCGATGAGCTCCCAGGAGAACCACGGCCAGCTCTCCACCGTGACCAGGCTCCAGCGGCCGAAGTCGCCGGACCGTTTGCGTGCGTATTCCCATTGCGTGACCAGCGTCGCCGACGTCAGCGACGGGGCGCGCAGGCACCAGTCGACTATCTTCGACGTGATCGAGAAGGGGACGTTGCCGACCACCGCGAACGGCTCGCGCGGCGGCCGTGCGGCCGTGAAGTCGCCCTTGACGATCCTGAGCCCGGTTCTGGCCTTGAGCGTGACGGCCAGCAGCGGATCGATCTCGTAGCCGACGACCTCGGCACCGGTTCTGGCCAGGGCGACGGTGAGCGCGCCCTTGCCGGATCCGGGCTCCAGGACGAGGCCGGCCGGTCGGGCCGCCTCGACCACTCGGTCGACGGCGTGCCCGTCGGTCAGGAAGTTCTGCGAGAGCTCCCGCCTGGCTCGGTCTCTGGGCGTGCGACCGCCCTTGGCCCGAACCTTCTTCTGCGTGTGTGAGTAGTTTCCGTGTGCGAATGACTGCGCCACTGTTGCCCTTTCGGGTCCTCGAGATGAAAGAAGGTCTCGAAGGGCCCTGGGCGCGCCAGCGCGACCGGGGGTCCGCTAGCGGGCCAGAGCCCGGTCGTGGCGGATGCGGATGAAGCAGAGGCAATGCATGCGACGGAGCGTACGGAGTGGGTGGTCGTGCAGCAACGCAATTAACGAAGGGCGCCGAACCCGCAGTGGGTTCGGCGCCCTTGTCGTGTGGTCAGTATCGCCGGCTCGCGATCGGATCGGTGGGGTTGTGTTGCGGCGCGACCTGTGTGCTGTGGGCGGCGGGTGCGGCGGTGGGCCCGGTGTCCGGGGCGGTGGCGTGTCCGTGCACCACGAGGGCGTAGGCGAGTGCCGCGAAGGCGGCGGTGCTGAGGACCGCGCGCACGATGTTCCATGTGACCCAGCGCGATTCGAACTGTTGGCGTACCAGGTCGGGGTTGGTGATGTGCTCGCCCGCGGCGGCGAGCTCGTTGTTGAGGGGCACGTTGACGGTGGCGGTGATGACGAGCACCGCGATGTAGAGCACCAGCGCGGCGATGATCCAGGGCAGTGTGGCGCGCGCGGACCCCAGGTGCAGCAGCAGGGTCGTGACGGTCAGGGCCAGTGCGCCGAGGAAGCAGATCATGAACCAGCCGTTGATGATCGCGACGTTGATCTTCTGCATCGCCGCGATGAAGGTGCGGTCGTCGGTGCGGCCGAGGCCCGGCATGACGGCGTAGGCGAACGCGGCGAACAGGCCGGCCATGAGTCCGGCGGTGACGCCGGCGCCGAGCAGGGTGATCGTCTGGAGGAGTTTGGTGGTCATCGCGCTCACCCCACGGTCCAGATGCCGGTGGCGGCGGCGGCGGAGGCGTAGTCGGCGAAGTCGCGGGGTGCGCGGCCCAGCGCCCGGGTGACCCCGTCGCCGGGGGTGACGTTGCGGCCGTCGAGGACGGTGGTGAACAGGTAGGTCAGCAGGTCGATGACGTCGGTGGGGACCTGCTCGGCGGCGAGGCCGGCGGCGAAGTCGTCGGTGGGGACCTGCACGTAGTCGATGGTCCGGCCGGCGGCCGCGCCGATGGTGGAGACGGCCTCGGCGAAGGTGAGCGCGCGGGGGCCGGTGAGCTCGTAGATCTCGCCGGTGTGGCCGGGCTGGGTGAGGGCGGCGAGGGCGACGTCGGCGATGTCGTCGACGTCGACGAACGGTTCGGGGATGTCGCCGGCGGGCAGGAACACCTGGCCGGCGAGGATCGGGTCGAGCAGGTAGCCCTCGCTGAAGTTCTGGCCGAACCAGCTCGCCCGCAGGATGGTGGTGTCCGCGCCGGAATCGGTGAGGGCCTTCTCGCAGGCCTGCGCCTCGACCTCGCCGCGGCCGGAGAGCAGCACCAGCCGGTGCACGCCGCGGTCGACGGCCAGTTCGGAGAACGAGGCGATGGCCTCCACCGCGCCGGGGGCCGCGAGGTCGGGCTGGTAGGAGATGTACGCCGCGGTCATGCCGTCGAGGGCGGGCTCCCAGGTTTCGGGGTTTTCCCAGTCGAACGGGACCCCGCCGGCGCGGGTGCCGATGCGCACCGGCAGGTCCAGGGCGGTTAGTCGCTGCGCGACGCGGCGGCCGGTCTTGCCGGTGCCGCCCAGGACGAGGGTGGTGGGCCGCGGGGTGTGAACGCTCATGGTGTGCTCCTTGGTGATCGAATGGTGTTGTGCCCTCTACGATCGGCCAGGGGAGGGCCGTCAACAACGGCAATGTGCGCAACGATCGTTAACCCTCGACTAAACGAAAGGGGTTGGCGCATGGATTTGACTACGTCTCGTCGGGTCCTCGAGTATTTCTCGACATGGCGACACCCCACTCGGTACTCGAAACAGCAACTCCGAGAGATTATCTGGGCGGCGATGCCTTCATCGAGGTCGGAGACGGAGCCGTGCGGGCCCTCGCGCGAGAGCTGCGGCGGCAGGACAGCGACGACGTGCCGTTCGCCAAGGCCGCCTTCGAGTGGGTACGCGACCAGGTCGCGCACTCTTACGACGCTCAAGACCCACGGGTGACGTTGACCGCCGGCGAGGTTCTCGAACAGCGCGTGGGGCTCTGCTACGCCAAGTCGCATCTGCTCGCGGCGCTGCTGCGATCCGAAGGCATCCCGACCGGACTGTGCTACCAACGGCTCGCGCACGGAGACGGACACGTTCTCCACGGACTCGTCGCGATCTACCTCGAAAACGCCTGGCACCGCCAGGATCCACGTGGCAACAAGGAAGGCGTCGACGCGCAGTTCTCACTCGACTCGGAACAACTCGCCTGGCGGGTCGACCGCTCCCTCGGCGAGGTCGACTACCCGCAGCTCTTCATCTCGCCGACTCAGTGCGTCATCGATACGCTGCGCGACGTGACCGACGTGCTGGCGATCTATGACAGCGGCTTGCCGACCGAGCTTTGATGGGGCCGCCAGTTTCGTGGCTTGACCTTGACCCAAGGTCAAGGTGCACGCTCATCGCATGACAACGTCTTCGAACGCGAGCAACTCGGCCACTTCGACCTGGACCGGCATGGTGCCGGTCGACGACACGGCGTTGGCCGTGACCGACACCGGCGGCACCGGCCGTCCCGTCATCTACCTGAACGGCTCCTATGCCGACACCAAGCACTGGCGATCGGTGATCGCCGAACTCGGTGGCGAATTCCGGCACATCACCTTCGACGAGCGGGCCCGCGGCAAGTCGAAGCGATCCGCGGACTACTCCTTCGAGGCCTGCCTGCGCGACATCGACGCCGTCCTCGAGGCCACCGGGGCGCAGCAGCCGATCGTGGTGGGCTGGTCCTACGGCGCCCTGCTCGCGGTGCACTGGGCCGAGCGCAATCCCGGCCGCACCCTGGGGGTGGTGTCGGTGGACGGCGCGATGCCATACGGCATCACCGGCGAGGAGGCTCGGGAGCGCATTCGGAAGCTGTTCCGCCGCATGCGATTTCTGATGCCGGTGGCCCGCCCGCTGGGCCTGGCGGCGCGGATGAGCGCCGACCAGCACGCCGAGATCAACATCGAGGCCAATGAGCTGCACGCCGCCCTCGCACCGGTCCTGGACCGGGTGACCTGCCCGGTGCGCTACGTCCTGGCCACCGGTGCCAACCTCGGCGGGAGCCAGGAGGAGATGGAAGCGGTGCGAGCCTCGCTCGATCCGGTGCTCGCCGGAAACCCGAACCTGAAGGTGAGCGCGAAGGTCGCGAGCAACCACTCCCACATCCTGCGCAAGGACTTCCGGGCCGTCGCCGATGCGGTTCGCGAGGTCGCGGCCCTCCACGATCACCAGGCAAGCTGAGCAGATGATGAACGGAGTCACGATCGGGCAGGCGGCGGCATTCGCCGGCGTCACGATCAAGACCGTGCGGCACTACCACAAGCACGGGCTGGTGGAGGAGCCGGAACGCGACACCTCCGGCTACCGGCGGTACGGATCGGCCGAGCTGCTGCGGCTGGTGCAGGTCCGGACCCTGGCCGGAGCCGGCGTGCCGCTGGCCGACATCGGGCCCCTACTCGACGCCGATGCCGCGCTGTTCGCCGCCGCACTCGCCGACGTCGAACGGAACCTCACCGAACGGATCGAGGAGTTGATCGCCCGACGCGACACGCTGCACCGGATCGCCGACGGTGACCGGGCCCTGCTGCCCGACCGCGCTGTGGGGCTGCTGGACCGGATGCCCGGTCTCGGCTTCAGCCCGGATGAGGTGGCGACCTCCCGGGAGGGTTTGGTCCTGGCGAAAGCGCTGGTCCCAGAAGGCTTTGACGACTACCTCACCCATGTCGAGCACGCCGTCGAGGACGCCCGGTTCGTCGACTTGAACAAGCGCGCCCTGGAAGCCGCGGACTGGGAACCGGACGATCCCCGCATCGCCGAACTCGCCACCGACATGGCCGACCACTACCTCGCGAACCCCGCACTGCTGAAGATCGTGACCGGCCTGCAAGCCCGCACCGAGGCCGCGACCCGATACAAGCTGATCGCCCACCACGGCGAAGAGCAGGCATCGGCCTCCGCCCGGCTGTCCGCCCTGTTCGCGACCAAGCTCCGCTCCGCCGGCGTCGACATCCCCGGACCGAACTCCCACTGACCGAGCCCTGTCCCGCCCCCACCCACCACACTCATCTCAGCGCGCGGGCCCCGGAGTCAGCTCCCAGGTGCTCGTGAGGTCGCGGAGCAGGTCGGGCAGCCTCGGCCCCAACCGGCCGCGGGTCATCTGATCGGCGAACGGAGTGCGCAGCAGGGTGGCCGCCGCGGCGGGGCTCTGCTCGATCATCCGGACGTAGCTGGGTGCGAGGTCGTGGGCGATGTATGCCCAGCGCGGCTCTCGATCGGCCCAGTTGAAGTCGGGTAGCGGCGCACGCAGCCGCAGCGCCCGATCCGAGATGTCGACCTGTACGTCGAGGGGCGCGTAGATGCCGGGTGCCCGGGTTCCGGGCACGGCGGGCTTGCCCGCGACCGTGGTCAGGTAGGTCAGGGCTCGACCCATCGGGCCACGACTGCTCGCTGTCGCGTCCCACTGGTCGGCGATGATCTGGTTCTGCTCACGAGAAGCCATCCGCACCAACGCATCTGCGTACCCTTGGGGTGTCCGGTCGAAGATCGACCGCCAGGCCTGGGCGATGTTGTCGTCCAACAGTCCCGCGCGCGCGAACTCCTCGATGCCCTCCCGGCCCCGCGCACTGTATGCCTCGTGCATGGGCACCATGTCCATGAAGATGTGCTTCTGCATGGTCAGCAGCCGCCCGATGTACCAGTCGAGGTCGTCGGAGGTGAGCCGGCCGCCCTCGGTCGCCAACAGTCGCACGTCGCCGGGTAGCCGGCCGGCCAACTCCGGAGGGGCAGCGCGGATCAGCTCGGCGGCCGCGGCGCCCACCTGGTGTACGCCGGGAACGCTGAAAACCGCACTGGCATCGCCGAGGTCGTAGAAGCCGGCGGCGAAGGACACCCCCGCGAGGCCGGCCATGCCGGACCAGTAGAGCTCCGGGTGCGCGTTGGTCAGGCGCAGGTAGTTGACGTACACATCGTTGACCGTCTCGAGGTTGGCGGCCAGCCCCCGCCGCGGGTCCCATGCGTCGAGGTCGATCTGCGCGTTCTCCGCACCCACCACCAGCCAGTACTGCCGGAGCAGGCTCGCGTAGCGGCGCGGATCGACACCCGAGGACCGGGCGGCGACGAGCGCCGATTCGAGGCTCGCGCGGTCGAGGGGCAGCGCCGGGTCGACGCCGCCCGCGGCCGTCCCGTCGCGATTCGACTCCGGCACGTCCAGATATCCGCGCAGGTCCGGATCGGCGGTCGCCGCCGTAGGCGCCGCGAGCACGCAGGCCGCACAGGCCATCAGGCACAGAACGGTTCGAAAACCGTTGCGCCAGAGTCCATCGGAAAAGCCGAGCATCGCCATCACTGACCTTTCGCATCCCGGTACGAACAGACCATCAGCTGTTTGGAGCAGGGCGCGCATCTGACAACATGCGTAGTCAGTTTGTACTCGCGCAAAGACGAGCCGTCAATGCCCCACCCCGAACTGAATCAGTGCCACATTTGGCCAGTTCAACTTGTCGAATGCGGCGGGGTGTCGTCCAGGAGTGGGCCATTTTGTTAACGATGAGTCGCGGGATGTGCGGCCCGGCCGTCGGCAATCGCACCGGCCGGCGTTCGGCGCGCAGAATTCACCCGCGCTGGGTGCGGTGTCATCGGTGGGAGGGCGAGATCGCGCTCTCCTCGCGCGATCTGCAGCTGATATAACCAGGCCATGAATTCCACTGCAGCTCCTGGCTGGTACCCCGACCCCGAGGGCACGCCGGACATCCTTCGTTGGTGGGACGGAACGCAGTGGACCGGTGCTACCCACCCGGTCGCCGGCGCCACCGCAGCCAGCGCTCCGACGGTCGCGATCCCTTCTGTCGAAGGCGATGGGGCCATGGTGGATGCAAGCAATAATCTCGCCTGGTCTGCGGCCGCGCCGATCTCGCCGGCCGATCCCACGATCGCTGATCCCAGCGGTCCGGCCGAGCCGACGACCCGCCGACCGCTGAAGATCGTCGGTGGTGTCGCAGCCGCGTTCGTCGCCCTCGCGATCCTCGGCGGGGTGCTCGGCAACGGCGACTCCGGTAGCGCCATCCCCGCCGCGCCGACGACCGCCGGCCCTGCGCCCGCCGCAACCAGGGCCTCGGCTCCGGCGACAACGACCACGGCCGCGACGACGACCACCTCGGCCGCACCGACAACGACCAGCACGCCCGCTGCTACTGCAGCTCCTGCCGTCGCGGACGCGTTGATTCTGTCGGATCCACGATGCGCGACCGCCGCCCCCGATCTGATCGAGCAGATCGCGTCAGGCCTGACCGACTCCTCCCTGACGCTGGCCAACGGACTGGTGATCGTCGACGGGCCGACCACGTTCGTCGGGGCCACGACTCTGCGGCCTGACGGGAAGATGGAGAACCGCTCCGATGTATGGGTGGTCCAGGGCGGCCAGGTGTACTCCTCGACGGGCGGTGCACGTAACGAGACGAGCTGGCCGCGCGCCAGCCGCGAGATCGACATCAGCCCCGGCGATGACCGCGTCGAGGCGCTCGACCAATGCGTCATCGACGTGACCCGGCGGTAGCACCCGGCGCAGTCGAGGCCGCCCCCGAGGGAGGCTCTGGCGGTGTGCATCCTGCATCGCCAGGCGCGCCTCGTCGGTGAACGGGAGCGAGAAGTGGGAGTAGATCCCCTCCACCGTGCGCAGCGGATCGGCGACGAAGTCCTGGTAGTCGACGTCGACGAACTGCTCCGGGTTGTAGCGCGTGCGGGCCTTCTCGAAGTGGTCGAGCCCGCGGGCCCAGAGGTCGAGCTGGGTGCGGCCGATGGTCTCGTTGTCGAAGGCCTCGGACCAGCCGCGGCTGGCCTGCTCGTTGACGCTGCACACCGACGCCAGCACCGTGCGCACACGCTCATGATCTCGTCCACCGCGACGATGTGGCTGGGATTCTTGAGTACCCACCGCTTTCCGGCGTCGTTGAGTCCGATCAGTTGCAGGTTCTTCTTGTGCCGGGCGTAGGCATCGGTCCAGTCCTGGTCGGCGAGCCACCTCGAGTAGGAGGGCACGTGGAAGGGGGTGTTCACCAATGGCGGGCTCCACTGGGTTCCATGCGGATTGGATAGGTTGACCAGTCGGCAATCACACTTAAGGACGGCTCCAGATCACACAAATCTGGAAGAGTTCCAGTGTTTGTCAGCCCGGGTGCACTCGACTCCGGTATAGGCCAGCTGTCCCGGAATGAGATGCAGGACGGGTCACCAGGACGCCTGCGCCGGCCGCTGGTCGAGGTCGGATTCTGCTGCGAGAAGTCCGAAGGCGGTCCGACTGGCGATCGTCAAACAGGACGCCTCCAACAAAGGCGAATACAGAGGAACTCCAGCGCCGTGATCACCGCCCCCGTAGGTGGCGGTGTCGCTTGCTAGGGCGCTGGGACCACCATTCCTCTTCTCACTGAGGTCGCTCCCGGCGCGATTCAGACTCCTACCGCGCGTCGACCTGCGGTCGCCCCGCCATCGATGACCAGATCGTGACCGGTGACGTAGTTACCTTCGTCCGAGGCAAGGAACAGGACCCCGGCCGCCATCTGAGACGGATTCGCGGCGTATCCAATGGGCTGGAGCTTGTCGAGAACCTCGACAATGCCTTCCACGTCGGGCACCATGCCGGTGAGCATCGTTCCCGGCGAGATGGTGTTCACGCGGACACCCTTGGGCGCCAGCTCGATGGCGCATGCCTTCGACAGTGCCACCACCGCCGCCTTCGTGCCGCTGTAGACAGCCATGTCTTCCGAAGGGGAACACCCGCCATTCGAGGCGGTGTTTACGATGGCGCCGAACCCCTGCTCCGCCATCACCCGACCTGCCGCCCTCGTGCCGTAGAAAACCCCTCCGAAGTTGACGGTCACCATGTGATCGAAAGCTTCGTTCGTCGTCTCGAGGACCGGCGCGATGGCGATGACGCCGGCGTTGTTGCACATCACGTCGAGTTGCCCGAACCGGGCGACGGTGCCTGAGACCAGAGCCTCGACCTCCATCGGGTCGCCGACATCGGTACGGACGAATTCGGCACCGATCGCGTTCGCCACGGCCTCTCCTGCCTCCCCGTTGATGTCCGCAATGACGACGCGAGCACCTTCGGCGATCATCAATTCGGCTGTCGCTCGCCCCAGCCCCGACGATCCGCCGGTGACGATGACGACCTTGTCCTGCATGCGGTGTGCCATCTCTCAGCCTTTCCGAGTCATTGTGCCGGACAACGGGTTTCCGCGACTGCGATCGGCGTAGAGGGCCTCGCTTCGCTCCTTCAGCGCCACGGCGGTGTCATCGAATGCATGCTTCACCCATGCGCCGCTCTCGTCCATGATCTCTTGCGCCGCCTCACCGAGGAACGCGTCCGTGGAATAGTAGAGACAACGATTCTCGGCAATGTGCTCGATGACCTGATCACGTCGGGCTGCGTCCGGGGAGGCCTCGGTGGGTAGCAGTTCCCACGACAGCAGGCGCTGCGGCACGACGGCGCAGACGTACTCGGTGTGCGGGAACGTTCCCGTGCCACCGGAGTAGTCCGCCAGCGTCATCTCAACGGGCGCACCCATTTCCAGTGTCGATCTCACCGACACGCAGAAGGGGTTCCAGTGCGGATAACTGTCGAGGTCGGTGAGAACCTCCCACACGACACTCGCAGGCGCCTCGATCTCGATCGCAATGGATCGCACAAGAGTGGCCGGATCGTAACTCGGGATGTGCAATTCGGACATTGAACCTCCAGTGAGAAGCGGAACGAACTCGGCACCGCCCGGCGTGGACGACCAAGTCCAGGGACTCGTTCGCAGACGTCGACGGTGTTGGGAATCAAGCGAAAACGGCTCGGCCGCCGGACAGGACGACACCGCTCGGGGCGGTGACGTCGAAGGTGCAGTTCGCTGCGTCACCCCAGGCTCGGATCTGCGCCGAGTCGCCCGGGAACACAGGAGCTGCAAATCGACCGGACAGCGCCGTCAAGTCGGCCGGATGGGCACCGAGCATGTCCGCGACAGGCAATGTCGCGGCGGCAAGTGTGCACATCCCGTGCAGGATGGGGCGTGGCTGCCCGATCCGTTCTGCGGCATCGGGATCGATGTGGATATGGTGCCGGTCACCGGTGAGCCGATAGAGCGCCGCTTGATCGGCACCGGTTGTGAGTGTGCCGACCACGGCGGGTTCCTGTTCCGGCGCGGACGGTGCCGACGGCCCGCGGTCGCCACCGAAGCCGCCGGCACCGGGTGCATACAACGACCAGGTCGCCACGAAACAGTTGCTCTCGACGACGACTTCGAACACCGCCGCACGGCCCTTGTCCCAGACCTCGCCGACACGTGCCGACATCGTGATCTCGCCGGACCGAGGCAACGGAGAGACAACGTCGAGGTTCTGGGATCCGTGGAGGGTGGTCCTGATGTCGAAGGCCCCGAGTGCACCCAGGGCATCCGGCGCCCACTGGGCCAACGTCAGCGCAAACGTCGGCAGCACGCGGAGTCGATCCTCGAACACCAGGTCGAGGTCGGTGGCTCGAGCACCGACCGCAAGTGCATACAAGATGGGGTCTCGCTCGTGGTAACCGACCACACGAGTACCCAGGTCCCGGCCCTGCCACTGGGCGGGAGACGGCGCCGTCTCGATCATTGGTGAGAATCCTTCTCGCTCTGCGTCGTTGGACGACGCCCTCGGAAAATGTGGTGAAGTCTGTGCAGGCTGATGCCGACGCGGCCGCGGGTGGGAATCGCGGGTCACACGGTCGCCGGGTCGAACCTCGGGTAGTCGAGGTAACCCTCCGCACCACCGCCGTAGTACGAGTCCCGATCGGCTGTCGTGAGAGGCCACCCGTTCTGCAAGCGCTCGACGAGGTCGGGGTTGGCGATGAATGGCTGTCCGAACGCGGCGAGATCGATCACATTCTTCGCCGTCAGCTCCTCCGCCAGTTCTCGGGTCATGCCTCCCGCAAAGATGATCGTTCCTCGGTACTCGGCTCGGACAGCGGCGAGAAAGTCGACGTCGATGAGGCGTTCTCCGGACGGAAGCTGATCGACGAGATGCACGTAGGCAAGGTCCCGGCGGGACAGCTCGGATGCCAGATACAGGTAGGTGTCGGCGGTTTCGGCGTAGGCAGGCATGTCGAACAGCTCACCGAAGGGCGACAGCCGAATTCCGACACGGGTGGAGCCGATCGCCTCACTCACCCGATCGACGGTCTCGAGGAGGAACCGGGCACGATGTCGAATCGACCCACCGTAGAGATCGGTTCTCGTGTTGGTAGAGGGGTTGAGGAACTGTTCGAACAGGTAGCCGTTGGCTCCGTGCAGCTCGACACCGTCGAAGCCGGCGTCCCACGCATTGGTTGCACCGCACGCGAAGTCACGAGCGACCCGACCCACTTCCTGCGTGGACAACGGCCGGGGTGTGCTCACGTCGACGAAGCCGACGGTGTCGTCGTCGGTGAACGCGAAGGTCTTGCCCTCACGGGCCGGTGCTGCGCCGGCACCGACAGGTTGGCGCCGTCCAGGCTGGAGCGACGTGTGCGACAGTCGGCCGACGTGCCAGAGCTGGGCGAAGATGCGGCCCTCCTCATTGTGGACGGCATCAGTGACCCTGTGCCATCCGGCGACCTGTTCCCTGGACCAGATACCGGGAACGTACGCATACCCTTGACCTTCCGGGGAGATCGGCGTTCCCTCGGTGACGATCAGTCCTGCGGTCGCGCGCTGGCGGTAATACTCCGCCGTCACTGCACCCGCGATGGTGTCGGCGCTTCGGGCCCGGGTCATGGGGGCCATCACCACGCGGTTTCGGAGAACGATGTCACCAAGTTGGAAACTGTCGAACAACCGAGTCATTCGATGTCACTTTCTCAAAGGGTGGTTTCAGAGACCATTCGGATATCAGAACTCGATTTCGATCGGCCCCGAATCGGGACGCGATTGGCACCCGAGCACAAAGCCTTCGGCGATGTCCGCAGGATCCAGGATGTCCGCATTCTCCATCACGACCTTGCCGGACACGAGAGTGCACGCACAGGAACCGCACTCGCCCGACCTGCAGGAGAACGGGACGTCGACCCCGCGATCCAAGAGCACATCGACGAGAGTTCGGCCGACCGGCCAGCCGAACTGATGAGATTCACCGGCCAGGTGGACGATCGTGTCGACCACCGAGTCCGACTGATCGCCCGAGATTGGCCGGGGCGCCTCGAAGGGATCGCCCGAGATCGACACGAACGCTTCCTGGTGATGACGTTCCTGTGACACACCCGCTGAGTGGAGACCCGCACTCACCGTAGCCATGAATGGCGCAGGGCCACATACGAAGACTTCGCATGACGAATCCTCCGCCACCAACTCGGCAATTCCCTCCTGCGACGGAACGCCGTGGATGGTGTCGAGCCAGTAGTGCACCGTCAGTCGGTCACCGAACTTGTCGGAGTACTCATCGAGTTCCCGGTGGAAGATCACCGAGTCGCTGTCGCGATTTGCATAGAACAGCACCACCGAACTGTCGGATCGGAGCAAGGCGGTCTTCAGGATGGAGATGATCGGCGTGATGCCACTACCTGCCGCGAACAGAAGCAGGTCGTCATTGAAGCTCGCGGGGGTGAACCGGCCCGACGGGGGCAGGACGGTCATCACGCTCCCGGGTGTGACGTTGTCGCACAACCAGTTCGAACCGTACCCGCCGGCCGTGCGCTTGACCGTCACCTTCAGATCGTCGTCGACGTCGGGGGCGCTCGACAATGAATACGATCGGGCGACGTTTCCCGTACGGTCACTCGGAATGCGGATGGTCAAGAACTGCCCGGGCCGGTACGTGAAGAGTTCACGACACTCCTCGGGCATCCGCAGCACGATCGACTTCGAATCCGAGGTTTCCTCGATGACATCGGTAACGATCAGCTCGTGCCCGATGACGGCGGTTCGCGATGTACTCATTTTCAGTCGCCTACCCTCTCGGTGGCTCGTCGTTGAATCGGTCACGCCCTATGCGAGAGGTACCCGCTGCTTCTTCTCGAATTCTGCGTACTCCTGCTCCGTGGCTCGGGTGCACCAGTTGGAGTACCGCTCGAATCCGCCGACGTACATCAGCAGCACTCGCGGCTTGCCGGGTATGTTCGCGCCCGTGTACCACGAGTCCGTCTTCGAGTGCATTGTGCGTGAGGCGACAGTGTCCAACTCGGTGGCCCACTCGTCCTCCTGCGCGGAGGTGGCACCGAAACGAGAGATCTGATGGTCCTCGAGGTAATCGATGGTTCGCAGGATCCAGTCGACCTGCCACTCGCCCGTGGTGATCATCTGCGCCAGGACCGACGGGCTACCGGGCCCGTGCACCATGAACAGATTCGGGAGGTCGGCGGTCATCAGACCGAAGACCGTCTTCGGGCCGTCGGCCCACCTGTCGGCGAGTCGTACCCCGTCGAGCCCGGTCGCATTCAGCTTCAGCATCGAACCGGTCATCGCGTCGAAGCCGGTGGCAAAGATGATCACGTCGAGCTCGTAGTCCGCGTCGTCTGTGCGAATCCCTGATTCGGTGACCTCCTCGATGGGATGCGCCCGTACGTCGACCAGCTTCACGTTGTCCCGATTGAACGTCTGGTAGTAGCCGGAGTCCACGCAGATCCGCTTGCCGCCGATCGGATAGGTCTTGGGGCACAGAAGTTCGGCGGTCTCCGGGTCATCGACGACGGCACGAATCTTGTTCCGCACGAACTCGGCCAGAATCTCGTTCGCCTCCGGGTCGGTGGAGGTGTCGGTGAAGGTACGGATGAACTCGAGTCCGTTCCGGGCGTTCCACGCGCGCTCCATCACCTCTTCGCGCTCGTCGTCGGTGTAGTCGAAGATCGAGCGCTGCTCGGCGACATTGCTCATCAGCACGGCGCCGTGGGTGTTCAGCACTTCCTGGCGCCGCAGGGAGTAGTCGGCCTTCCACTCCCGCTCGTACTCGGGATCGAGCTCCCGGTTGAACGAGGGGAGACTGAAGTTCGGGGTCCGCTGGAAGACGGTGAGGTGGTCGGCGACGGCGGCCACCTCCGGGATGAGCTGGATGCCGGTGGAACCGGTGCCGATCAGGCCCACGCGCTTGCCGGCGAGCTCGACGCCCCCCTTGGGCCACCGCGACGTGTGGTAGGCCTCGCCGTGGAAACTGTCCAGACCGGGCCATTCGGGGACGTTCGAGACGTCCAGGCTGCCGGTGGCCGCGATCACGTACTTGGCGACGAATCGTTCGCCCTGTGCGGTGCCAACGCGCCATTCGTCCGCTGCCTCGTCGAAGGTCAGCTCGTTGACTCGAGTCTCGAACCGGATGTCCTCGCGCAGCTCGAATCTGTCGGCCACGTGGTTGGCGTATGTCTCCAGGTCTGGCTGCGGCGAGAAGTGCTCCGACCACGACCACTCCTGCTGGAGGTCGTTGTCGAAGGAGTAGGAGTACTGCATGCTTTCGATGTCGACGCGGGCGCCCGGGTAGCGGTTCCAGAACCAGGTTCCGCCGACGCCGTCACCGGCTTCCAGGCAGACGACCCGTCGACCCTGTTGGCGGAGACGGTGCAGCGCATACATTCCGCTGAATCCCGCGCCGATGACGACGACGTCGAAGTGCTGGGCGGTGGGGTCGGCTGCCGGATTTGAGGTGGACATGTTTCTCCAGAGATCGGGATCTGCATCAGCGGGACGTGATGTGGTCGGCTGACGGGGTCGGGTTGGGGGAGGCGGCGCTGCTACCCGAGGAGGGAACCGCCGTCCGCGATGACGTCGGTGCCGTTGACGAACGATGCATCGTCCGACGCGAGGAACACCACGGTGTTCGCGGTCTCCTGCGGGTCCGCCTGACGCTTCAAACCGGTCGGGGTATCGGCGGAGCCGGTCGTCGGTGACATGTCGGTCCGGATGTTGCCGGGGAGAACGGCATTCACCCGAATGTTCGACGGCGCGAGCTCGATCGCCGCCGTCCTCGTCAGTCCCCGCAGGGCCCACTTGGACATGCTGTACGACCCGTGCGCCGGGTACGACGTGGTTCCGGCAAGCGACGACACGTTCACGATCGCTCCGCCGCACCGGGCGCGCATGGCAGGGATGACGGCCTGGATGCCGAGGAACGGTCCGTGCAGGTTGACGGCAAGGATCTTGTCGAGGTCGGCGACGGTCTCGTCCTCCAGCAGCTGCCTGCGGTAGATCGCCGCATTGTTGACGAGGACGTCGAGCCCACCGAACGTCGACGTCGCCACGGCGACGGCCTGTGCCCAGTCGGTCGGGTCCGTGACGTCGAGACGGGTGTAGACGACGGACGCGCCGAGGTCGTCGGCGACGGCCTTTCCCTGATCGTCGAGGACGTCGCCGATCACGACCGAGCAGCCCTCGCGTGCGAGCGTCCGAACGATCTGTTCACCCTGCCCGCGTGCGCCACCGGTGACGATCGCGACCTTTGCTTCAAAGCGATTCGGCATGATTCTCCGATTTCAGTGGTGTGCTGGTGGCCCAGCTGTTCAGCGCTCGCCGGATGGCGGCTGTGTAGTCGGCGTTGATCCGCTGGGAGATCGCCGCCTGTGGGAACACTCCCGACGATCCATGGAAGGTCCCGGGATGCAACTGCAGTTCGGTGGGCACACCGGCGCACGTCAGTCGTTGTGCGTAGTCGATCCCCTCGTCGCGGAGGGGGTCGAACGAGGACACCGCGATGTAGGCCGGCGGCAGTCCTGTGAGGTCGCGTGCGCGCGCGGGGGCGGCGTATTCCGACGTCCGATGTCGTTCGGCGTCGACCCCGAGGTAGTGGCACCAACTGTCGATCGAATTCTGGCGGTTCCACAGCGGGGAATCGGTGTACTCGGTCGCCGATGCGGTGAGCAGGCGGTCGTCGAGGACGGGCGAGTCCAGTGCCTGGAAACAGATTGTGGGACCGCCGATTTCGCGTGCCTTGAGCGCGACTGCCGCAGCGAGTCCGGCGCCGGCGCTGATCCCGGCGACGACGATTCTGGCCGGGTCGATCCCGAGGTCGTTGTCACCGGCGATCCAGGTCAGGGCGTCGTAGCAGTCGTTGAAGGGTGTCGGGAACGGGCACTCGGGAGCGAGGCGATAGTTGACCGATACCACCACCGCGCCGAGGTCTGCAGCGAGTGCCGATGGAACCCGTACATCGGTGCTGGCGTCGCCGAAGACGAACCCTCCGCCGTGGAAGTAGGCGATGCCGGGGAGTGGCAGCTCGATGCGGTGTTCCGGCCGGAACACGACGAGTTCGATGTCCGATCCGTCGGCTGCCGGCGCTGTCCGACGTTCCACCACGACGCCGGCAGGCACGGCCGCCATCGGATCTTCCGCGCTCATCGAGCGAACGAGCGCTCGGGCCGCTTCGGCGTCGGAGAGGTCGAGGCGCGGGAGGAATCCCATCGTCGGCAGGTACTCGGGATCGACGGCGTATGACATCGATTCCTCCTTGTGCGCTAGGGGGTGAACGCCAACGGTCGAACCTGACCGATACAGCGTGGCGTGACCGCGGTCACTGTGACTGAGTGAACTGTAGCCATTGGCTACTTCTTCGTCAACGGGAAAGTGGTCGGTGGACTCAGAAACCCGACATGTCGTACGGGTACTTGTTGGTGGCCCCGCCGTCGACGACCATCACCTGTCCGGTGATGGTCCGGGCGAGGTCGCTCACCAGGAAGACCAGGGCGCTCGCGACGTCGGCAGGCATCGTCACCCGCTGTAGCGGTATCTGGGTGCGAGTGTTCTCGAACGCATCGACGTCGAGGATCGCCGCGATCCGGGGCGTGAGGACGAAACCAGGGGCCACCGCGTTGACGCGAACACCTGAAGGCCCCAGCTCGATACCCGCAGAGCGGACCAGTGATCCGAGTGCGGCCTTGTACACGCCGTAGGCGGCGTGCACCGGGGAGCTGCCGATTCCGGAGACCGACGAAACGAAGGTGATGGAGCCGTCGCCGCGGTCGCGCAGCCGGGCGCCGAAATGCCTGATCGTGAGGACCGCGTGGCGGAGAACGATGGACTCCGCCCAACTCCAGTCGTCGTCGGTGACGTCGAGCAGGGGTCCGTACCGCGCCATGCCGATGACGTCGACGACGCCGTCGATCTCACCCGCACGCCGTGCCAACGCGGCCATGTCCGCGTCGTCGGTGGCGTCAACCCGCTCGGCGGTGGCCGCCGGGCCGATCTCCTCGCATACGTTGGCGGCACGATTGAGGTCGATGTCGACGACGATCACGGTGGCACCGAGCTGAGTGAGTGCATGGGAGACCTGGCGCCCCATTCCCTGTCCGCCACCGAGCACGAGGTATCGGCGTCGCGACAGGTCGAACCGACTGCGGTAATCGACGATCCGGTCACCTTCGGCGCGGTCGACGGACTGCGCAGGGTTGTGAGTCATACGTACTCCGATCGAGGAACTGCGTACGGCGCCGATGTTCGCGGCCTCGACGCGTAAAGGGCCACGGGTCCAAGAACATTGGATGTCACACCATCTTCGGAGTCAGCGAAGGGTCTCCGACCGGATCCGCGTCGACGGCGTCGATGTCGCCTGTCATGAGCGTTGCTTCGGGGGCAGCGCTGCTGTTGCTGTTCGGCATGGTGGCGATCACCACGACGCCCAAGAGGGCTGCGGCGCCGACGACGACTGAAGCAGCGTAGGGGTTCCCTGTCGCGGCGGTGAGCTTTCCTGCGAGGTAGGGGCCGGCCCCGCCGCCGATCGCCGAACCGAGGCCGAATCCGATCGCAGCGCCGGTGTAGCGGACCGCGGCCGGGAATGCCGAGGTGAGTGTCGCGTAGACCGGGACCGCGGAGGCGCCGGCCAGACCGACGAGGAGCATGTGACCAAGCGCGGTGACGATCAGATTCCCGCCGGTCGCCTTGATGAGGTACATGATCGGGAACATCGCCACCAGGATGATGCCCAGCCCCAGGATCATGGTGTTCCTCCGGCCACTCCTGTCGATCATGAATCCGGCGGCGAATCCGACGGCGATGGCGAAGGCGGATCCGGCGGTGGCCAGCCAGGCGGTGGTACCGGGGGCCATACCGACTTCGCGCTGCAGGAACAGCGGCATGTACGCCGGAACCACGTAGCCGATCGCGAGAACCGATGCGCTGAGCGCGATCACACGCAGCAGGGTCACGGGGTACCGCGTCACGACGGAACGCACCGGGGAGGACTGGACCTCGTGCTTGTCGGCGAGTTCCTTGAAGTCGGGCGATTCCTCGAGTCGGGTGCGCAGGAACAGCACGTACAGCATGAGCGGGAGCGACATGAGGAGGGGAATGCGCCAACCCCAGCTGGCCATCACTTCCTCCGAGGACAGGGAGGTGGTGACGGCGACGAACAGCGGAGCAAGGGTGCCACCGAATGCGAATCCCACCGGGGTCATCGCGCTCAGGATGCCGTAATTCTTGACAGATGCGTGCTCGGTGACGAACGTGGCAGAACCCATCTGCTCCCCGCCGGCGAAGAAGCCCTGCAGCAGGCGTGTGAGAACGAGCAGCACGGGGGCCAGGATTCCGACGGCAGAATGCGTGGGCAACAGTCCCATCAGTACGGTGGCGCCACCCATGCCGGAGATGGTGGAGATCAGTGCGAATCGGCGACCGAAACGGTCACCGATTCGACCGAAGACGATACCTCCGACCGGACGTGCGAGGAAGCCGGTGCCGAGGACCACGAGCGAGCTCAGAATGCCGGCCGCGGGGTCGTCGCTGGGAAAGAACTGGGGAGACAGATAGGCGATGAGAAAAGTGAAAACCATGAAGTCGTAGGCCTCGACGGCAGTTCCGAAGAAGCCTGCCAGCGACGCCCTGCGAACCAGGCTGTGCGATGGCGCGATCTCGGGTGAGCTCATAGTGATCCTGTTCGGTGTGACGTTCGATGTGATGGCCGAGGAAGTTCGATTCTGAGTTCGAGCACGTGGTTCCCGCTCACGAGTCCAAGCCGCTTCCTGACACGTATCCGAGGACTATCCGGGATTCCGACATGCATGCGGTGGTCGCGCGGTCAGCGATTCTCGACGGCTGCACAGAAGCTGCTCTACGACAAGGATTTTCACGGCACACGACCGACAGGCCTGGCAGATGCGCGTCGGCACGGAGGTCCGCCGAAGTCGAGCGAAGCGACCCGCAGTCGCGTCCATGGATCACCGCAGCACTCAGTGACCACCGTCACAGTAGCCATTGGCTACGATTGCGTCAATAGGTGCGGGTGAGTTCGCCTCGTCACCGCGGGCGGACTGGGTGCGAATCGACGCAGTCTCGGCCGCTACTCCGTCGATTCCGGCGCCGGCGATCGTGATAAGGTTCGCGCGATATGGAAGCCCTCCGCGACCTCAGCGAACCCCTTGACGACGTCTGGACCACCCCGCAGGCGGCCGAATTCCTCGAGATCAGCCGTCAGGCGATCAACAAGCGCATCCGGAACCGGAAGATGCTCGGTTACCCGGGCGATGGAGTGACGTTGTTTCCGGCATGGCAGTTCGATCTGGAGAATCCCGGAATCCGCCCGGAGGTCCCTGAGTTTCTTGCGGCGTTCGACGAGGATGTCGAACCGCGCGCCATCGCCGAGTGGTCGATCACGAGAATCGCCGGATCGGATCGGACGCCGGCCGAACTGTTGCTGCGTGCGGACACCATGGGGGATGCGCTTCAATTGGCCGCCGGTTATGCGGCCGGCCCGGTCGAAGAACATTCCGCACCGGCCGCCGAATCGAGCGTGAACCGCGCGGACAAGAAGGTCGCCGAGTGGACGCCGACCCGACCGGGATCGACCGGCGCGCAACAAGCCATCCTTCTCGCGGCCGCAGATCTCTTCTCGCGCAAGGGTCCCGCGAAAGTGACGCTACGGGAGGTCGCCGCCGCGGCGGATGTGTCCTATGGCCTCATCTACCGGTTCTACCGCACGAAGGAGAACCTGCTCGTCGCGGTGATGGAGTTGCTGGTCAGCTATGGCGGCGAGCGTCTCTCCGGCGAGGAGGACGCCTACGCCGCGATCGACAACTCGTTCGGCGCCGACATCGACTCGGGTCAGTTCGGGCGGATGCTGATGTGGGCGGTCTTCGAGGGAACTTCACCGGATCGCCTGCTCGGCGGCGCCCGTTCGGGCGGTTATCTGTCGCAGATTGACGCATTGTGGGAGAACCCGGTCGAGCCGAAGGTGCGGGCCGAGTTCGATTCGGGGGTGCTGGCGTCGCTGATCGGTCTCGTCGCCTCGGTGTGGGATCTGTACGAGCCGTATCTCACCGCGCTCGCCGACAATCCGGATCGTGATCGAGAAGACGTCCGGCAGGAGGTCACCGACCTGCTCAAGCTCCTCGTCTACGCGGCCCGGCCGAACAGATAGGGCGCTCGGAGCATCGGAAATCCGGAACAGGCGGAAGGCCCGAGGGGCTGTCCGCCTGTTCCGGTGAACGGGAAAGTCGCCGTCAGGACGGCATCAGCAGGACTCCGCGGTCGAGCTTTCCGTTCCGTGCGTCGTCCATGAGGGACTGGAAGTCTTCCAGCTGATAGGTCTTGGTGACGAGCTCGTCGAGGAGGAGCCGGCCGGATCGATACAGGTCGAGGTACTTGGGGATGTCTGCACCCGGTCGCGACGAGCCGTAGCGGCAGCCCAGCACCGAACGATCCATGTAGAAGGTGCTGGCGGGGACCGACAGCTTGGCCTCCGGACCCGCGACACCGAGCATGATCAACTGCCCTCCCCAGTCGAGCATCTCCATCGCCTGGCTGGTGATCGCCTCGCCGCCGACGCAGTCGAAGACGTGATGGGCCCCGCCGTCGGTGAGTTCCCGGACGGTGGCGACGGTATCGCCCGCGGTCGCATCGATGAAGTGGGTGGCACCGAAAAGTCTTGTCTGAGACTCCTTGTCGGGGTTCGTGTCGATGGCGACGATCGTCGCCGCGCCCGCGACGCGAGCGGCCTGAATGACGTTGAGGCCGATGCCGCCGGCGCCGATGACGACCACCGAATCGCCGGGGCGGACATGAGCTCGGTTCAGCACCGCCCCGGCACCGGTGAGTACCGCGCAGCCGATCAGGCACGCGGTCGAGAGCGGAATGTCCTTCGGGATCGACACCGCCTGCCCGGCCTGGACGACGATTCGCTCGGCGAAGGTCGAGAGCGTCGCATAGTTGTGAATCGGGGTGCCGCCCCACTCGAACGGCGTCGCCGTCTTCCCGAACGACTCGCGGCACATCGTGGGATGTCCGGAGGTGCATGCGGCGCACTGACCGCACGTCGCCAGTGTTGACAGCACCACGTGGTCGCCGACCGCGGGCATGGTGACGCCCGGCCCGACGGCTTCGACGATGCCCGCGCCCTCGTGCCCGAGGATCACCGGGGACGGGAACGGGATCTTTCCGTTGACCACGCTCAAGTCGCTCTGGCACAAGCCGCTCGCGACGATGCGGACTTGGACTTCACCGGGGCCGGGGTCGCGGACGGTGACGCCGTCAACCAGCCTGTTTTCGGTGCCGTCGAAGACAATTGCTTTCAACGTTTGACCTCGCTGTTCTCTGAGGATCCGCCCGCACAATGCGCGAAGCGCAGCGAGTTGCGGTGGGAATGAAGGTGTGATGAGGAAAAACCGAGCCAGCGCTGTGGCCTCCGTCTCAACGCTGGTGATGCTATGGGCGGACAGTTCAACCGTCAAGCTCCCCGGAGGTCGGTTGGCGTTGCATGCTGTGCACGTTGTCGCAGCGGGGTGGGCGTATCGAGAAAGTGGCGGCGGCTCCGCCAAAGGCATTCTGACCTGCGGCGATGACCGGCCGCGCGTATTCTTGTTGACGCATGCGTAGCCGCTGGCTACAGTGATGGCAGTCACGGTGCGGCGAAGTTGCAGTGATCTTCGGACGTGATCGAGGGTCCTTTGTCGAGCTCGAGCTAGCGCCGCGTCGGCGCACATCTGTCGGTTGTGTTCCGTGAAAGCCCTTGTCGTAGAGCAACTTCTGCGCAGTTGCCGAAAGTGCTGCTGTTGCAACAGTTCAGGAGGATGAAGTGTCACCAATGGCGTTATCGATGAGGCCGACGGGATGGTTCCAGATCGGCTGGTCTGCCGACCTCCAAGCCGGAGACGTCATGCCACTGCGCTACTTCGGGCATGACCTGGTCGCCTACCGCACCCAGAGTGGCCGCCTCGTGGTTCTGGATGCATACTGCGAGCACCTCGGTGCTCACCTGGGGCATGGGGGCTCGGTGTGCGGCGACGACATCCAGTGCCCGTTCCACGGCTGGCAGTGGAGTCCGGAAGGTCGCAACACCTGCATTCCGTACCAGAAGGCCACCAACCGGGTACGCAGGATCGGTACCTGGACCACCGCCGAGCGTGACGGAATCATGTACATCTGGCATGACGTCGAAGGCGGCGAGCCGCAGTACGACGTACCCAGCATCTTCGAGCTTTTCCCCGACTCGGGCCCTGCGAGCGATTACCACGACCTCAGTGAGGCCGGGCGCTTCGAGACCGCCGAGCTGGCGATCCACCCGCAGTACGCGGCCGAGAACGGTGTCGACTTCGCGCACTTCAAGTACGTGCACCGCGCCGACGAGATTCCGACCGTCGTCGCCCGGGAGTTCGGCGAGTACGACTTCCGGACGCAGCTGTCGCTGAACTTCAAGCGGCGCGGCGCCGACGGCGAGCTCGAGACCGTCGAAGGACGCACCTTTGCCTCGCTCCTGGGCCTCGGTCTGGGCTTCTCGTTCGCCGACGGTGTCGGCGGCATCTGTGCGCTCACCGCGGTGACGCCCGTTGATGACGAGCACTCGATCCTGCGGTTCTCCGCGTGGGCGAGCAAGGAAGACGGCGAGGACGACTCTCGCGTGGCCAAGCGGCAGCGCAGTGCAATCGGACAAGTCAAGGCTGACGTCGCAATCTGGGAGCATCAGCGCTATACCGAGCCGCCCGGCCTGGCGACCGCCGAAGCCGCAGGCTTCCGCGACATCCGCAAGTGGGCTCGTCGCTTCTACCCCGAGGGTCATCTCGGCCACGGCGCCGCCGAGCAGACCGCAGGCACCGATGAACTACAGGCGGAATTCGCGTAATGAGACTTGCACTGACACAAGAGCACGAGGCGTGGCGCGCTGAGATCCGGGAGTTTCTCGACGCCGAGCTGCCCGAGGAGAACGCCTTCAATCCCGAGTTCGACGACGCCCCCGACCAGTGGGCGATCGCCGTCGAGTTCAGCAAGAAGGTCGCGGCCAAGGGCTGGATCGGCCTCACCTGGCCGAAGGAGTACGGCGGCAAGGGACTGACGCCGATCCACAACCAGATCTTCCTCGAGGAGCTGTACGCCGCCGACGCACCGATGATCAACTCGGTCGGCATCTTCCTCGCTGCGGGCACCATCCTGGTCGGCGGCACTGAAGAGCAGAAGAAGCGTCTGCTGCCCGAGATCTCCAACATGGAGGTGCTGTGGGCCGAGGGCCTCACCGAACCGAGTGCCGGTTCGGACCTCGGCTCCCTGCGGACCAAGGCGGTCCGCGAGGGCAATGAGTGGGTCATCACCGGCGAGAAGGCGTTCACCTCGTGGGGCCCGATGTCCGACGTCCTGTACGTCGCCGCACGCACGGCCGCCGACGACACCGCTCGCGACGCCATCAGCATCTTCATTGTCGATCTGAAGAGCCCCGGCGTCACCCTGCATCCGATGCGCAATTACGGCGGCGGCGTCCAGTCGACCACCTTCCTCGACCATGTCCGCGTCCCGGAGAAGAACCTCATCGGCGAAGAGGGCAAGGGCTGGTCGTACATCATGAAGGCCTTCTACGCATCGGGCACCGTCGAGCCGATCTACGCAATGCAGGAGTCGCGGCTGCGCGATCTGATCGCGCATTGCAAGGCGATCCCGGGCAAGCTCGACGACCCGCACGTGCAGGCCGACCTGGCCGAGCTCGCCGAGATCATCCAGACGCAGCGGCTGCTGGCGTACGAGATCATCGGCGACAACGCGAACGGCGGGCAGACCCCGTGGGGCGGCGGCGTCCAGCAGGTCGCGGCCAAGGAGTACGAGCCGTTGTTCGCGCAGATCTACGACCGGGTGCTCGGCCCGACCAGCCAGCTGCGGTCGGAGTCGTCGTTCGCGCCCCTCAATGGAAAGCCCGAGGCCTGGTACCGGCAGTCGTTCGCCAACCACGCCGGAGGAACGTCCCAACTCAAGCGGATGGTGCTCGCGACGCGGGGCCTCGGCCTGCCGCGATAGGAGCAGATGATGGAATTGGCATGGGGCGAGGACTTCGCCGCCCTCGCAGATGTGAGCAAGTCGGTCTTCACGCGCTACTCGCCGCTCGAAGACCGGTCGAACAATGTTCCGTTCGCGGATCAGATTGCGCAGTTCGCCGAGCTCGGCTGGCTGCAACTCGGTGACCCGACCGGCGCCGACGCCGACAGTCCGTCGCTCGGGACGATCGCAGGCGTCTTCGTCGAAATGGGCCGTGCGCTGGCGGGCACACCGCTGCTCGACCTGACGACGGCGCGCGATGCGGCGCTGCTGATCGGCACCGAGAAGGCCGCCGCGATCGCCGAGCGTATCGGTGGCGGCGAGGCCGTGGTGATTCCGGCGTTCCCGTCTGCCGATTGGGGATCGGTGGTGTCGTACGAGAACGGCGTCCTGCGCGGAACCGCACTCGCCGTCGGATACGCCGATCGCGCCGACAGCTTCCTCGTTCACGCGACCGGCACCGAAAGTGTTGTGGCAGTGGTCAATTCGGCGGCCGCGAGGATAGAAGCGATGCCGAACATGGGGGAGTGCCCGATGTTCGCGGTGACCTTCGACGACGTACCGGTGGCCGACGACGCCGTGCTGGCACGCGGCGCCGACGCCGATCGTGCCGCCCTGGTCGCCGAGCAGCGGGCTGACGTGCTGCGCGCGGCGCAGGTCTACGGCGCGGGCCTGCGGCTGCTCGACATCACGGTCCTGTACGCGCAGCAGCGGCATCAGTTCGGCGGAGCGATCGGCCGCTTCCAGGCGGTGCAGTACCTGTGCACCGACATCGCGATCGCCGCGCATCTGACCTCGGCACACGCGCGGTCCGCGGCCGGCGCGATCGACGCCGGCATCGATCCGCAGCCGTACCTCGGCCTGATGCGCAGGCAGGCCGCGAAGGCCGCGCTGCAGATCGTCCACTCGGCACACGAGGTCCATGCGGGCATCGGGTACATGGTCGAGTCGAACGTGCACCTGTTCACCGGCGCCGCCAAGCGCTGGCAGTACGACTTCGGCTCGGCGGCGCGCAACGACGCCGAGATCGTGTCGGCCCTCGACCGGATCTACACGGGAGCATGACAATGAGCTACATCGACTATGAGGTGGACGGCGCCGTCGCCGTGATCACCCTGAACCGTCCGGACAAGCACAACGCTCAGGACGAGTCCCTGCTGCGCGACCTCGACGCCCGCTGGCAGCAGGCCGCCGCCGACGACGCGGTCAAGGTGATCGTCGTGCGCGCCAACGGCGACCACTTCTCGTCGGGCCACGACCTCAAGACCCCGGCACCGGGCTACTTCAGGGAGGGCAAGACAACCCTGGAGAGCGCCTACGGCTGGGAGACTGAGCACTACCTCGGCTTCTCCCGCAAGTGGCGCGACGTGCCGAAGCCGTCGATCGCCGTGGTCCAGGGCGCCTGCGTCGCCGGTGCGCTCAACGTGATCTGGCCGTGCGATCTGATCATCGCGGCCGACAACGCCTATTTCAGCGACCCGGTCGTGAAGTTCGGCGTCGGCGGCGTCGAGTACCACGCGCATACGTGGGAGCTCGGTGCCCGACGTGCCAAGGAGATGTTGTTCACGGCCCGCAAGTTCACCGCGGCCGAGGCATTCGACGCCGGCATGGTGAACCGTGTGGTCCCTCTCGACGAGCTCGACGAGCGGGCGATGGCACTGGCGCACGAGATTTCGGAGATGGACGCGTGGGGACTGGCCACCGCCAAGCGCGCCGTCAACCAGACCCTCGACGTCATGGGCCAGCATGCTGCGATGCAGTCGGCATTCGATATCCACTGGCACGGACACGCGAACGCGCTGCTTCGCACCGGTTACCCGCTCTTGACACCGGACCCGCTGCCGTCGGCGGCACGTAAGACCAAGGAGGACGCGTGACTTCGGATATCGCGCCGAACGAGGCGACCTCCCTGTGGGATCTGCTGGCGTTGCGGGCCGAGGCCACGGGCGATGCCGTCGCCGTGATCGACGAGTTCGATCGGCGTCTGACCTTCGCTGAGGTTGCCTCCGCTGCCGAGCGCGTCGCCGCGGGGCTGCTGGCGCGCGGCATCGAGCCCGGTTCCACGGTGAGCTGGCAGCTGCCCACCCGCATCGAAACCATGGTTCTCAGCCTGGCGCTGTCTCGTCTCGGTGTGACCCAGAACCCGATCATTCCGCTCTACCGAGCGCGCGAGGTCAAGGTCATGATCGAGCAGTGCTCGTCGGAGTGGCTGATCACCCTGCCTGAGTTCCGCGGTTTCGACCATGAGGCGATGGCCAATGATCTGCGTGCGGCGAGCGGTGACCGCCTCGAACTGCTGATCGTTTCCGATGAGCTGCCCGACGGCGACCCGGCCACGCTCCCCGCCGCGCCGCTCGGCCGCGACGAGGTGCGCTGGATCTACACCACCTCCGGCACCACCTCTGCACCCAAGGGCGTCTGCCACACCGACGGCACGCTCATCGCCGGCGGGGTCGCGCTCGCAGATGCGATCGACGCCGGCCCCGACGACGTCGGAACCGTCCTGTTCCCGTACGCCCACATCGGTGGTCCCGACCTGCTGATCGCATCGCTGACCAGCGGCATGTCGCTGGTGGTCATGGAGGTCTACGAGCCGGTCGCCGCGGTCGAGCTGATGCGCCGGACGGGTGCGACCATCACCGGCGGATCGACTCCGCACTACACTCTTCTGCTCGAGGAGCAGCGGAAGAATCCGGGTACCCCCGTGGTTCCGACACTGCGCATGGTGACCGGCGGCGGAGCGCCGATGCCGGAGAAGCTGTTTCGGGACGTGCTCGCCGAGATCGGCATTCCGGTTCTGCACGCCTACGGCATGACCGAGTGCCCGATGATCACCTCGGCGCGGATGAGCGACAGCGTCGAACAGCTGGCCACCACCTCGGGACGTCCCGTCCTGGGATGCGAGGTGCAGATCCGCTCCGAGGAAGACGAAGTGCTGTCGTCCGGCGAGGTTGGCCGGGTGTGGCTGCGCGGCCCGATGCTGTTCAAGCAGTACCGCGCCGATGGCGAGATCGTGCGCCCCTTCGACGCCGACGGCTGGATGTTCACCGGTGACACCGGAAAACTCGAGGCGGACGGGCACCTGGTCCTGGTCGGCCGGGAGAAGGACCTGATCATCCGCAAGGGCGAGTCGATCAGTCCCACCGAGATCGAAGAGGTGCTGGCGAAGCACTCCGCGGTCGCCGACGTCGCCGTCATCGGTTTGCCCGACGACCGGTGGGGTGAGCGCATCTGTGCAGTGCTTCAGCTGCGCGACGGCGCGGCCGACGTCGAAGTCGACGAGATCCGGGACTACTGCCGCAATGCCGGTATCTCGCCGGCGAAGTTCCCCGAAGAAGTCGTGATCGTCTCGGAGATGCCGAAGACGCCGACGATGAAGATCCGCAAGCAGAACCTTCGGCAGTCCGTCATCGACCAGCGGGCCGGGGTCGGCGCAGCCGCTCGGTGACACGCGCCCCGTGTCCGCCATCAGACTTGAGAATTGGAAGTTCCCATGCCAGGACGTAGCTATATAGAGCGCGCCGTCGAGTGCGCCGACCCGAACGCGTTGCGGATGGCGCTGTACCAGGCGACCCGTGATGCGGACATCGCCGCGATCACCCCCGAACGCGTCTTCGGCCCGGTCGCGGACACCGTCGAGTTCTCTGCCGACGACATCGCGCTCATCCGGGCGAAAGCCGTCGAATACCTGCTCACCGAGCCCGACGAGGCCGCGCTGCCGATCCCGTCGCGTGACGAGATCGTCGAACTGCTCGAGATGGCCGAAGCCCGCGAGCTGGGGCCCGACGACCTGATCATGCGCCACCACATCCCGGCCTTCGCCGACATGCCCTTCCAGGCGCAGTGGACCGGAGAGAAGGTGATCCCGGAGGGTTTCCACGTCGCGATCGTCGGTGCAGGCTTCGCCGGTGTCGCCATGGGTGTGCAGCTGGCCCAGCTCGGCATCCCGTTCACGGTCTATGAGCGTCGTGCCGAGGTCGGTGGGGTGTGGAGTATCAACACCTACCCCGACGTCCGCGTCGACACGCTGAGCTTCACCTACGAGTACGCGTTCGAGAAGAAGTACCCGTGGACCGAGTACTTCGCGCGGCAGTCGGATGTCCGTGCGTACATCGATCACGTGGCGCACAAGTACGGCGTCTACGAGCACATTCAGTTCGGCTCCGATGTTCAGCAGGCCCGCTTCGACGAAACGACGCAGCGCTGGACTCTGACCGTGCGCGGCGAGGACTCCGTCGCCGATGTCGAGGCGAACGTGGTGGTCGCCGCCAGCGGTGTGTTCGCGACTCCGCGGGACCTGCCGGTGGAGGGCGCTTCCGGATTCACCGGGCAGATCGTGCACACCACCGAGTGGAGCGACGACGTCGAGTACGCCGGGAAGAAGGTCGCCATCATCGGTAACGGATCGACCGGAGTCCAGCTCCTGTCGAAGGTGGCCGAGAAGGCGGAGTCGGTGGCGGTGTACCAGCGGACGCCGCAGTGGATCTCGCCGCGCACCAACTACGGCGTGCCGATCGCCGACGAGCTCCAGTGGCTGATCCAGGAGATGCCCTTCTACTGGAACTGGAACAAGTACGTCGCCGGACTGAGCACGATCGATCTGCGGAACGTGCTCATGCCGGACGAGGAGTGGATCGCGAACGGCGGCGATGTCAGCGAGCGCAACGACATGCTGCGGGAGATCCTGGTCGGCTACATCTCGAGCCAGGTCGACGGTCGGCAGGACCTCATCGATCAGCTCGTCCCGGACTACCCGCCGATGACTCGGCGTCCGGTGGTTGACAACAATTGGTATGCGTCGTTGACCAGGAACAACGTCGAGCTTGTCACGACACCGATCGATCGGATGACCGACACCGCGATCGTCACCGCCGACGGCGCGGCCCGCGACGCGGACCTGGTCATCGCGGCGGTCGGCTTCCAGGCGGAGAAGTACATCTGGCCGACGCAGTACTACGGCGTCGGCGGTGTGACTCTGGAGGATGTCTGGACTGCCCAGGGGGCGCAGGCGCACCTCGGCATGACCGTTCCCGGGTTCCCGAACATGTTCATGCTCTACGGACCCAACTCGCAGCCGGTGGCGAGCGGATCCGGACTGCCCACGTGGTTCGAGATCTGGACCCGCTACATCGCCGAAGGTATCGCCGGCATGCTCGAAAACGGTCGTTCGTCGATGGTCATTCGCCAGGACGCGTTCGACGACTACAACGACCAGCTGCACGAAGAGGCCAAGAAGCTCATCTACCTGTCGCCGAGCACCGTGATGGAGAAGAACTACTACGTCAACGAGTTCGGTCGGCTGCAGATGAACGCACCGTGGAGCGGCGAGAAGTTCTACGAACTGTGCGCGAGCCCCGACGAGTCACACTTCGAGTACACAGCGCGGTAATACGCCCTCTCCGACGAGCGGTGGGAGCGGAAAGAGTTTCGAAGGGAGTTGGCATGCCTGAAACCATGCGGGCATATCGGATCGTCCAGTGGGGGAGTGCGCCCGAGGTCGTTGAGGTTCCCGTTCCACGACCGAGCCGCGGCGAGGTCGTGGTGCGGGTGGCCGGCTGCGGGCTGTGTCATTCCGACCTCGGCATGATGCAGATGCCGAGAGAGGTTGGCGAATCCTTCGGGTGGCAGGTGCCCTTCACTCTCGGCCACGAGACCGCGGGGTGGGTTGCGGCGGTCGGCGCGGATGTGACGGGGTACGCCGAGGGTGATCCGGTTGCGCTCGTGTCGCCGTCGTCCTGTGGCGAGTGCTGGTATTGCACTCGGGGGCAGGACAATTTGTGCGCGGAAGGCATGTCCGGTCGCGGCTACGGGCGCGACGGCGGGCTCGCCGAGTTCGTGCGGGTGACGAGCACGCGCGGTCTGATCCCGCTCGGTCGTCTCGATCCGAGTACCGCGGGCCCGCTGACCGACGCTGGCGCAACCGCATTCCATGCGGTACGCCGGGTGCTGCCGCGCGTCACGCCCGGCGGTGTCGTGGTGGTGATCGGCGCAGGTGGGCTCGGGTCGTTTGCGGTTCAGTACCTGAGGCTGCTCACGGCCGCGCGGATCGTCGTCATCGACACCAACGATGCACGGCGGTCTCTCGCCGAGGAGCTTGGTGCCCACAGCACGATCGGGCGGGCCGATGCGGCGACCGCGGACGAGATCCGGGCCCTGACCGACGGCGGCCACGGAGCGGACGCGGTCCTCGACTTCGTCGGCATCGACGCCACGATCGGGGCGGGCACGGCCGCCACCCGCGCTGGTGGCGCGTTCGGACTGATCGGTGCCGCGGGCGGAAAGCTGGACGGGCCGTGGTTCGGGGGGCTGCCCAAGGATGCCGACATCTTCACGTTCCAGGGCTCGACCATTGCGGACGTGCGCGACGTGATCGGGCTGGCCGAGTCCGGGTCGATCCGCAATGACGTACAGAAGTACACCTTCGACCGAGTGGCGGAGGCATACCAGGATCTCGAGGCCGGCGTCCTGCGTGGTCGTGCCGTGGTCGTTTTCGACACTTAGGAGGATCGGATGGATGAATTCACGAACCGGGTCGCGCTCGTGACCGGCGCGGCGAGGGGCCAGGGCCGGTCACACGCGGTAGCCCTCGCCGAGCGTGGCGCCGACGTGGTGATCTGCGACCGTTGCGAGGACAACGCGGCTGTGGCGTACCCGCTGGCAACGAAGGAGGACCTCGCCGAGACCGCGCGCTTGGTCGAGGCCGCCGGTCAGCGGTGCATCGCGGTTCAGGTCGACACCGTGGACCGCAGCGCGATCGAGGCACTCGTCGCACGGGCCGAGGCGGAGCTCGGCAGGATCGACATCGCGATAGCCAATGCCGGCGTCTCCGCCGGAGCCCCGATCCAGGACCTCCCGAGCAGTCAGTGGGCCGAAGTCATCGGAACCAACCTGACCGGCGTTTTCCACACGATCGCCGCAGTCTCACCTGGAATGGTTGCCCGCGGCTACGGTCGTATCGTCACGATCGCCTCCATGCTCGGCCGCAGTGCGGCGCCGGGCCAGGCCGCCTACTGCGCCTCCAAATGGGGCGTGATCGGCATGACGAAGAGCGCGGCGCTCGACCTGGCCGGGCACGGAATCACCGTCAACGCCGTTGCTCCCGGCAACATCTCGACGCCGATGGTGCACAACGACGCCCTCTATCGGATGGTGCGCCCCGACCTCGAGAACCCGACCCGGGCAGATGTCGCGCCGGTGTTTGCGAGCCTGCACGGGCAGCCGGTTCCGTTCCTGGAACCGTTCGAGGTGACGCGCGCGGTGCTGTTTCTCGTGGCCGAGGCGAGCGCCCACATCACCGGCACCGTCATGCCGGTCGACGCGGGCGCCGCGGCGAAGGTCACGGCCTGATTCTGGGATCAGCACCGTCGATCCAGCGGTGCGGGTCGCTCCACTCACGCCGCGTGATTCGCATACGCCAGCACGACCGTCGTGAACCGGTGGTCGTGCCGGCGTCGAATTCTCGGTCGTGCTTGTCCACGCCAATCGCGACAGCGACTGGGTGACCTTTTCGCCGGGAAGCCGAGGAGTATGGCGCGACCTTCGGTCGCTGCCGTACGGCTGGTCCCTCGGTGACGCAGGGTGAGAACTGTTCGACATGCCTGATGTCCGGCAGCCGAGCCGCATACGCCTGACTCCCGATTTCATCCCGCATCGCACGAATGGAACACCATGATCAGTCCACACCACTTCGTGTCACCCAGCCAGAGCTCGCACGGTGCCGCTCCCCCGTCGACTCTCGACCGTGTCTCCCTCGTGATGGATCTCTTTCGTGACAGCCCACGGTTGACCCTGACCGACGTCTCCCGTGGAACGGGCATCCCGCGCACGAGCACGCTTCGCATGCTCGATCATCTGGTTCGGATCGGCTGGCTCCTGCGCCGGGGCACCGAGTACGAGCTGGGTGTAACCCTCGCCGAGTTTGGGGCGCTCGCCCTGTACCGCAACAAGTTTGAACTGGTGGTGGCACCCCTGCTGCGCGAACTGCATCGCGTCACCGGGTGCGTCGTGCACCTCGGCGCGCTCGAGGGCAACGAGGTCCGCTACCTCGAGAAGGTCGGGTCGCCGGACTTCCCGCCCTGGGTGGGAGCACGGGTACCGGCACAGTCGTCCGCGATCGGAAAGGTCCTGCTTGCTGCCGCTCAACGGTCGGCCGTCGCGGGCGGCGCCGATCACCGCGGAGGACCCGAGTCGGAAGTGGCCTTCGCGAGCTGCGTGACCGGGTTCCGCTGGATCGGTGTACACGTCGGGGCACTCAGTGGCGTCGATGTGGGCTTGTCTGTGAGTGGGCCGGCGGACCGGGTGCGATTCGACCAGCTGCATGCCGCGCCCGTCCTGATGGCGGCCTCCGCGATCGCGCAGTACCTCAGTTCGCCACAGGTGACCAGGAGGCCGAACGCACGTCAACCTGCGCGGCGGGCGTGACGGGCAACCCCCTGTGGCACGACTCCCCGCTGACCTTGGACTAGTCCGATCACCGGAAATGTTGGGTGCGCTGACGAGGACGGTGGTCCGCAGCACGAACACTGTCATTCTCGATCCGTCGGATTCGACAATCTCCAATAGTGCAGTCCCCCAACGAGATCTCGACGAAATAGCTTGTGCTGCAACGCAATTGATGCCACCATGAAGGCGCACCACGAGGTGCATCACAACCCCCGAATGAAGGAGCGCGCATAATGGGATCTTCCGAAGCTGACATGGCCACCCTTGGTACCGTTGCCAACCTGGCAGGCATCGGCGCAGGGCTCCTCGGCGGAGTCGGTGCAGTCATCGGCCTCGGCCTTTTCGCGGCCACCGCCTCGTAGGACATCGGGGTCGACCGGCCCTTCCGGCTTGGCTGAGCCTGGCCCATCAGGTCAGAAGAGCCGGTCAACCTCGATACCGTTCAATTCCACTGGCGCGCTGGAAATGCGTCCCCTGTGGACGACGGGTCTCCGGCCGCCGGGAAATCGTCCACCGACTGTCATCAGGACGATCTGACGCAATCGGAAACCAACGATGACCAGTGTCCGCGGATGTGCCACCGTCGCCGGCGGAACTCCGCGACCCGTGCCGCCAGGGCACCGAGCGTGTCCACCCGCCGGCGACGGGTGCGCCTTGACGATCGTCGACTTCGCCGCTCCCACAATCGTCTTCACCTCGTGAACCGCTGCGCTTGGTCACCGGGTTCGTCCGCAGCACTCCAGCAGCCCGGCCCCGCTTGCCTCGCCGATCCGGCCATCGATCATCGCGTAGAACCCGGGGTCGACGTCCGTCCGGAGCTCGGCAGCCACCTCATCGAGATTGCGAACTCGTCACCGCCACAGACTGACCCGCACCCGGGCATAACCGGTGAAATGCCGCGTCACCGGACCGAACCCGAGCCGCGGCACTGAAGTCTACGGCTCATCTCCGCCGTGTCCCGGTCATATCCTCTTGGGGCTGAACGCCTTTCGCGGGTGCTTGACTGCAGGAATTCGGCACGAAAGTCCGCTCATCGGAAGCGTGCGTTGTGCAACACACGCGCCACGCACTGTGATGGCGGTTACACGATGCGTTTCGTGACATACCGCCAACCATCACACCCGTTCGTCGGGTTTCCGAAGGGACCTCAACATGGCCGCTCCCGCGCAGGTCGGCATTTCGGCCGACTCTGTGGGTCAGGACACCACCGAGCAGCAGCGGTGGACACCTCGCCTGATCCTCTCTCTGGCGTCAATCGTGCTACTGCTCGAGCTGCTTTCAATCAGCTACTGGATGATCACGATGGCGATGCCGTCGATCGCCGGACATTTCCAGACCACGCAGGGCGCCTGGCTGCTGACGTCGTTCCTGCTCGTCGGTGCGATGGCCGCGCCGCTGATCGGCAAGCTCGCCGACATGTACGGCAAGCGCAAGTTGCTGCTGGCGTGCGTCGCGGTCGCCGCACTGGGGTCGTTCATCTCCGCGGTGGCCCCGAGCTACGCGGTGCTGATCGTCGGCCGCTGCCTGACCGGTCTGCTCATCCCCTGCCTGTTCCTGAGCTACTCACTCATCCGTGACGTGTTCCCGGCGAAGACGGTCGCAATCGCGGTGAGCATCGCGACCAGCGGCATGGGCCTGATCGCGATCCCCGCGCCGTTCATCACCGGCTGGCTGATCGACAACCACGGCTTCCGCAGCATCTTCTGGTTCTCCGTCGTAGGCCTGGTCGCCATGGGCGTGATGATCCTGTTCACCACCGACGAGTCCAAGGTCCGGCTGCGTTCGCGCCTGGACATCCTCGGCGCGGTCCTGCTGGGCTCCGGCATCGCCGGCATCCTGGTCGGCATCAGCTTCGGTCCGACCTGGGGATGGAAGTCGGGCTCGATCCTGACCTACCTGCTGGGTGGTGCCGCGCTGGTCGTGGCCTGGCTGGTCACCGCAGGCACCGTCAAGGAGCCGCTGATCGACCTGAAGGTGCTGCGTCGCCGCTCCGTTGCCTTCACCGCCACCGCGGCCGGCTTCATGTACGGCGTCAGCGCCCTGTTCACCATGCTGCTGCCGATGCTGGCCATGACGCCGGCGATCATGGGTCTCGGCTACGGATTCGGTGTCGATGCAAAGGGATTCGCGATCTTTCAGGCTCCGTTCGGTGCCATGACCGTGGTCGGCGGCCTGATCGTCGGCACGCTCGTCGGGCGCAATATCCGGCCGCGTCCGCTGCTGGCGATCGGAGCCATCTCCGCCGCCATCGGCTGCGCCGTGACCGCCTACTCGCACGACTCCAAGATCACGCTGATCGTAACCGCCGGCCTGGTCGGCCTCGGCGCGGGCATGGGCTACGCGGCGATCCCCAACCTGCTGATCGAGGCGGTCCCGCCGCAGCTGCAGGCATCCACCGCCAGCATCGTCGGTGCCTTCCAGAGCGTGTTCCCGGCCGCGCTGCCGGTCATCGCGTTCACCGTGATGAACAACTCGTACATCGCACCGATCCCGCCGGAGATGACGCAGGGCGCGGTCTTCTACACCGACCAGGGTTTCCAGGTCGCCTTTATGATCGCTGCAGCTGCCGCGGTCCTGGGCGCACTCGTCGCGCTGATGATTCCCCGCAAGATCGAGCAGCTGCAGGTTCCGTCCGCGCCTACCGTCGCGGACGATGGGACTGTGGTCGCCGCTCACGCCTAGGCATCCGGACGGCTCGGTCGCACTCACCGGCGAGATCACCTACGTCCACGTCGAACTCGATGAGGACGGCATCAATGTCTTTCACGAGTTCGAAAGCCGGTTCCGTTTCTGGAGCCGCAGCCAAAGCCACTGCCTGAGCTCTTCAACAAACCGGAAGGATCAAACCATGACGCGAATTCGCCGCGCTCTCATAGGTTCTGTGATGGCGGGAAGTCTTGTCGCAGCAAGTCTCGGCGCTGCCGGGACCGCACACTCACAGCCCGTCGTCTCGGCCGATCTCGCCTCGCTCTTCGGTGCTGGATCACTCGGTGGCTTCGGCGGTTTCGGCAGCCTCGGCAACCGGACTGCGGATGCTCCGCGCCTGTCGAGTGTGCCGAATTTCCGGGATGTCGCCGGGACCGGGGACGGCTATGTCGGCGCCGGGGGTGCACACCTGAACAAGGGCATCTTCTACCGGGCCAATGCGATCGTTCCCGACGACGACGATCTGAATGTTATGCAGGGCCTGAGTATTTCCGTGGTGTATGACCTTCGCACCGACGAGGAGGTCCACGACAAGCCGGACAGGCTGCCGGCAGGTACCGCGTACGTTCGGGTCCCGATGGCCGCGGGCAATGTCAACGAGCTTGTCGAGAAGATAAAGTCGCCCGAGGACGCCCGGAACTTGATGCGAGAGATGAACCGTTCGTTCGTCACCGGAGAGTCCGACAGAGCTGCCTTCACGACACTGCTCACCGATTTGGCAGCCGCGGATGGCAGCCAACTCTTCCACTGCACTGCCGGGAAGGATCGTACGGGCTGGACATCGATGCTTCTGCAGAGCATTGCCGGCGTCGACGACGCGACGATCATGAACGACTATCTGCTCACCAACGAGTACAACACGGAGTGGGCGGCCAAGAATCGCGCCTACATCGTTGCCACTCAGGGAGAACAGGTTGCACAACTGTTCGATCCACTACTAGGGGTGGAAGCAGACTACCTCCAGGCCGGATTGGACCAGATTCAGGCCACATATGGGTCTGTCGAGCAGTACATCGCCGTAGGACTCGGGTTGAACGCGGAGACCATCCACGCACTCAAGGGCAAGCTGCTCGGCTGATTCTGCGGAGCGACCCTGTTGGGGTGGGGTCACATCGATCCCACCCCAACTGATGGCACTTTTCGACCTCCAACTCCGGCCCCGGTGACCTTCCGCCCGGCCTGGCCGCGTACAGCGCCGCGCTTGACTCGCCGGCGCCGGCATCACCGTCAATGCTGTTGTACCGGGCAATGTCTCGATTCCCATGGTGCACAACGACGCGTTGTACACCCTGATGCGACCTGACCTCGACGCCCCGACCCGCGAGGACGTCGAGCCGATCTTCGCGGCCCTGCACGGACAGCCGGTGCCGTTCCTCGAGCCCCGCTTCGCACATCCGACCACAGCGCCACCGGCTTCCCATGTCCACGACATGGGTGGCGGCTGAAGGCATTTCGAGACGGGGACGATCCGGACCCCAGGTTCACGCTCGCGAACGAGCGGACCTACCTCGCGTGGGTGCGAACCGGTCTGGGACTCATCGCGGCGCTGTCGGACTCGAGGCGTTCGGGACGAACGTGGTTGGGGCCGCGCTCCACATCATCCTCGTCGTCGTACTGCTCGTCGGTGCGGCGGTGCTGGTGGTGTTCGCATTCGTCCGCTGGATGGGGGTGGAGGTCGCGATGCGGACGAGTCTGGCTGCAGTGACCTTCCTGTGCCTGCGGTACGTCCCCGGGGCGTCGACCGCGGTCGCGGTTCTGGGGGTCTGGCCGATCGCGACGGCAGCCGCGGTGGTGGTGACGGCACGCCGCACGCACGAGCGCATGAGTGAGCACTTCGACGCAGGTCGCGTGGCGCACCCCTTCCTGCTCGTGCTCGGTCTGGCGGTCACCGTCACCGGTCTTACCGCGGTCATCCTCGTTGCAGGCCCGTGACGGTTGCAGGCCCGTGACGAGCGCGGGACCTCCCGTGGGTGGCGCCCGAGTCGGGCCACCCGCGCCGACAGCCCACTTCGCTGACACTCGGTGCAGGTAACGAGGGCATTCCTCGGATGGTCTCGTCGAACCGAAAATTGCGTGTTGACGCTTCGGTAGCCGGTGGCTACAGTGAGTCCAGTCACACAGCGAATGGGTTATGTCATCGCTTACGAAGTGTTCGTGAGCACCCGTGACCCGACACTTTCAGGGCCGACTGGCAGCCACCCTCGCTACCGAGGACATCACTTTCAGGAGTCAATGTTGAGCACGCGTAAGTCGAACTGGGGTCGTTGGGGCGAGTCGGATGAATTGGGCGCGCTCAATCACCTCACACCGGAACGGGTGCTCGACGCGCTGCGCCTGCCGAAGACCGGAAAGACCTACAGCCTCGGCATCCCGATCCAGCGGTCGGGCGTGCCGAACCTCGACTACCGCGGTACTCCGCAGCGGCTGACGATGATCAATCACGAGGACGAGGCGATGGCCCGCGCCAACGGCGGCGCTCCCGGCGTCGGCGCCAACGAGGACCAGCTCATCATGCCGTCGCACACCTCGACGCACATGGACGCACTGTGCCACGTGTACTCCGACAACAAGATCTACAACGGGTACCCGGCCGACGAGGTCACGCCCTACTCGGGCGCGGCCAAGTGCAGCATCGACAAGGTCGGCGGCGTCGTCGGCCGGGGCGTCCTCATCGACGTCGCCGCGTCGAAGGGTGTCGACCAGCTGGAGCCGGGCTACGTCGTCACCGCGGCCGATCTGCAGAAGGCGCTGGACGACCAGGGCATCGAACTGCGCACGGGCGATCTGGTGCTCATCCGCACAGGATGGCTCGAGGACTACCTGGCCAACCAGGGCGAGATGATGCCGCAGCCGGGCATCGGCCTCGAAGCGGCCACCTTCCTCGCTGAGAAGGACGTCGCGCTGGTCGGCTCGGACAACACCGCCGTCGAATCGATCCCGTTCGACCAGAACGTGTACCTCGGCGGACACATCGTCCTGCTCGTCGAGAACGGCATCTACCTGCTCGAGAACGTCAACCTCGCAGAGCTGGCGGCCGACAGGTGCTACGAGTTCCTGCTGACCATCGGTGCACTGAAGATCACCGGCGCCACAGCGAGCCCGGTCACTCCCGTCGCCATCGGCTGACCGCACCCACTCTTCCACGACAAGGACTCCCCGATGACCGAGAACACCGAGGCTACCGCGCACACGTACCGCACCTCCCACGTCGGACTGTGCGTGTCCGATCTCGCGAAGAGCCTTCGCTTCTATTGCGACGGACTGGGTTTCGTCACGATCATGGAGTACGACCTCGACGAGCAGATCCCCGAGGTCGATGCACCGTGCAGCCTCACCTCGACCTTCCTCGAGAAGGACGGTCTGCGCATCGAACTGCTCAGCTACCGGCAGCCCGGCGTGATCGGCACCCCGCCCACCCGGCGCAACCATCTGGGAATGACTCACCTGTCGTTCTTCGCCGAGGACATCGACGGTGCGGCAAATGCGCTGTGCGAGTTCGGCGGAGTGCTGGTGCCGGACACCCGCGCGGGCGCGCACGACCCGACCGCCCCGCAGTTCGTGTTCGTGGCAGACCCCGACGGCAACCGCGTCGAGCTCATGCACATCCCCGCCGGCACCCCGTGGTGATCGGGCCCGACTCCTACCGCGGTCGGATTCAGGCCGCCACTCGACAAACGTTGAACGCGTCACGGCAACGGATTCCGCTCCGCAGCCGGAATGCCCGTGCTGACTCAGCACCAAGCAAAGGACAGAGATGACCGCCCCAGAAAAGACTGCACGCGATCCGCACCTTTGGGTGCCGCAGCGCAAGGTGGAAGACCTCGAGTGGTTCCGGGAGAAGTATGCGGCCGAGCGCGACAAGCGTCTGCCGAACACCGGTGCCGACACCTTCCAGGCGATCGATTTCGAAGGCAAGTTCGCATCATTCGACGCCGATCCGCATGCGACCGGTCCGCGCACCGCACCGCCGATGACCGCCGATCTCGACATGCTCGTCATCGGTGCCGGGTTCATGGGCATCAGCGTGGGCGTCGAGCTGAAGAAGGCCGGTGTCACCGACTTCAAGATCCTGGACGTCGCCGCCGATTTCGGTGGCACCTGGTACTGGAACCGGTACCCGGGCGTGCGTTGTGACGTCGAGTCGTACGTCTACCTGCCGTTTCTGGAGGAGACCGGCTACGTACCGACGGAGCGGTACACGCGCGGCAGCGAGATCTTCGCGTACTGCCAGTCCCTCGGTGAGCAGTTCGGCCTGTACGACCATGCCCTGTTCCAGACACGGGTCACCGACATGGAGTGGGACGAGGACACCGCGCGGTGGACGGTTCGCACCGACGGCGGCGACGTGTTCCGCGCACGATTCGTCTCGACGCAGAGCGGCCAGTTCAGCCGCCCCCAGCTGCCCGGCCTTCCCGGGGTAGAGAAGTTCACCGGCCACAGCTTCCACACGAGCCGCTGGGATTACGAGTACACCGGCGGTGACAGCGCCGGGAATCTGGACAAGCTGCACGACAAGCGTGTGGCCGTCATCGGAACCGGCGCCACGGGCGTGCAGGCCATTCCGCAACTGGCCGAGTTCGCGAAATCGGTGGTCGTCTTCCAGCGCACGCCCACTCAGATCGCGCCTCGTGAGAACGCACCGACCGACATCGAGTGGTTCACGTCCCTCCCCGAAGGGTGGCATGGTGTGCGCCGCGCGTCCTTCGACAAGTGTGCGATGGACCGTGCCACCGCCGACTGCGACGTCGACGACGGTTGGATCAAGTTCGCCAAGTACCAACTCGGTGCCATCTACGAGGCCGGCGGTGTGGAGCCGACCGTCGAGCAGTTCATGGACGCGATGGAGCGTTCGGACTACGAGTGGAACGAGATGCTGCGCGACCGCGTCGATTCCATCGTGACCGACCCGGCCAAGGCCGAGAAGTTGAAGACCTACTACCGCACCATGTGCAAGCGCCCGGGCTTCAGCGACGACTTCCTACCTGCCTTCAACAAGGAGTCCGTCGACATCGTCGACACCGCGACCACGCCGATCGAGCGGATCACCGAGAATGGCGTCGTCGTCGGGGACCGCGAGTACGAGGTCGATCTCATCGTCTACGCGACAGGCTTCCAGATGGGACGAACCTGGACCGACAAGGCGGGCTACGACGTGGCCGGTCGGAGCGGCAACCGACTGTCGAAGAAGTTCGCCGATGGCGTCAGCACCTACCACGGCTTCCTCAGCGAGAACTTCCCGAATCTGTTCTTCCTGGGCTTCACCCAGTCGACGCAGGTCTCGAACATTGCGAACCTCATCGACCACCAGGCCAGGCACATGGTCTACATGGTCGCCAAGTGCATCGCCGAGGGCATCCGGACCATCGAACCGACCCCCGAGGCCGAAGCCGGATGGAACCAGACCATTCTCGAGCACGCGGAGATGCGCCGGGACTGGAACACGTCTTGCACCCCGGGCCAGTACAACAACGAGGGCCGCATCGACGACAAGCGCAGCACGCTGGTCGGCGGGCTGTACGGACCCGGGTACGAGTACTTCGATCTGCTCCGCAAGTGGCGTGAGGACGACCAGTTCCACGGCATCGCGGTCACTCACTGAGTGGTCGAGAAGATTTCAATGGACCGGCGGACGGCCTCATTCGTGGTGGTCCGCCGGCCCTGCACAGATTGACTAAGGAGATAGAGATGGCATTGACTCCCGTCAAGCTCGGGTATTCGCTGTTCACCCTCGTGGATCCGACGCGCGGTCACGAGGTGGACTACAACCGCTGGTACGAGCGCGACCACCGGTACTCCGGCTGCATGGTCGGCCCTGGCTGGTTCACCGGTAGTCGCTGGGTCGCCACGAAGGCGCTCAAGGACCTGCGCTTCCCGGAGATCGGGCCGGTCGCGACCAAGACCGAGGACGGCTCGTATCTGGCGACTTACTGGGTGCACGAGCCCGACGCGGAGATCGCCGACGCGTGGGCCCAGAAGCAGGTCGGCGAGCTGTACGCGGCCGGCCGCGGCTTCGCCGAGCGGGAGCACGTGCACACGGCGCAGTACCTGCCCGACTCGACGGTCTCTGCCCAAGAGGACGGCGTGCCGCTGGAGCTGGCACACGACCATCACTACGGCGGCCTGGTCACCGTGATGATCGAGCCCGCCGAGGGCGTCGATCGCGCAGCCGCCCTCGAGACCATTGACAATGGCCCGGCCAAGAAGCTGGTCGGCAATGGCGCCGTCGACCTGATCAGCAGCTGGCGGATGAAGCCCTGGCCCTCCGACCACAAAGTCCCGATGAAGATGGGCAACGACGGCGGAACCGCGGACCGCATCCTGCAGATGCTGTTCCTCGAGGAGAGCCCGGTCGACAGCTGGCAGCAGATCATCGACTACGCGGCCGACATCGCGGCGTCGGGCGCGGGCACCGTGACGTTCGCGTCGCCGTTCATCCCGACCGTGGTCGGAACTGACAAGTACACCGACGAGTTGTGGTGACCGCGCGATGCTGAACGGTGAGAAGATCCTGGTGACCGGGGTCACCGGTCAGATCGCCTTCCCGATCGCGAGCATGCTCGCGGCCGACAACGAAGTGTGGGGGCTGGCGCGGTTCAGCCGACCCGACGACCGGCAGCGGGTGGGCGAAGCGGGGATCACCCCGGTCGCATGCGACCTCGGCGACGGCGACTTCGCCGGTGTCCCGAGCGACTTCACGTACGTCGTGCATCTGGCGGCGAGTCTGGCGCCGGGATGGGACTACGACGCTGCGATCCGCGCCAACGCGGAGGGCACCGGACTGCTCCTCCAGCACTGCCGGTCGGCCAAGGGCGCCCTCGTGATGTCGACCCATTCGGTCTATCGGCCGCAGGACGATCCGATGTACGTGTTCACCGAGGAATCGCCGCTCGGGGAGTGCAACAGCACCCACACACCGACCTACTCGATGTCGAAGATCAGCCAGGAGGCCACCGCACGGCTCGCCGCGCGCGCCTTCGGCGTCCCGGTCACGATCGCGCGGATGAACGCCTCGTACGGGCCGGGCGGCGGGCTGCCCGCCATGCACATCGACGCCCTCGCCGAAGGTCGGTCGGTCACCACCCGCTGGGACCCGTGTATGTACAGCCCGATCTATGAAGACGACATCAACGTGCAGGTCGGCGCGTTGCTCGACGCAGCATCCACGCCGGCGACCATCGTCAACTGGGGCGGCGACGAAGCGGTCAGCGTCCAGGAGTGGGTGGCATACGCAGGCGAGCTGATGGGTGTCGACGCGGCCGTCGACGTGGTCCCGATCGAGGGGACGCTGCGCGGATCGATCGCGGACACGAGTCGGCGCGCATCCATCACCGGGCCGTGCGCGGTGGACTGGCGCGAAGGCATCCGCCGGACGGTCGCACTCCGCCACCCGGACAAGCTCGTCGAGGTCGCACCCTCCTGAGCCTCACGTCGCAGAACACATTCTCGTAGAACACCTCTCGTAGAACACCATTGTTGGGAGACGACATGCCGACGACACTGCACGCGTCGCTGCCCGCCGAGCGGGCCGGTGCACCGGCGAGCCCGGAGCTGCTGGAACGCCGGGCGATGTTCGCCGCGACGGAGATCGACCCCGCGCTGGGGGTAACGGCGGGCGATTCGGACTTCGGGGGCGTTGCGTGCCGGACCATCCGCGGCGGAGACCAGGCCACCGTGCTCTACCTGCACGGCGGCGGATACCGGATGGGCAGCCCGGAGGCGTACCACGCCTACGCCGCGGCGCTGGCGGCGGGCACCGAAGCGACGATCGTCGTACCGCGGTATCGCCTGGCGCCGGAGAACCCGTTCCCGGCCGGACTGCGCGATGCCCTAGCGGTCTACGAGGAACTCGCGTCCACGACGGACGGGCCGATCGTCGTCGCCGGCGATTCGGCGGGCGCCGGTCTCGCCGCCGCGGTTGTCGTCGCCGTGGACACCAGCGACGTTCGCACTCCCGACGGGCTGATGCTGCTGTCGCCGTGGCTCGACCTGCACTGCTCGTCGCCGTTCTACGAGACTGCGACCGACGCCTTCTTCCCGCTGGCGAACGCGGAGTCGGCACGGGACGACTATCTGCAGGGCGCTCCCGCGGGCGACCCGTTGGTCTCACCGTTGCTGGCCGACCACACCGGCTTCCCGCCCACCTTGATCCAGGTCGGCGGCAACGAGGCATTGGTCGGCGACGCTCTCGGCCTGACTCGGGCACTCGCGACCGCGAACGTCACCTGCGCGCTGGAAGTGATTGCAGATCAAGGGCATACGTGGCCGCTGATCTACCCCGATCACAGCGTCTCCATCGTTTCCATCGAGTCGTGCGTACGGTTCGTCCGGTTGATCGAAGTCGACAAGGCTGTCGAATAGGCCTGGGAACCTCTCGAACACGAGGGCTTCGTCCAGAAGCGCCGACTCCACTCCAGAACTAGGTTTACGAAGGTACGAATCATGAGAAATGCAGACCTGCAAGACAAGACCGTGTTGATCACCGGCGCCGCACGGGGTCTGGGAGCAGCGGTCGCTCGCCGCGCCGTGGAGCTCGGCGCCAACGTCGTCGTGACTGACGTCCTCGTCGATGAGGGCACGGACACCGCAGCCGAACTTGGCGCCACGTGTCGCTTCTTCCCGCTGGACGTCACGTCGGAAGAGTCATGGAACGCGGCGATCGCCTTCACCAAGGGTGAGTTCGGTGGGCTTGACGGACTGGTGAACAACGCAGGAATCCCTCCCAATCCGGTGCCGCTTGTACAAGAAACCGCCGAGCATTTCCGGCTCGTCGTCGAGGTGAACCTGGTGGGTACATTCCTCGGCATGAAAGCCGCAATCGCCGAGATGAAAGCCGGCGGTAAGGGATCCATCGTGAACATTTCCTCTGCCGGCGGTCTGATGGGGCTGTCCCTGACCTCCGCCTACGGTGCCGCCAAGTGGGGTGTTCGAGGGATGGCGAAGATCGCAGCAATCGAGGAAGGTACTTCGGGAATCCGAGTCAACTCGGTTCATCCCGGGATGACTTACACCGCAATGACCGCATCCGGCGGAGTGGAATTGGGCGAAGGCAAGTTCCCCGCCGCACCGATGGGAAGAGTCGGCGAACCCGACGAGATAGCCACCGCAGTCGTATTTTTGCTCTCCGATGCCGCCTCGTACATCACCGGCGCGGAACTCGCGGTCGACGGCGGCTGGACCGCGGGCCCTTGCCACATGGATTCAAACTGACAATGAACAGCGAACTCTTGCCCCTGCTGACTGAATCATTCCGACGAGAAGCGAACCTTGGATGACTACTGGCGAACTGAAAGAGTCGATAGAAGAAGAGCGATCACCGACAGTGAGTAGACATCCGTCGGTCGGCATCGTTCGAGAGACGAACGACGGCGAACGGCGGGTGGCGCTGGTTCCGAAGGTCGTGACGACCCTGATCGGGAAGCGTCTCGACGTGATCGTCGAACCCGGAGCCGGTCAAGGCGCGCTGATCTCGGACGAGCTGTACAAGGAGGCCGGCGCGGCGATCGGTGACGCGTGGTCCGCCGACGTGGTCCTCAAAGTCGCGGCCCCCAGCCCGGAGGAGACCGCGCGGTTGCGGTCCGGGCAGAAGCTGATCGGGTTCCTCGCCCCGCGCACCAACGAGACCGGCATCGCCGCCCTCGCCGCCGCCGGAGTGGAGGCGTACGCCGTCGAGGCGATCCCGCGGATCTCCCGCGCGCAGGTGATGGACGCGTTGTCGTCGCAGGCCAACGTCGCCGGCTATAAGGCCGTCATCGTGGCGGCGTCGGAGTCCACCCGGTACTTCCCGATGCTCACCACCGCGGCGGGCACCGTCAAGCCGGCCACCGTGCTGGTACTCGGTGTCGGTGTCGCCGGCCTGCAGGCCTTGGCCACGGCGAAGCGTCTGGGCGGCCGTGTCACCGGCTACGACGTGCGGCCGGAGGTCGCCGACCAGGTCCGGTCGGTCGGCGCGCAGTGGCTGGACCTGGGTATCGACGCCGCCGGTGAGGGCGGCTACGCCCGTCAGCTGACCGAGGACGAGCGCGCCCAGCAGCAGCAGGCGCTCGAGGACGCGATCAAGGGCTTCGACGTGGTCATCACGACCGCACTCGTCCCGGGTCGCCCGGCCCCGCGTCTGGTCACCGCCGCCGCGGTCGAGGGCATGAAGCCCGGCTCGGTGATCGTGGACCTGGCCGGCGAGACCGGCGGCAACTGTGAGCTGACCGAACCCGGCCGGACCGTGGTCAGGCACGGGGTGACGATCTGCTCGCCGCTCAATCTGCCGGCGACGATGCCCGAGCACGCATCGGAGCTGTACTCGAAGAACGTGGGGGCCCTGATCGAGTTGATGTTCGACGAGAACGGCGTGCTCGCACCGGATTTCGACGATGAGATTCTCTCCGCGGCCTGCGTCACCCGGCAGGCGGTGGTGGTGTGACGTCGCGTCTCGTTCTCGCGCCCATCGCGTACGCGCTGACCTTCGCAATGCTGCTCGTCGACAGGTTTCTCGGAACCGAGATTCCGGAGTTGTTGGAGCTCAACGCATCCGATCTAACTATTGCCGAGGTTGTCTGATGTACAACGAACTTCTCGCGAACATCGCGATCCTGGTCCTGGCCGGGTTCGTGGGCTTCGCCGTCATCTCCAAGGTGCCCAACACCCTGCACACGCCGCTGATGTCGGGCACCAACGCCATCCACGGCATCGTCGTGCTCGGCGCACTGGTCGTGCTCGGTCACCTGCCGGGCGATGCGCCGTGGAGCATCAAGATCATCCTGTTCGTCGCGCTGGTGTTCGGCACCCTGAACGTCGTCGGTGGCTTCGTCGTCACCGACCGCATGCTCGCGATGTTCAAGCCCAAGAAGGCTGTGTCACCGAAAGACGCCGCAGCGAATGCGTCGGCCGAGAAGAAGGGGGCTGACGCCTGATGGGCTACCTCGTCTCCATCCTGTACATCGTCGCGT
>NZ_JBHTCS010000001.1:0-285082 GCF_042665615.1 Rhodococcus daqingensis | reverse complement strand
ATGCAAGCTCGTCCAGCCCGGCACCGGTGACGAGATCGCCTACCCGACCGCGGGGGTCAGCGAACCGGGGGAGTTGTGGTGCACGGGACCGAACATCATGGTCGGGTACCTCGGCAACGACGAGGCGACCGCGGAGACCCTCGACGCAGACGGGTACCTGCACACCGGTGACATCGCGACCGTCGACGCCGAGGGCGTGGTCACGATCGTGGACCGGTTGAAGGAGCTGATCAAGTACAAGGGCTATCAGGTGCCGCCGGCCGAGCTGGAGGCGCTGCTGCTGACGCATCCGCAGATCGCCGACGCCGCGGTCATCGGGGTCCTCGACGACGAGGGTGAGGAGGTGCCGAAGGCGTTCGTCGTCCGGCAGCAGGGCGCCGACGACCTCGACGAGGACGCGGTCATCGCGTTCGTCGCCGAGCGGGTGTCCCCGCACAAGAAGGTCCGCAGGGTCGAGTTCATCGATCTCGTGCCCAAGTCTGCGGCGGGCAAGATCCTCCGCAAGGACCTACGAGCAACGACTCCCTGACGGCCGCTGCACTGACGAGAGGAAGAAGATGCGGAACTCGTGGTCCGACCGCCGCTGTGATCAACGACTGCGCGAAGCACGAGAGCTCACGGCCTTCGCTGAGAAATGGCACCCGTTCGGGAGAATCGACGTCGAGGACGTGATGCCGACCTTCGGATTGACGCCGGCGCGCTTTCACGCCCGGCTCGGGTATGTTCTCGACCTCTACAGCAGCGATCAACTCCATCTGTCTCCTGAAGTCCACCGCCGCTTGCGGACCTACTGCCTCAGAGCGGTCCGCAGTCAGCTGCTCCCCTAGGTCGACGCGACTACGACGGTTGTCCTTCGTCGACGACCCAGGCCGCGACCTGTGCCCGTGAGGTGAAGCCGAGTTTGCTGAGTATGTGTTCGACATGTCCTTGAGCGGTGCGTTGCGCGATGACGAGGCGGGCGGCAATGTCCTTGTTGGTGAGGCCCTCGGCGATCAGTTCTGCGACTTGCTGCTCACGTCTCGTCAGCCGGGCGGAACCTGGGGATGTCGGTGCCGGGGGGTTCTCGCCGAGTGCATAGGAGACAGCGGAAGCGAGATCCATGGCGCTGCCGCGCTGCCTGGCCTCCTCGAAGGCGCGTTCGGTGAGCGTTCGACGGGCGGCCCGCGCGCACTCTTCGTGATAGACGAGCAGGTCGGGAACGAACACCGAAGGGCTCCCGGCGGCGCGAACCAGCACGTCGGCGGCTCCCATCAGCGTGCTGGCACGGGCCGGGTCACCGCTACCGGCGATCCACGCGAATACCTCGATGCCGTTTGCGCAACCGACCGGGTCGTCGACGAGTCGGGAAAGCCGCAATCCATCACCGAGCAATTCCACGGCGCGAGCGTGTGCACCCAGTCGCCATTGCGCGACAGCCATCGCCCACAGGATGTAGGACCGATAGACGGATTCGTTGTGGGCCTTCGTGATCGCGAGAGCTTCCTCGTAGCATTCGATCGCCCGGTGGGGTTCGGTGTCGAGCAGCTGATACGTCAATCCCAGCATGGTCAGGGATTCGATCTGCAGCGCGAGGTTGTTCTGCGTTTTTCGGAACAATGACTGTGCTCGCCCCAGACCCGAAGCAGCTCGGGTGAGGTCACCGGTGAACATCCCGACCAGACCGTCCGCGTGGTCGACGATCGCGTGCGCCACCGGGTCGGTGATCTGGTCGGCCAGGGTGCGTGCTTGCTCGACCAGAGCAGCGCCCCTCTGATGGTCGCCCTGCTGTTCGGACATCAGGCAGTCGGCGTACAGCGCTCGGATGTAGGTGGTGGTGGGGCGATGCCCCTGGCTCGAAAGAATGTGGTCGAGCCAGCGCCTCGACTCGGTGAGCTGGCCGCGTGACCCCCACATCTGCGCCAAGGGGATGGCGATCTGCAAACCGGCTTCGGCCTCGTTCGCGTCGAGGCAAAAATCCATGGCGTCCCGCAGATTCGGCTGCTCACTGCTGAGCCGCGTCATCCACTCGACCTGCCGGGGACCTATGAACTCGTCCTCTGCCCGGCGGGCCAGCTGCCGAAACCAATCTCGGTGCCGACGACGCAGATCCTCGTAGTCGCCCTGTTGCTGGGCCTTTTCCCGGCCGTAGGTGCGTAGGGTCTCGAGGAGTCTGAAGCGGACCGCCGTGTTGAGCTCTTCGCGAACCAGGATCGACTTGTCGACGAGTGATTCCACTGTGTCCAGCAGATCCTCGGTCGGCACAGTGTCCCCACACACGTGTTCCGCGGCGTCCAGATCGAAGCTGCCGGGGAACACCGACAGTCGTGCCCACGTCAGTTGTTCGAGCGGGGTGCACAGGTCGTGGCTCCAGTCGACACACAACCGGAGCGTCTGCTGGCGCGAAGGGGCGCCTCGGCTCCCGCGGGTCAACAGCGCGTACCGGTCGGCGAGTTTCTGCAGGATCTGGTCGGGCGACATTGCGCGCAACCGCGCTGCCGCCAATTCGATCGGCAGCGGCAACCCGTCCAGCCGGTGACAGATCCGAGTCACCGCGGATTTGTTGGCCTCGGTCAACGTGAAGGTCGGTACCGCGGTGGTGGCGCGTTCGGCGAATAGCGACACGGCGTCGTAACGAGGCAGACCCTGCAGTGACGGCTCGCGGTCGGGGTCGGGGACGGTGAGTGGGGGAACGCGCAGCACTGCCTCCCCGGATATTGCAAGGGGTTCACGGCTTGTGGCGAGGATGCGCAGATTCGGGTTGTGCTGCAGCAGTTCTGCGGCGAGGTCGGCGACGGCGTCGACCACTTGCTCGCAGTTGTCCAGTACCAGCAACAGTTCTCGCGACGACAGGACGTCGAGCAGAATTTCGCGTAGCGGACGGTTGGATTGGTCCCGCAAGCCGAGGGTTGCGGCCATTTTTTCGATCAAACGAGAGGGAGTGCGAACTTCGTCGAGCTCGACGAGCCAGGCTCCGTCGGTGAACTCGCGGTGGACGCTGGTTGCAAGTCGTAGTGCGAGACGTGTTTTCCCGACTCCGCCGATCCCGACCAATGTCAGCAAGCGTGACGATGCCAGCAGATTCTTCGCTTGGGTGACTTCGCGCCTGCGACCGACGAAGCTGGACAGTTCCAGGGGGAGGTTCCCCCGCTCATGATGAGAAGTTGTGGGTGGAAACTGGCCATTCGGTATCGGTTCTGGTTCCGGCGTGGCACCCACATGGAGAGCCATGTCGTCTGCAGGACGTCCGCGGCTGCGTTGGATTTCACGTAGGCATTCGCCCAGTGCGGCGGCAGAAGGGTGCCGGTCCTCGGGGCGGCCGGCCATTGCCTGCTCGATCACGGTGGCGACATCATCTGTGAGGCCGTGATCACGCAAATTCGGGGCGGAATCCTTTGTGATACGGATGAATTGGGCGATCAGCTGTTCGCCGCTGCGGCGTTCAAACGCGGCGTGGCCGGTGACTGCGCAGAACAGGGTGGCTCCGAGTCCGTAGATGTCCGAGGCGGGACTCGGGGCCGCGCCGCCGAGAACCTCGGGCGCAGTGAACGCGGGAGAACCGGTGACGATTCCAGCGGCGGTCTCGAACCCGCCGGAAACATGCGCGATCCCGAAGTCCGTGAGCGCCGGCTCGCCGTAATCGGTGAGGAGAATGTTCGCCGGCTTGACGTCGCGGTGGACGATGCCCTGACCGTGAGCGGCCTCCAACGCGCCGGCCAGCTTCACGCCGAGCCGCAGCACTTCCTCCACAGGTAGCGGGCCGTGCTGCCTGATCCGGGTGTCCAGGGAGCCCTGCGGGTGGTACGGCATCACGATGAAGGGTTGTCCGCTGTCGGTGACCCCGACCTGAAGGACATTGACGATGTTCGGGTGGCCGGTGAGACGGCCCATTGCGCGCTGTTCGCGAATGAATCGTTCCCGGTTCTCCTTCGAGAGAGCGTTGGTGAGCACCTTCACGGCGACGGTCCGGTCGAGCGAGGATTGCGTGCACTGATACACGACACCGAAACCACCACGCCCGATCTCCCGGGCGTTGTCGAATCCGTCAGCTCTCAGCTCCGAGGTGACGGATGGGGTCACATCGCGCTGGGTCTCGAACGGATCGGTGTCGGGCATTGTCCAGGGCGATTCATCCGGTTCGCGACTCGTTCGATGAAATCCGCACGATCAGCCTCTCGATGGCGTGTTCCCAGGATATCGCTGTCGGCAGGGCTGGGCTGGGCACCAGGGGCGACACTTGACGGCTCCCGATCACCCCTATCTGGAAGAGTTCCAGATAGGGCTGACCGACGATCACGCATTCGGGAGGGGAGACCGAGATCTGTCCCATCCCGTCGGCGGACGGGCAGTCTGACTCGCGGGACGAGGGCCAACGATGGCGAGTGCGTTGAACCGGTCCGGTTCGAGCATCTCGTCACGCCCCTGCCCCCAGGGTGGTGGGGCAGGGGCGGAGGGTGTTCACCGACACCATTGTGGTGACTCAGCGCGGAGTCGGTTCTGTGCGGACACGGCGAGAATGCGCGCTATGGCATGGGCTTCACAACCCATCCATGGGGTCACAAATCGTCTGGAATACAGGCTAGTAGCGGCTCGCCGGTGAGCAGCCTGCACAGCACCTCGAACGGAGCCAGGGCCACAGCGTTCGCGAGGTCGGTGGATCCGGAGTTTTGGCCAGGGGCTGCGTGGAAGAAATTGCTGCTGCCGGAATCGGCGACATCGGCCGGGTTTCCGAGGTTGACGGGCGCGGCCGACGCCGAAGCCACGGTGCCGAGGGCGATGGTTGCGCTGGCCAACGCAACGATGATTGAACGCTTCAAGATGATCCTCTCCGCTAGTGCTGTTCGACGCCGAGCGACGTCGTGGAAACCATATAGATCGCTCGTCCAGGTGTCTCTAGAAGCACTACGAATGGAGAAATTCGTTAGCCTTGCAATCCACGTCGGCCCGCCCGAGGATAGGGTTAAACACCAAGCGGCCCGGCCGAATCAAGAAAGATCGGGGTGGCGAGGCCGAAGTACGCGGTGGATATTCGGCCAGCTATATTCCCCCGATGTTGAAAGTGCGCCTCGGGATCCGAGCCCGGATCCTGGCCATCGCATTGGTTCCAAGCCTGGCGTTGCTCGGAATCGGCGTAGGCACCGCGGGATACCTGATACGTGAGGGTCGACAGTCCGAACAATGGGCGGCAGTGAACCGAGAGGCCGTGAGCCACGCTCGCGACGTGGTTGCCGGGGTAGAGCAGGAACGGATGCTGTCGCTGTGGCATCTGTCCGGTGAACAGAGCGATCCGGCCGCGCTCGGCGCAGCACGGAACAGGCTCGACACCGCGTTCGCGGAACTGGCTCCCTACGAATCAAGGCTGCAGAGCGTGTCGGAGGGCACCGTCGGTGCCGACACGGGTGGATTCAGTACCTTGAGAACTCGCCTGCCCCAGATTCGCGGTCTGATCGATGCAGGAAGAATGCCGATCGAGGACACATACGCCCTCTACAACAGCATTCTCGATGCAGTTGCGCTCGGCACCAACCTCATCACCTCCAACGCGCCCAACGCCCAGGTCGGCGTCGCACTCATCAATGGCGTGCGCATCCTGCACGCGATGGAGGGAATGTCACGTTCCGCCGCGCTCACCGCTGCCGAACTACAGGGAAAGCTCAGCAGCAGTCCACTGCGTAACGACTATCGAAATCTGGTCGGGTTCTACCGGAGCGCACTTCCGCAGCTCGCCGCCGACCTGGGCGCCGATCCAGCAGCCGAGAAGATCCGGGCAGCACTGACCTCTCCCAGCTGGCAGCAGGTGGCCGCGATGGAGGACTACCTCATCAATCCGCCGAAGCCGGACAAAAGTGGTGTCGTCCCGTCGCCGCCAATGACCTTCGACGAGTGGCATACCGCGCAGGAACAGCTGTCCGAAAACGTGATCGGCGCATGGAAAGGCCTGAACGACCATGCGAACCAGATCGCTGCCGACGAGGGCAAGCGCACCGCGGCGAACTCACTGTGGGCGGGTGCCGCTGTGCTCGCGCTTGCGCTCCTGGCGTTCCTGCTGTCGCTGTGGCTGGCCAACCGACTGATCGGGCGGCTCACGCGACTACGCAAGGAGACACTGGACCTGGCAGAGGTCGAACTGCCCGAAACCATGCGCAAGCTGGGCGCGGGCGAGAAAATCGATCCCAAAGCCGCGCATCTGGACTTCGGTGACGACGAAATCGGCTCGGTCGCAAAGGCCTTCAACCGCGCACACACGGCGGCCGTTTCCGCCGCGGTCGCCGAGGCCCGCACCCGCGAGGGCGTGCGCGCGGTGTTCCTCAACATCGCCCACCGAAGCCAGATGGTGGTGCACCGGCAACTCGAGGTCCTGGACGAGGCCGAACAAAGCCAAGAGGATCCCGCCCTGCTGGAGACGTTCTTCCGCCTCGACCACCTGGCGACCCGCGAGCGCCGCAACGCCGAGAATCTCATCATCCTCGGTGGCGGCGAGCCAGGCCGCCAGTGGCGGAGTCCGGTGCCACTGGTCGATCTGGCCCGCAGCGCGGTCGGCGAGAGCCTCGACTACACGCGGGTGCACACCCGCCGCATGCCTCAGGTGTTCATCGTCGGAAACGTGGTCGCCGACCTCATCCACCTGCTCGCCGAACTGGTCGACAACGCGACGGCGTTCTCCCCGCCGCAGTCGCGCGTCGAAGTGAGCGGCAACGTGGTCGGCAAGGGGGTCGCGATCGAGATCACCGATCAGGGCATGGGAATGTCCGTCGAAGAAATTGACCGCGTCAACGAGATGCTGCGCAATCCACCGGATTTCGGAGTCGATACGCTCTCGGCGACGTCACGCCTTGGCTTGTTCATCGTTTCACAGCTGGGTGCACGGCACGGAATCAGTGTGCAGCTAACCGAATCCGAGTACGGCGGCATTCGCGCCATCGTGCTGGTGCCGAACTCGGTGGTCGCCGCCGATGCGACACCTATGGCCGGCGATCTGCCAGATCGGTTCGCCGGACGTCTGCCCGAGAGGCGTATGGCCAGCGCGATGCCTGACCTCGATTCCGCCGAATCAGGTTCGGCTGCAGTAGGTGTCGCGACACTGGCACCCCCGACTCCAGTTCCGCCCACCGAACAGCCAGCGCAGTCGGTGGCCCCGCCGCGGGCGTGGGCGCACCTCGAGCACATCGATGACGCGCCACACACCGAGTACACGGAACCTCCTGTGGAAACCCCGTGGCACGAGCTGCCGACTCCCGCTGTCGAATCGGAGTCCCTCACCCCACAGTCGTTGCCCGACAACGGCGGTGACGCTCGTCCAAGCCTGCCTCGCCGTCGTCGGCAGGCCAGCTTGGCGCCGGAGCTGGCGCACGATCGTCAACTCGAGGTGGAACCGCAGCAGCCGCAACGAACGGCGGAGCAAGCGCGAGATCTGATGTCCGCCATCGCGTACGGTACCCAGCAGGCTCGGCATTCGGAACCCACTCCCGGGAGCACAACCGGGGACGAAATGGAAGGTGAAGGAAGGTGACGGTGACGACTTCTAACTCAGGTGATCTGAACTGGCTTCTCGACGATCTGGTCAATCGTCTTGCCGGGGTTCGCTACGCAGTCGTGCTTTCCACCGATGGGCTGCTGCTGGGCCGATCCACGTCCATGAGCCGGGAGGACGCCGAGCACTTCGGCGCCATGTCGGCCACTCTGTACGGGCTGGCACGCAGCGCGGGACAGCGCTTTCAAGGCGGCAGCGTTCGCCAGGCCGTCATCGAACTCGAGAAGGCGGTGCTGTTCGTGACGGCGGCCGGAAGCAACGCGTGTATCGCATTGCAAGCCGTCGACACCGCGAATCTGGGTATGGTCGCGTACGAAATGAACCTGACTGTGCAGCGTGTCGGTACCTATCTGTCCGCCCATCCTCGTAACGGTGTGGCCGAGCGTGGAGCGTAGGTTGCCGTGACACGTATAGGCCAACCGTGGTTCGACGATGCGGCCGGTCCTCTGGTCCGCCCCTACGCTGTCACTCGGGGCCGCACGATGGGCGCGGGACACGATCTCGACATGCTCACGCTGGTAGTGACCGTGTCCCCCACTCCGCGGCAGCAGCACAGCGAAACGGAGTACGCGGAGATCGTTCAGTTGTGCTCTACCGTGCAGTCGGTGGCCGAGGTCTCGGCGCACCTGAAACTGCCTCTGGCGGTGACCAAGATCCTGGTCGGTGATCTGATCACCGAAGGAATGCTGAACTTCCGGGCTCCCGCCACCAGCGACTCCTACAACGACATTGCCGGGATCGGCGACGTGAACATTCTGCAAGCAGTACTCGATGGAATCCGAAAGCTGTAGACAACTATGCATGACAATGCGTCCTCAGCCGACCTGGCTGCCTCGGTCAAGATCCTCGTAGCCGGCGGCTTCGGAGTCGGTAAGACCACGATGGTGTCCTCCGTCAGCGAGATCACACCACTGCGTACCGAGGAAATGATCACCGAGTTGTCCACCGGCATCGACGATTTGTCGGGCGTGGAGGGTAAGACCACGACCACCGTGGCCCTGGACTTCGGTCGTATCACCCTCGATGAAAGCTTGGTTCTGTACCTGTTCGGCACGCCCGGGCAGGACCGTTTTTGGTTCCTTTGGGACGAACTGGTGCGCGGGGCCCTCGGCGCCGTCGTTCTCGCAGACACCCGTCGGCTGGAGAACTCGTTCGCCGCCATCGACTACTTCGAACGCCGCGGTGTCTCGTTCACGGTCGCGGTGAACTGCTTTGACAGCGCCCAGGCCTACACAACCGACGAGGTTCGCGAGGCGCTCGACCTCGACACCAAAACCCCCGTCGTGCTTTGCGACGCTCGTGATCGCGAATCGTGCAAGTCCGTACTGATAACGCTCGTCGAACACCTCATCGCCCAGACCAGCAGCTCAGTGGCCTGAGTAACGCAGATCAGATGTCAACCAAAACGGGGGCAGTCCCGTTTGGCCGACGAGCTGCTGAGCACCGCCGGGCATTGCGAGCTGTTGGTGCGCACCGGCAATGAGGCTTGCCGGTGCGCACCCATGGTGCGAGTGGTGTTGCGGTCAGCCTAGTTTCGCGAGCAGGTCAGCGCGCTGACGCGCACCGAGGCCGGATACGCGCCGCGTCTCCGCGATCCCGACCGACTCGGTGATGTCGCGAGCTTTGATCTTGCCGATGTTCGGCAGCGACTCGAGGAGGTAGAGCACCTTCGTCTTACCGACGAGCTCGTCGGACTCTGCTCTGTCCAGGATGTCGGTGAAGGTGAGCTTCCCCGACTTGAGACCCTCGCGAAGTTCCGAACGGGCTTTTCGGGACGCGGCCGCCTTCTCCAGGGCCGCGGCGCGCTGTTCGGGGGTCAAGGTGGGCAGTGCCATGATGGGCATCCTCTCGCTTGGGTACCGACCGAGTCTTCAGGCTAGAACGGTGCCGTCGCCTGGCAGTTCATTCTCAGCCTCGCGTGTCGACACCAGGAAGCGAGAGCGGCTGGCTCTGCCCGTCGACGTCGGTGAGGTTTCCTCGAACGGTGTGGCCTCCGCGACGTCCCGCTCGACGTACTTCGGGATGTCGTAGAAGTCCATGTGCGCGCAGCCTTCGACGATCACTAGCTTCTACGGACTGCGGACCCGACCCCGCAACCCGAGAGGAACGTGACCGGGATCTGGAACGCCGTGGTCGAGGCCGCTATCCGGTGCGGTGGAGCTGCTGTCCGGTGCGGGCCCGTTGCTGTGGTGCAGGTCGGGGCGAGGGTCTGATCGTCGTCGCGGGGGCCGGCGGTTGGCCTGGGAAGACGATGGCGGCCCACCACGAGTCCAGGGGACTGGGGTCGGGCCAGATCACGGCGTTCTGTGCTTGGGTGGTGGGGTGTGGTCGACGCCCGGATCTGGCTCGTGCTGGGTGAGGGGTATTCGGCACGCGGCGCACCTCCGAGGTTGGTCGGGTGCGGCCCCGCCGGCGGGTCTGCCGCGGCTGCCCGTCGCGGCGTCAGCGCGGTTGGGGGTCGTGCCCGGGACGATTGATCAACCTGTGGACCAAGGTCGGTGGGGACCGCGGCGTTCCGTTCGCTGTCGAGGGTCGGGATGCTGCGATTGGTGTCCGTTGTAGATGGCCGCGAGGGCACGGAAGAGTTCGACGGCGTCGTGTTCGGTGAGGGTGAGTGAACCGGGGTGGCCGTCGACGTGGGCGGGGATGGTGATGTGTCCGTCGTCGTCGGTGGCCTCGGTCCGCCGGATGTGGGTGATCCGCGTCATCGTCTTTTCCCCCTGGGCCTGCTGGTTTCGCCTGCCACGGCAACGGTACGCGCGGGATCTGTGCGTGGACCGGGATTCGTGGCGGTGGGCGCACTGGCTTATCCGTCTGGCCGCATCAGATGCCTCCCGACGCGGAACGACCGGCGGTCGCCGGAATGACGCCGTAGGGCTGCCTGCAGGGCGGAGGTGCCGCCGATGCCGGCGGCCAGCAGGAGCAGCAGTTGTGCCACGTTGGAGTTCATGCCGACCTCCGGTCGGTCGCGTCGGTCTCGTCGCGGGCGAACATGGCCTCGAGGTGGGCCTTGATCTCCTCGGTGCTCATCGCCGCGCCCCGCGGGGTGGGCCGGGCTGTCGCCGCCGTCGTCGGTGCCTGCATGCGTGGTCGTCCTATTCGTCGAGTCGTGAATCCTGTGTCGTGGTCTGGGTGGTTTCGTTTTCGTCAGATCATGAGGGCGGCGAGGCCCACGCAGGCGACGGTGAGGACCGCGATCAGCGCGCACAGCGCGATCGATCCGGTCAGTATCAGGGCCGGCGCGGAGGCGGGCACTCCGGAGCCGAGCGCGATCGCCGACGTCGTCCGGAACCGGGCAGCCGCCGCGGGAGGGGTGTTGCGATCGGGGTCGTGCATGCGTTGTCCTTCCGATGGTCCGGGGTCATGCCGTATGTGCTGGGGGAATCCAGCGGTCGGCCTGTCCTAGAGGCCGACCGCCTGCTCGAGGGCGCCGAGTGCGTCGTCGAGGTGGCCGAGCATTGGCTCGAGGTCGGGAACGCTGCGTCGGCAGCCGGTCAGCCCGAACGCGATCTCGTCGTCGGTGCTGGTGCAGGTGATGTTCAGGGCCTGCCCGTCGACGGGGATCGACAGCGGATAGAGCGCGCTGAGGCGGGCGCCGTTCCAGTACAGAGGCGTCGCGGGGCCGGGCACGTTGGAGATCATCACGTTCGGCGGCCGGATCGGCCCGCCGAGCCCGAACATGCCCAGCCCCAGCGGGGCGGCGCCGAGGGCGCTCATCGCCAGGACCTGTGCCCGGCTCCTGGTGCGCATCGCGTCCTTGCCCTCACGCATGCAGGCGCGCACCGTTTCGAGCCGCCGGACGGGATCGGCCAGGTGGGTGCCCAGGTTGCACATCAGCGTCCCGATCGCGTTGCCGGCCCGGTTCTCGCCCTGTTCGCCGCGCAGCGAGACCGGCACCATCGCGACCAGCGGGTTCTCCGGCAGCGCGTCGAGGCCTGCCATGTAGACGCGCAGGGCGCCGGAGCACATCGTCAGGACGACATCGTTGACGGTGGCGTCGGCGTGCTTGGCGACCAGGCGCAGCCGCTCGATCGGCCAGGACCGGGCCGCGAACCGCCTCGCGCCACCGATCGGCACGTTGAGCATGGACTGGGGCGCGGTGAGCGAGAGCGCTCCGCCACGTTGGTGCAGGGCGCGGTCGACGGTGCCGGCGAGGGCGGGCACCAGACCGACGACCTCGCCGACGACGCCGCGGGCGACGCGGAGCGCCGCCGAGGGCAGGTCGAGCGGGTTCAGTCCGCCGGGCGCCGGGTCGGAGGCCGGGTCGCCGGCCGCGGCAAGGCGCCGCTCGCGCATCGGCGGCTCCCATGGGGCGGGCATTCCCCGCCGCCCGGGGTCCTCGCTCAGGGTGCTGCGCAGCAGCTTCATCGCGGCTACGCCGTCGGCGAGGGCGTGGTGGACCTTCATGTATACCGCGAGGCGGCCGTCCGAGAGGCCCTCGATCAGGTGCATTTCCCATAGTGGGCGGTCGCGGTCGAGCAGCCCGGCGTGCAGGCGGGCGACCAGATCGAGCAGTTCGGTGATCCCGCCCGGCGCGGGCAGGGCGTCGCGGCGGACGTGATAGTCGAGGTCGACCTCGGCGTCGGATTCCCAGCCCCACTGGCCCAGCGAGGTGAGCGAGCGGCGAGCCTGCCGGCGCAGCAGCGGCGCCACGCTGTCATGGGTCAGCGCTTCCTCGAGCGTGGCCAGCACGTCGGCCGCGTCCGCACCGTCCTGCGGCGTGAACAGCGCCAGGCCTCCCACGTGCATCGGGTGCTCACTCGACTCGGCGAGCAGAAACATCGAATCGGCCGGTGACATCGGCAAAAGCATGAACTCTCGAACCTTCCCGTTTCCCCGCCACAGGACCCACAACGCAGTCCAGCCCCCGGAAGAACTGTGATTGAGACGCCGTTTCGTGGACCCATACCCCCAACATTCTGATGTGAGGTAGATCACGAACAGGTGGCGCCTGTGGTCCATATCTACGGCATCCACCGGGGGCGCGGCAACTACGCAAACGTCCAGGTAAACAGGGCAACCGTTCAGTAATCGCCCTGCGCGAGAGTGGATCTCGGGTGGCGATCGGACTTTGCCGACGCCGCTGGGACCGCCCGACAGCTGACGGCCGGGCTGGGAATCCGCTCGCAGCGCGACGATCGCCCGTTGCGCCCATCACCCACGCTCTCCCACGGGGTGGACAGAGCGGGGTTCATCCGGGTTGTCGCGAACCTAGGGTCGGCGGATGAGCAGCAAACTCCCGCTCGACGAGCGTCGCGCGCAACTGCTCGAGAGCGCGCTCGAGCTCGCCGACCGCGGCGGGATCGGCGAGGTGACCACCCGCGCGGTCGCGGCCGCCGCCGGCGTGTCGACGGGCGTGGTGCACTACTGCTTCGAGGGCAAGGAACAGCTGCTCACCGCCATGGCCGAACGCCTCATCGCCGAGTTGAGCGAGTCCGCCCACCGCACCTACGCCGCCGCACGCGACACCCCGCAGGTCACCGGCCGGCAGGGTCTGTGCGAGCTGATCCGCACCGGGCTGGCCGGCGCGTGGGCGACGATCGAGGCCAACCCGAACCGCCGCCTGCTGACCTACGAGATCACCACCCACGCTCTGCGGCACCGCGCCGCCGGCTCCCCACTGGCCGGTGCCGTCGCGGACGAGCAATACCGGATCATCGCCGCCGAGGCCACCGCGTTCCTCGATGAGTGCGCCCACCGGACCGACACCGCATGGACCGAACCCGTCCCCTCCGTCGCACGCCTGGGACTCTCCGCCCTCGACGGGCTGGTCCTGCGCTGGCTTGTCGACCGCGACAGCGACGTGATCGGGCGCGAACTCGACATCCTCGCTCATGCCGTCGCGGACAAGGCCGTCGAGACGACCCGCCTCACGGCCGCCCCCGAACGTCCCGAAGGAGCCGACCGGGCTGGATGGTGATCACCTCAGGTGCGAGCTGAGCGCGCTTTTCGACTCGGTGATGTCCGCCTGGTCCGTTGTCCCGCGGTGGTTCCGGCACCGGCCATGCCGGGCTGTGCGAGCTCAACTACAGCGGAAAGCCGTAGCGGCCGTGCAGGCGGACGAACCTGGCCAGCGTCAGGACTTGTCGGCGTGCCAGCCCGTCTGCGGTGCGCCGGAAGAGCACGACCTCCTCGTTTCCCCCGGGCCCGATGGGTTGCACGAGGAGGCCGCCGATTCGTAGTTGCTCCGCCAATGGGGCCGGGACTTCGGGGAAGGCGGCCGATACTATGACGGCGTCGTACGGGGCGCGCCCGGGCACACCGCGGCTGCCGTCGCCGACGAACAGTTCCGCGTTGCCGATCCCTTGCCGGTCAAGGCTCTCCCGCGCTTGTCGTGTCAGGTCGGGCCACCATTCGATGCTCACCACGTCCGCGGCCATCCGGGCCAGCAACGCGGTCTGAAATCCCAGTCCGGTGCCGATCTCGAGCACGTGTTCGCCTCCGCCCAGGGCGAGACCTTCCAACATTCGGGCCGACAGGGAAGGCTGCGTGGTCACCTGGCCGTGGCCGATCGGCAGGGGCTCGTCAAAGTAGGCGGATGCGACGTGGCCGACCGGGACGAACCCTGCCCGCGGGGTTCGTCGGAGAGCCTCGAGCACCCGCTCATCCCGGACACCGGCTGCCCGCACGGCACGGATGAGGTCCGCGGGGGAAGATCGGGTCCCGTTCTCGGGGCTGGGCATCGTGGCGTCGCTCTCGGGCCGGCCTACGTCTCCGCCGTGCCTGCCACCATCAGGATGCGGTGCGCTTCCTGAGCCGCCCGTGCCGCCCGGCTACCGGACGGTTCCTCCGTCGGGAGCTCCTCGAAGCCGTGGGCCAGTGCCGAAACCGCGTCAGTCAGCGCGTGCACCCTGTCCTCCAGGGCGTTCAGCCGCAGCTGCTCGGCGGAATCACGCGGCGCGGCGACCGGGGTGGGGCCCCCGCCCGCGAGTTCGCTGCGGAGGCCGGTCGGCATCTGCGCGAACACATGGTCGAGCTGCCCGGGCGAGAACAGCACACCCAGCCCGGCGGAAATGGCACCGGCGGTGGCGGGGACGTCGGCGGGACTGATGCCGCCTTCGTGTGCGAACAGGGTGGTGAACTCGGCGGTGTCGTAGCGGATGGGCACCCTGCTCGGTACCCACCCCTCGAAATAGATCCCACGCAGGAACTCGGGCAGCTGGGCGGCGAGGTGTACCGCGCCGTCCACGGTGAGCCGGTCGCGAACCAGATGCAACCATGCCCGCAGCACCCGATGGGTGTAGGTGCGATCCTCGGTCCCGAGCCGCTCGGCGACAACCTTCAGCCACTCGTGTGCCGTCTGCTGGGCGCGGGCGAGAGGGTCGTTTTGGTGCGTCATGAGGTCCTCCTGCAGTGTCGTGCCTGCCTCCAGAATCGTCCGTTCCGTCGGCCGCCGACAGGGGCGGACGACCAACGGGTGCGGGGCAGGTCCGCCTTCGATCACATCGGGTGGAGGGTAGTTCTGAAGAAGTGCCAGGAGATGGAACAGATTGCGGCGGCCATACCAGGACAAATGCCAAAAGCTCAGGTCGCAGCGTCTCGAAATGTCATCGGCAGCGACCTGTTCCCACCGCGAGACGCGTACGGCCCGTTCGACTTCCACCCGGGTCTGGCACTGCCGGGGCCCTTGCCCCGCGCGGTGGGGCGGAGAAAAATTGGGTACGCAGTGGCTGCGGCCGTGGGCTGTCGGTGCTCGCCGGCGGTTGACCGCGACGGGCCAGCCACCGTTGCACTCGCCGAGGGGATGTATCCCGCGGGAGGAGGCATCTGATGTTCATCCAAGTCATCCAGGGGAAGGTTTCGGATCAGCCGCGGCTGCGCGAATGCATGGACCGCTGGACCGAGGAGCTGCAACCGGGGGCCACCGGCTACCTCGGGTCCACCTCCGGCACCCGCGCGGACGGCACGTTCATCGCGCTAGTTCGGTTCGACTCGGAGGAGGCCGCCCGCCGCAACAGCGAGCGTCCCGAGCAGGGCGCCTGGTGGACCGAGACGGAGCGGTGCTTCGACGGCCCGGTCTCCTTCATGGACTGCCCGGACGCGACCACCTGGCTCGGCGGCGGCTCCGACGATGCCGGGTTCGTGCAGATCATGGAGGGCCACACCACCGACGCGCACCGGTTGCAGGAGCTGATGATCGAGGCCGGCGACAAGCTGCCCGGGGTGCGGCCGGAGATCATCGGCGGCACGTTCGCCGCCGCCGGCGATGGCGGATACGTCGAGGCCGTGTACTTCACCACCGAGTCCGAGGCCCGCGCACACGAGAAGATCACCGTCCCCGACGACCTGCGTTCGCTGTTCGAAGAGGAGGGGCCGCTGATGGGCGAGGTCGACTACTTCGACCTGCGTGAGCCGATGCTGGTCTCCGCCCGGTAGCGACCACCACCGCCGCGCGGCACACCGGCTCGCACCTCGGACTCGACGGCCGGCGTGCGGCGGTCGGGGCCCGTGCACTCCGCCCGGCTGCCGCGTGTGGTGGCCGTGATTGTTGCTGGGCCGGGACCGCGTTCGACACCACATCGACATGGACGGTGGACAGTTGACGGCGACCGAACGAGACCGGGGACGAGGGCCCGTCTAACGGTGTACCCCTGCACGGCGTGCCCGAAGCTGCGACCCGAGTGCTGCACGAAGCAGCACACGAGCCCAGGTCCTCACCGAATAGCGCGGGTCAGCGTCACCTGCGCGTATTCGGTCGGGTGGGTCATGTGGGGCAGATGCCCAGCCCCGGCGTACCGATGCCGTTCGGCCTGCGGCAACACCGGCGCGATACGGTCGAGGATCGGTGCGAACATCGGCGGGCTCTGACCTCCCTGCGTGAGCAGCGCAGGTTTCGTATAGCGCGCCAGCGCCTCAAGGTCCAGCGCGAGAGCATCAGGGTCGCGGATCTCGTCGAGGAACGTCGGGGCGTTGCGGACAAACGTCTGCTGCACCGACGGAGGAAGTTGCGCCCACTGTCCCGGGCCAAGGGCGATCGTTTCGACGAACCGCTCCGCCGCGGTGGTGTATTCGCCGACCTCTAACAGGTCACGCACCGGGGCGATACGTTGCCCGAAAGTTTCCGCGAGGGGTTCGAGCGCCGGGTCGTCGATCAGCAGCTGCACCCCGGGCGGCTCGTGCACTGCGATACCGCGGACCAGCTCGGAACGAGTATCGGCGAGACGGAGCGCGATCAGCGCCCCGTAGGAGTTGCCGCAGACGAAGACCGGTGCCAGCTCGAGGGCCTCGATCAGCGCGGCGAGATCTGCGACATCTTCGTGAACCGAGCCCTGGGTTGGCGGGCGTTCGCTGCGGCTGTGCCCTCGCCGGTCGTAGGCGATGACGGTGCACTGCTCGGCGAGCAGGGGCACGACCGGCGCCCAGTTGTCCGCATCACCCCAAGAACCGTGGACGAGGATGAGACCGGGTCCCGTTCCCTCGCGCGTGTAGTAGAGAGCTACCCCGTTCACAGCGATCGTCGCCATCCTTCCAGGGTGGCAGTCGCGCTCCGCTTGGTAAACAGGCAATGACGGCAGCCCTGGCAACAACATGTGACCACCGAACCCGACGGTCACCGCCGAAAGTCTTGGCACGTGTCCGCCAGGGTCAAAGAGGTCACCCCGACGGATCCGGGACGCGGACGGACCTCGGGGCGTCGCACGATGGCGGGTATGAGGGCCGTCTCAAAAGCCAAGGATGTGGGACACCGCGCGGTGTCCCACATGACGCCCGTTGAGTAAGAAGGGCGCTCCGGAGTACGGAAACGTCCTCTACCTCTTGGAATCTGGTGGGGATGGATGGATGGATGGATGGAGGGGTGTTCACCCATGGTGGGCCGTACTGGGCTCCATGCGGATTGACTAGGTTGACCGGTTGGTGATCACACTTTGGGAGGGCTCGAAATCACACAAATTTGGATCAGTTCCAGTGGCGGTCGGGCGGTTCGCTGTCCCTAGTGCGTTTCTTCGACCCATGCGGGCTGCGCCTGACTGTCGTCGAGCACCCAGGTGAGGGTATCGGCGCCGATCCAGGCGGTATCGGTGAGCCAGAAGGTTTCGTCGGGCGCCCATCCCGAGATGACGCTTGCTGTCTCGGCATCGACGTCGATCGCGGTCCCCGCTGCGGCCAGGTATCCCGCAACTGTGAGATGCACGCCCTCGTATTGTTCCGTGAGCCGCGGCCAGTCGGGGATGACCCAGCGTCCTGATCGTCCGGTGGTGCGGTACCAGTCGTGTCGTTTCTGTGCGGTGACCTCGACGGGGAACTGCCTGCACAGTTCTGCCCACGCCTGCGCGCCGTCGACCTCGAACACGCGAGCGCCGGCGGGGATGTTCACTCGTCGCGTGTTGGCGCGCTCCCATCCCATGCTGTCCTCGACGAACCACAAGCCCGCAGGGGTCCCATCGAACAGCGACCGGGTCGAACACCGTGTAGGTGGAGTCGACCACCACCAGCCGGACCAGTTCGCCGACGGATCCGCCGGACGATCGTGTTCAGCCCGCACTTCCTCCTCGACGGTGCGATCACGGTAGTCACGCAACAGCTCTGCGGCAGTCAAGTCGACGGGATCCGTACCGTCCTCACTCCAGCCCACCAACCACTGATCGGTCGCGGCGAGCGCTGTGATCCACCACTGCGCATGCGGGGATCGTGCGATGTGCTCGGCGACCCGTCGAAGCTCACGCCGCACAGGCTCGGCGTCGACGAGGATGTCTTCACCGTCCGGGTCCTGCCAGTAGCGCGCCGCGTCCACCGCGTCGGCCAGGGCCGAACGGAGTGCAACCGCCGTCACCTCGGGAAGCGGCACCTGGGACAGGCGGTGTGCCACATCGTCTGCAGTGAGTACGGTCAGCCGAGCCTCTTCTGCGCCGGGCCCGTACAGCACGCGTGCGCCTTCTCGACCGGACTCGAGGTGATACGACGCCAGGAACACCGCTTGATTGAAGGAGTCGGTGTGGAACTCGGGTTGCAGAGCTCGTTCGGCCTCCCTCGCGTAGGCGAGCAGCATCCGACGCCCACGTGGGCCAGCCAACAATGCGTCCGCTGTACTCATCTGCTCACCACCTCAGGCTCCTCGACTACCGTCCCGATCATGCCTACCAGCGTTTCGGTCACTTCGGTGTAGTGCGCTGTCAGTTGTAGCTGTACAAGGCGGCGCCATTGGTAGCCGACGGATTCATCGAATCGGATCGTTCCGTCGAGAGCACGCGGTAGTCCAACCCGAGTTACGCCCGTCGGGAACAGCAGGTCTCGCGGCAATCACGCTGTGGCTGTCGACAGCCGGGAACCAATCCCAGCGTGCAGGATCGCGGGTGGATGGGGTGTGGAGCGGTGTACACCATGCCACTTCGCTCGGCGATTGGGTTGTCAGTCGATTCGGCGCCGTGGCGCCGTGGGCCTCGCCTGGTCCTCCGGCCACAGTTGGATCAGGTATCGCTCGACCAGATCGTCACCTGCCTCTTGCAGTTCGACACCCGAAGCCCGCCCTGTGGCATACAGCCGAATCCGGTACCGGCCGGGGCGCGAGATCAGACTATCGGCGACGAGCATCTGGTTTGAGTCGAGATCACGAGATCGGACTTCTAGGGCCTCGAACCTTGTCGAGGTTCACCGCCCGGTGTCGCCCCGGTAGTGATGAACCGCAACTCGAAAAGTCAGTGCCGGGGATCGTGAAAACGTCTGCTCGAGGAGTGCTGGTTCCGCCTCTCGAGGAGATTGAACAGGCGCTCGGCGTACGGCCAACGCTTTCGGCGCGTCCCCGGCAGTGTCGAGACCAGCCGCGACGTCGCCGGACTACGGTACTGCATGAGTGTGGGCGGTCGATGAGTTCGGACCGCAGCGCGTCGTAGTCGAACTCGACGCCTTCGTCGGCTGCGCCACTGGTTAAGCGCGACAGTGGCTGGATCGTCCAATGAGCAGTGCCCCTCACGTTGGGACGTGAGGGGCACTGGTCGGCTCGACGGTTCGCTGCCTGACGAGAGCGATACCCACACTCGGCTCGCCATCGGATATCTGAACGAGCTGGCCGTCGTTGAACTTTGGGGGCGCGGGGTCGAACACCGCCATCGGCATCGCGATGTTCTCCCGACGAACCTCCTCGCTTGTTGACGCTGATCGTGCCATCGAAGCTGCCGGATCGGACGTAGAAGGTGTCCGGGGTGATTGATCCCACGGTCACGAACTTCGTAGTGGGCGAACCCAACACGTTGATGTCGTAAACGTGCCGATGCTCGATCATTTCGATACGTGCCTTGGCTAAGGCCTGACCGGCAGTGCTACCCGCCCGCAGCCTGAACCGATGTCCCACCAACAGATTCCGCCATTGCGTGGTCGAATGCTGTTGATCCCCAGTCACGTTCAGTCAAGCTGGCAGAGCCCCTAGGGCCTCGCCGAGCACGACTTACGCTTGGATAACCTCGATTCGCGTCAGCGCGTTCAGCGAGTCGCAACTGGCCCAAGACTGGTTCTGCCCATACTGCACCGGGCCGTACTTCCAGTAGACGAACGGGACCGGCCACGCAACGCAAGTGAGCTTCACCTGGTGCCAGGTTGGCAGCTCGCAATTGGCCATCCCGCCGGTGTTGAAGATGGGGTAAAGGTGACAGTTGGCCTGCCCCACCGGCACGTCAGCCTGAGCCACGCCACCACCAAAGAGTGCACTGGCCGCAGTTGCGGTGGCAATGACGGCGCTGGCAGCAAGTCGCTTCGCGGATCGCATTCCGAACCTCCTGAATTGGGTGTTGCTCGGAACATCGCACATTGGATCGCATCAGTTACAACTGAACCGGGAACCGCCTCGGGTCTCTTACCGCTTCGATGCTGTCGACATCGCCGGGGGAGGGTGGCATCAAACCCGGGACGCTTCCAAATTCGTCAACCCACGCTGAGGTCCCGCACGAGTTGGTGGGTAGGACGGAGTCCGCGTTCGGTGCCCCGCCGCCGCGGCCGTCTAGCGTGCGACTCCGACCGGTCTCCGGTCATCACGTCGTCCACAGAAGAGTCCGATGACGGCCGTCACGACATGCGCCGTGACGTCAGGGGACGACCACCTCCGTCGAGGCCGGAATGCTCGGGTGGTCGGTCCGCAGGGTGAGTCGAACCCGTCCCGGGCCGGTGCCCCCAGCTCAAACAGCGGGGCGGTGGCCACCCGGTTCGACAAGCTCGCCGTGCGCTACGAAGCCACCGTTCACGTCGCCTCGATCAACACCTGACCGCGTGACCTGGAACGGACACATATAGAACGCGGTCTCGAGCCCTACCCCGCGCCCCGATTTCGGACCGAGGTGGTTCACAGACCCGCACGGGTGAACGTCACATGCGTGACTCCGCTGGGCGAGGAGGTGGCCTCGACCTCGTAGTCCTTCTCGATGCCCTCCAGTCCGTCCCAGAGGCGTACGCCTCGGCCGAGCAGGATCGGGACCACCACGATGTGCATGTGGTCGATGAGCCCGGCGGCAAGGAAGTCGCGGATCACGGTGGGACCCCCGCCGATGCGTACGTCCTGGCCGCCCGCGGCCTCGCGGGCTGCCTCGAGCGCCTGGGCAGGCGAGGCGTCGAGGAAGTGGAACGTCGTGCCGCCCTCCATCTCGGTCGACGGGCGCAGGTGATGGGTGAGGATGAAGGTCGGTGTGTGGAAGGGCGGGTTGGGCCCCCACCACCCCGTCCATTCCGGGTCCTCGTGCCATCCGGGCGGGCCGAACTTCCCGGCGCCCATGATCTCGGCGCCGATCCCGGGCGTGAACTGCCGCGCGAAGGCGTCGTCGAGGCCGCTGGTCCCGCCGGGCCGGCCGACCATCTTGTGCCAAAACCGGGTGGCGAACATCCACTCGTGCAGCCCTTCGCCGGCGTGGCCGAACGGCGCGTCATGGCTCTGACCCTCACCGGTGCCGAAGCCGTCGAGCGAGATGGAGAAGTTGTGGACGCGGGCGAGTGACATGGCGGCGAGTCCTTTCCTTCTGCTGGTCGAGCTTCGTCGGATCAGCTCGGTCGTGAAGCGATGATGGCCGCGCCGATGCCATGACGTCCAATGCCAATTCCTCCGTCAGGTGGGCCCCTGACGGTTGGCATAGCCGCCGCCCGGGCGACCGACTACGTGGTACTAAGTTAGGACTATCACCCTAGGAGAGGGCATGGCGACGTTCGTCCTGATCCCCGGTGCCGGAGGTGCCGGGGAGGTCTACTGGCGCGAGGTCGCCGCTGAACTCGAGGCGCGCGGACACACCGCGATCCCGGTCGAGATCGAGGGAGACGACCCAGCGCTGGGTCTGCCTGAGTACGCGTCCATCACTGACAACGCGATCGGCGAGCACCGTGACGTCGTGCTCGTCGCACAGTCGATGGGCGCTTTCACGCCGCCGATGATCAGCAAGCGCGGCGCCATCGCCCGCATCGTGCTGCTCAACGCGATGATCCCGATCCCGGGCGAATCCCCCGGGGAGTGGTTCGAGGTCACCGGCTCGGGCGCGGCTCGCCAAGCGGCCAATGAGGCCGCCGGACGGTCGAACGAGTTCGACCTCGAGGAGGTCTTCCTGCATGACGTCCCCGACGAGGTGAAGGCCGAGATGGCCGAGGGTGATCGTGAGCCGGCCGATACGCCATTCGGGCAACCGTGCAGCTTCGAGGCGTGGCCGGACGTCCCGATCCACGTCTTGGTCGGCGCTGACGATCGGCTGTTCCCGGCCGAGTTCCAAGTGCGGGTCGCGCACGACAGGCTCGGCGTCGAGGCCGACGTTATGCCTGGCGGGCATTTGGTGGCGAAAAGCCGTCCGGCCGAGCTCGCCGATCGGCTGGTCGCGTACTTGGACGGCGGCACATCGTCGGACGAGCTTCCCTCAGCCGGAGTCGGCTTCGACCTTGCAGACGCCGCGGCCGAGATGCGGCGGGTCGCGGCGGGCGTGCGCGACGACCAGCTCGACGGCCCGACGCCGTGTTCCGACTGGAATGTGCGTGACCTCGCCGCGCATGTGTGCGGGCTGACCAAAGCGTTTACACATACCGCGCGTCACGAGCGCTCAGGCACGCCGTCGCCCACCGGTCCGACGCTGCCTGACGACTGGCGCGAACAGCTCAGCCACGACCTCGACACACTCGTCGCGGCCTGGCGCGAGCCGTCGGCGTGGCGGGGCGAGGCCGTGGCTGGCGGCATCACCATGCCGTCGACTGAGCTCGCGACCGTCGTTCTCGACGAGCTCGTCCTACACGGATGGGACCTCGCGCAGGCCACCGGCCAAGACTTCACCGCGACCGACCACGACGTCGCGATCTGCATGGGCTTCGCCGCCGCAATGTCGACACCCGACATGCTCGAAAGCCGCGAGGGCCTGTACGGGCCGATCATCGAGACCCGCACCGACGCAACCGCACTCGAAGCGCTGCTAGGCCTTGCCGGCCGCAACCCCGACCGACAATCCTGACCCGGCCACGAGCTAGGCCGGCCTAATGGGACAGTCAGGTAGTGGAACCCTCCGAATGCGGGCATGTCTGGGGGCTTCCGGAACGCGACATGCCAGCCAATCTGACGTAGGCCCCGCGCTCGAGCCGTTCGTCAGCTAGCCCGAGGGGGCGCCGGCCGACATGTCGCCGACACCTGGCGTCCCGTCGGCGAGCACGTAGCGCAGCTGCACCGCGCCCTTCGGTGAGGAGACGACCGGCTCGACGAGTCTGAGGTTCGTCGGAACCACCCCGTCGGCGAAGACCTTCTTCCCACCGCCGAGGAGGATCGGGTACACCCAGAGCGTGAGCCGATCGAAGAGCCGCTGCGCGAACAGGGTCTGCACGAAGTCGAGGCTGCCGATGACGTGGACCTCCGCGTGCCGGCCGCGCAGCTCGCGGACCGCTGAGGAGACATCCGGACCGAGCAGCGTCGAGTTGGCCCACTCGAGGTTGCGAGCCTGGCGCGATGCCACGTATTTCGGGAGGCGGTTGAACAACTCCGCGATGCTCCCGTCCGCCTTCGGCCAGTACGCGGCGAATATGTCGTAGGTGCGGCGCCCGAGCAGCAGCGCGTCCATCCCCGCCATCCCGGAGTCGATCTGCTCGCCGACGACCTCGTCGATGAGGGGGGCCTGCCAGCCGCCGAACGCGAACCCGCCGTCGGCGTCCTCGCCCGGCCCGCCAGGCGCCTGCGCGACGCCGTCGAGCGTGGTGAACAGGTCGATGCAGATGAGCCCCATGTGCGCTCCGTCCCTGCCGCTCGCGATCGCCACGACGACGACATCACGTCAAGACTGCCACCCGATTCCTCTACGGAGCAACCGATTAGCCCACCCGGAATAGTCAGAGCGATCAACCCGTCTCGTACGCCCCCGCCACCGGGACACCTCCTCCCGGTGGTCGGTCGTGTCGCATTCACCGAAAGCGGCCCTTCTCGGCCGTGTGGAGCGACTACGGAGGCGCGGGCAAACTTGGCTTTGAATTCACTGTTCGCGGACAAGTTTGGGATGGCAGGCACAGCCAGAAGGCGTCCACGACGTTCGCATGTCTGCGGAGCACCGGATGTCGATCGACCACCTTCGCGAAATCAGGCTCTACGCAGATGAGGGTGTAGCGACAGCTCACGACGCGCTAACTTGTGGGCACCCCAAAGCAAGGGAGAGGCCCATGGGCAAGGTGGTCATGTACAGCTCGGTGTCGGTGGATGGCTTCGTCGCGGACGAGAATGACCAGCCCGGACCGCTGTTCGACTGGTTGTCCAGCGGCGACGTCCCTTTGGACGAGAGCGGCGAGCTGAAGGTGTCGCAGACGTCCTACGACTACACCCGGCCGTACTGGGACCAGATCGGGGCGACCGTCGTCGGCCGCCACGTCTTCGACATGACGGACGGCTGGGACGGGAAGCCTCCGGGCGGGATCGACCACGTGGTCGTCGTGACGCACCGGCCGAAGCCCGAGGGCTGGGACCCCGAGGCGCCGTTTCACTTCGTCGACGGCGTCGAGGCAGCCGTGGCCAAGGCGCAGGAGCTTGCGGGTGACCGCATCGTCGAGGTCGCCGCTGGCGACGTCGGTGGCCAGGTGCTTGCCGCGGGCCTGATCGACGAGGTGCGCATGGACGTCGTACCCGTCGTGTTCGGGTCCGGCAAGCGCTACTTCGGGTCGGTCCACGCGCAGCACCTGTTGGAGGATCCTGACGTGGTGATTCAGGGCAACCGGGTGCTTCACCTGAGCTATCGGGTGCGCCGTTGACCGATCTGAGCGGGTACGCGAAGAAGTCCACTGCGAACTGGTGACACAAGATCGGGTCTCCGGCTGCGTTTGCGCATCGCTGTCCCTGGTCGGGCAGCCGACGCCGATCCGCCCCAGCATCCCACCTGCGGCAAGTTCAACTCAAGAGCACTTGATGCCGGTTCGCGTTGGGCTGTATGCGGATTGGCTAGGTTGACCAGTCGGTAGTCACACTTGACGGAGGCTCTAGATCACATAGATCTGGATGAGTCCAGTTGCTGCGGATGGGCCGCTGCTGCTGGGGTCGACGACATCGATCGGACAATCCGACTCCAGCGCGAGTTAGTCGTGGCCAACACCCGCGACGGGCTGGCCGCCGCCCGCGCCCGCGGCCGGAAGGGTGGCCGGCCACCGATACTCACCGCCGAACGCGGTCAGCGCACGATGCGGACTGGCTGGGAACCGGTGGTCGCAATCACGGTCGATCCCTGGGTGAGCTTGACCGTGACCATGCCACCGGATTCGTCAGGCAGCACGCGGCCGGGTGCGACGAGGTCGCCCGACCAGATGTGCTGGGTGCTGTCGCAGTCGACCAGGACGGGGTCGTCGAGTTGCACGGCGATCGGGCCGCCGCCGCCACCTCGGAGCATTTGTTCCAGCGAGCCGTCCACGACGTCGACTCCGGCGGTGCCGCCGCCATGGCAGGTGGCCGTCCCGCGAATGGTCAACGTGGTGACGTTGTAGGTCAGTTCGGGCTCGACCGTGACCGACGCGGGCGCCTGGGCAGATGCGGTGGCCGCGATGATTCCCCAACAGGCTGCCGCCGCGGCGAGAACTGTCAGGGGCGAGCGAAGCGAACTGCGGAACGTGGTGGTCCTCCTATCGATGTCCGATCGCCAGATCCCAACCAGTAGGTCATCTTACTCGCGGTCAACCGTGTAGCCCGCCGGTCCGGAGCGTCAGCCCAGCTCAGCGCCGCCCGCCCTGATCCGGCCGCCCTCGCGGAGTTTGGCGCGGGCCTGAGCTTCGGACTGACACGAAACGAGATGACGAACGCTGGTGACCAGCTGATCAAGCGCAGGCGTTCGAGCGGCCATCCGTGATCGTTCGTTGGCCGGCAAACTTAACTGCAGCGTTGCTCATTGCGTTGGCGCTGAGTGTCCCGCACCAGAGGATCCAGGCCGCCGGGCGCTGCGCCGACGGGCGCGGTCGTCACACCATCCCGGCCGAGAGAACGGGATACGAGCGAACAGCGCGCCGATAGGTGAACCCAACTGCGCCTGATGGGTGAACACCCTATTGATTGATGGATGGAATGGATGGAGGGGTGTTCACCCATGGTGTGTCGCGCTGGGCCGCACGCGGATTGGATAGGTTGACCAGTTGGTGATCACACTTAACGGGGGCTCCTGATCACACAAATCTGGAGGAGTTCCAGATTCGCGCGACTGCCAGCTTCACGGCCGAAGTGCCGGTTTGAGTAATCGGTGCCGTGCCAACCAAACCGGGGGCAGTCCCCGCCGTGTCCGCATCGGCTCTTCGCCCGTTTCTGTCCCATGCAGTGCACGATTAGCGGCCCAGGCGCCTTGTCCCTCTCCGGGCCGGAGTGCCACATCAGTCCTTGGCTGAGACCCGTCGCGGTCAACGGTCATGTGTCGGGGGCGGACGAAAAGTATGCCGGTGGCGACGGTCGAAAGCCAGGCCACGTGGTGGTCGGGCGGCGACGCCAGCCCTCGCGGGTGCGCGACCCACGACGGGCACGGCGCGGTGACCGCGCCGTGCCCGCAGCCGGCCTGCGTGACCGATCAGTCGGGGACGGGGATTCGCCCCTCGACGGAGGCCCTGTGGATCGCTTCTCGCAGCGCCGAGCAACTGTTGAAGTGGATGCCCGCCTTCCGCGGCCGGGTGTCCTCACGGAACTCGGCACACGCCTCCTCCGACCACGACGTCCACTGGATGGCGGTGTGCTGCCAGCTGTTCTTCTCGACGAAGACGCAGTTACCGCAGCGGTCACATTCCAGGGGCTCCATGACTAGACCGTCGCTCCTTCGGCGGCCTTGCGCGCGAGGTTCTCCGCGACCTCTGCCTTCCACGCCTCGACCGGCTTGGTGGTGTCGAGCTCGAACTCGAAACGGTCCACCATGTCCGGGGTGATGTCCGCGACGTCCACATAGAACTGCTCGTACCACCGGCGCAGCTGGTAGACCGGGCCGTCCTCGCTGCACAGCAGCGGGTTCTCGATCCGGGTCTTGTTCTTCCAGATCTCGACGTCCTGCTCGAATCCCATGCCGATGTAGCCGATCATCGCCTCCATCAGCTGGTCGGCGATGTCCGCCGGCACCTGCTCGGTCTTCTTGACCGCGATGCCGTACATGAGCACGAACTTGTCGGGGCTGACCGGGTAGTGGCAGTTGATCAGCATCGACTCGACCTCGTACCGGTCGTACACGTAGACCAGGTCATCGGTCATGAACGAGGGCCCGTAGTACGCGGCCACCGACCGGTTGCCGAGCAACCTCGGCACGTCGGGTCCCTCCCACTCGACGACGTCCTCACGGCTCTCGCCCGACTGTTCCTGGATGGCGATGTGACCCTCGAAGATGTTCTTGAAGTACGTCGGCATTCCGTAGTGCACGTAGTAGAAGTGGGCCATGTCCACCACGTTGTCGATGATCTCCCGGCAGTTCGTGTCGATCTCGATCTTCTTCCACGTCCACTCGGTCCACTCGGCCTCGGGGTCGCGGATCTCCGGGATGGCCACCTCCTGCGGGGGCGGGTTGCCTTCGGGGTCGTGCCATACGAACAGCAGCTCGTCCTTCTCCATCGTCTGCCAGCCGCGGGTGCGCGCCAGTGGGGGCACCCTGCGGGCGTACGGGATGCCGGTGCACTTGCCGTTGCCGCCCCAGCGCCAGTCGTGGAACGGGCAGGCCACCGAATCGCCCTTGATCGACCCCTGGCTCAGGTCCCCGCCCATGTGTCGGCAGTAGGCGTCGAGGATCTTGACCTCACCCTTGCTGTCGGCGAATACCACCAGCTTGGTCCCGAACGCCTCGACGGAATGCGGCTTGCCGTCCCGGAATCCCTTCACCAACCCCAGGCAGTGCCATCCGCGGGCGAAACGCTCGGGTGGCACCCCCTGCTCGATGATGCGAACTTCTTCGCCGTCCTCAATGGCCACGGTGGTCATGAAGCGTCCTCTCGTTCAGCGGCCGGGCTGGGCCGCGGTGATGCCGATCACGGCACTTACCAATCTTGTTCTGCCAGAACGTGTTCGCCATAGGGGCCGAGATCGTGTTGCGGCCGATCGCGCGGTGGTGATGGGCCGCGACCGGCGTCGCCCCGGTCAACCGGTCAGACATCGAACACCTGCCGATCCAGCACGCACTGCATCGGCACCGCCGTGGCGGTGCAGCTCACGCGCGGCAACCACCATCCGGTGCACCTCGTCGGCGCCATCGATGAACCGCATGGTGCGCGCCTGAGCCCACAGCATGGCCAGCGGATGATCTTGGGCTAGTCCTGCGGCGCCGTGAACCTGGATCGCCTTGTCGATGATCCAGCCCACGACATCGGGCGCGGCAACTTTGATCGCCGAGATCTCGTTTCGTGCCTGTTGTGCGCCGACGGTGTCGATCAGCCATGCGGCGTGGAGTACGTAGAGTCGCAGCTGATCCACCTTGACGCGGGATTCGGCGATCCAGTGCTGGATGATTCCTTGGTCGGCGAGCGGCGAGCCGAACGCGATCCGTTCGGATGCGCGCCGGCACATCAGATCGATCGCCCGCTCGGCCATGCCGACCATCCGCATGCAATGGTGGATCCGACCGGGACCGAGGCGAGCTTGCGCCAGTGCTTGACCCCGCCCGCGCTCACCGAGCAGGTAGTTCTTGGGCACGCGCGTGCCCTTGAATTGGATCTCCGCGTGGCCGCCGTGCGCGCCGTGTTCGAAGCCGAAGATCTGCAGGCCGCGTCGCACGGTCACCCCTGGTGTGTCCCGCGGCACAAGGACCAGGCTGTGGCGGTTGCGAGAGTCTGCGTCGGGGTCGGTGGTCCCCATGACGACCAGCAACTTGCAGTCGCTGCTCATCGCGCCGGTCGACCACCATTTCACTCCGTCGATCACCCAGTGGGTGCCGTCGTCGGTGATGGTGGTGCGCAGGTTGGCGGGATCGGACGAGGCCACGGCGGGCTCGGTCATGCAGTAGGCCGATCGGATCCTGCCCTCGAGCAGCGGCGCCAGCCAGCGCTCGCGCTGATCCTCGGTGCCGAACAGGGTGAGAAGTTCCATATTGCCTGTGTCGGGGGGATTGCAGTTGAGCGCCTCGGGTGCGACTTCCGGGCTCCATCCGGTGATCTCGGCGAGCGGTGCGTATTGCGCGTTGGTGAGCCCCGCTCCCTGGTCTCCGCCGAGGAAGAGGTTCCACAGACCGCGGGCCCGCGCCTGCCGTTTCAGTTCGGCCATCGCGGCCGGTCGCTCCCACCGCGCGTCCGTGCGCAATGCCTGGTCGTGAAAGAGGTGCTCGACCGGGTACACGAACTCGTCCATGAACGTGAGCAATCGATCGCGAAGCTCTTCGGTCCGCTCGTCGAAGGTGAAATCCATTGTCAGCCTTTCGTGTCACGGGTGGTTACGTCAGCTCGTTACTCTTCGCCTGGCTCGCGGCGGTGGCCGGCCTCGTCAACACGGTGCACATCCGTAGGCGGGGTCGGTCGTCCCCGCCGAGCTCGCGGTTCGGCCACGGCTCATAGAGGCCGGCCATCGCGACCAGTTCGTCCGCGTGCAGGAAGAACAGCGGCTACCAGCGACCCCCTCGCGGCCGATCCCGGTGGGGTGCTCGCGCCCAGGTATGGCGACGCGAGACGTGGGCGAGTGGGTGGTTATTGGGCCACCTTCCACCAGCGTCCGGTGTGCTGGATCAGCTGAGCAGCTTGGCCCGCAATGCGTGGATGGTGTCGCCGCTCAGGCCGAGGCCGTCGGTGAGGTACTTCGCGATCGAGCCGTAGCTGGTCTTGATCTCGTCGAGGCCGGCCTGCAGGTAGTTGGCCTCGACGCCGAGCAGCGGCTCGAAGACCTTGGCGGCCGGCTCCCCCTGGGTGGCGGCGATGTACGCGCGGGTCTTCGCAATCCACTCCTTGTTGTACTCGTTGGTGAGCAGGTAGTCGCTCATGACGGTCGCGTCGTCGACGCCAGCGATGCTCTGCAGCAGCATCGACGCCCACCCTGTGCGGTCCTTGCCCGCGGTGCAGTGGTAGACCTGGGCGCCGTCGGTGTTCGCCAGCTCGGTGAGCAGCCGCTTGAAGCCCGCCTGCTCGTTGGCACCCTTGACGAAGGTGCGGTTGATTTGCCGCATCACATTGCGAGCCTCGTCAGGAGACTTGATCTGGCCGAAGATGTCGTTGAAGTTGCCGGACCCGATCGGGATCCGGATGTACTCGGTACCCGCGGGCACCCGATCGGCCTTGTCGTGGACCTCCTGGTCCGAGCGCAGATCGTAGATCGCGGTGAGCGTGAGGCCCTCGAGGGTGGCCAGGTCCGCATCGTTCGGCACGATGGCGTCCGCGCGGTAGAAGACGCCCTTGTTGAGGTTCTCGCCGTGCGCGCCCTGGTAGCCCGCCCCGGTGCCGGCGACGTCACGGAAGTTGGGGACGCTCCCGAGCCGCGGAGCGTCCGGGGCGGGCTGGTCGGAGCTGCCGAGCGCGGCGGAGCCCGTCTGCAGCAGCTCGCCAACCACGGGGGGCAAAGCGGGCTCGGCCTGGGCTACGCCGACAGTGCCGACGATCGTGGGCAGCGCCACGCTCGCCACGAGGAGAAGGCCGGCGATCTTGGAGCGGTGAGACATGAAATTCCTTCCGATCGGTTTGTGATCTTGGAGGGTGCTGCACGGTTGGACGTATGTTGGGTGTGCACCGCGGCGCTCACTGGCATCCGGATCGCCGATCATCTCGCCGTAGGCGCGGTGGCCACCCTCGTCCGGCAAGTTAGCTGTCGTGAGATGCGCGCGTACTCGAGGCGTGTCGCCGTCCACCCAGCCCTTGGACTCGGCGAAATCAATCATGTCGACAAACCGGCGCAGCCAGTCGTCGGGTCGCTCGGGGTGAGTCCGCAAGGCGTTCTCGAGCACGGCCATGTCGAGCCAGGCAAGGTCGCCGTCGACCACGCCCCAGTCAGTGAGCGCGGCCGCGGTGCACGCCGGCTCGTAATTTCCCTGCAGGACAACGGCCAGGCGGTTGAAATCGTTGACCGAAGTCAGCGCCACCGAACTTTGGCCGGTTCGGGTATCGACTTCCAGATGCATAGCGCCTGCGCCTTCCCAGGTGTTTGAACTGTGGATCGTGTTTCGGCGCTTACCTCAACAGTGGCTGCGCCCGCGGGTCGAGATGGCGCCGGCCTCACCGTGGATGCTCTTCTGTCGGAGGACGAAATGCGTTTCGATGGGAGCCCGGTGCTCGGACCATACGTCGATCAGTCGCCATGGGCTGGCGACGATCACCCGCCCGGAGTCATTGCGGTAGTACGTGTTTGCGGTCGGGGTGTGCCGCCAGACGGTGCGCTCCATGGCCTCGTCGATGCGGGCGTTGTAGTCCTCGTATGCCTCCCTCGTCGGCTCGAGAGACGTCGCGCCGCGTTCGGCGAGCAGTTGCAGGCACTCGATGAGGAAGTGCGCGGTGACCTCGATGGCGAAGTTGTTGCCCGCCCCGTGGCCGGGGTTCGCGTTGGGCGCGGAGGTGATGAACAGGTTGGGGAAGCCGGGCACGGTGCCGCCCCGATAGGCGCGCGGGTTGTTGCCGTCCCATTCCTGCCGGAGGGTCACACCGTCGCGGCCGCGAATATCCATGGTGGACAGGAAGTCCAGGTTGTATCCCGTGGCGTACACGATGGCGTCGACCTCGACGAGGCGCCCGTCGGCGGTCACGATCCCCTCCCGCACGATCCGGTCGATCGCCTCGACCTCCACGTCCACATCGGGGCGGGTCAGCGCCCGGTAGTAGGCGCCAGGATCCCGAATGATCCGCTTGCCGAACGGTGCGAAGTCCGGGGTGACCTTCGCCGCCAGTTCGCTACCGGCACCGAAGGTCTCGTCGATGTACTTCAGGCAGTCCTGCAGCAGCAGGTCGTTGGCCGGCGAGATCGACAGGTGATCCGAGGCCCATTCCGGGTCGACGACGACCACCGGGTAGGCGCTGTCCGACGAGCCCCAGAAGGACTTGAGCCGAAGCCAGTTGGCATAGAACGGCACATGACGCTGCAACCACCTCTGCTCGTCCGGCACCTCGTCGCCGAGCCGCTTACGCGGGGCGACCCAGTGCGGCTGCCGCTGGAATAGCGTCAGGTGCGCGACGTCTTCGACGATGGCGTCGACGATCTGCACCGATGTGCACCCGGCGCCGATCACCGCGACCCGCTTACCGCTCAGGTCGAGGTCGGGATCCCATTGACTGGAGTGGACGCTGATCCCGGCGAACTCGCCGATTCCGGGCACGTCCGGGAACTTGGGCCGATTGAGGTAGCCGGCGGCCGTGACGACCGCGGCGGCGTACGAGTTGCCGCGACTGCCATCGGCCGACCGCCACCGGATCTCCCACCGGGCGCTCGGTTCGTCCCACACCAGCGCCTCGACCTCGGTCCCGAATCTGGTGTGCTCAGCGATTCCGTGCTTGTCGACCACGGCCCGCAGGTACTCCTGATACTCCCCACCCTTGGGGTAGTAGCTGGACCAGTCCGGGTTCAGCTCGCTCGAGAGCGAGTAGTACGAGGACGGCGTGTCCACCGCGACGCCTGGATAGTTCTGGATGTGCCAGGTCCCGCCCACCTCGTCGTTGCGTTCGAAGATCTCGTACTCGATACCGGCCCTGTCCGCGGCGATGGCGACGGCGATTCCGGCCAACCCCGCCCCGATGATTGCGACCGACATCGTCGCCGGCATCAGTGCCGTGCGCGGCACAACAGGCTGGAAGTAGCGGAACCCGCCCTGCTCGAGCAGCATCGGCAGGAACTCGGCGCCGACCGGAACGCCCAACGCGAGTGGCGCCAGGCGCGCGAAGAGCTCGGGGTCGACAGTGCCATTCGTGGTCGCCGCGGGCGCGGCTGCGGTCACCGCCTCGACGAGTCGATCCACGATCTCGGCGACAATGCGCCGCGGCGCGATCCCCGCCATCTCGGGCGGGTTCGGCACGTGCGAGATCTCGCCGGTGTACCGGTCGAGCAACGCGTCATCACCGGTCACCTGCACCAGGACCGCGAGCAGTACCGCCGGATCAGCAAGCTCAAGGCATCGCCGCAGCCGATCCGGGTCGACCCGGTCCGGTGCTGACACGGATTGCAGCGCTGAGGGGAAGGGTGACATCGACTCTCCTTGTCGGGGAATGGGTTCCGGCGTGCAACCAACGCGGCTCGCTCCGTGCCTCGAGGGCGGTATCGCGATACCGGTACCGGTGTGATGAAGGCACCCTAGGACAGAAACTTCTTGATGTCCATACCGTTAGCATGATTATTGAACTACGAGTCTGGTTTTTTTCCGATGGGTCTACCCAAAGCTCCTGATATCGGCTAGCGTCCGAGGATCATGAGCACATTGCGATTTGACGGTCAGGTGGCACTGGTCACCGGCGTATCGACGTTCGGCCTCGGACTCACGTACGCGACGATGCTCGCCGAGCGCGGCTGCGCGGTCGTCGTAAACGACCTCGGGCGTGACTGGGCCGGCAACACCAACGAACCCGGCACGGAGAACGCGGTGCGGCTGATCACCGAGTCCGGCGGATCTGCGACGGGTGTCACCGGCGACGTGGTCACCGAGTCCGCCCGAATTGTCGCCGAGGCCGTAGACGCCTTCGGTCGCCTGGACATCGTGATCAACAACGCCGGCGCGGGCGGCGACTTCGACACCCAGGTCGATGTGCACCTGCACGGCGCCCATCGGATCAGCGAGGCCGCGTGGCCTCATCTGACGGCCGCCGGTAACGGGCGCATCCTCAACCTCGCCTCGAACGCGACGTGGGGTTCGCCGGCGATGCCCGGATACGGTGCGGCGAAGGGGGCGATCCTCGCCCTCACCCGCACCCAGGCGATCGTCGGCGCAGGTGCCGGCGTGCGCAGCAACGCGATCCTGCCGGCGGCCTGGACCCGCTCGACGGCGAATGTCGAAGCCGCCGGGTTCCGGGAATTCATGCAGGAGCACTTCCCGCCCGAGGCCGTCGGCGCCTTCGCGCTCTATCTGCTGCACCGGGATACCGCGCTGAGCGGCGAGGCCTTCACCGTGGGTGGCGGGCTGGTCTCGCGCGTCGTCCAGGCGGAGACGCGCGGTGTGGTCGCACCCGACCCCACCCCCGAGAGTTGGCCATCGCTTATCGACCAGGTCATGGATCCCTCGGACATCACCATCTCGCCGACGATGTGGGCCCAGCTCGACGCCTTCGCGCACCGGATGGGCCCCGACGTATACGCCCAGTGGTCCGCGATCGGCATCTCGACGACGGTCGCGGCCAAGGTCGGCAGCTGACCACCCCGAACGTAACCAAGAAATCGGAGCCACCATGACCGAACTCGACCCCGATGTCGCCTCGTATCTGGCTGCTCGGCAGCAGTATTGGACGCCCATGTACGAGGTAGGCGTCGAGGCCTCGCGCACGATGATGGAGTCGCTACCCCGCGTCGCAGCTCCCGAGATGCACAGCGTCGAAGACCGGACCCTGCCCGGGCCGCACGGGACGATTCCCGTCCGGATCTATCGACCGCGCGAGGCGGCGATCCTGCCCGCCATGCTCTACTTCCACGGCGGCGCGCTGGTTATCGGCAGCATCGAATCCTTCGACTCGATGGCCCGCTTCCTCGCCGACGCGACGGGCGCGATGGTCGTCAGCGTCGACTATCGGCTCGCCCCCGAATTCCCGTACCCGGTCGCCTCAGAGGAGGCGTTCGCCGCCACGCGCTGGGTCATCGAGCACGCGGCTGAACTGGGCACCGACCCACACCGGGTCGCGGTGGCGGGCGACAGCGCGGGCGCGACGCTCGCCGCCGGGGTCGCGCTACGCGCCCGCGACGAACGGTCCACCATGCCGGCGTTCCAGCTGCTGATCTACCCGGGCATCGACCGGAGCCTCGACTGGCCCTCGGTGCGCGAGTTCGCCGACGGCCCGATCGTAACCGCCGGCGACATCCCCTGGTCGATGAACATGTACCTCGGCGACGACCCGAGCCGGGACAGCCCCTACGCGGTCCCGAGCCTCGCCGACGACCTGTCCGGGCTGCCACCCGCTATCGTCGTGACCGCCTCCCACGACGTGGCCCGCGACGGCGCGGAGGACTACGGGCGGCGACTGCGCGATGCGGGCGTCCAGACCGCCCTGCTGCGGTATCCCGGTGTGGCGCACGGCTTCCTCATGCACGCCGATTCGCACGCCCGCGCCCGGCTGGCGCTGGCGGAGATCGGCGGCATCGCCCGCGCGAAGTTCGACTAAACCAGGGGGTGACCGCCGAAGATCATCGGCATCCCGAACCATGGTCGCCCGCGCTGGCACCAATGGTTCGAGCGGGCTTGCTCCCTCTCGCCCGGGGCCGGGGTCGGGGGCGATGACGACATTCAGATCGACTCGATCCTGGCTCGGTCTATTGCGCTCATGAGACGCCGGCAGGCAGACAACTGTTCCGGCGGAACCGGTGACACGAGAAGACAGGTAAGAGGAGACAGGTAGATGAGGCTTGAGGAACTGGCCGGACAGACCGCGGTCGTCACCGGCGCAGGCAGTGGAATCGGCGAGAGCGTCGCCCGTCGGGCCGCCGCACTTGGCATGAATGTGGTTCTGGCAGATGTGGCTATGGACCGAATCGTGGCCATCGAGGCGCAGCTTCGTGCGGATGGGCATCGGGCGTTGGCAGTGCCGACCGACGTATCGGATGCGGACCAGGTCGAAGCACTCGCGAACGCCGCGTATGCGGAGTTCGGTTCTGTCACAATCCTCCACAACAATGCCGGACTCGAATCACTCGGTTACACCTGGGATGTGCCGGCCGACGAGTGGCAGCGCGTCTTGGCCGTCAATGTGAACGGCATGCATCACGGAATCAGGTCCTTCGTGCCCCGCATGGGGGCCGATCCGCGCCGCTCACACATCGTGAACACTTGCTCCGTCGGTGGTATCGCGATAACACCTCGGATGACGGCGTACGCGGCGTCGAAGCACGCCGTGCAGGCATTGACCGAGTGCCTGTATCTCGAGTGCGCCGAGGCGTATCCGCAGATCGCGGTTTCGGTTTTCAGCCCCGGCCACGTCGCGACCCGCATCTTCGAAGACGTCTCGGTCCGTGCGGAGGCGAATGACGACGTGGCCTTCTGGCGACGCAGTATCCAGGACACCGGTATCACACCGGACGCTGCAGCAGAAGTGTTGTTCAACGGGCTGCAGCGTGGTGAATTCTGGATCCTGACTCATCGGGAGGCGTTCGAGCGGCTCGCCACGAAGCGCGCGAAGGTACTGACTCGGCAACTGCGCCCTGACTCGGTATTCGAGGAGGCCGGTCGAAACTGACTGCAGATCAGTGTAATCGGGCTGGTTGCGCCGGATGCGATTCAGCCCGGCGCTGTCGTCAGCGGCGTGGCGGACTGCGTGATCCGTGGCCTACCCCTTACCGCTGCCGCGGTTCCGCTCACGGCCCGTTGGTTGCCGATATCTGCCCGGCTGTCATGAGTATAGACTCCGGGTATGGATACTGGACCCGATGCTCCGCTATCGCTGCGTGAGCGTCAAAAGCGTCAGACGCGAGCGCACCTTTTGGAGACCTCGGCGCGGCTGATCGGCGAACATGGCTACCAGGAAAGCACCATCGAGGACATCGCGAAGGCGGCGGGGATGAGTCGAGCGACCGTGTACTCGTATTTCCCCAGCAAAGAGGCGATCGTTCGGGCGCTCGTTGTCGCGATGTGGGACGCGGCCGAGGAGCTCTACATGGAGTTCGGCCGGTTGACGGAGTGGTCGCGGCCGACCGTGCGGGGCTGGATGGAATCGGTCGTGGAATCCTGGGAAAACAGCGGTGACCGGCTGCGCGTCGGCGCGGCTCGCCTGGTCGAATACGACGACTTCTACCTCGAGTACCACCGGCGTTATGTGGACGCGCTCACCGCCAACGAGCAGTTATGGCAACGGTTCTCGGCCGAGGAGTCGGAGCGCCGGGCGTTGCTGCTCATCAGCGGGTTGGAGCTGTTCCTCAACACCTGGCTGGTCCGCGGGTGGCCGCACGATCGGGAGGCCGCGATAGACACGCTGACCGACGTCTGGCGGGCGACAGTGATCGCCGAAGAGCCGGCCGTGGCAGGCAGGACCCGGGCCCGCCGCGCGGCGGCCCCGCGCTGAGGTCAGATCTGTTCGAATGCGAGCCAGCACACTACGGCTTCCGGACCTGACCGAGTCGGCCCCCTGCGTGTCAGGGTGAGGTGAGTCCAGCGGTTCACAGCAACCCCGCCTGCAGGGCGAGATACGGATCAAGCCGACGATGACGATTTCCAGCCTGGCCGTGGCCGGGGACAATGCCCGCATGGGTTCCTCACATCCGCGTTCCGGCGGCCCGCGCCGGCGGCGCACGTTCGCACCGGAGGACAAGCTCGGGCATCTGGCCGCGTACGAGCAGGCCTGCAAGTAGAACGCAGGCGGCGCCTATCTGCGTTGTGAGGGCCTGTACTCGTCGTTGATCAGCGATTGGCGCAAGCAACGCGACGTCGTGGTCCTCGACGGCAAACAGGTCGGCCGTGGATGGGGCCGCTGCTGCTGGGGTCCACAACATCGGTCGGTCAGATGGACTCAGCGTGGTTCGCTGATTCAACGAACCACGACCAGAACGGCACCTTGGTCCGAAACGACCACGTTTCCCTCGGTGCAGCCCCGATGCCGAGTTCGTTCCGGAGGTACTCGACCAGGTCGGGGCCGTAGTAGATGACGTCGGTCTGGTACGCCGAGAACACCGGAGAACCGGCGGGGGGCGGGGGTAGCGGGCGTGTACCGGTGCCCGTAGATCGGCACCAGGGTCGGCCATTCAGCGAGTTTGCTGCGGGTGGTGCGCTCAACCTCCTGAGCGTTGTTCGGTCGACTACCCCAAGGTGGTGGCCAGAAGGGGGCTCCTGGTGAAGGGCGTCCCACACGAAGCCGTCGATCGGCCAGTCGAGTATCTGTTTCAGTTCAGAATCGTCGCCGTCGCGCCAGTCGGGCGATCGATCGCCCATCGGCATCGCTGAGGAAAGTAGATCGAGGTGATTCTGGTTGAACTCGAGCCTGAATCACTCACGTACCGAACGGATTTCGGTGGCAGTCAGGCTAGGAGTAAGTCCCACGCCAGCTTGTTCGAGCACTCATATCGCTGCGAAGGCGATTCTGGTTGAACTCGAGCCTGAATCACTCACGTACCGAACGGATTTCGGTGGCAGTCAGGCTAGGAGTAAGTCCCACGCCAGCTTGTTCGAGCACTCATATCGCTGCGAAGGCGATTCTGTTTATCGTGCCAGTGTCGCAAGTGTTTTCTCACCCAATCTGTCCAGCGATGGCATTGGGAGGCCGCACCACGCAGACGTCTCGGCGCGCCGGTGACCGCCCCTACCGTTGTCCAGTTTTAGGATTGTCATCCACGGCAACCAACGTGGTCTTGTTGACGGCCGAGATGTCCTCTGCGACGCCGTTTCGCAGTCATTCCTGCTTTAGCTCAGGGTGGCGCCGGAGTAGTTCGCTCTCGACTCGGCGAAGCGAGGAGATCTCTGTGCTTATGTCGTCGAGCTGTCGTCTCGATCGGTCCAGGAGTGCCTCGAGTTCGCGGACTCTGAGCAGGAGCTCCTCCCGCACAACCAGTAGGCGAGCAATTTGATCCGCAGCAGGGTTAGTGCTCATTTGCCCATGATATGGCGGGCTTGGCGACCGGATCAGGTTCCAGGGCAAGGTGGTACGGACCATCGGCGACTGGACAGGATCCCGGGACTCGAAGACCCGGCGGTATCCATGCAAATGTGCAAGCCTGCGCTAAACAGCGCAGACGTTCCGTTGGAGCAGTGGCAGCTGCCGCTGCTCAAGGCCAGTTCGGGCGACACCGTCCGGAGCCGGGTCTACACCGGCAAGCCGCTCGCCTGCTCAAGAACAAGTGGACCGCCGGGAGGAGGAGGGTGCGCCGGCGCCGCTCCCGATTCCGCTGCAGAACCTGCTGGTCTCCGACGCGCACAACCGGATGAACATGGCCGACGACGCGGACGCCGTCGCCATGCCGGCCGGACAGATCATCGGTCGCACCAACGAGGTCCGTCCAGTCGCCGAGCTGATCGCCGAGTACGAGGAGACCGTCGCTCGCCCGGAGAAGATCCGGGCCGACCGCTCCGAAAGTCGCTGTTGCCAGCACCCGCCCGGGCTTAGCCTTAGCGGGTGCTGGTCACTTTTCTCGCCTTCGTCGGCTCCGCGACGCTCATCGTCCTGCTCCCCGGTCCGGACACCCTCGTGGTGGTCCGTGCCATCCTGCGCGGCGGCCGCCGCCAGGGCATCCTGACCGCGGCCGGGAACCTGGTCGGCCTGACGATCTGGGTCTCGGCGGCAGCGCTCGGCATCGCTGCCCTGCTCCGCGCCAGCGAGGTCGGGTACGACGCCCTGCGCATCGTCGGGGCGGCGTACCTGGTGTTCCTGGGTATCCAGGCTTGGCGCTCTCGCGGATCCGTGGCCACCGACCAAGACGTCGCCGGAGCCGGGCTGCTGGGCAGCGGGTTCCGGGCCGGCATCCTGACCAACCTGCTCAACCCGAAGGTCGGCGTCTTCTTCGTGACCTTCCTGCCCGGGTTCGTGCCGGAGGGATCGTCGGTCGGCTGGCTGACCGTGGCCTTCGGTGCCACCTTCGTGCTGCTGACCGCGCTGTACTGGCTCCTGCTGCTCGCGCTCGCCGGCAAGGTGACCGACTGGATGAATACGCCGCGGATCCGGCGTCGGCTGGACGTGGCGACCGCCGGTGTCCTGGTCGCCTTCGGCGTCCGGCTCGCCACGGAGTGAGACAGGTCTCTTTTCGCGTTCCGTGTCCTAGAGTCGCGGGATTGTGTCGTCCCCGAGGTGCCCTGGTGAAGTTCGTCGGCGTTGAGCTGCTCAGCGGGTCGGACACCCGCGGCGCGGCTAGGTCCGACATCTTGGTGGTCAGATGCCGGGCGTGGGGGGGGTCGCGGCGGGGTGGGGCGCCGCGGCCGGGGTGGGGCCTCGGTGTTGATGGCGCTGTACGCGATGATCGCGGCGTGGACCTATCAGGACACCGGGTTCTTCACCCCGCTCCACCACATCGCATCGACGTTCGCGGCGTCGGACTCGATGATGACGTCGATGCAGAACGCGATGACCGGCAGCGCGTTCACCGTCGCGCTCGGGCCCGCGGCCGCCGGCGCGGTGATCCACATGATGGTCGGCGCTATGTATGGCGCGGTCTTCGCGGTCGGGGCACGCCTGGCGCGTCTGCGCGGCGCGGCATTGGTTGCTGCGGCGACCGTGTGGGGGCTGGTCGTGTTCGCGCTGAGCACCTGGATCAGTCTGCCACTGGTCGCGGCACTGTTCGGTGGTGGTGACCCGATCAGCGACATGGCCTCGATGGTCGGCTACCCCACCTTCCTGCTCGAACACGTCCTCTACGGGCTGGGTCTGGGCCTGCTGCTCGCCGCGCCGCCCGCGTTCCGACGCCACCGAGGCTGATCCCCTGCGCCCGGATCGCCCGCCGCCGGGCGTTCCGGTCAGGGAGCTAGGTCGCGCCACAGCTCATCAGCCACCGTCCCGCCAGCGTGGAGCGCGGCTCCCAGCGGCGTCGAATCACCGTATTGCGCGCCCAGGGGTGCGGTAGGTCGCCGGGATCTCAGCCGATGACCGCCGGCTCATCCATCGTGTGCGGCTCGAAGCGGTCGAGGAGAACCCTTACGCCACTGTGGCATTCGTTTAGCCAGGGCCGTGCCGCGTCGGTCTCGGGCCGCGCCCGCCGTCGCCACAGAACTCGACAATGCCTTTTGCGCCTCTGTCGCCCCGGGTCTACTCAGCTGTTTCCGCGCTCTCGGGCACCTGCCCGCACCTCCGCGCGGAACCCTGTTGACGCCCGGAGGCCGCCGAAAACTGCGGCTCTTTGAGGCGGTCCGCCAGCGGCTGTCGGTGGCCGCAATCTCCCGCTCCGTCAGAGTCTCGAGGGCCCTGTCCCACCCCGCCGGGTTCACCGAAACGGTCCTAGGGACGCATCGAGTCGGGCAGGAATGAGGCAGGGGCGAGTCTGGCCAAGTTTGGAAAAGCCGACCCCTCAGGGTCAGTCGTTCCCTCCCTTTTCATACCCATTCCCCGAGAAAGTGCTGTCAAACCTTACGCGGGTATCATAAAAGTGTCGGGGATTGGAACTGCTTCGACATCAGGAGGTTCGTCAAATGGGTTCCGTCGGTTTCGCCCTCATGGTTGACGCGGCAGTCAAGCTGTTTCACCTTCTTGCACTCAGCCTCGGCCTCGGTGTCGGCATCTCGTAGGCCCGTCCGCAGCTAGCCCACATCGGCGCGTGCCGGCCAGCGATCTGTGCGCGACTTCCTCTTGGCTCCCCATTAGGCGTCCAAAGGCCCGCGCAGGCCTGTTCGCGGCCGTACGCGCGGTTCGCGGCGTTATGGCGGCGGTCTATCCGTGTGGCCGCATGAGGTGTACACGCGTGGAAGGATCGGCGACGTGGGTCGCGGCCCGGGGACCGCCGCCGGACCGCTGTTGTGGTCATCCGGCGAGCGGGGGAACATGACAGGGTGGGTGACGACGGGGAACTCACCGAGGTGGTCGCGGCGATCGGCCGACGCCTGGCATCCATGCGGGACGGCGACCCCGCCCGCCGGGATTTGCTTCGCGACCGGGACCGCGCGACGTTGTACTTGGCCGCGATCCGGGCGGGCCGTTCGCGATGTCGATGGGTGAACCCAAACGGGCATTTTGGGTGAACACCCTGTGGATGGAGAGAGAGGTGTTCACCAATGCCGGTTCGTTCTGGGGTGCATGCGGATTGGATAGGTTGACCAGTCGGTGATCACACTTAGCGAGGGCTCCTAATCACACAATTCTGGATGAGTTCCAGGTTGGTGGCAATCAGGTACGCGGTCAGGTGTCCGATTGGCAATCCCACCGCGGCGAGGCCGCGGCTTGCGAGTCCGGGATAGGCCGGCCCTCCCGGGCCGAGATGCGGGACGGTTATCGGATGCCTGTGCCGGCCTCCGGGGGAAGTCGGATTCGCGGCCAGAAGGCCAGGTGGCCATCGAACGTGACGATCGTCAAACAGGACACTTTCGGGGGCGGTCGATAACCACAAACGGGCGAGCGGCAACCCGGCGTCCGGCGAATCTCGCTTGTCCTAGAAGAACTCGAGAATTGCCTCGACCACGGCAGCAGGGTTTTCCTCCGCGGGATAGTGCCCAGATTCCGGGATGACCACGCTGCTGACATCGTCCGCTGCCAGCCGCATCGTGGCGCTGACGCCCTCGGCTAGGCCGTGAGCGCCCCCAATGGCCAGTACCGGTAGTGAGAGGCGACGGTCTTGGCGTGCTGCGTTCTGTGACATGGTGACGTCCAGCGCGCGGTAGAACTCAAAACTCGACCTCAAGGCCTTCGGGTCACGTGCTATCGAGTCGACGTAGGCGTCGATGGCGTGGTCGGGGATTGCATTGCGCGTCGCAGCCTTCGTCTGGAACTGCTCCGAGAAGAATGCGTACTCGTTGCCCCGGACGAGGAGTTCGTTGAGGGCAGGAAGGCGATTGAAGCCGAAGTGCCATAGTTTCTCGTTGCCGGCCGCGCTGCTGAAGATCGAGGGAGAAAGAGTGAGGCCAGGGATGGCGGCCTCCGCGACGACGAGCCGGTCCAGAACGTGTGGGTGGTCGCTCGCGAGAGCGTAGGCAGTCCACATGCCTATGTCGTGGCCGGCCATCGAGAATCGCTTGTGGCCGAGCGCGGCCATGAGATCGACCATGTCCTGGGCGAGTGTTGCTGTGTCATATCCGGTGGCTGGTTTGTCGGAGAGTCCGACCCCCCGGGGCTCAGCGACGACAAGCGTGAAGCGTTCGGCGAGAGCGGGCATAACCAATCGCCACGCGTACCAGGTCTGCGGCCACCCAGAGAGAAGCAGAAGCGTAGGCCCCTGACCGCCGAGGACGACGTGCAGATTCACGGTTCCGGTGTCCACTATGTAGCTGGTGAACGTTGTCGTGAAGCCCTCTGGCAGATTCGATGCCGTGGTCACCGATCCAGGGGAATCCGGGTCAACGGGAATCATGTGTTGTCCTCTCGGGGCGTAGTCGCTGGCGTGGCCGGATGGCGGATGATCCGAACGCACATCCTGTACTGACCAGTCCAGCATAGTTGGACTGGTCAGTCAAAGATTGCTAGCCTGACGGCAGGAGGCAAGCAATGGCTGGACGCAAGCAATTCGACGTGGAAACGGCGCTGGATCAGGCAATGAAGGTGTTCTGGGAGCGGGGCTACTCAGAGACGTCACTCGACCTGCTCAGTGAGGCAACGGGTCTCGGTCGGGGGTCGATCTATGGGACCTTCGGCGACAAAGACGAACTTTTCCAACGCGCGCTCGACCGCTATGCAACCATCTTCGGGGCCCAGTACGAGTCGGCACTGGCCGCACATCCGACCGATCCTGCCGCCGCCATCGCTGCGTTCTTCGACGTCGTCCTCGCACGCATCGCCGATCCAACGCTTCCCGGAGGGTGCCTCGTCGCACTCTCGGCCGCAAACGCGAGTTCGCTCAGCCTGGGCGCCAGAAGCAAGGTGGCGCAATTGCTCGAACGCCAGCGGCAGCGAGTTCAGGCGAGCCTGATTGGTGGCAGCAGGGACGCGACAGGCTACGAAGACTTGGCGCGATTCGTCGTGGCCACCAACCAGGCCCTTGCGGTCATGAATCGAGCGGGGGCAACCGATGGCGAGCTTCGCGGGATTGCCGCCACGGCCGTTACTGCCGTGGCAGCATCCCTAGGTACGTCCACATAACCCGCCACCACGGGTTCTAGCGATCGGGCTTGGACGGTCGCAGCCCTAGGCGTGCGCCGCCTAGTGGATATCGGTCAGTTCGGCTGTGCCGCCACGCAGTTCGGCTTTTCGGGCAACCAGAGGGGCCCAGCCCTGAATCGACTTCCGAACCCCGCGTGCCCAATAGGTGAACACAACGGGCGCTAATGGGTGAACGCCGCATGGAGAGATGGAGAGACGACTAGAGAGAGGTGTTCACCTATGCCGGTTCGCGCTGGGATGTATGTGGATTGGATAGGTTGACCAGTCGGTAATCACACTTGACGAGGGCTCCAGATCACACAAATCTGGATGGGTTCCAGGTTGTTGGGACGGTCAGCTTGGCGGTCAGGTGTCGATCGGGCTTTCGAAGGAGAGCTCGCGCTGTGTGGTTGTCAGAAGCCCCGCTGGGGAGGCGCTTCGAGGTCGAAGATGGCGCGATGCTGCTGCACCGGTCCGGTGCCGGTGGGCCGACTGTGGTGTTCCTGGCCGGTGGCGGAATGTTCAGCCTCTACTACTGGAACGTCCACAATCTCGTCGCGGAGTTCACCACCAGCGTGATCGACGACCGGCTCGGCACGGGCTGGAGCGAAACGGTGGACCTCCCGCGCAGCGGCACACAGGTGACCGACGACCTGCATCAGCTGCTGCACGCTGCTGCTGTACCCGGCCCATACGTGCTGGTCGGGCACTCACTCGGCGGCCTGTATGCGCGGCTCTACGCGAAGCGGTTTCCCGGCGAGGTCACCGGGCTGGTTCTGCTCGACCCGACGCACGAGGACATCGTCGACTACCTGTCGGAAGAGAAAGCGCAGCGGCTGCGGGACTCGAACACCGACGACCTGTTCCCGCCCGAGCGTTGGATGCGATGCGGACGGCGTACCAGACCACGTTCGGCCGGGCGCTCGCCGGCTGGCCTGCCGAGATTACGGCGCATTATCTGCGGCAACCCTCGTCCGCTTGCTGGCCTGACAGCCTGTCTCGTGGTGTCTGAGTCGCGAAATTATCTGCGGTAGCTGGCTTCAGGTGCCACCTGGAATGGCGTCCCGTGCCAGAGATCGGCTCAGCGCCGCTTTTCGCAGTCCCGCTCCTCGGCCCCCGTCCCCGCGGCCACGAACGGAACGCCCCCGTATTGGAGTGAATGATCGAGTCCGTGGGGACCAAGCGTTTGGGTGCTCTGCCCGTCGCTGCCGAGCCTCTGCGCCGGCTGGATGTTGCGGGGATCGTCGATGCCCCTTTTGCCCGCCCGATCCCCGGGCGGAGCTGACGCACGGCCAGGTGATCGAGGTGCTGGTGGCCAACCGGACGCTGGCCCACGAGGCTGCGGCCGCCCGCGGCGAAAGCAAGGGCCGGAAGCCCCGCTTCCGCTGGATGCTCGCCGGGCGAGGGGTACGCGGCCGCACCGGGGATGACCACGGGGAGTCGTCGCCCGGCACGCGGCTGTGGGCGCCCGATGAGAACTGCATGATGCGGCGATGAGTTTTCCTGGCCCGGCTGGTCTACCGTTCGTCAGATGATCAGAAAGTGCGAAACAGGAGGAGCGACATGAGCCAGTTGCTGCGGGTCCAGAACTTCACCGTCTCGAGCGACGGGTTCGGCGCCGGCGAGGGCCAGAGCCTCGAGAAGCCGTTCGGTCATGCCGATCCGGGGAACTTGCTCGCCTGGGCTTTTGCCACCGACCACCCGCCCATCAACCGCTCCGAGCCCGGTGGCCGAGGTCTGGACGACTACTTCACGCGGGACCACACCCGCAACATCGGCGCCGAGATCATGGGCCGCAACAAGTTCGGGCCGCAGCGCGGGCCCTGGCAGGACCACGAGTGGCAGGGATGGTGGGGTAACGAGCCCCCGTTCCACACGCCGGTGTTCGTCATGACGCACCATAAGCGCCCGTCGTTCACGCTCTCCGACACCACGTTCCACTTCGTCGACGGCGACCCGGCCGCGGTGCTCGCCCAGGCGAAGGAGGCAGCGCAGGGCCAGGACGTCCGGCTTGGCGGTGGGGCCACGATCATCCGGCAGTTCCTCGAGGCCGACCTCCTCGACACCTTGCATGTGGCGGTCGCGCCGACGAAGCTCGGCTCCGGGGCCCGGCTGTGGGAGTCCCCCGATGAGCTGCTCGACCGGTTCCACCAGGACGTCGTGTCCAGCCCGAGCGGCGTGACGCACCACCTGTTCTGGCGGAAGTGAGGCCGGACCAGCCAGCCGTGGATCAAGGTGGGGCTCGCCTCGCCGGAGGCGTAGTGGGCTGCCGGGTTGATCACCGAGGATGAGCGGGACGTCTTGCTCGACCGGATGCGTCGTGGTCGGACTCCGATCCCGGTACAGATCCGCGAAGCGGTGGCGGCATCTCCGGGCATCAGCAACACCGATCTCCGCGGATGATCGTGATGGGGATCGCGAGTGGCCTCATTCCAGACCCTCGGCATCACGCGGAGGCCGCGAAATGCACGGTCGATGATGATGGACGATGGTGGCCGAACGAACCAGAGACCCAGGCAGATCGGGCCGAGTCCAGCTGAGAGTCTTGCGGTCCTGAGCTGCTCTGTCGGCGTGGGAATCTACTGTCATCGGTAGCGACGAGCGGTCGGTCGCTGCCCTCACCGATTGGCCTTCGCGTCTGGTGGCGCGCAGGCCATGGAACTGATTGGCTGGTTGACGATTGATGGTGGATTGATTGAGCCGATGACGGGAATCGAACCCGCGTATTCAGCTTGGGAAGCTGATGTTCTACCATTGAACTACATCGGCATGCAGGGGTTTTGCGCCCGATGAGGCACTGCAAGACCCTGCGAGCGGCAACTCTAGCAGACCGCTAACCTCTAGCTGTGCTGCTATCCGATCGTGACATCCGTTCCGAGATTTCCACCAAGCGACTGGGCATCGATCCGTTCGACGACTCGATGGTTCAGCCCTCCAGCGTGGACGTCCGTCTGGACCGACTGTTCCGTGTCTTCAACAACACGCGGTACACGCACATCGACCCTGCTCAGCAGCAGGATGAGCTGACCAGCCTCGTCGAGCCGGCGGAGGGGGAGCCGTTCGTGCTGCACCCCGGCGAGTTCGTGCTGGGCTCGACGTTGGAGTTCTGCTCGCTGCCCGACGACCTGGCCGGGCGCCTGGAGGGCAAGTCCAGCCTCGGGCGGCTCGGGCTGCTCACCCACTCCACGGCCGGGTTCATCGACCCCGGCTTCAGCGGGCACATCACCCTCGAGCTCTCCAACGTGGCGAACCTGCCGATCACGCTGTGGCCGGGCATGAAGATCGGGCAGCTGTGCCTGATCCGGCTGTCCAGCCCGGCAGAGAACCCGTACGGCAGCGCCGCGGTCGGGTCGAAGTACCAGGGCCAGCGCGGCCCGACGCCGTCGAAGGCCTACCTGAACTTCGTGAAGGCGCCGACGCAGTGACCGTCCGCCGGCTCGCCCCCGGCGCCGCGGTCCGGACCACCGGCGTGCTCGACGTCGCGGTGCCCGGCTACCGCCCCCACCCCATGCACTCGAACGAGCGGATCTTCTCCGAGACCAACTGCTACGTCGACCTGTGGGTCGAGGTCCTGCACGCGCTCGACGCCGACCCGGTGCCCGCGACCGCGTTCGTCCTCGGCGCCGGGTTCGACGGCAGGCAATGGGATTTCGTGAAGTTCCAGCCCGAGGACCTGCGCGAGCTCTACGGCATCTCAGTGGCCGAGATGAACGTCTGGCGCCCCGTCCTCGATCACGTCGTCGACAACCTCGCCGACGGCATGCTCTCCACCGTCGAGGTCGACGGATACTGGCTGCCGGACACCGCGGGCACGAGCTACCGCCGGGAGCACACCAAGACCACGGTGGTGCCGAACCTCGTGGACCGGGCCGCCCGCCGGATGGAGTACTTCCACAACAGCGGCTACCACGAGCTGTCGGGCGAGGACTTCGATGGCGCGTTCGGCCTGGTCGATCCCGCGCCCGCGCTGGCGCCGTACGTCGAGCAGATCCGGTTCGACCCGGACCTGGTCCGCCGCCCCGCACACGAGGGCGACCGCGACATCGACTTGATCGCACGGCATTTCGCGCGTCGCCCGGCGGGCAACCCGGTCGCCGAGCTCGGGGGGCAGGTGCTCGCCGATGTGGAGTGGCTGGTCGACGAGGACCCCGAACAGTTCCACCTCTGGTCGTTCGGGACGCTGCGTCAGTGCGGCGCGAGCGCCGAGCTGGCGGCCGACCTGAGCCGCTACCTCGAGTCCCGCGGCCGGACCGGGGCCGCCGACGCCGCCGAGGCCTTCACGGCCGTCGCCACCGGCGCCAAGACCGCGCAGTTCCGGCTGGCCCGGGCAATGCGCGGGCGGGCCGCCTCGCTCGACGAGCAGCTGGACTCGATGGCCGGGCACTGGGCCACCGCGATCGACCGGCTCGGCCTGGTGCTGTGACCGCGGGACGCGACCTGCTGCGCGGGGCGACGTGGCGCTGCGCGGAGGTGGCACCCGGAACAGAGCTCACCGCAACACAATTCGACGACCTGGACTGGATGGAGGCGCAGGTTCCCGGCACGGCCGCCGCCGCGGTGCGGGCCGGGGATGGCGATTCTGCCGCCCACGGCCGCGGCTACGACGACACCGACTGGTGGTTCGTCGCGCGGGTACCGGTCGACGGCGCGGAGGGGCCGCTGCGACTGGAGGCGGACGGCTTGGCGACGCTGTCGGAGGTGTGGGTCGACGGCTCCCTGCGCGCGGCAGGCGAGTCGATGTTCGCGCCGCTCGCAGTGGACATCCCGGACCACGCCGATACCGTCACCGTCGCACTGCGGTTCGCCTCGCTGACCGAACACCTGAGGTCCCGGCGGCCCCGCGGGCGGTGGCGGTCCTCGATGGTCGCCGAGCAGGGGCTCCGCTGGGTCCGCACCACGATGCTCGGCCGGGCCCCGGTGTACGGCCAGGTACCCGCCCCGGTGGGACCGTGGCGTCCGGTCCGGCTGCTGGCCGGCGACGCCATGGTCGACCGGTCGATGCGAGCCTGGATCGACGGCGACGCCTCCCGGGTGCACCTACGGGCCGAGATCCGGATGCGGCACGCGCCGACCGAGGCGCAGGTGTGGATCGGCGAGCAGCGCACCGTCGTTCGGCTTTCCCCCGACCCGTCGGGGGACCACTCCCTGCTGGACGCGACCGTCGAGGTGGACGGCGCGCGGCCCTGGTGGCCACACACGCACGGCGAACCCGTCGTGTACCCGGTGCGGGTGGTGGTCGGCGAGCTCGACACACACTGGGGCACGGCCGGATTCCGCTCCGTCGACCTCGACACCGCCGACGACGGGTTCGCGATCCACGTCAACGGCAGGCGGGTCTTCTGTCGCGGCGCCTGCTGGGTGCCGCCGGACCCGGTCCGCCTGGTCGCCGAGCCCGACGAGCTCCGCCGCACCCTGACCGCCGTCCGCGACGCCGGGCTGAACATGCTGCGCGTCACCGGCACCCTCGCCTACGAGCAGCCCGAATTCTGGGAGCTGTGCGCGGAACTGGGCATCCTGGTCTGGCAGGACGTGATGCTCGCGACCGTGGACCCGCCCGCCGACGAACGCTTCGAGGACCTGCTCCGACGGGAGGTCGCGGCGCTGGCCGCGGCGGTGGGCGCGAACCCGGCGCTCACCGTCGTCAGCGGCGGCAGCGAGACCGAGCAGCAGCCGACCATGGTCGGCCTGCCCGCGCCCGACCGCACGATCCGCGCCCTCGACGAGGTGCTGCCCGCCGCGGTGCGAGAGCTGCTGCCCGGCACGCCCTACCTCCCGTCGAGCCCGTGGAGCCCGCCCTCATCCGGCGAGCTGCCGACCCACGTCTCGGTGGGCGTCGCGCACTACTTCGGGGTCGGTGGATACCGGCGCCCGGTCTCGGACGTGCGCTCGGCGCGGGTCCGGTTCGCCGCCGAGTGCCTGGCCTTCGCCACCCCGCCTGAGCGGGCGGCGATCGAGGCCGCATTCGGGTCCGCCGCGGCGGCCGGGCATCTGCCCGCCTGGAAGGCCGCGGTGCCGCGGGATCGGGGCGCGCCCTGGGACTTCGAGGACGTGCGCGACCACTACGTGCGGGAGCTGTTCGGGGAGGACCCGGCCTCGGTGCGCCACGCCGACCCCGAGCGGTATCTCGACCTCGGCCGGGCCGCGGTCGCCGACGCGGTGTCGGAGTGCCTGGGCTACTGGCGACGCCGGGACTCGGGGTGCGCGGGCGCGCTGGTGCTGGCGTTGCGGGACCTGACACCCGGTGCGGGCTGGGGCCTGCTCGACTCGTCGGGCGGGCCCAAGGCGCCCTGGTACGCCCTCGCGCGGGCGGCCGCGCCGACCGCGGTGACCCTGACCGAGGACGGGATGGACGGGATCCGGGTGGACGTGCACCACGACGGACCCGCCCGCCTGGACGCGACGCTGCGGATCGAGGCCCACTCGCAGACGGGGGCCGCGCCGCTGCTCGTCGAACGCGAGATCTCCCTCCCCGCACACGGTTCCGCGCACTGGTCGATCGACGCGCTGATCGGGCGGTTCACCGACGTGTCCTACACGCACCGGTTCGGGCCGCAGGTCTACCACGGCGTGACCGCGACGCTGCACGGCCCGGGCGGCACCGAACTGGCCCGCGACGTCCGTCTGCCCGGCCCGCGCCCGCTGGAGAACGCGGGCGACGTCGGGTTGCGGGCGGAGGCGGCCGCCGGACCGGCGGGGGAGTGGATGCTGCGCGTCGAGACCACCCGCGCCGCGGCCTTCGTCTGCGTGGACGCCACCGGCTGGCGGGCCCAGGACTCGTGGTTCCACCTCGCGCCCGGGACCTCGCGGGAGCTGCGGCTGCACCCGATCGCCGGTGCGGGCAGGCCGAAGGGGCATGTGCGCGCGGTGAACTCGGGGGTGTCCGCGCCGATCACGATCCGCGAGTAGGCGTCACAACCCGGTCGAGGCCACCCGGGACACCGCCGGGGACGGTGACATCGCGAACTCGTCGGTGATCGCCGACATCAGTTCCCCGCGAACCTGTTCCCGCAGCCCCAGGTCGTAGAGCGAGTGATTGCCGGCCTCGAAGGCGCGCACCCGGCCCGGCCAGCCCCGGCGGCGCAGCCGGGCCAGCCCCTCCGGCCCGCGATTGCTGTCGAAGACGGCCGTGTCCTCCGGGGCGAGCAGCACGGTGGTCGACACCCCCGCCGCCGCGAGCCGCGTCAACAGCACCTCCGGGACCCGGGTGAGCCCGAGCTCGCCGAGCAGCAGCCACAGCCGGTACGGCATCGCCGCGCGCGCCACGTTCCGGACCGCCACCGCGGCGCGGCGCACGGCCCGCCCGCCCGCGGCGAGCGGGCCTGCCGCCGTCGACGGAGGTGCGGGCCGGGTGAAGGCGATCGGCCGGGTCGCCCACATCAGCGGGTTCACGAGAACGGCTGCGCGAACACCGTTGTCGGCCGCGCCGAGCGCCGCGCCCCACGACCCGGAGCACAGTCCGGCGACCAGCACCTCCGCCGGCGGCGCCGCGAGGGACCGGACCGCGTTCGACGCGTCCGCGATCTGCGCGGCCGAGTAGAGGGGCGCCGGGGCGGCGCCGGCGACCGGGTCGGTGTCGCCGGTGCCGCGCCGGTCGAAGCGGACGACGGTCAGTCCCAGCGCGGCGAGGTCGCGGGCCAGCTCCACCCAGAGTCGGGTCGGCCCGATGCGGTGCTCGTTGGCGGTGGCGTAGAGCAGCACGGTCGGTCCTCCCGGGCCGGACCCGACCGGCGCGGTCTCGATGGTGAACAGGCCGTCGGACCCGCGGCGCGACACCGTCTCTCGTACCGGCCCGCCGTCGACCAGGGCGTCACCGTGGGCCGCGACGGTGACCGGCACGGCGGCGGCGGGGAACCGGTCGGCGAGCCAGCGGCCGATGGCGTCGACGTCGCCGGTGGGCACCACGACGTCGAAGCCGCCCGGCTCGATGAACTTCTCCTGCCCGTGCACGGCGAGCTCGTCCGCCCCGGATCGCTCCGCCAGCCGCCGCAGCCTCGAACCGGTGGCGTCCTCGGGCCTGCGGGCGAGCAGGACCGGGACCCGGTCGGGGAGCGGCGCCGCGAGCAGGTCCAGCCCGGCGAGCTCGGACGCGGCGTTCGCGTGCAGGACCGCCCCCGTGATGGGGACGCGAGGGTCCGCGGGATCGTCGGCCCCGAAGCTGATCGCGTACAGCGCGCGCTGCTGGTGCAGGAACGTCCGGCCCCGGATCACCGGATCCCAGAGGGCCAGCGCGGTGAGCGGACCGCACTGCCGCGCGACCACCCCCGCGAGCAGGGCGCCCACCCGCAGGCCGGTCAGCGCGACGCGGTCCACCCCGCAGGACCGCACGAATGCGACTGCCGCGCAGACACTGTCCTGCCACCGGGAGGCCGCGTCCGCCGCGTCCTGGTGGCCCGACGAGTCGCCGAACCCGTGGTAGTCGAAGCGGAGCACCAGCAGGCCCTCGGCGCACAGTTGCTGCGCGAGGTAGGCGAGCCCGCGGTACGAGTCCACGTGCTCCATGCCGATCGGGGGGCACAGCACGACGCCGCCGCGGGCCCGACCGCCCTCGGGGACATGGACGTGACCGAAGAGCGGCGCGCCCTGCGGCCCGAACCAGGTGGGATGGACCCCGCCGGCGCCCGCGTGAAATGACATCGGGTCTACCCCACGGCGAGCAGCGCGCGCTGCGGCGCCGGCCAGTGTTCGACGGACAGGCCGTGGGTGCGCAGCATCGCCAGCGCGATGCGCTCCATCCCGAAGCCGACGCAGGCGCTGTGCGCGACCGCCCCGTCGGCGGTGTCGATGCCGAAGGCGGAGCCGAAGTGATCCTGGTGGCTGTTGCAGGAGACCACCGCGGTGCCCTCGTCGAGGTCCCCGTACAGCCGGACCAGCAGCTCGGTCTTGAGCTCGGCGGTCCGCTGGTTCGACGCGAGCATCCGGCCGGCCCGGCCGAAGAACGGATCGTTCGCCGGCGCCGCCACCGCGTCGAGCCCGAGCTCCGTGAGCACCGAAAGCGCACGGGGAAGCCAGGATTCGCGATGCGCCCGGGCCTGCTCGGGGGTGCCGACGCGGACGAACTCGTGCATGCGGAAGGCCTGCAGCCGGGCCGGGTCGATCGCCGGCTCGTGCCGGAAGCAGTACCCGTACACGTCCAGCAGCGCGCCCTCCTCCGGCAGGGTGCCGGTGAGCGTCGGGTAGGCCGGATGGCAGGCGGCGGAGACCAGCATGGTGCCCGCGGGCTCGAGGAAGTGGTCCCAGTCCCCGCCCTCGGCCCGGGTCGCCAGCAGCTCGGCGTGCGCGCGGTCGTCGCCGCGGAAGGTGGCGACCGACCCGGTCAGGTTGGGGAAGGAGGCGATGTAGTCGGTGCGGTCGAACGCCTCGCGCGGGTACACCGGCGGGAAACGCAGCACGCGCGCGGTGGACCCGTGTGCGCCCGCGCCCGCCCGCCGGATCCGGGCGTCGACGGCGTCGATGATCGACTCGAGGACGCCCGAGCGGCCGTACAACCCGGGGACCGCCGTGGGGATCAGCAGTCCCGCGTCGACGAGGTCGGCGCGGAAGCGCTCGCGAGCGCTGTCCAGCGGAGACGGGTTCGGGGCCTGCATCAGTCCCCCTTGTGCACGAGGACGAGCTGCGAGTTGTGGTGCAGGATGCGGTCGTTGCTGACCATCACCGCGGAGCCGTATGCGTCGCGCAGGTGCCTGCTCATCGCGAGCTCGTGGTCCAGTCGGTACCCGGCGATCCCGCAGATGGTCAGCGCGCGACCGACCAGGTCGATGACCAGCATCGAGGAGCTCACCTTCACGGTGTTGAACTCCAGCGCGACCTTGACACTCGAGAGTGCGGCCGGGTTCTCGGCGAGCGACTCGAACCGCGCCGCCGCCCCGAACACCGTGTCGACGAGCTGCTGGTGCGCGACGACCAGCTCGGCGAGCCGGACCGCGGTCGTCGGCGGTGTGCCCGGCGAGCGACGCGCGGCGGTCTGCACCGATCGCCTGGCCTTGCGCAGGGCGGCGTCGGCGATCCCGAGCCAGGCGGCCGACCAGAGCACGTGCGCCGTGGGCAGCATCGTATGCGCGGAGATCTCCGCGTACGGATCGCTCAGCAGCGCGTCGGCGCCGGTGTCGACGGTGAGGAGGAAGCCGGGGCTCCTGGTGCCGCGGAAGCCCATCGTCTGCCAGGTGCCGGCCACCGTCAGCGTGGTGTCCGACCTCGGGCAGGCGAGCAGGACCTGATCGTTCGGCGCGCTGGCGGCGGTGCGGCGGGCGGTCGCCAGCACCACGTCGGCGTACTCGCCGTACGAGATCACCGGCGCGTTCTTCTGTAGGCGGACCCGGTCGCCGTCGCGTTCGACGGCGCAGCCGCTCGAGCGGACGTCGCCGCCGATGCCGATCTCGGTGGTGGCGGAGGCGACCAGGAGCTGGTCGGCCGCGATGGCGCTGAGCAGTTCCCGCATCGCCTCGCCGCGGCCGTGCCGGACGATGCTGAGCGCCTGCGTCTGGTGCATCGCGAAGATCATCGCCGTGGAGCCGCAGGAACGGCCCAGCGCGCGGGTGACCTCGGCGAGCCGGGTCAGCGGGAGCCCGGCGCCCCCGAGGGCGGCAGGCACCGCGGCGCCGAGGAGCCGGGCGGACTTCAGGGCCGCGACGGATTCCGCCGGGAACCGCGCGTCGCGGTCGACCTCGTCCGCCCACACCGCGGCGACCCGCACGCATTCGTCGAGACCGTCGAGGGCGTCGACGGGCGCCGACCGGTCCACCGGACCGCTCATCCGGCGAGCAGCGAGTCCACTGCTGCCGCAATGGACTCGATGCTCGCGAAGGTCGACTTCTGCAGCAGTGCGTCGGGGAACTCGACGTCGAACTCGTCCTCGAGCCCGATCATGACGTTCACGCTCGCGTGCGAGGTCAGGCCCTTGTCGTAGAGATCGTCGTCGGCGGCCACCTCGGCAATGGTGATCGGCAGCCGACCGAACTTCTCGAGCACGTTCCGAATCCGGTCGACGTGGACGGATGCCGACATCGAACCCCCCTATCGCCTGAAATCACACCATCGCCCGAGACCGAAACTCCGGTGGGCGTGCGATCTCCCTCCCGACGCCGCCGTGAACCATATCGACCGATCCCGACTGGGCGTTAGCGCAGGAGCGGGATGTGGCGGAGGTTACTGCGGGGGACACGGGCCGGAGGCGGTCACGGCCCGTTGACCTGGGGGTGGCGATCGCCGGTGTGAGATCGTGGTCTGCGCGGATCCGCCGACATCACGGGTTCGCGCCAGGTCGCGATGCATGGGGGGAGGTAGGGATGTCGCTGGCTCTCGCCCTGGTGGGCGGCGTCGCGTTGATCGTCGCGGCCGTCGTGGCGACCCTGATCTACGCCCGCCCGCAACGAGGACTGCTGTTCCTCGCCGCGCTCACCCCCCTGCACGGTGTGCTGGCCATCGTCCCCGGTGGTGCCTCGCTCACCATCTGGAAGGAAGCGCTGATCGCGCTCACCCTCGCGTGCGCGTTCCTCCGCCGCCCGCGCTCCGCGGACCCTCGGGGCGCGCGCCGGATCCCGGTGCACATGCCCTGGTGGCCCGCGCTCGCGATCCTCGCGGTGCTCGGCTCGGTCTCCGCGCTCGTCTCGTTCGGCGTGCTGGGCCTGGTGGCCATCAAGGTGACCTTCTTCTACCTCGTCGTGGTCGGCGTGCTCTGGCTGGCGCCGTTCGACGCCCGCGACCGCGATCACCTCGTCACCGTCATCATGGCGATGGGCGCCTTCGCCGCGCTGGCGGGCCTGGCGCAGCAGGTGATCGGACCCGCCTACCTGGTGGAGCTCGGGTACCAGTACGGCCAGCAGGTCCGGGCCGCAGGCGGCTTCTTCCGCACCTTCGGAACCTTCAACCAGCCCTTCGCCTTCGGGCTCTACGTGATGCTGAGCCTGCTCGTCGGCGGCGCGGTCGCGCTGGCCGAGCCGCGGCGGGTGCGCAACACCGTGTTCCTGTGCCTGACCCCGATCATGGCGTTCGCCATGACCACGTCCATCGTCCGCGCGAGCATCCTCGGCCTGGCCGTCGGCCTGGTCTGGCTCGCGGTGCTCCGCTTCCGCGTCCTGCTGGTGGTGCTCGGCGGCACGGCGGTGCTGGCCGCGATGGCGCTCCCGTTCGTCCCGGTGGGCGTGACGAGGGCGCTGTTCTCCTCGAGCAGCCTCGGCGAACGCGGCGAGGGCTGGAACGACATCCTCACCAGCATCGCGGTACACCCGCTCGGCCGGGGGCTGGGCGCCAGCGGGTCCGCCGCCGACCGGATGCTGCTGGCCGACGGCGCCGAGATGACGAACACCTCGCCGAACTACCAGCCCGACAACTACTACGTGAAGATGCTCCTCGAGCTCGGCCCGATCGGGCTGTGGCTGGTGCTCGCGCTGCTGATCACCGCCCTGGTGTGGACGACCCGGCTCGGGCGCGAGCTGCCCGGCCGGGACGGCGCGTTCGCGCTCGGCGTCAGCGCCTCCGTCGTCGCGGCGATGACCGCCAGCGTGGTGGCGACCTACTTCGAGATCTTTCCGCTCGACCTTTACTTTTGGCTTCTGTTGGGAGTGGTGGGATGCGCAGCAGCGCAACACAGATCAGATTCGGAGCCCTTGCCCTCCGCCCCGGGGGAAGCGGAGTCCAGACCTATGCCCGTGAGCTGCTGACCGCGCTGACACCCGAGCTGCGCGACGCGGAGCTGTCCGCGCTCGTGCAATCCGATGCCGTCGGCGAGCTGCCCGCGGCGGTGACCGCGGTCCGACGACCGGTCGCGGGCGGCGCGGTCCGGGCCGCGCTCGGCGCGTTGCCGATCGGCCGCTGCGACCTGTTCCACAGCCTGGACGTGGACCTGCCGATCGCCACCCGGGCGGTGACCGTGTCGACGGTGCACGACCTGTCCGTGCTCGATGTGCCGTGGGCGTCGAGCCGGCTGCGAGCGGCGGGCGAGTCGCTGCTGGTGCGCAGCGCCCTGCGCCGGGCCGACGTGTTGCTGGCGGTCTCCGAGTTCACCGCCGAGCGGATCCACGCGGTCAGCGGCCGGACCGCGACCGTCGTCGAGCTGGCGCCCGCACCCTGGGCCCGCCCGCCCGCACCGGATCAGGTGGAGCGGCTGCGGGCCCGGCTCGGGTTGCCCGAGCGCTTCGTCCTGCAGGTGGGCACGGTCGAGCCCAGGAAGGACGTCCGGCTGGTGGCCGATGTCGCCGACGAGCTGGGGGTGCCGTGCGTGCTGGCGGGTGCCGGGACGCGGGGGCCGGACGCGCCGACCGGCGCGATCGGGCTGGGCTACGTCGACGTCGCCGATCTGCCGGGCCTCTACGCGGCCGCCACGGTGACCGCGTACGCGTCCAAGTACGAGGGCTACGGGCTGCCGCCGGTCGAGGCGATGGCGTGCGGGGGCGCGGTGGTGGCCAGCGCGGTCGGCGCCCTCCCGCAGGTGGTCGGCGCGGGCGCGGTCCTCGTCGACTCGCTGCGCGCGGCGGACTGGGTGAGCGCGATGCGCCCGCTGATCCACGAGCCGGCCGCGCGCGCGGAACTGACGGCGGAGGCGGTGCGGGTGGCCGGAAAGCTCACCTGGGCCCGGACCGCCGAGCGCACCGCGCGGGCCTACCGGGACGCCGGGGTGAGCTGGTGACCACGGCGCCGAGGGAGATCGCCTCCGACGCGCGCGCCGCCGCCCGCGGCACCGCGACGGTGCTCGCCAGCCGGGTCGCCATCGCCGCGATGGGCTGGGCGGGCAGCGTTGTCGTCGCGCGGTCGCTCTCCGCCGACGAGTGGGGCCAGTTCAGCTTCGTGTTCGTCCTGCTCGGGCTGCTCTCGGTGGTCACCGACCTGGGCGTCGGGCGGGTGGTCCTGGCCCGCCTGATGGACGACGACCCGGACGAGGTCGCGTTGACGGCCTCGTCCTTCGTCGCGCTGCGGACCCTGCTCGGCGTCGTCGGGTACGTCGTGGCGGTGGCCTACGTGCTGATCCTCGGCTATCCGTCGGAGGTGGTGCGCGCCACCGCGATCGCCGGACTGGTGGTGCTGTTCGCGACCCCCGGCAACGCGCTCTCGGTGCTCTTCCAGAGCAGGCACCGGCTGACCTACGTGGCGGTCGCGGAGAGCCTGGGCCAGGCGGTCCAGCTCGCGCTGACGATCCTGGCCGCGATCTTCGCCCCGTACCTGCTGGTGTTCGTGATCCCGGCGATCGTCAACGAGCTGGTGGCCCTGAGCTGGAAGTCGCGCGGGGTGCACCGGAAGGTGCTCGGCGTGCGCCCGGCCCGGCGCATCGAGGTGGCGCGCTGGCGCGAGATGCTGCGTGAGGCACTGCCGTTGGCGATCGGCTTCGCGCTCACGATCGCGCTGACCAAGATCGACGTGCTGATGCTGAGCCTGATGGACACCTTCGACGCGGTCGGCCTCTACTCGATCGGGTACAAGTTCTCCGACATCATGGACACGATGGCGCTGGCCGTCGTCGCGCCGGTGAGCACGCTGCTGGTGGCCGCCTGGCCCGCCCGTCCGGAGGTGTTCCGCCGCCGGAGCCGCGACGCGGGCATCGCCTTCGGGCTGATGGGGGCGGTCGCCGTGGCCTCGTTCTGGCCCTCGGCGAACGCGGTCATCGAACTGCTCTACGGCGAGCGGTTCGGCCAGTCGACCTTCGCGGCGCAGCTCCTCGTGGTGGCCGCGGCGCTCACCGCGCCGGTGCTGCTCGGGCTGTTCCTGCTCGCCTCCGCCGGCCACCAGCGCTCGTACCCGCTGGTGGCGGCGGGCGGCCTGGTGCTCAACATCGGGCTGAACCTGGTGCTGATCCCGCGGTACTCGTTCGAGGGGTCCGCCGTCGCGACCGTGGCCACCATGGCGGCGATGGTCGTCGCCCTGTGGATCGTGATCGCGCGCGTCGTGCCGATCCGCGGCCTGCTGCCGGTGCGGGCCATGCTGGGGCTCGCCTGCGTCGCGGCGGCGGTCGCCGCGACGGGACAGTTCGTCGCCACCCACACGCCGCTGCCCTGGCCGGTGGTGTCCGCGCTGGCGGCCGCGCTGGTGCTGGCGCTCGCCCAGCCGCTGCGGCTCACCGACGGCATCCGGCCGTGGGCGATCCTCAAGGCGCGCAGGGGATGAGCGCGATGGAGCGGACGCTGTTCGTCTCGCACACCGGGCAGGTGTCGGGGGCGGAGAAGGTGCTGCTCGCCCTCGTCGAGGAGGCGCTGCGCGGCGGCCGTGAGGTGCTGGTGGCGTGCCCGGACGGCCCGCTGGCCGATGCGCTCGCGCCGGGGTGCGTGCGCCTGTCGATCCCCGCGCTCGGGTTGTCCGGCGAGAGCGGCGCCGCCCGCGCGCTCGGCGCGGCCAGGATGCTCGCCCGGTGGGTGGCGGCGGCCCGGGTGCTCGCGTCGGCTGCCCGGGTGCCGGGCACGGGGACCGTCGTCAACTCGCTGTTCGCGCTGCCGGCGGTACGGCTGGCCCGGGTGCCCGGGGCCGCGTCCTGGCTGGTCCACGACACCGTGACCAGTGCGAAGCAGCGCGCGGTGATCCGGCTGGGACGAGCGGGCATTCGCCGCGCGGTCGCCGTCTCGGAGGCGACCGCGCGTCCGCTGCGCGCGCTGGGACTTCCGGTGCTGGTGGCGCAGAACGGGGTTCGGTGGCCCGTGCCCGCCGTGACGGGCGAGGTGCACCGCCCACCGGTCGTCGGGGCCCTGGCGCTGCTCACGCCGTGGAAGGGGCATCGGGTGCTGCTCGAGGCGGTGGCGCTGCTGCCCGGTGTGCGGCTGGAGTTGGCGGGCGGCCACTTTCCCGGGGACGAGGATTACGTGGCCGAACTGCACACCCGGGCGCAGCGCCCCGACCTCGCGGGCCGCGTCCGTTTCCTGGGGCATGTGCGCACCGGCGAGGTGCTCGAGGGCTGGGACGCCGTCGTCTCGGCCAGCGTGCAGCCGGAGGCAGGTCCGCTCTCGGTTCTCGAGGCGATGTCGTACGGGGTGCCGGTGATCGGCACCGACCACGGCGGCACGAGCGAGTTCCTGTGCGGCGGTGCGGGCCTCCTGGTGGCACCGGGTGACCCCGAGGCGATGGCGTCCGCGATCACGAGGGTGCTCTCGGACGGGGAACTGCGGGAACGGCTCACGGCCACCGCCCGCGCGAGGGTCGCCGCCGAGCACGACATCTCGATCACGTTGCCTGCGATGTTACGGACGCTGACGGCATGATCCCGGTGATAGCCTCCAGGACATGAAGGTGCGGAAGTCATTCGGCACGATGGTGGGGCTTTCCGGGGTATTGCTGGTGGTGGGCGCGGTCGCGCTCAGCGCGGTCTGGACGGGACCGGGAAGCGGCCCCGCGGTCAGCACCGCGTCGTCGGTCTCGGCCGCGGCACCCAACTGTTCACCGAACTCGCCGCAGGTCCGCGCGGGCGGAGCCGACGGCGCCGCCCTGCTGGCCATGCCGAACGACGTCCTCGCCCGCGAACTCACCGCCGCCAAGAACGCGGGAATGTTCTCCATCCGGGTCGACATCGACTGGTCGGTGATCGAGCCGACCCGGGGCAGGCGGGACTGGTCGAACACCGATCGCGTCGTCAATTCCATTGTCGCGCACGGTTTGTGCCCGCTGGGTCTGGTGGGGTTCACGCCGATATGGGCTCGGCCCCAGGCGGGGTGGGTCAGCGACTCGCACTACATTCCGCGCGACGCCGGGCTGTTCGCCGACTTCGCCAGGGCGGCCGCGGTGCGTTACCGGGACCGGATCTCGCTGTGGGAGATCTGGAACGAGCCGAACATCGTGCACTTCTTCCGGCCCGCACCGAACGTCGACCAGTACGGCCAGCTCCTCCGGGCCGGCTACGAGGCGATCAAGTCGGTGCAACGCAACTCCTTCATCCTCGCCGGTGGCCTTGCGCCCGCTGCCGACAACGGCACCGACATAGCGCCGGTGACGTTCATCCAGCGGCTGTACCAGATCGGTGCGAACAGGTACTTCGACGCCTTTGCGATGCACCCGTACACCTATCCGGCGCTGCCCAACGATCCGACCACCGCGAGCTGGAGTGCCGCACAGAAGATGTGGCAGATGCGGGACGTCATGGTGGCGGGCGGGGACGCAGGCAAACAGATGTGGATCACCGAATTCGGCGCGCCGACGGGGACCCATCCCACGGCGGTGACCGAGGCGGTGCAGGCCGAGAGCATCGCCATCGCGCTGAACGCGGCGCGGGAGGCGCCGTGGATCGGCCCGATCTATCTCTACTCGATCCGCGACACCGGTCCGAACCCCGCCGACCGGGAACAGAATTTCGGTCTACTCCGACACGATTTCTCCGAGAAGCTCGCCTACGGGCTGGTGCGCAGCCGGATGTTCGCCCCCGGAAACTGAGCCCCGTGACCGTCCGCTCGTCCGCCACCAAGCGGGGTCGTGACGCGTACCTGCAGGTATGATCCGCCGGGACCTTCTCGTGCGCAGGGCAGGAGGGGCTATGGGAGGGGATCAACTCGTGTCGGAGCAAGCCACACGGATGCGTTCGGGCGGGTCCACCCATCGTGACGCGCCGCCCCCGATCGACCTCGTGGGACACGGTCGCGCGCTCGCCAGGGCCGCTTTGCCCGCGCTGCTCATCGCGCTGTTGGTCGGGGCCGCCGTCTTCGGGCTCCGGACCGCGCTGACCACCAAGCAGTACGAGGCGACGGTCATCGCGCAGATCAGCACCGCGGGCGGGGTCGCACCGGGCGATGCGTACATCGAGCAGCTCCGGGCCCCGTTCGTCGGGCTCGCCAACGATGCGACCGTGCTGGACTCCGTGCTCGGCCAGTTCGATACCGGGTGGGACGGCCCCACCCTCGCCGCGCACACCAAGTTCGCCCCCGGCCCGTCACCCGCGATCCTCAGTGTCACGGTGCGGGCGGACTCGCCGGAGCTGGCGGGCAAGCTTGCCCGCGCGATGGTGGTCGCCGTCGACCAGGCCGCGACGGGGCAGCGCGCGCAGGAAGTCGAGAAGCAGGTCGCGCAGATCCAGGCGGGCATCGCGGCGGCGAAGGCGCGCAATGCGGCCAAGGACCCCGACGATCCCGCGCAGCAGACGGCGGACGCCGAGGTCAACGCGATGGTCGACGAGATCGCCAAGCTCCAGGTCAACGGTGGCAGCCGGTTGATGATGCTTTCCGCGCCGAATCAGTCGACGGAGCCGGTGGCGCCGAAACCGCTCGCCGAGTCGATCGTGGCCGGGCTCTTCGCCTTCATCGTTGCGGCCGAGGCGATCGTCTTCGCACGCGGGCGGTTCGGCGAACGGCCGACCGATTCCTGGGCGCGCCGGGTCGCCCGCAAGTACGGGGCCGGCTATGGGCGGGACGCCGGGAGCCCATCGGGATTCGCGACGAGCACCGCGGTGGCGCTCAGCCGCAACGTCTACCGCAGCGGGGAGACCCTGATCCTGCTCGGCACGGGCACGGCGGTGGATGTTTCCGCGGCGCTGCCGGAGATCGGCGCCGACGCCACCTACGGCTGGGTGAACGTCCAGGACATGGAGAGCGAGTGGTGGCGCACCGCGAACCTGAACGAGGTGGTGATGGCGGTCGTGGTCGTCGCCGCCGGCAGCTCGGATCGGGCGCTGGCCGAGCGCACCCTGCGGGAGCTGTCCGAGCTGGCGGTGCCGACGGACCTCGTGCTCCAGACGGCCGCCGCCCCCGCAGCGGCCATCTGACGAGGGCGCCGAGCGTGGGTAGACGCATTGCGATCGTGCACGAGCGGTTGACCGAGATCGCCGGTTCGGAGCACGTGGTCGAGCAGTTGTCGGTGCAGTGGCCCGACGCTGAGGTGCACGCGACCATCGCCCGGCCGGAGGGCATCCCCGCCGGGTTGTCCGGCGCGCCGCGGACGACCTGGCTCGACGCCGGGTACCGGTTGCTCGGCAGGCGTTCGTACGCGCCGTTGATGCCGTTGATGCCGTTGGCCTTCCGCGGGATGAAGCTGGGCAGCGCGGATGTGGTCGTCGCCAGCCACCACGCGTTCGCGACGCAGGCCGCGTTCGCCACCGATGCGCCGGTCGTCGCCTATGTGCACAGCCCAGCACGGTGGGCGTGGGACCCCTCGCTCCGCCAGGGCGAGGCGGACGGCATGCTCGGCCGCGCCGCGCTGACCGCGCTGTCCTCGGTCGCCCGGCGGGGTGAGTCGGCGGCCGCACCCCGGTTGGCCGGGGTGGTGGCGAACTCCGCGGCGGTGGCCGAGCGGATCGAGAAGTGGTGGGGCGCCGACGCGGTCGTGGTGCACCCGCCGGTCGACACCGCGGGCTTCACGCCGGACCCGACGGTCGAGCGAGAGGACTTCTTCCTGCTGGCGGGCCGGCTGGTGCCGTACAAGCGGCCCGACCTGGCCGTGCGGGCGGCGCGCCGGGCCGGCGTGCGACTGGTCGTCGTCGGCGACGGCCGTGCGATGGAGCAGTGCCGCGCCCTGGCCGGGCCCGAGACGACCTTCCTGGGGCGGGTGCCGCACGCGCAGCTGCTCGATCTGCATCGCCGGTCCCGCGCGCTCGTGATGCCCGGCCTCGAGGACTTCGGGATCGTGCCCGTCGAGGCGATGGCCTGCGGCACCCCGGTCCTCGCGCTCGGAGCCGGTGGGGCCCTGGACACGGTGGTGCCCGGGGTGACGGGCGAGCTCGTCTCCGGCCGTGGCGACGAGGAGCTCGTCGCGGGGTTCGCGGCCGCGATGCGCGACTTCGACAGCGGCGGTTACGACCGTGACCGGATCCGGGGCTGGGCGGAGACCTTCTCCCGCACGGCGTTCCGGGACAAGATGCAGGCGGTGGTGGACGGTGTCCGGTAGCAGCCGCCGGTACCGGCCGACCGCCCTCGACCGCGCGCTCGCCGGTTCGCGGGTGGTGTCGGTGATCGGGCCGGTTCGCGACCTGAGGGCGGAGGACGTCCGCGCGGCGCTGAGCCGGCTGGTGCACACCGCACCGGACGGCCGGGTCGCCCTGAACCCGGACCCGAACGCCGCCGAATGGGAGTACCGCCCCGACCTCGTCGAGCACGCGGTCGCCGAGGTCGCGCCGGTGGGGCCCGACGGCATCGCCGGGCTGCTGACCGAGGTGCGCAATCGACCGGGCCCGCGGCTGCCGGTCGAGATCACGGTGAGCGGCGACTACATCGTGGTGGACGTCTCGCACGCGCTGGGCGACGGGCTGCTCATCGTGCTGATCCTCACCGCCCTCGCCAACGGCCCGGACACCGGGGGGATGGACGCGTTGGCGGCCCGGGCGCTGCCCGCGGACGGCCTGCGGTCGGGCCTGTGGCGGCACTTCCGCGCCGACCCGCGCCGCCTCCGGCAGGTGCTCCGGCTGCGGGCGAGGCACCGCGCGCTCGACGGCACGCCCGAGGAGCCGATCGAGCTGGGCGAGTGGGAGTCGACCAAGCGTGCGGTGATCTCCCGGATGCCGGGCGAGCAGATCGCGGCGCTGCGGGCGTGGGGCAAGGAGCACGAGCCCGGCGCGACCACCGCGTCGCTCTCGGCCGCCCTGTACGCGACCGCGTTGCGGGACGAGGGCATCGAATGTGACGACCGGATGTTCGTCCTGATGGACTGCCGCCGCTACCTGCCGGAGCAGCAGCGACTGCGGAACGGCAACTTCGCGGTCGGGATCTCGCTGCGCTTCGACGCGCGGCCGCAGCCCCGCGCGATCGCCGAGGCGGTGCGCGAGGTCACCGAGTCGGGGTGGCCGATCGCCGCCATGGGCATCGGCGAGGTGAAGTCGGCGCTACGCAGGCCGCGGTCCGCGGCCGGGGCCCCCGTGGTGACGGCGCAGCGCCGGGTCCGGCTGGCGGTCAGCGACATGGGTCGTCCCGCGGCGTTGGAGGCGGTGCGGTGGAGCGACGACGGCCGGCCCCCGGTGGTGATCCCGTACATCGATCCGGACGGGCCCGACGCGATGACACTGTGCGTGCTCGAGGTGGGCGGCGGCCGGGTGGTCTCGGCGTCCTTCCACGACAGCGTGATCGACAGGGGCCGGGTCCAGGCCGCGCTCGACCGGGCCAGTGCCGACCCGGTCGCGGTGTTGTCAGGGGCGGGGCGCGCCGATGCGGGGTGAGCGCAGGCGGTCGACCGGCAGGCGGCGGGCGTTCGCCGCAGTCCTGGTGGGGGCGTTGGCCCTGGCGATGACCGCGTGTGGATCGGACCGGCCGACACCGGAACCCGACGGCGGAACGGAGGTGCCTGCCGGCGCCGCACCCGGCGATCTGCTCGGCACGCCGACCGCGTTCGAGGGCTATCAGTCGGTGTACGCCAGCACGGGCACCGCGCTCAAGGTCCGGTACCGATCCACCTCCGGCATCGACGATTCGCCGACCGTCGTCTCCGGAATAGTCTTCGCGCCCAAGGGAAATCCCCCTCCCGGCGGCTGGCCGATCGTCTCGATCGGCCACTCGACCACCGGCGTCACCGGCGACTGCGCGCCGTCCGCCTATCCGGATCTGCTCGGCAGCCTCCCGACGGTCTTGTCCGGCATCGAGCGCGGATTCGTGGTGGCGATGACCGACTACCAGGGCCTCGGCAGTCCCGGACAGCATCCCTACCTCGAACCGCGCACCGCGGGATACAACGTGATCGACGCGGTGCGTGCCGCGCGCCAGGCGATCCCCGGCACCTCCGACCGGTGGGCGGCGTTCGGCTACTCCCAGGGTGGGCAGGCGACCTGGGCGGCAAACGAACTGGCGCCCGCCTACGGGCGCGGCCTGCAGTTCGTCGGTTCCGTGAGCATGGCCCCGCCGACCGACATCTCGGGACTCGTCCGGTCGATGGAGGAGGGCACGATCACCGTCGAGCAGATGATGGTGCTCCCGCTGCTGCTGCGTGGCCTGCAGGTCGCGCACCCGGACCTCGAGATCGACGACTACCTGCACGGCGAGATGGCGAAGCAGCAGGAGGTGTTCCTCGCCTGCACGGGGTCGCGGGACGGGGTGAAGCGGGCGATCGCGTCCTCGGCGCCGGTCTCCGACGTCAAGCCCTCGACGCCACAGGCGGCGGCGCTGCTGCGGCGGCTGCTGTCGGAGTCGGCACTCCCGGAGCGCGGCGCCAGCGCACCGATGTTCGTCGCCTACGGCGATGTCGATCAGCTGGTTCTCCCGATGTGGACCGAGGCGAGCGTGGAACGCGCGTGCGAGGCGGGCGACACGGTGGAATCGCTGATCAGGGAGGGCGAGGGGCACGAGAACCTCGATGCCTCCGGCCCCGCGGTCGACTGGGTGCTGGATCGGTTCGCCGGCCGAAAAGCCCCCGACACCTGCAAGTGAGCAAGCGCACAGCCGTCGTGATGCACCGCACACCGTGTCTGCAGTACGGGTGTCCAGATCCTCTGCGAAGATCAGCGCACCATCGCGCTGCGGTAACGAGGGTGACCGCAGCGTAATGAAAGTTGATCATTCCGCGACATCCACTGTGGGTGGTCGCGATGGAGGGCGTGTGGGGGCGCTGCCGACGCAGCCGGCGCCGCCGAAACGTCATCGGAATCTGTCATCGTGGGGGAGCGAATTGTGGGTGCCACCGGAGTGGGTCTGCCGGGCGCGGCGCGGCGCAGCCATGCCGACGCGCCGCCCGATCGTGAATCGACGGCGGGTCCGGTTCGCCCCCAACCCGTTCGGCGCGGGGTCCTCACGGGTCACATCCGCAGGCTGAAGTCCGCGGACGCCGTGGTGATCGCGGGGGCCGTCGGCCTTGCGCAGCTCGTGCGGTTCGGGGATCAGAGCTGGGACAGCGCCTTCGGCAGCTCCGTGGTCGTGTACACCGGGGCCTCGCTCGGCATCGCCGCCCTCTGGTGGATGTGCCTGAGCCTCGAGCACGCGCACGAACCGCAGATCCTGGGCCGCGGCCTGGAGGAGTACCGACGGGTCGCGTTGGCCACGGTGAAGCTGTTCGGGGCGATCGCCGTCCTCTCGACGCTGTTCGGTGTCACCGTCGCGCGCGGGTACCTCGCGATCGCGCTTCCGGTGGGGCTGATCGGCCTGATCGTCGGCCGGTGGACCGCACGCCGGTACCTCGCGCGCCGCCGCCGCGCGGGCGACCTGATCACGAGGGTGCTCGTCCTCGGCGGCGGGTCGTCCGCGATCGCGATGATGGAATCGTTCGCGCGCGCACCGGAATCCGGGTACCGGGTGGTCGGCGCCTGCATCCCGGAATTCCGGGGCGAGGCGACTGTGTCGATGGATCGCGGCGTGCCGCTTCGCTGCCGCGCGAACCCGACGATCGCCGTCGGGGAACACGAGGTCCCGATCCTCGGCGACGAGAACCGGGTGCTCGACGCGATCGATCTCTGCGCGGCCGACACTGTCGCCGTGACCGCCACGGACCAGATCGGGCACGACCGGATGCGCGACCTCGGGTGGGCGCTGCACGAGCGGGACATCGACTTGATCGTCGCGCCGCTGGTGACCGACTTCGCGGGTCCGCGGATCAGGATCCAGCCGACGGCGGGCATGCCGCTGATGCACGTCGACGAGCCGCGGTACGAGGGTGCCAGCAGGTTCGGCAAGACGGTCTTCGATCGCGTGGGCGCGATCGCCGCGGTGCTGTCGGTGCTCCCGGTGTTGCTGGTCGTCGCGGCCCTGATCAAGTGCGGCGACGGTGGCCCGGTCTTCTACCGGCAGACCAGGGTCGGCCAGGACGGCCGCGAGTTCCGGATGTGGAAATTCCGGACCATGGTCACCGACGCGGACCAGCTGCTCGCCGCGGTCAAGGCCGAGACCGAGGACGGCGACGGCGCCTTCTTCAAGGCGAGGCATGATCCGCGCATCACGCCGATCGGGCGATTGCTGCGGTCCACGAGTATCGACGAGCTCCCGCAGCTGTTCAACGTCGTGACAGGCGACATGAGCCTGGTCGGCCCGCGTCCGCTGCAGCGCGGCGAGGGTGCCGAGTTCGACGGCTTCGTCGAGCGGCGAATGGTGGTGCGGCCGGGCATGACCGGGCTCTGGCAGGTGTCGGGACGCTCGAGCCTGTCCGAGGACGAGCGGGTTCGGCTGGACCTGTCCTACGTCGAGAACTGGTCGATGCTGCAGGACCTGCTGATCATCGCCAAGACGATCCGCGCGGTGACCGCCCGCGACGGCGCGTACTGACCCGACCCACCTCCGTCTGATGCGCCGTGGGCGCGGCGCCCGCTGCGCTAGGGTGCTGGCAGTCGACGACGGATTGCTGGGGGGCACCATGACGTCAGGGGAGATGGCGGTCGACACCGCCGCATTGACACAGCTCGCGGGGATGCTGGAGTCGTCCGCCGGGGCCATCGAGAAGATCGACACCGCGGGTTCGTTCCGTGGGGCGGCCGAGGGACTCGCCGGGTCCGCCACGGCCGTGGCCTGCGCCGCCGGGGCGGATCGAATCGCGGACGGCGTACGCGCGGTCGGGTCGGGGGTCCGGGCGATGTCACAGATCGCGGCCACCAACGCCGCTCGATACGACGACGCCGAGGCCAGGAACCGAGGTCTGCTCGCCCCGGCCGGGGGTGCCTGATGCGTCCGACGATCACGCAGGTGCGGAGCTGGGATCCCGACTGCCTGAACTGTTCTGCGGACGAGCTCGCCCGAGCCACCGCGGAGCTGGACGCGCAGATCGACCTCGTCGTCCGCGGGGTGGACGGCGTCCTCGACTCCTGGCGCGGGGACGCGGCGCGACAGGCCTGGGATCGCGCGATCGAGGAACGGTCCGCGGGCAACAGGGTCGCGATGGCCTTGCTCGAGGTCGCCTCGTCGATGCGGCGGGGCGCGGCCACGATCGAATCGGCCAGGTCGCATGCCATCTCGATGATCGACGGTGCGCTCGTCGATGGTTTCGGCGTGTCCGACGACGGCACCGTGACCGCGCCGACCGCCGGGGCGGGGCTGATCGTCGCGGCGGGTGGCGACACCGATCTCGCGCAGCGGGCGCTCGACGCCCGGGCCCGCGAGCTGGCCGGTGACATCGCCCGCGCGCTGGACGAGGTCGCGCTCGCCGACAGCCGCACCGCGGCGGCGCTGACCGACTGCTTCGCCGAACTCGATCGGGCACGCGACGCGCCCGGGCCGGGCCCGCGGATCCAGGACATCATCGACGGCAGATCCGGCCTGCCGACCGGCGCGGCGGAGCTCAACGAGTTCTGGACGGGCCTGACCGCCGACGAGAAGGACGCGCTCTTCGCGCACGACCCGGAGATCGGGAACCGCGACGGCATCCCGGCCGCCGACAAGGATCACTACAACCGGATGCACCTCGAAGCCCTGCAGACGCGGGCGGCCGCGTCGCTGGACGCGGTGGACGCGCGGCATCCCGATTGGGCCCGGGGCGAGAACGTGCCCGACCAGCCGGCGTCCAACTCCCGCGACGAGAGGGCATGGAAGGCCTGGGCCCAGTACAGCGCGTGGACGGGTGAGCGCGACCCGCTCCGGGCGAAGGTCGACGAATACGACGCCGTGAGCCGCGCCGCGAACTCGGGGCAGGCGCCGCCGCGGTTCCTCCTGGGCATCGACGGCGCCGGGCGGGCGGCGGTCTCGCTCGGCAACCCCGACCTGGCCGACAACGTCGCCACGTTCGTCCCGGGCACCGGCTCGCACCTCGGTGGCATCGGTGGCGACGTCGACCGGTCCGCGCGGATGCTCGACGCCGCGAACCGTGCCGATCCCCTCGCTACGACCTCGGTCGTCACCTGGTACGGCTACAACGCCCCGCAGAGCATTCCCGAGGCCGGGCTCGACGGATTCGCCGAGCGGGGCGCGCCGCGGTTGGACGGCTTCCAGGACGGCCTGCGCGCCGCGCACCAGGGACAGGCCGCCCACCAGGTGATCATCGGCCACAGCTACGGGAGCACCGTCATCGGAACGGCCGCGATCGGCGGCGGATCGCTGGATGTCGACGAGCTGGTCTTCGTGGGGAGCCCCGGGGTCAATGCCGAGCACGTCTCGGAACTGCACCTCGACGGCGTCAGCGCGGGCGACGTCGGCCGGCACGTGTACTCGACCGCGGCCCGCTGGGATCCGGTGCCCTACATCGGGGACATGACCCTGGCAGGCAGGCACGTGCACGGACTCGACCCGACCGATCCGGACTTCGGCGGCCGGGTGTTCGCCAGCAACCCGGGGGATCCGGGCCCCCTCCTCGGAACCGATCCCGGCGTCCACAGCGAGTACTGGGACCTGCGCAACCCGTCACTGGAGGGCATGGGGCAGATCATCGCCGGGGTGGGAGCGTCGTGAGGCCCGGGATCGCCGCGAGAAGCGGCGTTGCGAGGGCACTGGCGGCGAGCCTCGTCGGCGTCGTCGCCCTGCTCGGCGCCGCCTGCAGCTCAGACGAGGAGACGAACGTGGACACCGGGCTGACCGAGAACGCCGCCTCCGCGGCGCTGATCGGGTACTTCGACGAGACGCTGGCCGCGCTTCCCGAGGGTGCCCGGCTGACCCTGGCGCATCCCAGTTCGCCGGTCGGCGCGTTCAACCCGGGTGGGGTCACGCCCTGCGACGACAACGACACCGAGGCCACCGGCCCCGTGTTCCTCACCCTGAACTACTGGGTGAGCGGGATCGCGGAGACCGGCGCCGCCGAGAACCTGGACGCGATCGCCGCGTACTGGGAGGACCGCGACCGGCCGCTGACCCGGCGGACGTCGGGGGAGGGGCGGACGGCGGTCGTGACCATGCCCGACGGGTACGCGATCGTCGCCCACGACAACGGTCGCGGCAGCCTGTCGGTCTCCGGTACCTCCGCGTGCTTCCCCCGCGGTGCCGCGGGTGTCACCGGGCAGCCGGACGTCATCGAGCGCCCCTGATCGCAGCCCGTTCGGTCGTCGCCGGATGTACACCTGCTGTTGCCGCGACACTTGCGCCGGGTATCCGTTGCGCTCACCCTGGGCGCCTATCAACTACCTATGCGCTGCACCGTTTTCGGAACCGGCTATCTCGGAGCCACGCACGCCGCCTGCATGGCCGAGTTGGGACACGAGGTGCTCGGGGTCGACATCGACCCGGGCAAGGTGGCCAAGCTCTCCGGGGGTGAGGTGCCGTTCTACGAACCGGGCCTCGCGCAGGTCCTGGAGCGCAACATCGCAGCCGGCCGGCTGCACTTCACCACCTCGTACCCCGACGCCGCCGCCTTCGCGGACCTGCACTTCCTGGGGGTGGGGACACCGCAGAAGAAGGGCGAGTACGGCGCCGACCTTCGGCACGTGCACTCGGTGATCGACACCCTCGCCCCGCTGCTGGACCGGCCCGCGGTGATCGTGGGCAAATCGACGGTGCCGGTCGGCACCGCGGCCGAGCTGGGGGCGCGGGCCCGCGAGCTCGCGCCCGCCGCCGACGATGTCGAGGTCGCGTGGAACCCCGAGTTCCTGCGGGAGGGCTTCGCCGTCGAGGACACCCTGCGCCCCGACCGCCTGGTGCTCGGGATCGACCCGCAGCGTCCCGGCCGCGCCGAGGAACTGCTGCGCGAGCTGTACGCGACGCTGATCGACGACGACGTGCCGTTCCTGCTCACCGACCTGCCGACCGCGGAGCTGGTGAAGGTGTCCGCGAACGCCTTCCTCGCGACCAAGATCTCGTTCATCAACGCGATCTCCGAGGTGTGCGAGGCGACCGGCGCGGACGTCACACAGCTCGCCGACGCGCTCGGCTACGACGCCCGGATCGGACGCCGGTTCCTCAATGCGGGACTGGGCTTCGGCGGCGGCTGCCTGCCGAAGGACATCAGGGCGTTCATGGCGCGGGCGGGCGAGCTCGGCGCCGATCAGGCGCTGACCTTCCTGCGGGAGGTGGACAGCATCAACATGCGCCGCCGGACCAAGATGGTCGAGCTCGCCACCAGGGCCTGCGGTGGTTCACTGCTCGGCGCGAACATCGCGGTCCTCGGCGCCGCGTTCAAGCCCGAGTCCGACGACGTCCGGGACTCGCCCGCGCTGAACGTCGCTGGGATGATGCAGCTGCACGGCGCGGTGGTCAGCGTGTTCGACCCGAAGGCGCTCGACAATTCCCGGCGCTTGTTTCCCACGCTGAACTACGCGACCTCGGTCGCGGAGGCATGCGACAACGCCGACGCGGTGCTCGTGGCCACCGAATGGGACGAGTTCAAGGCGCTGCGCCCCGGGGATCTGGCGGCGACGGTTCGCTCGAAGGTGCTCATCGACGGCCGCAACTGTCTCGATCCCGCTGAGTGGGCCGCCGCGGGATGGACCTACCGAGGGCTCGGCCGCAGCTGAGGGCGGTGAGCTGGACAATCGGCCAGGTCGGCGTCCCCGGCGATCACCGCGTGGAGGTAGCCCCCTGTCGCTCGTTCGTTATGCTCACCTCGTCCAAGTGCGCGCGATTCGAGCGTCGGCAGCGTGCAAACCCGATTTAAGGCGGCTCGATGAGTGCGGTTCTGGGTGTGTCGGTGGGGTCCAGTGCCGTCCGGATGGCGCGTCCCGACGCCGCCTCCCGCCGCGGACCCGGCGGGGTCGAGGCCTTCCAGCGGCAGGTCATCGCCACCGCCCCGCACCGGGCCGAGGAGACCGCCGCGCAGGCCGTCGGCGTCCTGCTCGCGCAGGACGAGGAGTCCGTCGGCGCGATCGGGGTGGCGTACGCCACGCAGCGTCAGGCCGACGTGCTGCAGCAGGCGATGGCCCGCCAGCGCCTGCACAACTACCAGCTGATCCCCGCGAGCACGGCCGCGATCGTGCGGTTGGAGGCCACCGGGGAGCTGCAGGACCACCGGACGCTGGTCCTCTACGACCTGGGCAGCTCCGGCCTGACCGTCAGCGTTGTCGACCGGGACTCGGGGGAGGTGCTGGCCACCGAGCGCAGCACCGAGATCGCGGGTGACTACTTCGACTGGCTGATCAGCGAACACCAGGCCGGCGCGCAGGGCGTCGTCTCGCCGGTGGGTGCGGACGAGGCCGCCGCCTTCAACGAGCGGTGCCGCTTCGCCAAGGAGCAGCTCTCCGCCGGTGAGGCGATCGCCGTGCCGAGCGATGCCGGGTTGATCCTGCTCTCCCGGGAGACCTTCGAATCGATGATCGTGGTGCCCGTCGAGGGCTCGGCGCGGTTCGCGCGCGGGGTGATCGCCGCGTCCGGCCGTCGTCCCGACGCGGTGGTCCTGCTCGGTGGCGGCGCGCACATCCCCCTCGTGCAGTCCATCCTGCGCACGTGGCTGAACCTGCCGATGGTGGTACCGGCCGAGCCGGAGATGGTGACGGCGCAGGGCGCGGCCATACTGGCGACACCGGTCTCGGTGCCCGAACCGGCGCCGTCGGTATCGCCGTTCGCTGCGACCCCCGACTTCCAACGCCAACCGGCGGCCTCGAAGCGGCACCTGTCGGCGGCGGGCATCGCGGCGGGTGCGCTCGCGGCGATCGCGGCCATCGGTGTCGGGCTGGGCGGGACCGTCGGCGGCGATTCGAGCGGTGAGGGCCGGGCCACCCCGGCGCCCTCCGACAATGGCCCGTCGACGGCGGTGGCGCCGCCTGCCGCGGCCGTCGTCCCCGGCACGGTGCCGACGCCCACCCCCGCGCCCGAGGAGCCGCCCCAGCGGCGGCCGGTCGTGCGCGAGTACGACGAGGGCCCGACCCCGCCGGCACCGCCGCCGGGGCCACGACCGATCACCCTCCCCATGCCCGCGCCGTTTCCGCCGATCGAGCTGCCGCCGTTGCCGCCGGGGATCGAGCTGCCGGGCGTCCCGCGCTAGCGCGCGTGCCGTCCGCCGCGGGAGGCGGTGCCCGCCGCGGCGAGGCCGGTGCTGTTACCGATCGGCCGGGCGAGCATCACCGCGATCGCGGTGGTGAGCGGGACGGACAGGGCGAGGGCGATGCCGCCGACCGCGGAGCGCACGATCTCGATCGCCACCGCGTCCCCGAGCAGCACGTCGTTGATCGAGCGGCCCGCCACGCTGAAGAGCAGCAGTAGCGGCAGCGCGCCGCCCGCATAGGCGAGCACCAGGGTGTAGACGGTGCTGGCGATGTGGTCGCGGCCCACCCGCATCGCGGAGCCGAAGATCTGGCGGCGGTTGGCCTCGCGGTCGAGGTCCGCGAGTTCGAAGGCGGCCGAGGCCTGGGTGATGGTGACGTCGTTGAGCACACCGAGCGAGCCGATGATGAACCCGGCCAGCAGCAGGCCGGTGATGCTCACGTGCTCGATGTAGGTCTGCACGTTGGTGTTCTGTTCCTCGGACAGGCCCGTCAGGTGCGTCATCTCGATCGTGATCCAGGACAACAGCGCGGCCAGCAGCATCGACGCCAGCGTGCCGAGCAGCGCCGAACTGGTCCGCAGGCTGACCCCGTGCGCCAGGTACAACACCGCGTAGAGGATGGTGGCCCCGCCGACGAGTGCGACGGGGATCGCGGGTTGGCCGTCGAGCAGGGCGGGCAGCATGAACCCGACGAGCACGCCGAAGGCGACGAGGAGCCCGAGTAGGGCACGCACGCCCCGCCAGCGGGCGACCACGGCGATGACGACCACGAACGCCGCGACGATCAGCAGCAGCGGCAGGCCGCGCGAGAAGTCCTCGAACGAGTACACGGTGGCGCCGGACGGATCGGTCTGTCGCACGAGCCGAATGTCATCGCCGACACGCAGATCGGGCTGCCCGGGGCCGGGGCCGACCTCGAGCAGCGTCGTGGTGCCCTCGTTCGGCCCGGATTCGATGTCGATGAGGCTGCGCTGGCAGTCGTAGGAGTCGTTCGGGGGAGGCTGCGGTGCCCCCGTGAACGGCTTACCGGCGGAGGCGCTTCCGCAGGGCCCGATGTCCTGCAGTGTGACAGTGCCCGCCTCGGTGACGACGGCGCCGCCGCCGGAGGTCTGGAAGGGCAGCGGGATGTCGATGCTGCGGCTGCTCGGCCACAGGATGGCCGCGCCGGCGAGCACCGCGATGCCGATCGCGACGAGCAGTCCGACGACCACCCGGGCCGCGACGGGGCCGACCGGGACCGGCCCGCCGTGCCCGTGTCCATGTCCATGTCCATGTCCGTGTCCATGTCCGTGGCTGTTGCGCGCCTCCGTCATGTCGGCCCGCTTGCCCGGATTGCGGCCACGCGGCCCTGTCGACACATCCGGCCAGGGTACCGATCTCGTACCGACGGGAGTCGAGCCGCCGTGCCCGCGGGCGTCCGGGTGCCGAACAGCGCCCGATCATTGCCTCCGTGTGGCTTTTTTGTGGCTTTGTGTGCTTCAATTGTGCCGCTGCACGCGATGTGGAGGCGCCGACGGTCACGCGGGGAGGCTTGCTGCGGTGGGGGAGGCCGGTGCGCGAGCCGTCAGCGCAGATCGGGGAAGTTTTTGCAGCGGTGGCGGGGAACAGGGGGGTGTGTCCCCGCCACCGACCCGATTGCCCACAGGGGGGGGAGGGGCAATCGGGCTTGCTGGACACACAAGGTGTCTGTGGAGAATGTACATGGCCCCGATCGCGATGTCATCGCGGGGGGTAGTCAGCCGTCCAGTTCGCCGCCGGAGGCAATGGGCTGTTCGTCCTGGCGGGTCACGCGTCAGCTCGTCGTCGTGCCTGCCACCGCCGGCGGAACCTCGACTCGAGGTCGCTGCTCGCGTCGACCGGCCGGCCCGCCAGCCACCTGCGGTAGAGGCGCTCCTCCGCGTCGGAGGGATCGTCGCCGACGGGTTCGTCGAGATGATGGCCGAAGGCGAACTCGATCAGGGCGGGCACCGGGACCCCCGGCCCGCCGTTGCGTTCGAGCAGGTCGGTGACGTACACCCCCGTGAGCCGGGAGATGGCCGAATTGAGCGCGTCGGTGGCCTTGTCGAACTCGTCCTTCGAGACCTCGGACCAGCGGTCCCGAAACGAGTTGAGGGTGCCGTGCGGTGCCATCAGGTCGGCGATCACCTCGACGGGCACCGCGACGTAATCGGGCCCGAACCCGGTGGCGCCGCGTGGCCCGTCCGTGGCGCGTCCGGGCTCGCCCTCGAGCGGGTCGGGGACGCCGCCCAGCAGGGTCCGGGCCGCGCTCCCGGGGGCCCAGTTCAGTCCGGTGTCGAGCCGCCGGAGGGTGCGCTGGCTCGGCTCGGGGCCGGTGCCGTTCTCGGCCCGGGTCTGCGCCGCGTCGGACGGGCCCCCGGCGGCCCGGACCTCGTCCTGGGTCAGGTTCAGGGCGCGGCGGCGTTCCGTCACGAACCTGCCGAAGCGTGCCCGGCTCTCGGAGACCATGGCTCGACCTTATGTTGTCTGGGTCACCCAACCAACAACGAGGCCATGGGTTTGTCGCTTGTTTGTGGCTAGTGAGCGTGGCTCAGAAACTCTCCCGGTGCACGGCCTCGTCGAGCGGCCTGCCGTCACGCCAGCCGAAGCGGACCAGGTCGGGCGTCTCCTGGAATTCCGACACCGGCCCGACGCAGAGCCAGGCGATGGGGCGCACCGGGGAGGGGATCCGCACCAGGTCTGTGAGGAAGTCCTCCTCGTAGAACGAGACCCAGCCGACACCGATGCCCTCCGCGACGGCGGCCAGCCAGATGTTCTGGATCGCGAGCACCGCGGAGAACACGCCTGTGTCCTCGACGGTGTGCCTGCCGAGCACGTTGGCGCCACCGCGACCGGGGTCGTAGGTGACCACGACGCCGGTACCGGACTCCTGGATGCCCTCGATCTTGATCGGGTCGAAGGTCGCGCGGCGCTCCGGCGGCAGCGAATCGGCGAAGTTACGCCTGCAGACCGCGACGTGCTCGGCGAAGGTGTCGAGCGTCTCGGGTTTCTGCACGACGACGAAGTCCCAGGGTTGGGTGTTGCCGACGCTGGGCGCGCAGTGTCCGGCCTGCAGGATCCGGGTCAGCCGCTCCTCCGAGATCCGCTCGCCGGTGAACTCCGCGCGCACGTCGCGGCGCATCCGGATGGCGTCATAGACAGAGAGCGGTTCGCCGGTCATGTCGACGGTCCTGCCGGGATGATCCGAGGTGCGTACACCCCTGCCACGGTAGTCGATCGGTGGCGGTCGCCCCGCCGACCGAGCGGTTGGCCTACTGGCTGTAGCCCGCCAGGAAGTTGCCGAAACGTTCGATGGCAACGGCCAGGTCGCGGGCCCACGGCAGGGTCACGATCCGCAGGTGGTCGTGGTTCGGCCAGTTGAAGCCGGTGCCCTGGACGACCAGGATCTTCTCCTGCAGCAGCAGGTCGAGGACCAGCTTCGCGTCGTCGTGGATCTCGTAGACGTTGGGGTCGAGGCGGGGGAAGGCGTACAGCGCACCCTTCGGCCGCACGCAGGTGACGCCCGGGATCATGTTCAGTCGCTCCCAGGCGACGTCGCGCTGCTCGAGCAGCCGGCCGCCGGGGAGGATGAGTTCCTCGATGCTCTGGTGTCCGCCGAGCGCCACCTGGATGGCGTGCTGGGCGGGCACGTTCGGGCACAGCCGCATGGAGGCGAGCAGGTCGATGCCCTCCAGGAAGCTCGCCGCGTGATCCTTCGGGCCGGTGATGGCCAGCCAGCCCGAGCGGTAGCCGGCCACCCGGTAGGCCTTGGAGAGGCCGTTGAAGGTCAGGCACAGCAGGTCGGGGGCGAGCGTCGCCAGCGAGATGTGCTTGGCGTCGTCGTAGAGGATCTTGTCGTAGATCTCGTCGGCGAGCAGCAGCAGCTGGTGCTTGCGGGCCAGCGCGACGATCTGGCTGAGCACCTCGGCCGTGTAGACCGCGCCGGTCGGGTTGTTCGGGTTGATCACCACGATCGCCTTGGTGCGCGGAGTGATCTTCGATTCGATGTCGGCGATGTCCGGGTTCCAGCCGTCGGACTCGTCGCACAGGTAGTGCACCGGGGTGCCGCCCGCGAGGCTGGTCGTCGCGGTCCAGAGCGGGTAGTCGGGCGCCGGGATCAGCACCTCGTCGCCGTTGTCGAGCAGGGCCTGCATCGTCATCGTGATCAGCTCGGACACCCCGTTGCCGAGGTAGACGTCGTCGACGTCGAGGTCGGGGAAACCGGGCACCAGCTCATAGCGGGTGACGATGGCGCGGCGTGCCGACAGGATGCCCTTGGAGTCGGAGTAGCCCTGCGCGGTGGGCAGCGCCGCGATCATGTCGCGCATGATGACGTCCGGAGCCTCGAACCCGAACGGGGCCGGATTGCCGATGTTCAGCTTGAGGATGCGGTGGCCCTCGGCCTCGAGCCGGGCGGCGTGCGCGTGTACCGGTCCACGGATCTCGTACAGCACGTTCTGCAGCTTCGCGGACTGGTTGAGCACGCGCGGCTGGATGTGGGTGTGGTGGGAGGGCTCCGAGACGGTCACCCGACCATGGTGCCACCCCGGTTCAACGGGTTTTCTCCGACTACCCCGCATGTGGTGCAGGTAACGGCCTGATCGGACGTCGAAATCGGTGTTCCGTGGCGCCCGCGGAGAGGACCCTGGAAGACGGTACGAAATCCGCACGGAAGTGGCCTTCCCATGAACGCACCGAGCTTTCCACGGCCCGCGCCGGTCGATGTCGCGCATCACAGCCACCTGACCGGACTCTTCGAGCCGCAGCGGGAGGAGGTGGACGTCCGGGGGCTCGAGGTGGTCGGCGAGTTGCCGTCGGATCTGCATGGTGCGTACCTGCGCAACGGCCCCAACCCGCGGTTCGCGCCGATCGGCAGATACGTCTACCCGTTCGACGGCGACGGCATGGTGCACCGGATCGAGCTGGCCGACGGCGTCGCCAGGTACACCAACCGGTTCGTCCGGACCCCGATGGTGGTGGCGGAGGAGCGGGCGGGGCACGCCATCTGGGCGGGCGTGACTGACCTGTACACCCCGAGCGAGTCCGAGGTCGGGTCCGAGCTGGCCGGGATGCCGCGCGAGTTGCCGGACATCAACGTGGTGCGGCACGGCGGCCGGCTGATGGCGATGGCCGAGGCCTCGCAGCCGTACCTGCTCGACCCGGCCGATCTGCGCACCCTCGGGCGGGAGAGCTGCGACGGCGCGATGGCGGTCGGCAGCACCGCGCACCCGAAGATCGATCCGACGACCGGCGAGCTGGTGCTGTTCAACTATCTGCTCGACCCGCCGTACCTGACGTGGTCGGTGGTCGCGGCCGACGGTTCGCTCGCCCGGCCGCCGGAACCGGTCGCGGGCACGGACCGGGCACTGATGGTCCACGACATGGCGTTGACCGAGCGGTACATCGTGCTGATGCTGTGCCCGTTGGCGTTCGACATGGCCGGCCTGCTCACCGGGGGGTCGGTACTGGACTGGCGGCCGGAGGACGGCACCCGGGTGGCGCTGATCCCACGCGACGGCGGACCGGTTCGGTGGACGAGCTGCGAGGCGTTCTGGGTGTGGCACTTCGCGAACGGGTACGACCTGCCGGACGGGCGGGTGAGCGTCGACTACGCGCAGTGGTCGTATCCGGGTGGCTTCGCGGAGGTCGCGCACCCCTCGGTCGGCACGCTGATGCGGGCCGTGATCGACCCGGAGACCGGCGCGGTGCAGCGAACGGCGCTCTCCGACAGGGACGTCGAGTTCCCGCGCATCGACGACCGCAGCCTCACCCGCGGACACGGCACCGTCGCGACCGTCGGCAAGCTCGCGGGCCGCGAGGGACCGATGGATTCGCTGTGGTTCTTCGAACCGTCGGGGTCGGAAGCACACTGGGATCCCGGCAGCATCGCGGTCGGCGAACCGATCTTCATGCCCGGCGCCGAACACGACTACTGGGGGATGATCGGTACCGACCGAGCCGACATGTCGTCGTGGTTCTGCGTGCTCCCCGCCGAGGACCCCGGATCGGGCCCGCTCTGCAGGGTGCGGTTGCCGCTCCGGGTGCCGGCCGGGTTGCACGGGGCGTGGTTGCCCGCGTGACGCGGGCTCGCGTGCCGAGCCCGCGTTGTCGGCGACTCGGCCTAAGTTGGACCGCATGCCACAGCGCGCACCGTACGGATCCTGGATCTCGCCGATCACCGCCGCGGACCTCGCCTCGAGCGGGCACCCGGTCGACGCCGGCCACTTTGTCGGGGAGGAGATCTGGTGGTCGGAGCTGCGCCCCAATGAGGGCGGGCGGACCTCGATCCGACGCTCGGACCGACACGGGGAGCCCGAGGACGTGCTGCCGCCGCCGTGGAACGCCCGCACCCGGGTGCACGAGTACGGCGGCGGCGGCTGGACGGTCACCCACGACGGTCGGCTGGTGTTCGCGGAGTTCAGCGACCAGCGGGTGTACGCGCTGCGCCCGGGCGAGCATCCGATCCCACTGACACCGCCGCCCGCGGTCAGGGCGGGGCTTCGGTACGGCGAGCTGAGCATCGTCGGCGACGAGGTGTGGTGCGTGCGCGAGACGCATTCGGCCGACGGTGAGGTGCGCCGCGACATCTGCGCGATCCCGCTCGACGGCTCCGGCGGCGGCGATCCGGACCGGCTGCGGTCGGTGGTGAGCGGATCGCATTTCCTGGCCTATCCTCGGCTCTCGCCCGATGGCAGGCGCGTTGCCTGGATCGCCTGGGACCACCCACAGATGCCGTGGGACGGTACCGAATTGCGGGTCGCGGAGCTCGACGAGAACGGCGTCTGCGGGCCGGGCCGGGTGCTGCTCGGCGGGCCCGAGGAGTCGGTGCTGCAGCCGGAGTGGTTCGACGACGGCTCCCTCTACGCGATCAGCGACCGCAGCGGATGGTGGAACCTGTACCGGGTGGACGTCGGCGCGCGGCCACCACTGCCCGTGTGTCCGGTGGCCGCGGACTTCGGCGGACCGCTCTGGCATCTCGGTGTCCGCTGGTACGCCGAGCTGGCCGACGGTCGGCTGCTCACCACCCGCACGGTCGGCACCGACACCCTGGCTGTGGTCGACCCGTCCGACGGATCGACCTCGGACGTCGACCTCGGCGACCTCACCTCGCTCGGCATCACGGACCTGCGCGGCGACCGGGTGCTGCTGCGCAGCGGCGGCGCGCTGACGCCGGGCGGGCTGCGGCTGCTGGACCTGGGCACGGGCGCGGTCGCCGACGTCCGGCTCGGTGTCGACGAGCTGCCGGACCTCGCGTATCTGCCCACCGCGCAATCGATCACGGTCACCGGGCCGCAGGGGCGGGAGGTGCACGCGTACGCCTACGCACCGCGCAACCCGAACCATGTGGGGATGGACGGGGAACTGCCGCCGTACGTCGCGTTCGTGCACGGCGGCCCGACCGCCCACGTCGCGCCCTCGCTGAGCATGGTGTTCGCCTACTTCACCAGCCGCGGGATCGGCGTGATCGACGTGAACTACGGAGGGTCAAGCGGGTACGGCCGCGAGTACCGGAACCGGCTGCGTGGTCAGTGGGGGATCGTCGACGTCGAGGACACCATCGCCGCCGTCCGCGGGCTGGCCGATGTCGGGCTGGCGGATCCGCGGCGGCTCGCGATCGAGGGCGGCTCCGCCGGCGGCTGGACGGTGCTGGCGGCGTTGACGACCTCGGACGTGTTCGCCTGCGGCGCTTCGTACTACGGCGTCGCGGAGCTGGAGCTGTTCGTGCAGGAGACGCATGACTTCGAGTCCCGGTACATCGACGGGCTGGTCGGCCCCCTGCCGGAATTCGCGGAGCTCTACGCGCGCCGGGCGCCGGTGAACAACGTCGACGGGCTCTCCTGCCCGGTGCTGCTGTTGCAGGGCCTCTCGGACCCGATCGTGCCGCCGTCGCAGGCGGAGCGGTTCCGGGATGCGATGGTGCGCAAGGGCATACCGCACGCGTACCTGGCATACGAGGGGGAGGCGCACGGGTTCCGGAAGGTGGAGACCATCGTCAGCGCGCGCGAGGCGGAGCTGTCGTTCTACGGCCAGGTGCTCGGTTTCGAGACGCCGGGGATCCCGAGGCTCGAGCTCTGGCGGCCGTAGCCGTCGCGTTTCGTACCGCTCGCACACCCTTTGACAACTTCGCACACGTCATCTGGCCCCAGAGGGTGTGCGATCTCGGGAGAGCGTGTGCGGAACCACCTGCCAGCCCGCGGCCCGGAGGGCGTCCTCTCGCTGCTTCTCCGCCCACAGCACGTCCGCGGGCGTCTGCCCCTCCGGCACCAGGCGGCCGTACTTGACCAGGCCGTCGAACTCGCCGACGACTCCGAGCTCCTCGAACAGGAAGTCCACCCGGCCGAGGTGCGCGCCGTCCGCGGTGTACAGGTTCGGCTGGCAGTTCGGAACGGGGAGTTGCTCGCGGATCATCAGTACCCGGCTGCGCGACTCGCCGACGCTCTCCGATCGGCCGTCGAGCAGGTCCACGACCCGGTGGGCCTTACGGCGGCCCGAGCGCTCGGGGAGGTCAGCGACCGCTTCGGCCAGGTCGGCGGCGGTGAGCGCGGTCGTGTGCAGCGCGTGATCGCCCGCGACGACGGCCTCCTCGAAGGGGAGTGAGCGAGCCAGGTCGAGGACGGTGCGGGCGAGCGTGGTCACGCGCAGCCCGTCGACCTTTGTCGTCTCGTGGTCGGCGAACTCCGCTACGTGCACGTGCCGCAGTTCGGTTCTGCGCCCGCCGCCCGTGCGGTTGCGAGTGAGGTGGACTCGACGCAGGGGCGTGTTCCACATCTCGAGGCCGTGTACCGCCGCTGCGGACTGGTGGCTCAGAACGGCATCCGGCGATGCGGCCCGCAGCGCCGCCTCCGCCCGCAGCCGGTGGGCCGCAGTGGGATCGAGCGCGTCCAGGGCGTCGCGTGGCGTATACATGCCCGGCCGCAGTCGCTCCCAGACCCCCGTGCGGCACTGGCGCTGCAGTTCGTGGTCGGTGGCGCCGCGCTGCAGTGCCTCCTGGCGTCGGATGATGTGTGCCCCCATGCGACTGATGCTGCACCTCGGTCGGGGGAACATCGCTCGGAGCGCTGGGCGAACGCGCAGCCTGTGTACGGGTTTCGGGTTGAGCACAGGCCGTCGGTGTCGCGGAGTTCTCGTCGGGCGCACACCCGTTGGCATGTTCGCACAGGGTGTGGACCGTCAACGGGTGTTCGATCTTGCCAAGAGGTGTGCGGGCAAAGCAGAACGCGCCCCCACCGAGAGTCGGTGGGGGCGCGCTGCCGGCGTTGCTACTTCGTGCTGCGCTTACTTCTTGCGGCCAGGCGCCTTCGCGCCTGCCTTGAACCCGAGTCCGCCCGCCTTCGGCTGCGGCAACGGGGCAGCCTCGGCGGCAGGTGCACTCTCGGCCTCGGGTGCAGCCGGAGCCGGAGCCTCAGCCGGAGCCGCGGGTGCGGCGGCGGCCGGGGCGGCTTTGCGGGCACCCGGGGCCTTGGCGCCCGCCTTGAACCCGAGCCCGCCCGCCTTGGGCTGCGGGGGTGCGGCAGGAGCCTTCGCGGCCGGTGCCTCCGCGGCCGGAGCGGCGGGAGCCGGTGCCTCCGCGGCCGGAGCGGCGGGAGCCGGTGCCTCCGCAGCGGGCGCTGCGGCGGCCGGGGCAGCCTTGGCGCCCGGAGCCTTGGCCCCACCCTTCATCTGCAGACCCTTGCCGGGAGCCTTGGCGCCGGACGCGAGGCCCAGCCCCTTCGGCTTGGCGGCGGGAGCGGCAGCCTCGGCAGCGGGAGCCGGTGCCTCCGCGGCCGGGGCTGCCTTGGCGCCCGGAGCCTTGGCCCCGCCCTTCATGCCCAGGCCCTTGCCCGGTGCCTTCGCGCCACCCTTGAGGCCGAGGCCCTTCGGGGCGGCGGCAGGCGCCGCAGCGGCCTCGGCAGCCGGAGCGGCCTCGGCGGCGGGAGCGGCAGCGGCAGCGGCGGGCTTGGCACCCGGAGCCTTTGCACCCGGAGCCTTGGCCAGACCCTTCATGCCCAGACCCTTGACCGCGGGCTTCGCGGCGGCCGGGGCGGCGGCAGCGGCTTCGGCGACGGGAGCGGCCGGCGCCTCGACGACCGGCGCGGCCTCGGCGACGGGAGCCGCCGCCTTCACCCGGGGCTCGACCTTGATGTTCGCGGTCAGCTCCGCGGGCTCGAGGCGGGTGATGGACTCGAGCATCATCTGCGCGACGTCCACGACCTCGACGCCCTCGCCCTGGCCCGACTCCTGGCGCGCGGTGACGCCGTCGGTGAGCATGACGCGGCAGAACGGGCAGCCGGTGGCGATCTTCTTCGGATCGGTCGACAGTGCCTCGTCCACGCGGTCGACGTTGATGCGCTTGCCGATGTTCTCTTCCATCCACATGCGCGCACCGCCGGCGCCACAGCACATGGACCGTTCGCCGTGCCGCGGCATTTCCTTGAGGTTGCTGCCGGTGGCGGCCATCAGCTCACGCGGGGCGTCGTACACCTTGTTGTGGCGACCCAGGAAGCACGGGTCGTGGTAGGTGACGTCCTCGTTGACGGAGGCGACGGGGATCAGCTTCTTCTGCCGCACCAGGCGGTTGAGCAGCTGGGTGTGGTGGATGACCTCGTAGTCGCCGCCCACCTCCGGGTACTCGTTGCCGAGCGCGTTGAAGCAGTGCGCACAGGTGACGACGATCTTGCGCTTGGACTGCTCGACGCCGTCGAAGACGTTGTTGAGGACCTCGATGTTCTGCATCGCGAGCTGCTGGAACAGGAACTCGTTGCCCGCGCGGCGAGCGGAGTCACCGGTGCAGGTCTCGTCGGCGCCCAGGACCATGAACTTCACGCCCGCGGTGGCGAGCAGCTCGGCGACGGCCTTGGTGGTCTTCTTCGCGCGGTCCTCGTAGGCGCCGGCGCAGCCGACCCAGAACAGGTACTCGTAGTCCTCGAAGGTCTCCGCGTCCTTGCCGAAGACCGGGATCTCGAAGTCCATCTCGGAGATCCAGTTGAGGCGGTCCTTGGAGTTCTGGCCCCAGGGGTTGCCCTTGTTCTCGAGGTTCTTGAACAGGCCTGCCAGCTCGGACGGGAACTCCGACTCGATGAGCACCTGGTAGCGGCGCATGTCGATGATGTGGTCGACGTGCTCGATGTCCACCGGGCACTGCTCGACGCAGGCGCCGCAGTTGGTGCAGGACCACAGGGTCTCGAGGTCGATGACGGGCGCGAGCTCGCCCTCGACGGTCTCGCCGACCAGCTTGCGCTCCGCCTCGGTGCGCGCGGCCTCGGGGATCTTCGCCAGCGCGGCCTCGTCGACCTTGCCGTCGGCGTCGACCAGGCCGACCTCGTCGCCGCCCATGTCCTTCTTGCCGCCCGCCAGCAGGTACGGCGCCTTGGCGTAGCCGTGGTCGCGCAGCGACATGATCAGCAGCTTGGGCGAGAGCGGCTTGCCGGTGTTCCAGGCGGGGCACTGCGACTGGCAGCGGCCACACTCGGTGCACGTGGTGAAGTCCAGCCAGCCCTTCCAGGAGAAGTCCTCGATCTGGCCCGCACCGAGGGTGTCGGTGTCCGGATCGACGTTGTCCATGGTCAGGACCTGGCCCTTGGACATCATGGGCTTGGCCGCGCCGAGGGCGACGCCGCCGTCGTCCTCACGCTTGAAGTAGATGTTGAAGAAGGCGGAGAAGCGGTGCCAGGCGACGCCCCAGTTGATGTTGCGGCCGACCACGTACAGCCAGACCATGGCGGACATCAGCTTGACGAAGGCGAACGCCGAGACCATGTTCGTGTTCGCCGGCAGCAGCTCGGCGACACGCATGGTGAAGAAGTCGGTCCACGGGTTGGCGTGGCCGTAGGTGGCGATCTTGCCGGCCTTGACCATGATCATGCCCAAGCCCTCGATGAGGACGACGGCCTCGACGAAGTAGGCGGCCCGGAAGTTCGAGCCACCGAAGCGCGAGAGCCGACCCGGCTCGCGAGGATGGTTGCGCTGGCGGATGACGACCAACACGACGATGCCGATGACGGTTCCGATTCCCAGCAGCTCGTCGATGAAGTGGTACACCGCGGTCCCACCGATGAACGGCCATCCACCTTCAGGGTTGAAGGTCTGGATGTACGCCTCCATCGCGACGATCGATCCCAGAAGGAACCCGACCATCACGAGCCAGTGGGCCCAGCCGACGGTGCGGAACTTGTTCATTCGGGTGTGCGCGGCAAACTCCACGACCATCTGCTTGAGGCGCGGGAAGAACGGGCGCCACCGGTCCGGAGCAGGCTGACCGATCCGGATCGCGCTGACTATCTTCCACACGCCGCGGAAGAACGACCCCCAAGCGGGGATGCTCAGCAGCACACCGATCGTGCCCAACGTGATCGTCAGGGCGTTCATGTCACGGCCTTTCCTTATCCGACGGCAACGCCAACACGGGCCAAGTTACCCGTCGGTAGCATCCCGAGCCAACGTCGAGCCCATGGTCGCATCGACCGAGGGTCCACGCGAGGCACAGGTGTTCTCACGCTCACCGTAATTTGTGCCCCTCAGAGGGGTCAGCGCAGGTCAACCTAACTTCGCCGGATGACCTGCGAAGAAGTGAGTCGGCGAAACGGGTTCGAGGTCAATTGCTGCGCCTTGTTCTCAGACGAATCACAGATTAAGGTCCCCCGAGACTGTGTTGTGACCCATGTGTCAATTTTGCTTTCCAGAGGGGATCTATAGATGAGGCTGAAGAAGTTCGCGGCGACGTCGCTGATGGCGATCGCGGCGCTGGGTGTGGGTGCGGGCACCTCGTACGCGGCACCGGCCGCGCCCGCGCCCGAGACCATCGACTGGAGCTCGAAGATCGAGGGACAGTCGGTCGTCACCACCATCGACGCGGGCGCCTTCAAGGTCTCCGGCGACGGCAAGAACATCGAGCTGCAGGACAACGCGGGCAAGGCCGTCGTGAGCCTGCCGCTGGCCTTCCAGCTCAACGACCTCAAGTTCCCGATGGAGCAGAAGGTCAGCGAGGACGGCAAGACCGTCACCCTGACCCCGATCTTCGACCTGGGCAAGGCCAAGCCGGTCACCCCCGCGGACCGCGGCGACCGCAACATCGGGGGCATCGGGATCAAGGACATCGCCTCGCCGGCTGAGAACCTGCTCGCTCAGGAGACCTTCAACGCGCAGCTCGCCGTGGCCACCGCCTCCGGTGCTCTGGTCGGAACCATCATCGGTGCGGTCGTCGGTGGAATCGTCGGTGCGCCGACGCTTGTTGGCATGCTCGCCACCATCCCGGTCGGTGCAACGGTCGGTGGCATCGTCGGCACCATCGCAGTCGGTGGCCCGACGCTGATCGCCGCGGGCATCGGCCTGGGCCAGACCCTGCTCGCCGAGCCGGGCACCAGCCAGTACGCGGAGCACCTGCAGAAGTAGCGCACCCAAGATAGACGCCAGCGGCCCGTCACCTCCACGGAGGTGACGGGCCGCTGGCGTCTATCTGGCCCTTCGTTGGCGCCACCCGGGTGGGGTCGCCGAAGGGCTGTGAGTGTCACGGGTGTGGGTCGACGCCCGCACCCGTGACACTCAGTCGCTTAGGACGCGGTGCCCGCGTTCGTCGCGATCGTGACGATGTTGCTGACCATTCCGAACACGATGGGGAGCAATGCCTCCATGGAACTTCCTTCTGTCCGCCGGCGCGAGTGTCCGGCATCGTTCTGACTGGGCCCCCCAGCCAGGTGTGTCGCTGGCGCGCAACCCTTCCCGCCCCAGGAACAACGGGATTCTACCGTTAACCCGCGGTTCGGTGGGACGTTACCCCGGAACGCGAAAAGGGGCCTCCCGCGCGAAATGCCGCGTCGGAGGCCCCTTTTCGTGGAATCTATGCGCCTAGTTGGTGCGGACCTTCAGGCCAGGGTTGGCGGCGAGGACCGCGTTGATCGGCGTCGCGTACAGCTGGGGGCTGTCACCGACCAGCGTGGTGACCACCGAGGCCAGCTCGCAGAACATCATGTCGCCCACGTTGGAGGCGCTCGAGATGCCCAGTGCCCTGGTGCCGGTCACGATGGCGCCGCCGCTGTCGCCCTGCAGCGCACAGATGTTCGCGGTGAAGCCGTTCTTCAGGGTGCGGGTTCCGACGTCCACGATCTGGTTGACGGAGTTGATGGTGCCGCAGCTGAAGCCGGTGGTGAGGCCGGACTTGCACACCGGCGCACCCACGACGGGATCGGCGGTTCCGGTGATCGGCACCGGGTTCGCGCCGGGGGCGCGCACGAAGTTGTTCGCGAAGCGCTGCGCGGCGGCGTCGTCGATCTTGATCACCGAGTAGTCGAGGCCATCGACGGTCGACTTGGCGAAGGTGCCGAAACGGTTGCCGAAGTTCGCGCCGTGCATCTCGAAGGCGATCGACGCGGCGTTGGTGCCGGCGGCGGCGCGGTTCGGGTCGCAGTGCCCGGCGGAGATGTTCACCGCGCGGCCGGAGCCGTCGGTGCCGTTGAAGCCGAGCGAGCAACGGAAGGCGCCGTCGGCGTTCTCGGCGGCGTAGGAGTCGCCGCCCAGGCGGGCGTCGGCGCGCACCGGGTTGTCGACGGCGGGCGGAGCGGACGAGCCGAGCGCCGGGGCCAGCACCACGCGCGCCGACTCCAGGAAGTCGGGCAGCTGCAGGCCCTGGCCCTCCGCGGTGTTCTGGACGCGCAGCACGACGTCGTTGTTGACGGTGTCGATCGCGGCGCCGCCGATGAGACCGGACAGCGGTGCGGGCAGCTTCTCGATCCAGCTGTTCATGTGGCCGAGCTGGTCGCGCAGGGCGCGCTCGCTGCGGGGCAGGTCCTTGACGTTGTATCCGGCGGCCTCGACGGCGGCGCGGGCCGCGGCCGCGTCCTTGCCGTCGGCCAGGCCGATCAGCGGCGACCCGGCCGGGTCCAGCCAGGCGCCCGCGAAGGACTCCGGGAACTTCTCGCGCATCGTGTTGGCGAACGCCACCAGCTTCTGTCCGGCCTCGGCCTTGTCGAGGTACTGCTCCGGGCTGAGACCGAGATCGCGCTGGATCGCGGTGATCAGGTCGGCGGGCAGCGCGGCCGCAGGCGCCGGGGCGGCGGGCTCCGCGTGTGCGAGGGCCGCGCCGGGCGCGATCAGGAGGAGGGCCGCAGAGCCGATCATCGCGGCACGGCGGGCGCGAACGCTACGCATGGGGACCTTTCGGATTGAGGGCATGCGGGCATGACCTAGCCATCGGCCGGGTCAGTCCTAGCGACTATATGGGTTGCGCCCGCCGTTGCCTACCGGAAACCGTCGGATGATTCGGTGCCGCCGGTGTGTCAGCGGCGCGCGTCGGCGGCCCGGACCCGCAGGTCGAGACCGAGAGCGCCGTTGGCGTGGTCCACGATCTTCTCGATCGGGATGCCGATGCTCGCGGTGCCGCCCTCGGGGGCCAGCACGAGGTTGGCCTCCATGCAGCTCGGCGCCCCGCCCGAGTTGGAGCCGCTGGTGATGCCGAGGGCCCTGGTGCCGGTGAGGATGGCGCCGCCACTGTCCCCGCCGAGGGTGCAGGTGGAGCCGGCGAAACCGCGGACCAGGCGGGTGCTGCCGTCGGCCATGTGCAGCGGGGCGTCGACGCTGTCGGCGAGGACCAGGCCGCAGGTGAACGTGGAGGTCTGTCCGGACTTGCAGATCGGTGCGCCGATGACCGGGCGCGCGGTGCCGGTCACGGTGACAGTGGTGCCGTTGGCGCCGCGGACGGTCGGCTTGTCCAGCCCGGCGGCGGTGCCCGCCTCGTTCAGCTTGATCACCGAGTAGTCCAGGCCGCCCGCGGGCTCACCCATCGCGGAGTGCCGGAAGGCACCGATCTGCTTACTGCGGGTGACGTCCGCGAAGTCGGGCAGGTAGACCGGTGCGCCCGCGGGCACCGACGCGTTCTCCTGCGAGGGATCGCAGTGACCGGCGCTGAGGTTGTAGGGCGTGCCCGCGGAGTCGACGGCGTTGAAGCCGAACGAGCAGACCCCGATCTCGGCGGGATCGATGTCGCCGGTGATCGGACGCGGGGTGGTGATGTAGGTGTCGCCGCCCTGGGCGTGCTGGTCGACCGGCGGCTGTCCACCGGGGCTCAGCACGACCTTGAGTCCGGCCAGCAGCGTCGGCAGGTTCAGTGCCCGGCCGATGGGGCTGTTCACCACGTCGATGACGACCCGGTTCTCCAGCACGTCGATGGAGGTGGAGTTGATCTGCGAGGAGATGTCCTTCGGCAGGCCGAGGATCCACTTGTTGAGCTGCGCCAGCGAACCCTCGAGGTCGTTCGCGGACACCGCCGCGAGCCGGGTGGCGTAGCCGTCGCGGGCCACCCGCTGCGCCTCCGCGGTGGTGGTGACCGCGACGACGGGCACGCCGTCGGTCCCCATCCAGGACCCGGCGTAGGTGGCGGGGCTGCCCTCGCGCAGGGTCTGCGCGTAGCCGGCCAGCCGCTGTGCGGCCTCGGCCCGCTCGATGTACTGCTGCGGGCTCAGCTTCAGGTCGCGGGCGATCGCGTCGACGAGTTCGGCGGGTAGCTGCTGCGCGACATCTGCGGCCGAATTCGACTGGGGTTCATGCGGTTCGGCCTGGGCGATTGCAGAGAAGGGGATCAGGGTGGCCGAGGCGAGGGCTGCGGCGCGGAACGCCAGCGGGAGACGCATGAAGACCTTTCGTCGAGAGCGCGGATGTGTCAGCGCTCCACCATAGGTGACGGGCGCCTCCGGCGCTCGTGCGCGTGTCACACCCCGGTCGGGGTGCCACACGCTAGGCGACGCCCGCCCCGGCCGCGGGGGTGGTCGTGGTCGTCGCCGCGGTGGTCGTGGTCGTCGTGGTGGTCGGCGGCGGCGTCGTTTCGGTCGTCGTGGTGGGGGCGACCGTCGTCGTGGTGGTCGTGGTCGTGGTCGGACGGGCCGACGGACTCGGTGGGGCGGGCGGCGCGGTGGTGACCGGCGGCCGGGCCTGGGTCGTCGGGGCGACCGTGGTGGTGGTCGGTGCTGCCGTCGTGGCCCGGACCGTGGTGGACGTCGGGGCCTTGGTGGTCGTGGTGGTCGGTCGCGGCGAGGTGGTGGCCGCGGCCGGGGTGGACGGGTCGATGACGGGGACCGCCGTCACGGGGGCGTCGGTGGACCGCAGGTTCACCACCAGGCCGACCAGCGCGACCGCCAGGACCACTCCCGCCGCCGCAGTGATCACGGTGGTGCGTTCGAACCGCGACCGGGACCTCGCAGTGATGGATGTCGCCGCGGCCGCCGCCGGTGGCTCCACCGGGTCCGGCAGTGCGGGCAACACCGGACGGCCGGGTCCCGCCTCGGTGAACGCGGTCGGTGGGCCCGCGACAGCGACGGCCGGCATGGTCACCGTGTCGGCGTCGGCATCGACGACGGCGCCGTCGTCGATGCCGACGGTCTGCGCGGCGGTCGCGGCGGGGCCGCCGACCGCGAGCAGCGCGGCGCCGTGCGCGCCCGTGCACCCCGGGCGGGGCCCGAGCACGGTGGGCAGGCCGATGATCTCCCCGGCCAGCCGCGGCACCAGTGGCATCGCGGAGCCGCCGCCGGTCAGCAGCACCGTGCGCACGTCCGACGTGGCCAGGTCGTGCGCGCCGATGGTCTGCTCGACGAGGTCGAGAGACCCGGCGATCGACGACTCCAGCAGTTCCTCGAGCTCGGTCCGCCGCAGGGTGACGGTGGTGGTCGTGCCCGCCAGCTCGACCGCGATCGGTGCCTCGGCCGCCGTGGACAGTGTTTCCTTCGCCTCGGCGCACCGGCGGCGCAGCGACGACAGCTCGGCCCTGGTGGCCGGATCGCTCAGATCGACCGGACCGAGTTCACCCGCGACCGTGCCCAGGACGTGCTCGACGATCGCCCGATCGAAGGTGTCGCCGCCGAAGCGGGTGGTGAAGGTCGACGGCCGGAGCAGTCCGGCGTCGGTGCCTGTTCGTACGAGCGAGATGTCGAGCCCGGCGCCGCCGAGGTCGTAGACGGCGACGATCGCGTCGCCGAGGGGTCCGTGCGCCGCCTCGAGCCAGGTCACCGCGGCCACCGGCTCCGGAACCAGGCTCACCCCGGGCAGTCCGACGTGGTCGAGGGCCTCCCGCATCGACTGTGCGGTCGCCTCCGACCACCGCGGCGGGTGGGTGGCGACGATCTCGGGCTGCTCGGACAGGCCGGGGAACGTCTCGGCCGCCTCCTGCACGAGGCTGTGCATCGCGGTGGCGACCAGGTCCTCGGCCAGGTACGCGGACCCGTCGCCGATCTCGAGCCCGGCCGGATCGCCCGCGTGCACCGCGAAATCGGCGATGACCCCGGTCGCGTCGGGGGGCGAGCCGAGCACCGCCTCGCCCGCGGTCGTCAGCTGCAGCGTGGCGCGGCGGACGATCGTGGCCGGCTCGGCGTCGATGCTCGGACTGCCGGTGGTGTGGAGGACCGCAACGGCGTTGGTGCCGCCGACCCCCAGTCCAAGCCCCGCGGCCATCTCTTCCCCCGTCTCATTGCTGCCGCGCTCGCCGGGTTCTCGCGCGTCGCGCGTACCGGACCGCGGCGCGATCTCGGGCGACAGCCTATCCATTCGCCTACGCTCGACCCGAGAGCGTCGACCAAGCGGGGTTGTGACAAGGGCCCTGCGCGAGGTGCTGGGAGGGCCGCTGAGCGATGACGCATTCACCGAACTACCGGGATGCGAATCCGTTGTTCAGGTTCATGCGTACCGTGGGCGGGACGAAGCCCATGTCGCGGTACTCCGCGCGCACCCTGCATCACGTCGACCGCCTGATTTTTCGGCTCACCAAGGGGCGCACCACCATGACGAGCATGACCACGGGCTTTCCGGTGGTCATGCTCACCACCACGGGCGCCAAGAGTGGGGTGGCCCGCACCCTGCCACTGCTCGGACTGCCCGACGGCGACCGGATCGCGGTGATCGCGTCGAACTACGGCCAGCACGACAACCCGGGCTGGTACTACAACCTGCGCAAGCAGCCCGCGGCGACGATCACGGTGGCGGGCGGAACGCCCCGAACGGTTCGCGCCTACGAGGCGGAGGGCGACGAGCGAGAACGGCTGTGGCAGAAGGGCTTGGACGTCTACCCCGGGTGGGCCGGGTACGAGCGGCGCGCTACCGACCGTCGGATCCCGGTGATGGTGCTCGAGCCTGAGGCGAGCGCCGACTGAGAGCGGCCGCAGCGACCCGGAGGTCACCCGGCCAGTCCACCGAGCACGCACCCTTTTCGTCGAGATCGCACGGGTTTTGGCCGCTCAACGGGGGTGCGATCTCGTGAAGGGGTGTGCGACGGCGCAGGTTCAGCCGACCAGGTTGGTCGATTCCTTCCGCCAGTCGTAGACGACGCGGGTCCGTAACACGATGTCCTGCAACGACCGGCGCCTGGGATCGACCGCCGCCCACAGCAGCCCGAACGCGAACAGGACGCAGAGCACGGCCCGCACGGCGGCGCGGGGCCAGGGGACCAGCCTGCCCTTGGCGGTGACGACCCGCAGCCCCATCGACAGCGCGCCGACGGTGCGCCCGGTCGTCGCCCAGCAGCCGGTCAGGTACACGATCGACACGGTGAGGGTGACCGTCGCGGAGGCCAGCGCGGCCGGTTCGGGGAACCGGAAGTTCTGCGGGGAGAACAGCAACCGCACCAGGGCCAGACCCAGGTAGGTCAGGCCCATCATCGCGAGCACCACCCCGAGGTCGATCACGGCGGCGATCGCGCGGGTGACGATCCCGGCGGGCCGGTGTGGAGGTTGCTCGATCCGGTTGCTCACGGCGCCGGGTTCCCGGGCCGATCGCTGCCGCCCGCCGGCAGATCGTCCTCCGTGTCGGGGGCGCGGCCGAACAGCCTGCCGACGAAGCCCGCGACGGCGTCGTCGGCCTGCATGCCCTGGCTCCGGACCCCGTGAACCGCCTCGGAGGACAGCGAACCCGTCGACTCCCGGATGATGTCCGGCAGGTCCACGCCGTCGATGATGTCGTTGGCGAGGCCCACCAGGTCCAGCCGGGCGACGATCGCGTCGATATCGATCCGGCGCGCCACCTCGTCGAGGTCGACCCGCGCGATCTGCCTGCCCAGGTCGACGGAGTCGACGATGCCGTCCAGATCGAGCCGGCTGATCACGGCGTCCACGTCCAGCCGCGCCGCGATCCGGTCGACGTCGACGGTGGCGGCGATCCGATCGACGTCGACGGTGTCGACAATCCGATCTATGTCGAGGGACTCGGCGATCAGGTTCAGGTCGACGTTCTCGCGCACGAGTCGGGTGAGATCGACCTCGAGCAGAGCCGCCGCGACCACCTCCCGGATCACGAGGCGCAGCAGGTCCCGGACGGTCGGGGCGGCCGCCCGCGCGACCTCCTCGCCGCGCGCCCGCAGCGCGTCCGCCGTGGCGTCGAGGCGCCGGGCCAACCCCGGCACCCGGCGTAGCGTGTCGACGGCGAAGCGGGCCGTCGCGCCCACCGCTTCGGCCGCCGTCACCGCCACGCCGATCGTGAGGTACACCGCATCGGCGCCGGGCAGGGACGTCAACGCCCGGTTCGACGCGCGTTCGACTCGCTCGTCCGGAGGCATGGTCCCCTCCCTGATCGGTGGCTGACGCGAAAGCGGTCAGGTCGTGATCATAGGTGTCACCGGCGGGCCCGACGGCGGTTGTGTCGGGGTCGTGACCCCGACCCGGTGCTCAGCCCTCCGCGCCGTGACCCATCGCGCGCAGCATCGACAACATGTCCGCGCGCGAGGCGGCGTCGAGGCGACGGCGGATCCGCGCGACGTGATGCTCGACGGTCTTGGCCGAGATGAACAGCCGGGCACCGATGTCCCGGTAGGTCAGGCCCATCACCAACAGGTTCGCCACCTCGGCCTCGCGGTCGGTCAGTCCGGCGCTGAGCTCGCGTTCGGTTCCCGCGACGGCGCCGGGCGTCGACGACGCCGCCGGCCGCAGCGAGCGCGCGACCTGCAGGAGCGTGGTGGCGGTCCTGGTGTCCGAGGCGCGCAGCGCGGCCTCGCTGGCGAGCCGGGCGCCGTCCCACGGCAACCCGATCCGGTCCAGGGTGCGCGCCGACTGTTCCACCACCGTCGCGTCGATCTCGCCCTGCAGCACCCGCAGCCAGGCGCGGCCCGCGGTGGCGAGACCGGCCGCGTACGGGCTGGTCTCGGCCGCGACGCCGAGGGCATTCGCGTGCGGCAGCAGTTCGGCGGGGTTCTCGGCCAGGATCGCGGCCTGCACGCCGTACCAGTGCAGCGGCGAGCCCCACAGGGTCGGCTCACCGAGCCGGGCCAGCAGATCCCTGGCCTGCTCGATGAGGTGGGCGAGCCGGCCGGTGTCCCGCAGCCGGGCCCCGCCCAGCCACAGTTCGCCGAGCGGGAGCAGGCTGAAGAGATCGACCGAGTGCTCCGCGATGACGCCGTGCGCCCGCTCCCACGATTGGGTGAGGGCGCCGATGTCTCCGACCCGACGGGCCAGCCCGACCCGCAGGGCCGCCGCGAACAGCGCGTCGCGCGGCGCCAACTCGGTGTCCGCGGGTATCGCATCGAGGCCGGTGGCGGCGGCGTCCAGGTCGCCCCGGACCATGGCGATCCAGGTCAGCAGCAGTTCGTGGCGCCGCCGGGTGATGCTCTCCGGGGGTTCGGTGTCCAGGGCCCGTTGCAGGATCGCTTGTGCGCCCGCGAGTTCACCGCACGCGATGCCCGCCAGCGCGGTGATGGCGGCCCCGCTGTCGGGCAGCAGTCGGGATCGGGAACCGTTGGTGGACAGCGACAGCCCGCGGGTCAGTGAGTTGACCGCGATCGCCACCTGACCGTCGATGGACTGTCGCAGGCCCTGCGCGAGCAGGGACGCACCCGCGGTCGCTGACGTGGGGGGCGCGCCCGCCTGCAGATCCGTCATCGCGTCCGCCTGCGCGGGCCGTCCCGCCGCCAGCAACACGGTCGCTGCGACGGGTGCGTCGGAGCCGACCCGGTGGGGGCCGAGCCATTCGTACAGGTCCGCGCTGCGGCCGAGCATTCCCTGCTGCGCCGCGACGCTGGCCGCGATCCGCACGGCCGCCGCGAGTTCGGTGTCCGTCAGGTCCGCCGCCCGCTCGAGCAGGCCGTCGGTGAGCCCGACCGCGGTGTCGATGTCCCCGCTCAACGCCGCGGCCTCCGACCAGCGCAGGGCCAGTGCGGCCCGGTCGGCGCCGGCGCGCACGGCCTCGGCGTACAGCGTCGCCGCCAACCGTGGTTCGGCGTGTTCGGCAGCGCCGCAAAGGAAATCGGCGAGTTCGGTGTCCATCACGCCCGCCTCGCCGTAGGCGCGGGCCGCGAGCAGGTCGAGCGTGCCGTCCGCCAGCTTCGCGCGCAGCGAGTCGGCGTGCAGGCGGCCCACCCGCTGTGGTCCGAGCACGGCCGCGAGCGGTTCGCGGGTGGCGCGCAGGAGGGTGGGCGAGATCAGCCCGGTGCCGTGTGCGCGGTCGATCAGGTCCTGGGCCGCGGCCGGTTCGACGGACAACACCCGGACGAGTTCGGTGGCGTCGAGCCCGACGCCGAGCGCGGCGATCGCGAGGGTGCACAACAGATCCGAGTCCAGTTCCCCGAGCCGGGCACGCAGGTGCGCGGCCACCGCGGCATCGAGGGCCCGCTCCACGGCCGGCTGGGTGCGGGGCTCGGTCTGGTCGAGGCGGGCCAGCGCGCCGAGCGCCGCATCGACGCACTGCACGCCGCCCCCGGTGATCCGCGCGATCGCGGCGGCCAGGCCGAGCGGAAGGCGAACGCCCAGGGTCGATTCCGCCCGCACGACGATGTCCCGCGGGGTCAGGGGAGCGAGGGCCAGCGTGTCCCCGAGCGCGTCGCCGAGCGAGCGCAGCGTGCGGTCGCTCGGTCGGGGTTCGGTCGCGACGATCACGGTGATGTCCGGCCGCCGCGTGGCCGAGGCCAGCATGTCCACCGTGCTGTGGGGCAGTCGATGGGCGTCGTCGATCACCAGCGCGCAGCCCGGCTCGATGTCCGTGCCGGGTGCGACCGCGGTCGCGACCCCGATTCCGTGTGCCCGCAGGTCGTCTCGGATCGCGGCGATCAGGGCGGACTTGCCGCTGCCCGCCGTGCCTCGGATCAGGGTGTGCGGGTTGCCGGTTCGGGCAGCGCTGACGAGGGCCTGCGCGCCCGGCATCCCGGCGAAGGTGGGTGGCGGGGTGAGGGTGGGTTCGGAGGTCAACACGGCGATGGGTCCTACTGCCCGCCGCCGAGCAATCCGCCGACGCCCTGCCCGACGCCGCCGACGACCCCGCCCAGGCCGCCGAGCACCCCGCCGACGCCGTTGCCGACGCCGTCCACCACGCCGCCCACGCCGTTGCCCACGCCGTTGGCGGCACCGCCGACACCGTCGACGAAGTCGTTGGCGATCTGCCCTCCGCCGTCACCCTGCGGCGGCGGAGGGGGCGTGTATCCGCCGCCGGCCGGGGGCGGCGGCGGGGGCGTGTAGCCGCCTCCGGGTGCCGGTGCGGGCGGAGCCGGAGCGGGTGCCGGTGCCGGGGCCGGGGCTGCTGCCGGGGAGCCGGGTGCGGGGGCGGGTGCCGGGGCACCGGGCGTATTGGCGGAGACCTGCCGTGCGACGGGGCCTGCGTCGGACCGGATCGGGGCGCCGGTCGGGTCCAGGCGAACCGGGTCCGAGCCCGCGGTCGTCGGGGACACGACACCGTCGACGACCGGCAGGACGGTCCCGTCCGGCGCGACCGTGGTGGTCACACCGCGGCTGGTGGTGGTGCCCCGGCCGGTGTCCGCGCTGGACGGTGTCGGCCCGCCGGTGCCGAGCGAGAGCCCGCCCGCGGCCAGCAGGGCGATCGCGGCCGCCGCGGCGGCGACGATCGCGGCCTTCTTGGGGGTCGAGAGCGATGCGCCGCGCGAGGCCGGCCGGACGCCGGGGCGCGGACCGGTGATCGTGGACGCGGGCAACACGGGCTCGACCTCCACGACGGTGGTCGCGGCTGCCGCGGTGGCCGGGATCACCGCGAGCGGCACCGTGTGCGCGCCCTCGGCGGCGGCGATGATCGCGGCGCCCTGTGCGGCGGTTCGTTCGGGGTGCGCGTCCGCGGTGACGGGCAGCCGCAGCTCGGCGGAGAGCAGCTCGGTGACCAGTGGCATCGCCGAGCTGCCACCGATGAGCAGGACCTGGCTGACGTCGGACAGGTCGACGCCCGCGTTGCGCAGGGTCTCCCGGACCAGTTCGAGCGAGTCGGCCAGTGGCTCCCGGATCAGGTCCTCGAGCTCGGCCCGTACCAGCCGGACGTCGCTGTGCACGCCGGGCAGGTCGATCCCGATCACCGTCTCGGTGTCCGAGGACAGTGCCTCCTTCGCCGCACCGCAGCGCGCGCGCAGCTGTGCGAGGGCGTTCATCGTGTCGGGGGCGAAGGGGTCCAGGTCGCCGACCTCGCTCGCGATGCCGTCGAGCACGTACCGCAGCGTCAGGTGGTCGAACTCGGCGCCGCCGAAGTCCTCGGACCGCATCGGCTTCCCGATGATCGCGGGAGTGTCGCCGGCGCGGACCAGCGTCACGTCGAGGCTGGTCCCGCCCAGGTCGTAGACGAGAACGAGGTCGTCGGGGGAGCCACCGTGGGACCCGTTGCGCTGCAACCACGCAACCGCAGCCTCGGGTTCCGGGACGAGCGTCACGCCGGCGAGGCCCGCGCGGTCGAGTGCGGACCGCAGCGCGTCGACCGTGTGGCTCGGCCAGACGGCCGGGTAGGCCGCCGCGACGGCGGGTGACTCGTCGAGTCCGGCTGAGGACGCCTCGATCAGGCACTGCATCGCGGTGGCGACGAGGTCCTCCCCGGTGTGGGTGGAGCCGTCGTCGGCGACGATCGCGACGGGATCGCCGACGCGGGTGGCGAAACCGGAGATGACGGTTCCACGTGGAACCTCACCCTCGTGCCGAGCCGGCACGCCGAGGACCGCGGGGGAGTCCCCGCCGAGCGCCAGGGTCGAACTCGCCGTGATCGACGCTCCCTGCGTGTCCGCGCCGTGCTCGAGGGCGGTGACCGCCACCGAGTTCACGGCGCCGACGGTGAGTCCGAGTCCAACAGTCATCGAAGTGTTCTCCCGTGCTCGCCTCGAGGCTTCCGCCGCCGAGGTGGCTGACAATTCTCCCCGTGGCCAGGCCCCGAGGCGGGTGACGATTTCCCGGGCTCTGCGTCCGGGGTGGCGGCCGGACGTGGCCCCCCGCTGATACCCACCTTGTCGGGTCACGCGCGTGATTCGTTACCGATTCGGCGGCAAACGCGCAGATGGGGGAGGTATCCCCTAATGGGGGGAGATCCCCTATCGACGGCACCCCCCAGGCGCCCCGCGAGGCAGGGGAGTTCACCCCGTTGGGGAGGGTTGTCCGCGTACCTAGCGTTGAGGGCAATCGTTTCGCGTCGTCTTCGCGATCCGTTCGACAAGACCTCAGGAGATCGACATGACCACCAACGCTCTTCTCGACTTCATCCTCAGCCTCCTGCGCGATGACGAGGCGAGGGCGCTGTACTGCCAGAACCCGGAGGCGGCCTTGGCCGCTGCAGGGCTGGGCGGCGTGTGCGCCGCGGACATCTCCGCGGTGGCCCCGTTGGTTGCCGAGTCGGGTCTGTTCGCGGGCGGTGCAGGCGAGCTGACGAGCATCGTGAACGCGGGGCTCGACTCGGCGGTCGGTGGCGCGCTCGGCGGCGGTCTCGGTGGCGGGCTCGGCGGCGGTCTCGGTCTGGGCGGGGGCCTCGGGCTCGGTGGCGGTCTCGCGGCCGGCGCCGGCGCGGGCCTGGGGCTCGGCGGCGGGCTCGGCCTGGGCGGAGACATCGACCTGGGGGCGGACCTCGGCGCGGCCCTGAGCGCTGCGCTGGGCGCGGCCCTGCAGATCGGCGGCCAGATCGGCGCCGACCTGGGTGCGGCGATCGGTGCCGCGCTGGAGGCCTCGCTCGGCCTGGGCGGCGCAATCGACGTCAGCACCGACCTCGGCCTGGGCGGCGCGCTCAGTGGAGCGTTGGGTGGGGCGCTCGGAGTCGGCGGGGACCTGGTGGCCGAGCTCGGCGGCGCACTGAACGCCGCGCTGAGCGGTGTGACCGACATCGACCTCGGTGGGGCGCTCGGCCTGGGTGGCGACCTCGGGCTCGGCGGGGCGCTCGACCTCGGCGCGGTGCTGGGTAGTGCCCTCGAGGTCGGCGGCGACATCGGCGGCGATCTGGGTGTGGCACTCGGCGGGGTGCTCGGTGCCGCGTTCGGTGCGGAGGGCGGCCTCGGCGGCGCATTGTCCACCGCGCTCGAGGGCGGCCTCGACCTCGGCACCGCGCTGGGCGGCACCCTCGGTGGCGCGCTCGGCCTGGGCGGCGAACTGACCTCCGGCCTGACCGGCGCGTTGGACGCGGCGCTCGGCGCGGGCGGCGGCCTGGACCTGGGCGGCGCGCTCGGCCTCGGCGGCGAACTGACCTCCGGCCTGACCGGTGCGCTGGACACGGTGCTCGGCGCCGGCGGCGGCCTGGACCTGGGCGGCGCGCTGGGCCTCGGCGGCGGACTGACCTCGGGTCTGACCGGTGCGCTGGACACGGTGCTCGGCGCGGGCGGCGGTCTCGGTGGCGGACTCGATCTGGGCGGCGACCTCGGCGCCACGCTGAGCGCGGCGCTGGGGGGCGCGCTCGGTGCGGGTGGTGACGTCGCCGCCGACCTCGGTGGCGCGCTGGGCGGCACGCTCGGCGCCCTGGTCGACGCCGGTGCGGGCCTGGACCTCGGCGGTGTCCTCGGTGCCGGTGGGGGCCTCGGCGGCGTCCTCGGTGCCGGCGGGGAGATCGGCGGCGACCTCGGCGCCACGCTGGCCGGTGCGCTCGGTGGCGCGCTGGGCGTGGACGGCGGCCTCACCGCAGGTCTCGGAGCGGCGCTGGATGCCGCACTGGGCGCCGCGGGTGGCCTCGACCTGGGTGCGGAGGGCGGCCTCGGTGGATCGCTGAGCACCGCGCTCGAGGGCGTGCTCGGCGCCGGTGGCGAGATCGGCACCGACCTGGGCGCCTCGCTGGGTGGCGTGCTCGGCGCGGCGCTGGGTGCGGGCGGCGAACTCGGCGGCGAACTGGAGGCGGCGCTCGGCGGCGCGGCAGGCGGCACCGGCGACCTCGGTGGCGCTCTCGGCGCGGTCCTGGGCAGCGCGCTCGATCTCGATGGCGGCCTCGCGGGCGGCCTCGGCACCGCGCTCGAGGGCGCGCTCGGTGCGGGCGGCGCGCTCGGCGGCGGCCTGGACCTCGGTGGCGACCTCGACCTCGGCGGCGCGCTCGATGGCGACCTCGGTCTGGGTGGCGCGCTCGACGGCCTGCTCGGCGCGGGCGGCGGGCTGGGACTCGGCGGTGAGCTCGGCCTCGGCGGCGGCGCAGACCTCGGCGCGGGCGTCGACGCGGGCCTCGGCGGTGGCCTCGACGCGGTCGCCGGTCTCGGCGCGGGCCTGACCAGCGGGCTGGCCGGCGGCCTCGGCGGCCTGTTCGGCGCCGGCGCCGGCCTCGGTGGCAGCCTGACCGGTGCGCTCGATGGTGCCGCCAATGCGGGTGCGGAGCTGGGTGGCGGCCTGACCGGCGCGCTGGACGGTGCGGCGAACGCGGGTGCGGAGCTGGGTGGCGGCCTGACGGGCGCGCTGGACGGTGCGGCGAACGCGGGTGCGGAGCTGGGTGGCGGCCTGACGGGCGCGCTGGACGGTGCGGCGAACGCGGGTGCGGAGCTGGGTGGCGGCCTGACCGGTGCGCTGGACGGTGCGGCCAATGCGGGTGCGGATCTCGGTGGCGCCCTGTCGGGTGCGGCGAACGCGGGCGCGGACCTCGGTGGCGCCCTGTCGGGCGCGGCGAACGCGGGCGCGGGACTCGGTGGCGGCCTGACCGGCGCGCTGGACGGCGCGGCGAACGTGGGTGCGGATCTGACGGCCGGCCTGGGTGGGGTCGCGGACCTCGGTGGCGGGGTCGCCGGTGCGGCCGACGCCGGACTCGGCGCGGCTGCATCGGCCGGCGCGAGCGGCGGTGCCTCCGCCGGCGGCGAGTTCGGCGGCACCTCCGACCTGGTCGGCGGGATCAGCTCCGGGCTGACCGGTGCCACCGCCGCCACCGGGAACGCGTGGTCGTCGCTGGACGCCTCGAACGCCTTCGGCAGCGAGGTCGCCACGACACACGAGACGGACGGCGGGTTGTTCGGCGACGGGCTCGGCGGCGTCGGCGGCAGCCTGTTCGGCGACGCGGACGCGACCGGTGCGGCCGAGATCGGTGGGGAGACGTCCACGCACGCCGACCCCCTGCTGCCCTGATCGATCTGTAACGGAGCCGGCCCCATACGCGTTATTGCGTGTGGGGCCGGCTCCGTGCTGGATACAGTGAATCGCTCGCGCGCGTCCGTTCGGACGCGCGCGGCGCAGAGGGAATTGTGGGTCGGGTTCATGGACAACGCATCTGCTTCGGCAGTCGAACGCACTGCCGCGGGACAGGTGACGGCCGCGGACATGGTCGCGCTGCTCGATCGGACCGAGGGCATCGCCCGGACCGCGGGACGGGCCGATCTGGTGGACCGGCTGGAGCTGGCCAAGAGCCGGGTACTGGACCCGAGGATGCGGATCGTCGTGGTCGGCCCGCTCAAGCAGGGCAAGAGCCAGTTGGTGAACTCCCTGCTGGACCTGACCGTGTGCACGGTCGGCGACGACGAGACCACCGCCGTGCCGACGGTCGTGCAGAACGCGCCGACCGCGAGCGCGGAGTTGGTCCTTGCCGAACCGGGCGCCGACGCCGTCCGGGTGGCGCTGCCGCTGGAGGAACTCAGCGCCGTCACACCGACGACCCCGCTGGCGGGTGGACGCGAGGTGCTGCGGGTCGAGGTGAACGTGCCGAGCCCCCTGCTCGCCGACGGCCTGGTGCTGGTGGACACCCCCGGTGTCGGCGGTCACGGAAACCCGCACGCGGCAAGCACACTCGGCCTGCTGCCCGCCGCCGACGCGGTCCTGGTGCTCTCGGACGCCAGTCAGGAGTTCACCGAACCGGAGCTCGCGTTCCTGCGGCAGGTGCTCGGGCTGTGCCCGGCGGTGGCGTGCCTGATCAGTAAGACCGACCTGTACCCGCACTGGCGGGAGATCGTCGAGGCGGACCGCGGGCACCTCGGACGCGCCGGGCTGAGCGTGCCACTGATCCCGGTGTCGTCGGCGTTGCGCTCGCACGCGGTGCGGCTGCAGGACGAGGAGCTGAACGTCGAATCGGGGTTCGCCGACCTGTACGCGTTCCTGCGCGAGCAGGTGGTCGCCAGGGGCGACGTCACGACCCGCCGGGCGGTGGCGCTGGACGTGCACTCGGTCACCGAGCACCTGACCCTGGCGCTCGGCAGCGAGCTGGCCGCGCTGCGCGACCCGGCCAAGGGCGCGGCGGCCGTCGCGGAGCTGCAGAAGGCCAAGGTCGCGGCCGAGGAGCTGCACAAGCGCACCTCGCTGTGGCAGCAGACCCTGTCCGACGGCGTCACCGACCTGGCCGCCGACATCGACCACGATCTGCGGGACCGGCTGCGCCGCGTCACCCGTCAGGCCGAGGAATCCGTCGACGAGGGCGACCCGGGCAAGGACTGGGCGGAGCTCGGCGAGTGGCTCGAGCAGCAGGTCGCGACCTCGATCGGCGACAACTTCGTCTGGGCGCACGACCGCGCGATCTGGCTGGCCGAGGTCGTGGCCGGGCACTTCGCGGAGTCCGGGTCGGTGGACCTCCCGCACCTCGACGTCGCCGACCTGGGTGGGGTCCTCGAGCCGGTCAGCTCGCTCGCCGAGCTCGAGTCCGGGCGCATCGGCATCACCCAGAAGATGCTCGTCGGCATGCGTGGCTCATACGGCGGCGTGCTGATGTTCGGACTGATCACCACGCTGATGGGAATGGCGCTGGTGAACCCGATCTCGGTCGGGGCCGGGCTGGTGCTGGGCACCAAGGCCTACCGGGAGGATCGGGAGCAGCGGATCCTCAAGCGCCGCAGCGAGGCGAAGGCCGCGATCCGGCGGTTTGTCGACGACGTCAGCTTCCAGGTGAACAAGGAGTCGAAGGACCGGCTCCGGTTGATCCAGCGGCTGTTGCGGGATCACTTCACCGCCATTGCCGAGCAGACGCTGCGCTCGCTCAACGACTCGCTTCGTGCCGCGCAGGAGGCGGCCAACCTGGCCACCAGTGAGCGCACCCAGCGGTCCGCGCAGATCGAGCAGGACATGCGCGCGTTGAACGAGCTCAAGGAGTACGCGGCTCAGATCCTCCCGGCGGAGACGCAGCGGTGAGTGCAGGCGCGCTGGCCCAGGCGCGGGCGTTGATCGGTGCCGCGCGGGAGGTGTACGCCGGCGATCCCGCCGTGCGGCGGCAACTCGACGAGTGCGCCGAGCGGATCGATCAACCGCTCCGCGTCGCGCTGGCCGGTTCCCTGAAGGCCGGCAAGTCGACGTTGCTCAATGCGCTTGTGGGGCAGGACATCGCGCCCACCGACGCCACGGAGTGCACCCGCGTCGTCACCTGGTATCGGCGGGGCCCGACGCCGACGGTCACGGCGTGGCACCACGGGAACCAGTCCTTCAACGTGCCCGTTCAGCGGCGCGAGGGCAGCAGCCTCACCTTCGACCTCGGCGCGATGACGGCCGCGGAGGTGGACCGACTGGACGTGGAGTGGCCGGCGCGGGCGCTCACCAACACCACGATCATCGACACGCCGGGCACGTCCTCGCTCTCGCGCGATGTCTCGGCCCGCACGCTGGAGATGCTGACGCCGGAGGACTCGGCGTCCGGCGCGGATGCGGTCGTGTACCTGCTGCGCACCCTGGCCGCCACCGACGTCGCGTTTCTCGGCCAGATCGGGTCGCACGTCGGCGGCGAGTCCGGGCCGCTCGGGGTGGTCGGGGTGGTCTCCCGCGCGGACGAGGTCGGGGCAGGCCGCCTCGACGCGATGATGTCGGCCAAGGAAGTCGCGTCCCGCTTCGCCACGGAGCTGGAGCTGACGGGGCTGTGCCAGGCGGTCGTCCCCGTCGCCGGACTGCTGGCCCTGGGCGCGCGGACGCTACGGCAGAGCGAGTTCGCGGCCTTCCGTGCGCTGGCCGAGGTGCCGCCCGAGGACCTGCAGTTGGCGATGCTGTCCGCGGACCGGTTCGCCCGCCCCGACAGCCCGCTGCCGGTGGACGCGCACACCCGCGCCCAGTTGGCGCACCGGTTCGGGCTGTTCGGAATCCGGTTGGCGGTCACGCTGATCAAGCTCGGCACGGCCGATTCGCCCAGTCTCGCGGCACAACTCGTCGAACGCAGCGGACTCGACGAGTTGCGACAGGTGATCGACGTGCAGTTCGGTCAGCGGGCCGACCAGCTCAAGACGCACTCGGCCCTGCTCGCGCTCACGCGGGTGCTCTCGGCCCACCCGGGCGCCGAGTCCGCCCCGATCCTCGCCGCGGCACAGCGACTGCTCGCCGACGTGCACGGGTTCCAGGAGTTGCGGCTGCTCGGTCGGCTGCGCTCGACGCGGCCGAACCTGTCCGACGAGGACATCGCGCAGTTGCAGCGGCTGATCGGCGGGTTCGGCATCGGCCGCAGCGAACGGCTCGGGCTGGACCCGGACGACGGCGTCGACGCGGAGCGGGCCGCGGCCCTTGCGGCGGTGCGCAAGTGGCGGACCTGGGCCGAGCACCCGTTGCTCGACCAGTTCACCGCGCGCGCCTGCGGGGTGGCCGCGCGCAGCGCCGAGGGCGTGCTGGCCGAGCTGGCGGGCTAAGCGCCCGGCCCGGGGCGGCGACCCGCGGGGTCGCTCGCACACCTTCTGACGTCATCGCACAGGGTTTGGGCGCGCACACACTGTGCGATCTCGGCAACGCCTGTGCGATCGCGAGTCGCGGCGGTCAGCGCCGCAGCCAGCCGCTCACCCCGGGAGCGAAAAGTGCTCCGACACCGACGATCACGAGCCCGGCGTACACGAGCGGCGCCCACTCCAGCACGCCGCCGGTGGCTTCGCCCGCATCGACCATCAGCGACCAGAACACGATGGCGGCGGCGACGGAGATGACGCCGACGACGGCGAGGGCGATGCGGGCGGCGCTGCGGCGCTGCCCGAGCAGTTGCAGGCAGATCAGGGCGGCGACCAGCAGGACCGCGGCGGCCGACGCGCAGCCCAGCAGGGTGAGCGAGATGGTGTCGGCGATGTCGCGCTGCGAGGTGCCCGGCTGTTCGGCGGACAGCGCGGACTCGAGCGCGTCGCGGACCGCGGACAGCTTCAGTGCGGTGGCGGCGCCGATGCCGACCAGGACGGCGAACGAGCCGATCCACGCGGACCTGGCCACGGTGATCGCGCGCGGCGGGGTCTCGGAGGGCGCCGGTCGCAGTGGGACGGCGGAGAACTCCGGGCGCGGCGGCTGCGGGCGGTGCGGCGGCTGCGGGGATGCGGCCTGGGGCGGGTCTCCGAACTCCTGCTCGCCTGCGTTGTCCATGACTGGATCGTAGGCGTCCGGGTCGATCTCCGGACGTACCGCCACCGACACGGGTGGTGCGTTCCCGCCCTGCGGGTGATGGTGCTCCGGTGCAGGTCCGGGTGAGCCTGGAGGTGCCCAAGGCGAACGCTCCTCGGGCGTCGAGAGGAGACGAGGACATGGGCACACCCGAGGTGGCGATCTGTGGCATCGGTGCCGTGACCGGCTACGGCTGGGGGCGGGAGCGACTGTGGGAGGGCCTGCTGAGCGGCAAGCCTGCGGCAACGCTGGTCGGTGGGTACGGCGTCGATCGGACCGAGTCGGCGTGGCTGGCGCGGGTGCCCGACGGCGGCGACCCGGGCGACGGCACCAGCCGCTTCTCCCGCGCCGTCCGCGCGGCGGCACGGGAGGCGATCGGCGACGCCGAGGGCCGCGGTTGGCGCCCGGGTGCGAGGGTGGGCGTGCTGCATGCCGTCGTCGGCGGCGACATCGACGAGTGGCAACAGTTCCTCACCGTCGACCGCGGGCATCGTCGGGTCCGCGACTTCCCCGCCATGATGTCGTCGACCCCGGTGTCGAACATCATGCGGGAGTTCGGGTTCCACGGACCGGCCCTGAACGTGTCGGCCATGTGCGCCTCCGGCAATGCCGGACTGCTCACCGCGAAGTCCTGGCTGGACCAGGGCATCGCGGACGACGTCGTCGTCGTCGCGACGGACCTGTCGCTCAGCCCGGAGATCGTCGAGCATTTCGTTCGGCTCGGCGTCGCGGTGACCGATGCCCCACCGCTGAGCGCGTGCCGGCCGTTCCAGGAGGGCAGCCGGGGCTTCGGGATGGGTGAGGCCTCGGTGGCGTTGGTGCTCTCGCGCCGGGCGTCCCGCCCGTACACGGAGGTGCTGGGCGGCGCGGTGTCGCACGATGCGCACCACGCCGTCTCGATCGACCCGCAGCCGTCCCGGTTGTTCGGGTGCTTCCGGGAGGCGCTGGCCGACGCCGGGGTCGAGCCGGGGCGGGTGCGGTACCTGAATGCGCACGGTCCGGGGACCGCCCAGTGCAGCCGGGCGGAGACCGCGGTGCTGGACGAGCTGCTCCCGCCGGCCGCCCGGGTCTACTCCGTCAAGCCGCTGACCGGGCATTGCCAGGGCGCCGCGGCCGCGGTCGAGATCGCCGTCGCCGCGCTGGGGTACGACGGCGGTGTGCTGCCCGCGCCGCCCGTGCTGGGTGGCGGGCACCGGCAGCTGCTCCGCGGCCCGGTGCGGGTGGAGGGCGGTGTCACCGTCAAGTCGTCCCTGGGGATGGGCGGGCACAATACGGTCGTCGTGCTGGCGCCGCCGTCGAGTCGGCCGGTTGATGACTGACGGCCACGGCGTGACGGAAGCGGGGCAGTGGCAATCGCGCGAACAGCGCCGCGATACCGACGCTCACGAGCCCGGCGTTCCCTGTGGATTCTGGTCTATGCGCCGTAGAGCCACTGATTCTTGGTGGGCGTGCACCTGACCACCTTGCCCTCCGGCGTTTGTGACACGTTGTCAGTCGAGGGGTCACACGGTGATGACCATTCATGGACACCGATGATTCCTCCGTTGGTGCGGACCCAGATGCCGCCGTTGGGGCTGTAGACACACATGAGCTGTTCGCCGGTGTCGGCGTCGATGCCGACCCGATTGCCCGGGCACGGCTGCCCACCCAGCGTCCCGACGATCGGATCGACGGCGGGCGGGTGCTCGCCCGGGTGCATGGCGGCAGCGGTGCCGGCGAACCCGAGCGCGGGCAGGCCGATCAGTGCGGCGACGGCTGCGGTGCGGAGCGCGGTGGTGATTCGGTTGGTGGACATGGGGACAGACCGTTTCGTGTTTGGTGTGTGGGCCGAAGCGCACCGGACACTCCAACGCTATGGCCGGTGCCGACCGCACACCATCACCAGAAGGGTGGAAGCCCTCCCTCCGCTCGAAAATGTTGCGTCCACGGTCACGCGCGCACACCCATTGACGTGATCGCACGGGTTCTGGGCGCGCAGAATCTGTGCGTTCTCGTCAAGACCTGTGCGATCTGGGGGTTGGGCCCGGGAACAAATCGCGCACGGCCCCCGTTGAGCAATTCGACAACCTTGAGTGGATGCGACTCAAGTTCGAGCTTGACTCCCAATTCGATGGGTAGCAAACTTGAGCGTGTAGCACTCACTTCGGGTGAGATTGCCAAGAAAAACCAGCACAACCAGCCCCGACGCCTTCATCGCCGGGGGTGCTGCGACAAGTAGGAGGAAACACTATGGCTCGTGCGGTCGGAATCGACCTCGGGACCACCAACTCGGTCGTGTCTGTGCTCGAAGGCGGCGAGCCCGTAGTGGTCGCCAACTCCGAGGGCTCACGCACGACCCCGTCGATCGTCGCCTTCGCCAAGAACGGTGAGGTGCTGGTCGGCCAGCCCGCGAAGAACCAGGCGGTCACGAACGTCGACCGCACCATCCGCTCGGTCAAGCGCCACGTCGGCACCGACTGGAACGTCGAGATCGACGGCAAGAAGTACACGTCGCAGGAGATCAGCGCGCGCACGCTCATGAAGCTCAAGCGCGACGCCGAGGCGTACCTCGGTGAGGAGATCACCGACGCCGTCATCACCGTGCCCGCGTACTTCGAGGACGCGCAGCGTCAGGCCACCAAGGAAGCCGGCCAGATCGCCGGCCTCAACGTGCTCCGCATCGTCAACGAGCCCACCGCGGCCGCGCTGGCGTACGGCCTGGACAAGGGCGAGAAGGAACAGACCATCCTGGTCTTCGACCTCGGTGGCGGCACCTTCGACGTGTCCCTGCTCGAGATCGGCGACGGCGTCGTCGAGGTCCGCGCGACCTCCGGCGACAACCACCTCGGTGGCGACGACTGGGACGAGCGCATCGTCGGCTGGCTGGTCGACAAGTTCAAGGCCACCTCGGGCATCGACCTGACCAAGGACAAGATGGCCCTGCAGCGTCTGCGCGAGGCCGCCGAGAAGGCGAAGATCGAGCTGTCCTCCTCGCAGAGCACCTCGATCAACCTGCCGTACATCACCGTGGACGCGGACAAGAACCCGCTGTTCCTCGACGAGCAGCTGACCCGCGCCGAGTTCCAGAAGATCACCTCCGACCTGCTCGACCGCACCCGTGCGCCGTTCCAGGCCGTGATCAAGGACAGCGGTATCTCGGTCAAGGACATCGACAACGTCGTGCTCGTCGGTGGCTCCACCCGCATGCCCGCCGTCTCGGACCTGGTCCGCGAGCTGACCGGCGGCCGTGAGCCCAACAAGGGCGTGAACCCGGACGAGGTCGTCGCCATCGGCGCCGCCCTGCAGGCCGGCGTCCTCAAGGGCGAGGTCAAGGACGTGCTGCTCCTCGACGTCACCCCGCTCTCCCTCGGCATCGAGACCAAGGGTGGCGTGATGACCAGGCTCATCGAGCGCAACACCACGATCCCGACCAAGCGCTCGGAGACCTTCACCACGGCCGATGACAACCAGCCGTCGGTGCAGATCCAGGTGTTCCAGGGTGAGCGCGAGATCGCGTCGCACAACAAGCTCCTGGGATCCTTCGAGCTCGCGGGCATCCCGCCGGCCCCGCGCGGCGTGCCGCAGATCGAGGTCACCTTCGACATCGATGCCAACGGCATCGTGCACGTGACCGCGAAGGACAAGGGCACCGGCAAGGAGAACACGATCAAGATCCAGGACGGCTCCGGCCTGTCCAAGGAGGAGATCGAGCGGATGGTCAAGGACGCCGAGGCGCATGCCGAGGAGGACAAGGCCCGTCGTGAGGAGGCCGAGGTCCGCAACCAGGCCGAGTCGCTGGTGCACCAGACCGAGAAGTTCATCAAGGACAACGAGGACAAGGTGCCCGCGGACGTCAAGGAGAAGGTCGAGGCCGCCATCGCGGAGGCCAACACCGCCCTTGCCGGCAGCGACATCTCCGCGGTGAAGTCCGCGGTGGAGAAGCTCGCCACCGAGTCCCAGGCCCTGGGTGAGGCGATCTACAAGGCACAGGCCGACGAGGCCGCGGCCGGCACCGACGGCGCCGGACCGAGCCAGGGCGACGACGACGTTGTCGACGCCGAGGTCGTGGACGAGCCCGCCGATCAGGACAAGAAGTGACCGAGCAGGACGCCGACCGCGAACAAGTAGTCGACACCGAGACCCCGGCCGCCGCTGATGCGGCGGCCGGGGCCGCGGCCGACACCGAGGTCGACGAGCTGCTCACGCTGACCTCGGAGCTCGAGAAGGCCAGCACCGAACTGGGCTACGCGAAGGCGGAGATCGCGAACATCCGCCGGAACGCGCTCGTCCGGATCGACCAGGCCGTCGCGGCCGAGCGGGCCTCGGTGGTCGGCAAGTTCCTCGATGTCGTCGACGACCTCGACCGGGCGCGTGCGCACGGTGACCTGGAGTCGGGCCCGCTGAAGGCGCTGTCCGACAAGCTCGCCGGGGTGCTCGACGGTCTCGGTCTCGCCGCCTTCGGCGAGGAGGGCGACACCTTCTCCCCGGAGCTGCACGAGGCCGTGCAGGTCGAGGGCGACGGCGACCATCCGGTGCTCGGGACGGTCCTGCGCAAGGGCTACCGCCTCGGCGACCGGATCCTGCGGACGGCGATGGTGACGGTCACGGACGGCGCGCCTGCGCCGGACGAGGCCTCGGAGTAGTTACACAGGAAGCAACGAGAGGAGGAGACGCCCGGTGAGTGAGCGGGAGTGGATCGAGAAGGACTTCTACAAGGAGCTGGGCGTCTCCTCTGGGGCTTCGGCCGACGAGATCAAGAAGTCCTACCGGAAGCTGGCCCGGGACCTGCATCCCGACGCCAACCCCGGTGACACGGCGGCCGAGGAGCGGTTCAAGGCCGTGAGCGAGGCGTACGCCGTGCTCTCGGATACGGCCAAGCGCAAGGAGTACGACGAGGCCCGCCGGCTGTTCGCCAGCGGCGGCTTCGGCCGCGGCGGGTACCGTCCGGGCGCCGAGTACACCACGGCGGGCGGCGGTTTCGGAGGCGGCGAGTTCAACATCGGCGACCTGTTCGGCGGTGGCACCAGCTACACCTCCGGCGATGGCGGCATCGGCGACATCTTCGGCGGGCTGTTCGGCGGCGGTCGCGGAGGCGCGGGCACGCGGACCGGGGCGAGCACCCGCCCGCAGCGGGGCAGCGACGTCGAGGCCGAGACCACCCTGCCGTTCCGCGAGGCCGCGCAGGGCGTGACGGTGCCGTTGCGGCTGACCAGCCCGGCCTCCTGCACCACCTGCCACGGCAGCGGGGCGAAGCCGGGCACCAGCCCGCGGGTGTGCCCGCGCTGCAACGGTTCCGGAATCGTCAGCCGGAACCAGGGCGCGTTCGGGTTCAGCGAGCCGTGCGACGACTGCCGCGGCACCGGCTCGATCATCGACGACCCGTGCACCGACTGCCGCGGCACCGGCGTGCAGAACCGCACCCGCAACCTCACCGTCCGGATCCCGAAGGGCGTGAGCGACGGGCAGCGGATCAGGCTGGCCGGGCAGGGCGAGGCGGGCCTGCGCGGCGCGCCGTCGGGCGACCTGTACGTCACCGTGCACGTCAAGCCGGACAAGGTGTTCGGCCGCAACGGCGACGACCTGACGGTCACCGTGCCGGTCAGCTACGGCGAACTGGTGCTCGGCACCACCGTCTCCGTCCCCACCCTCGAGGGCCGGGTCGGCGTCAAGATCCCGTCGGGCACCGTGGACGGCCGGATCCTCCGGGTGCGCGGTCGCGGGGTACCCAAGCGCAGCGGCGGTGCGGGGGATCTGCTCGTGACCGTCAAGGTCGCGGTGCCGCAGGATCTCGACGAGACCGCCACCGAGGCGCTGCAGACCTATCTGTCGGCCGAGAAGGCCAGCGGATTCGATCCGCGTGCGGGCTGGGCGGGTGCGTGATGACCGCGCCCCGGGTGCCCGGCCAGAGTGCGTCTGACATGTCCACGGACCCGGACGCCCAGATCTTCGTGATCTCGGTGGCCGCGGAACTGGCCGGCATGCACGCGCAGACGCTGCGGAACTACGACCGGCTCGGCCTGGTGACCCCGCACCGCACCACGGGCGGGGGACGCCGGTACTCGCCGAGGGACGTGGCGCTGCTGCGTGAGGTGCAGCGGTTGTCCCAGGACGAGGGCGTCAACCTGGCCGGCATCAAACGGATCATCGAGCTGACCAATCAGGTGGAGGCGCTGCAACGGCGGGTCACCGAGATGGCCGCCGAGATCGCCCAGGTGCACGCCAGCTATCGGCGGGACCTGGTGCCGATCCCGCGCAACAACGCTCTGGTCGTCTGGAAGCCCCGGCACGAGCGCTGATCCCGGCTCGACGTGGATGGGCGACGCGCGGAGGCCCACTGCCGGTCAGCGGTGTCGGCTCGGCGGGGCTCCCCGCCAGCGCGTGAATGCGCGGGTGAACGACGCGGTTTCCGCGTAGCCGAGTCGCCGGGCGACCTCCTCGACGGACAGGGCGCTCGTCCCCAGCATGTCGAGGGCGAGTGCCTCCCGGACCTCGTCCCGGATGACCCGAAACGAGGTCCGCTCGAACTCGAGCCTGGACCGCAAGGTCCGCTCGCTGACGCCGAGTTCCCCGGCGACGCCGCGCATGGACGGTGGGCGCGCCGGGTCGCGCAGGAGTGCGGCCCGCACGGCACCCGAGGTCCCGCGCCGCAGCCGGCGCTGTTCGACGAGATCCGAGCAGTGACGCGCACACACCTCCGCGGTCCGGGCATCGGCCTGCGGGAGCGGCCGGGCCAGGAACTCCGCCGGAAGCACGGTGACGTTGCGAGGCCGCCCGAACTCGATCCGGTCGACGAGCCCGGCGGCCGCCGTCTCGATCGCGGGAACCCGAGGTAGGCGCAGTTCGAGGCGGCCGTGCGACGTCGAGCCCGCCGTGACGTGGGTCAGGACCTGCAGGATCGCCATCAGGTCGCGGGCAACGAGGAAGGGCCGCACGTCCTCGTCGATGTCCGAGTCGTCGAAGGTGACCCGGACCTCGGCGCCACCGGCGTTCAGCCCGACACGGACGAACGCGTTGCTCGCCCCGAGATGCCGCATACCGATCCGCATCGCGTCGCCGAGGGTCGGACTGGCGATCAGGGCGAACCCGAGCACGCCCGCCTGTCCGAGCGTGTACCGGGCGCCGGCCGCGGCGCCGAGCCACGACCCGTCGCCGCGGACCTCGGTGGGCACCCCCGCCAACACGTTGCGAACGATCCGGATCTCGTCGCCCGCGTCCACGACGGCGTCGGCATCATCGAGGTCGCCAGGGGTCAGGCCGGTGCCCCGCAGGCAGCGGCCCGCCGTGAGTCCGTGCTCGGCACCGACTCCGGCGATGATGCGTGCGCCTGCGACCCCGCGCGGGAAGTCCCACCACGGCGACGGCGCTCCCATACCGGGCATCTGCCGAAAGTATCAAGCGGCGTGCCGATTTCGTCATTCAGCACGAGCGCGTCGCGCTCCTAGGGTCAGGGCATGGACATTCGTGACGTGGCGGGCGGGCTCGGCACCGGATCGCTGCGGGTGGCGTGTCGACTGGCGGTGGCGTTGGGCACCGCCGTCCTGGCCGCCGTCGGGTCGACCGCGGTCGCGTCGGGTACCCCGGCGCCCGACTTCTACGCCGCCCCCGCCCACCTGGCACCCGGGCGGCCCGGCGAGATCCTGCGCACCGAGCCGGTCACGCTCGCGGTCGCGGTTCCGATCGACGGCAGGCGGTGGCCGGCCGAGGCGACCCGGATCATGTACCGCAGCACCGACACCCACGGCGCGGATATCGCGGTGACCGGCACCTACTTCGCCCCCACGCTGCCCTGGACGGGCGCGGGGGCCCGGCCACTGGTCAGCCTCGCCACGGGCACGCAGGGGCAGGGCGACCAGTGCGCTCCGTCGCGGCTGTTCACCGAGATCGTCGGATACGACGCCCCGCTCGACGTGCGCGCGGAATACGAACTGCTCCAGGTGTTCGCGCTGCTCTCCCGCGGCATCGCGGTGGTCGTCACCGACTACCAGGGTCTCGGCACCCCGGGGGTGCACACCTACCTGAACCGGGCCGCCGCGGCGCACGCGGTCCTCGACGCCGCGCGGGCGGCGAGGGCCCTGCCCGGGTCGGGCCTGGGCACCACCGGCCCGGTCGGGCTCTGGGGGTACTCGCAGGGCGGCGGTGCCGTGGCCGCCGCGGCGGAGCTGCAGGCCGACTACGCGCCGGACCTCGATCTGCGCGGCGCCTACGCCGGCGGGATCCCCGCGGATCTCCGGCAGGTGGCGCGAATGATGGACGGCAGCGCCGCAACCGGGCTGATCGGCTACGCCATCAACGGCATCTATGCCGCCTACCCCGAGACCAGGGTTGAGATCGATCGGGCCATGAGCCCGGCCGGCCGGGCGACGGTCGAGGACGTGCGCGAGCAGTGCCTGGCCGAGACCCTGCTGCGTCACGGCCTGCACCGCACGTCCGAGTGGACTGCCGACGGCCGGTCGGTCGCGGACACGATCGACACACTTCCGATGGTGCGCGCGGCGGTCGACGCGCAGCAGATCGGTCGGCAGACGCCTGCGGCGCCGGTCCTGGTCGTCGAGGGCCTGGGCGACGACCTGATCCCCTACGGACCGGCGCGCGAGGTCGCGGCGGCGTGGTGCGCGCGGGGCGCGACCGTCCGATTCAGCACCGCGGATTTCCCACCCATCGCGCCCGGATTCATCGTCGGCCACGGCCTGCCGCTGCTGAGCGGCATCCCCGAGGCCCTCACCTGGATGACCGACCGCTTCGAGGGCCGCCCCGGCCCGGTGGGCTGCCAGCTCTAGGTTCGAGCGCCTTCGGCCGGCGTGCCCTATCCGGCGAATCGCCCGATCGTGGTGTGAGCGCCATGAGACAGTGAGCCATGGCCGGTCTCGGGTCGTGGTGAACGATGGTCGAGAAGGTACGCGTCGTGGTGGCCGACGATCACCCGCTCTTTCGTGACGGCGTCGTCCGGGCGCTCGTCGGGAGCGGCGACGTCGAGGTGGTGGGGGAGGCCGACGACGGGGCCGCCGCGCTGGCGCTGATCCGGGAACACCGCCCGCAGGTCGCGCTGGTCGACTACCGGATGCCGCAGCTCGACGGGGGCCAGGTCGCCGCCGCCGTGCGCCGCGACGGCCTGGGCACCCGCGTGCTGCTGCTCTCCGCGCACGACGAGTCCGCGATCGTCTACCACGCGGTGCAGGAGGGCGCGTCCGGGTTCCTGCCCAAAGAGTCGACGCGGGCCGAGATCGTGGCCGCGGTCCTGGAGTGCGCGAAGGGCCGCGACGTGCTCCCCGCCGGCCTGGCCGCGGGCCTGGTCGGCGAGGTCCGTCGGCACGCGGAACCCACCGGTCCGGCGCTGAGCGCCCGTGAACGGGAGGTGCTGGCGGCCATCGCCCGGGGGCTGACGATCCCGGCCATCGCGGGCGAGCTGTATCTCGCGCCGTCCACCGTCAAGACCCACGTCCAGCGGCTGTACGAGAAGCTCGGGGTCAGCGACCGCGCGGCAGCGGTGGCCGAGGCCATGCGCCGTGGACTGCTGGAGTGACGTGGCAGGCCGCGATCGGGACCGCGTCGTCGAGCGATACGCCACGGAGGCCGTGCGGGTCACCGCCTTCCTGCGGCTGCCGCTGATCGCGCTCATCGCGCTGTTCGGACCCGTCGTCCGTATCGAGCACTGGATGCCGACGGTGTTCCGGCTGGTCCTGCTCGGGTATGCCGTCGCCGCCGCGGCGTGGCTCGCGGTGGTGTTGCGCAGGCGGGTGCGGCCCTGGGCGGGCTGGGCGTCCACCGTCGTCGACATCGCGGCCCTGCTCGCGCTCTGCCTGGCGTCCGGCGGGGCGACTTCGTCGCTGCTGCCGGTGTTCTTCCTGCTGCCCGTGGCGGTGGCGTTCCAGTACCGGCCCGCATTGACGGCGACGCTCGGCACCTGCACGGCGGTCGGCTACCTGCTGGTGTGGCTTCTCTACGCGGTCCGCGACGACCTCGTCGATCTGCCCGGCGTGGTGTTCCTCTACTTCGGATTCCTGCTCTGGCTCACCGCCGCGACCACCGCGTTGTCCCTGGTGCTGGTGCGCCGCTCGGGGACCGTGATCTCGCTGCTGGACGTGCGCAGGCAGTTGGTCGCCGAGTCGATGGGGGCGGAGGAACGCGAACGCAGGCGACTGGCCGAGCACCTGCACGACGGCCCGCTGCAGAACGTCCTCGCGGCGAGGATGGACCTCGAGGAGGCGATCGAGCGCGACCGCGATCCCGCGCTGGTGGCCGCGGAGGCGGCGCTGCGCGAGACCGCCACGCAGCTCCGCTCGACGGTCACCACGCTGCACCCGCAGGTACTCGAGCAACTGGGCCTGACGGCGGCGCTGCGCGAGCTGGCCGACGGTATGGCGCGCCGCGGCGGCTACGAGATGCGGGTGCGGTTGGCGGAGGTGGGCAGGCCGGACTGCCAGTCGCTGCTGTACCGGGTGGCCAGGGAGGCGCTCGGCAACATCGACCGGCACGCGAACGCGCATCGGGTCGAGCTGCTGTTGTCCCGGACCGGCACCGCCATCACCCTCGTGGTGGCCGATGACGGCGTCGGGTTCGACCCGGACGACCTGCCGGCGCGCGTCGCGGAGGGGCACATCGGGCTGGCCTCGCAGTTCCTCAGGATAGAGAACCTGGGCGGGACATTGGACCTGACGTCTGCGCCCGGAGAGGGCACCCGCGTGGTGGCCACGGTCCCTGCGGATCAACTCACATTGTTGTAATTCCGATACGTGTTTCGGTCGCGGGGATTCCTCGCTAGACTTCCTCAAACCCAACGGCAACCCGCCGAGAGGGGCCACGCGACCTGCAGAGAACGCCGCAGGCCGCGTTTGTATGCGGAACGGGGACTCTGCAGTGGATTCAACGGCAATTTCGCTTGTCCGGACGACCTTCAAGGCCGTGGCGGCGATCGAGGACGGACCAGCTCGACTGACCCAGTCGTTCTACTCCGTCTTGTTCGCGAACAACCCGGAGGTCCGCGCGTTCTTCCCCGCCGCGATGGAGGCCCAGCGAGAGCGACTCGTCCACGCGATCGCCTACGTCATCGACCAGCTCGACGACCCGGAACCGGTCCTCCTGTTCCTCGCCCAGCTCGGCCGCGACCACCGCAAGTACGGCGTGGTCGACGCGCACTACACCGCGGTCGGTAACGCGCTGATCTTCGCGCTCAAGAACTTCGCGGGCAACGAGTTGTGGACCGACGAGGTCGACAACGCCTGGCGCGAGGCCATCGCCCTGATCGCCTCGGTGATGATGGAGGCCGCGAACGCCGAGACCGGGCCGGCGACCTGGAACGGCACCGTCGTCGAACACAAGCAGGTGCTCCAGGATGTCGCGGTGGTCCGGCTGCAGCTCGACCGGCCGATGGAGTACGGCGCGGGGCAGTACGTGAGTGTCACCGTCCCCGGCCGCCCCCGGATGTGGCGCTACCTCTCGCCCGCCATTCCCGCGAATCCCGAGGGGCAGATCGAGTTCCACGTCCGACGCGTCTCGAGCGGCTGGGTGAGCCCGGCGATGGTCGGCCAGACCAACCTCGGCGACACCTGGACGATGGGTTCCCCGCTCGGCGCGCTCGGCGTGGACCGCACCCAGAACCGCGACATGCTGATGATCGGGTCGGGCACGGGCATCGCCCCGCTGCGCGCGCAGCTGATGGAGATGGCGATGCGCGCGAACAACCCGAACGTGCACGTGTTCGTGGGCGGCAACTACCCGTGCGACCTGTACGACATCGAGACCCTCTGGCAGCTGTCGCTGACCAACCCGTGGCTCACGGTCGTCCCGGTCTCCGAGGAGGACACCAACCCGTGGTGGCACCTCGACCCGATCCCGTCGCCGCCCGCAGGCATGTACAAGCGGATGACCGGCAAGGTCAGCGCGGTCGCTGCCGATTTCGGTGACTGGTCGAACCACGACGTGCAGATCGTCGGGTCCGCCTCGACGATCCAGACCGCCAAGTTCCGGCTCCAGGCCAGGGGTGTCCCGGTCGAGAACATGCGGCACGACCCGCTGTACTGATCCACCCGCGGGCAACGCAGTGCCCGGTCAGCGGGAGGGGCGGTAGGCCCCGGTGACGTCGCCGAAATAGCGTCGCTGGAGAGAGAGTCTCCAGCGAAAGGCAGTCACCGTGAACGCCCAGTCAGCTTCGTCCGCAGGGACCCCATCCCCTCAGGCCGACACAGGAGCCGAGGTCGACGTGGTCGTCGTCGGCGCGGGCTTCGCGGGGCTCTATGCGCTCCACAAGCTCCGCAGCGACGGGCTGTCGGTGCGGGTGTTCGAGGCGGGCGACGGGGTGGGCGGCGTCTGGTACTGGAACCGCTACCCGGGCGCGCGCTGCGATGTCGAGAGCGTCGACTACTCCTACTCCTTCGACCCCGAGCTCGAGCAGGAGTGGAACTGGAGCGAGAAGTACGCCACCCAGCCGGAGATCCTGGAGTACGTCAACCACGTCGCGGACCGGTACGACCTGCGTCGCGACATCCGGTTCGGCACCCGGGTCACCGACATCGCGCTCGACGAGCAGACGCTGCGGTGGGAGATCCGCACCGACGCAGGCGACGCCGTGTCCGCCCGCTTCGTCATCCTCGCGGTCGGTCCGCTGTCGAACGCGAACATTCCCGCGATCGAGGGCCTCGATTCCTTCGACGGCGGCGTCTATCACACCGCACACTGGCCGCACGAGAGCGTCGACTTCACCGGCAAGCGGGTCGGCGTGATCGGCACCGGCTCCTCCGGCATCCAGACCATCCCCGAGGTCGCCAAGCAGGCCGAGCAGCTCTACGTGTTCCAGCGCAGCGCCAACTACAGCGTGCCGGCAGGCAACGTGCCGCTCAGCGACGAGGACCGCGCCGCGCAGAAGGCGAACTACCGCGAGCGTCGTCGGCTCTCGTTCCTCAGCGGCGGCGGCTCGCCGCACCAGGCGCATCCGAAGCCGGCGCTGGAGGCGTCGGAGGAGGAGCGGCGCGAGGCCTACGAGAAGCGCTGGCAGCTCGGCGGCGTGCTGTACAGCAAGACCTTCCCGGACCAGGTGACCAATGCCGAGTCCAACGACACCGCCCGCGCCTTCTGGGAGGAGAAGGTCCGCGCGGTGATCGACGATCCGGAGATCGCGGAGCTGCTCGTCCCGAAGGACCACGCGATCGGCACCAAGCGGATCTGCACGGACGCCAACTACTACCAGACCTACAACCGTGACAACGTCACGCTGGTGAACCTCAAGGCGACGCCGATCGAGAGCATCGACGCGGCGGGTGTGCGCACCGCGGACGAGCACTACGAGATCGATGCGCTGATCCTCGCGACCGGGTTCGACGCGATGACCGGGTCGATGGAGAAGCTGAACATCGTCGGCCGCGACGGCCAGACCCTCAAGCAGGCGTGGGCCGAGGGCCCGAAGACCTACCTCGGCCTCGGCGTGGCCGGCTTCCCGAACCTGTTCAACATGACCGGCCCGGGCAGCGTGTCCGTGCTGGCGAACATGGTGCTGCACTCGGAGCTGCACGTGAACTGGGTGGCGGATGCCATCGCCCACCTCGACGAGCGGGGTGCGGTGGCGCTGGAGGCCACCCCCGAGGCGGCCGCCTCCTGGGTGCAGGAGTGCTCCGACCGGGCCGCGCAGACGCTGCTGCCGACCGCGAACTCGTGGTACATGGGTGCGAACATCCCCGGGAAGCCGCGCGTGTTCATGCCGTTCATCGGCGGATTCGGCGCCTACGGTGAGATCATCGCCGACGTTGCGGCGGCCGGCTACAAGGGATTTGACGTCATCGAGGCGGGCGAATGATCGGTCCGGTCCACAACTGATCGGTCCCCTTCGGGGAGCCGCGACACCGAAACACGCTGGGCGCCAGGGGATAGGCGCCCAGCGTTCAGTCGTCTCTGCGTCACGAGAACTGAAACATGTTGCAAATTAACACTTTTACGCATTCCGGCTCACGGGATTGCGATTGACGTTACCTAGATCACACCCTTACGCTGCTCCCCAAGCAACTGCTTGCTTATTCAACTTGAGGAGTCCTGCATGAAGTATCGGCACTCTGCCCTCACAGCCGCGCTCGCCGTATCCGCGGTCGCCCTCGCCGGCTGCTCCGGATCGAGTTCCGGCGCGGAGAGCGGATCGGACGGTCCATACCGGGTGCTCGTCACCGGCGCGGTCAGTGGCCAGGGCGCCCTGGCCGCCAACTCCCAGACCTCGATCCTCGCGGCGAAGGCCGGCGCCGAGGCGGTCAACAAGAACGGCGGAATCGGCGGTCGCCAGGTCGAGCTCACCGTCGTCGACGACGGCGGCGACGCCACGAAGGCGGTCTCGAACCTGCGTGAGGCCATCGCCTCCGGCACGAAGCCCGACCTGTACCTCAACTCGGGCCCGTCGACGGTGTCCGCCGCGACCCTGCCGATCCTCAAGCAGAACAAGATCCTCTCGTTCAACGTCGGGCCGACCGAGAACTCCTCCGACGCTGAGGAATTCCCACTCAACTTCGACCTCTCGCCCTCGCCCGCCGAGTACGCGGCGTCCATCGCGCACTACGCGAAGGGCAAGGGCTATCAGCAGGTCGGCGTCATCCACGGCAGCAGCGCCTACGGTGAGGCGTTCGGCAAGGCAATGGACTCGTCCCTCGCGGCCGAGGGCGTCAGCGCGTCCGGCTCGGAGGAGTACGACGTCGCGGCGCTGGACATGACCGCCCAGCTCCAGTCCCTGAAGAACAAGGGCACCCAGGCCCTGGTCGTCGACGCGTACGGTGCCCCGCTGGGTTACCTGCTCACCAGCCTGCAGCGGCTGGACTGGAACATCCCGCTGATCGGCAACACCTCGGTCTCCGGCACCGCGCTGGTCGCCAAGCCGGCGCCGGACGGTGTGCTCGGCACCCCGGTTACCGCGAACCTGGTCATGCAGATGTTCCCCAGCACCGTTTACGACGCGAACGACGGGGCGGTCAACGCGATGGTCGAGACGATGGCCTCGCAGGGGCAGATCCCCTCGACGCTGATCTTGGCCGACAACTACGACCCGTTCGGTCTGGTCGCGGCCGCCGCGGAGAAGGCCGGCGGCTCCGATGATCCGGAGGCACTGGCCGACGCGCTGGAGAACCAGGAGGTCCTCGACAGCGCCAAGACCGCGTTCCTGCCCCGCTACCACTACTCGGCGCAATCGCACGCCCCGAACCTGGACAACGAGGACTACCGCTTCGCGCCGCCGAGCAAGCTGCTCAACGGGCAGTACGGCAACCCGGGCGCCTGAGACCAACTGTCCTGACTGACAACGGCGGTGGTGCGGCCGCGTGACGCGACCGCACCACCTCCGAAGGAGGAGTTCGCGGTGACCATAGTCTGGTCGGGCCTCGCACTCGGCGCTGTCTACACGCTGGTGGCGATCGGCTACAACATTGTTTTCATCTCGTCCAACACCTTCAACTTCGCGCAGGCGCAGCTGATGATGGTGGGCACCTTCGTCGCGTACACCGGTCTGGTGACGCTGAAGCTCCCGGTCCTCGTCGTCGCGGTGATAGCGACAGTCACGGTGATGATCCTCGCCGGACTCGAGGAAGTGATCGCCGTCCGGCCGGTGCACGACCACCAGAACCAACTGGTCACCACGCTGGGTGTGGCGACCCTGATCAACGGTGCGACGCAGCTGATCTGGGGCAGCGAGCCGCTGACCGTGCCGTTCTTCGGTTCCAACGAACCCATCACGCTGCTCGGTGGCCGCACCTACCCGGTCGAGATCGCCCTGCTGATCCTGGCGATCGTGCTCGTCGTGCTGCTCAGTCAGATCAGCAAGAGGACCGTGACCGGGCTTGCGCTGCTGGGTATCTCGGAGGACCGCGAGGCGGCCATGCTGCGCGGGGTCAACGTCCGGGCGCTCGCGCTCGGCGCGTTCGCGGCCTCCGGTGCGCTGGCCGGGTTCCTCGGTCTCTTCGTGGGTCCCAAGACGTTTGCGGTGGCGACGCTCGGATCCGCGCTCGCGATCAAGGGCTTCGTCGCCCTGGCGATCGGCGGGTTCGGCTCACTGCCCGGTGCGCTGGTCGGCGGCCTCACTGTCGGCCTGGTCGAGTCGTTCGCCGCGCTGGAACTGGGCAGCCAGTACAGCAACATCGCGGTGTTCGTGGTGCTGATCGCGATCCTCATGGTTCGGCCGGCCGGCCTGTTCGGCCGGGTACGGGAACGGGTGGTGTGACATGCAGATCTGGCGTTCCCTTCGGGCGGTCCCGAGTTGGAGCTATCCGCTCGCCCTCGCCGTCCTCGTGCTCTTCCTGCCCGCGCTGGGGCTCGACTTCGCGACCACCAGGCAGGTGCAGCTCGCCTGCATCCTCGCGCTGGTGGTCAGCGGGCTGAGCCTGAGCCTGGGCTATGCCGGCGAACTCGCGCTCGGCCAGGCCGCGATGTACGCGGCAGGCGCCTACACGGCCGGCCTGATGTCCATCGCGGGCTACACCGACATCGTGCTGCAGCTCGTCGCAGCGGGCCTGGTCGCACTGGCGGTCGGCATCGTCACCGGCATCCCCGGTCTGCGGCTGGGCAGTTGGTCGCTGGCGATGACGTCGTTCTTCCTGGTGCTGCTCGTTCCCGACATCATCGCCGTGTTCGGCGACAGCACGGGTGGTCGCAGCGGGCTCACCGGCATCGAGCCCGCCACGTTGTTCGGTCATGTGCTCGACCCGGAGAACAACGAGTTCTACCTGGTGGTCGTGGTGGTGACGATCGCGTGGTTCGCGGTGATGCGCAATCTCGTCGTGTCCCGGCACGGCATCGCCTTCCGCACCCTCAAGCAGAGCCCCTTGCTGGCCTCCTCGGTGGGTGTCTCGGTGTTCCGGATGAAGTTGCTCGGGTACGCGATCGGTGCGCTCCCGGCCGGGCTCGCGGGCGCGCTGTTCGCGAACATCGACATGTTCATCTCGCCCGAGGCGTTCGGGTTCACCTTCGCCACCGCGGTTCTCGCCGCCTGCATCCTCGGCGGCGCGGCGAGCGTCTACGGCGCGGTGGTCGGCGCGGCGATCATCCAGTTCGGCCCCAACCAGGCCGCGGACTTCCAGGAGTACGCGCTGGTTTTCTACGGTGGGTTCCTCATCGTCGGCGGGGTGCTGCTCAGCGGTGGTCTGGCAAAAATCGGGAAGGCGGCACTGACTCGGCTGGACCGGGCGGCCGGCCTGACCGGTGCGCGGGCGGCGGACCCGGCCGCGGGCGGGCCGCGCCCGGCGATGGAACCGATGGCGGGCCAGCGTCTGGTGGTGGACGGCATCTCCAAGGCGTTCGGCGGCAACCAGGCGCTGAGCGAGGTGGTACTGAGCGCGGAACCCGGACAGGTGACCGCGCTGATCGGGCCGAACGGTTCCGGCAAGACCACCACCCTGAACATGATCTGCGGCTTCTACAAGCCGGACTCCGGCCGGATCCTCATCGGCGACGCGGAGGTTCAGGGTCTGTCGCCGGATCGGGTGGCCCGCGTGGGTGTGGCCCGCACCTTCCAGACCCCGAACATCCCGGAGCACGTCACCGTTCTGGAGGCCGTTGCCTCCGGCCGGTACAGCACCGACCGGGTGTCGATGATCGAGACCGTGCTGCGGTTGCCGCGCTACCGCAAGGTGCGCGCCGCCGACCTGGCCGAGGCCGAGCGCGCCCTCGCGATGGTCGGCATGTCGCACCTGAGGGACGAGACGGCAACCGCGCTGCCGCTCGGCATGCGCAGGCTGCTCGAGGTGGCACGGTCCGTGGTGTCCGAGCCGCGGGTGTTGCTGCTCGACGAGGTGGCGTCCGGACTGGACGAGGACGAGGTGGGGCGGCTCGCGGATCTGATCCGCGACCTGCGCGACGCCGGTGCCACGGTGGTGTTGGTGGAGCACAACTTCCGACTCGTCCTCGAGCTCGCGAACCGCATCGTGGTGCTCGCCCAGGGTGCCGTGATCGCGGACGGGAGCCCGGAGGAGATCGAGCACAACCCGCGGGTGCTCAGCGAGTACCTCGGCGTCAGCGTCGAGGAGACCGGCGCGCGGACCATCGCCGACGAAGAGGCCGCACTGTCGACAGAGGTGAAGTCATGAGCGTCACTACCACCAAACCGCTTCTGAGCGTGCGGAACCTGGAATCCGGCTATGGCGACCTGCGGGTGGTCTGGGATGTGTCGCTGGACGTGTGGCCCGGCAAGGTCACCGCGCTGCTCGGCCGCAATGGGGCCGGCAAGACCAGCACCCTGCGCGCGATCTCCGGGCTGAACAAGGTCTCGGCCGGATCGGTCGAGTTCGACGGCCAGGACATCGCCAAGCTCCCCGCGCACCAGCGGGTGCGCCGGGGAATGGCGTACGTGCAGGAGGGCAAACGCGTCTTCCACCGGCAGACCGTCGAGCAGAACCTCATCCTCGGCGGGTACGTCCGGAAGATGCGGCGGTCCGCGCTCAAGCAGGAGGTGGCGCGCATCTACGACCTGTTCCCGATCCTCGGGGAGAAGCGCGGGCTGCTGGCCGGGTCGATGTCGGGTGGCCAGCAGCAGATGCTGGCGATCGGTCAGGCCCTGATGGCCGAGCCGTCGCTGCTGCTGCTCGACGAGCCGTCCGGCGGCCTCGCCCCGGTGATCGTCAACGAGGTGATGGAGCGGGTCCAGGTGCTCAAGGAGGCCGGGCTGGCGGTGCTGCTGGTCGAGCAGGCGGTCGAGGCGGCGATGAGCGTCGCCGACCACGTCACCGTGCTCGACATCGGCAAGGTGGTGATGGACGCCGACGCGGGCGACATCGACGACCTCGCGGTGCTGCGGGACGCGTACTTCGGTCGCGTCTGACCATTGATGGGGTGAACGGGAGTTCATGGCTCACTTTCGGATCCGAAGCGAGCCATGAACTCCCGTTCGCCGTTTCGCACACATACAGGAGGTCGTGAAGTGCAGACGTTTCTCGCCCCGCCGGTGCCGGCCACCGGGTCGCTCGAGGAGCGACTCGGCGCCGTCGAGGACACCCTCGCCATCCTCCGCCTCGAGGGTGCCTACGCGCCGTCCTGGGACGCCGGGGACGGACCGGCCTGGGCCGAACTGTTCTGCGAGGACGGGGTGTTCGAGGTGGTCGCGGTCGGCGACGCCCCCGCGCTCACGATCCGGGGACACTCCGAACTGAGCCGGTTCTGCACCGAGTTCACCGCACACACCACGGGAATCCACCTGCTGAGCCCGCCGTCGATCACGCTCGACGGCGACACCGCCTCGGCCCGTGTGCATTTCGAGTTCCGGTCAGGTTCCCGGTCCGAGTCCCAGACGCTGCACGCCCACGTCGCCGGCCACTACACGGTCGAGTACCGGCGCACGGCCGACGGTTGGCGGATCGGCCGTCGTCGTGAGCAGGCCGTGCGCCGCGACCGCGGGTTCTTCTACTCGTACTGAGCTGAGCTGCACGGGTGCCGGTGGCCGCCCCCCTCTGCACGGCCACCGGCGGTGCGCGCTAGTCCAGCATGCGCAGGGCCAGCTTCGCGAGGGTCGCGTCGTTCAGGCCCAGGCCGGTCTTGAGGTAGTTGCGCACCGAGCCGTACTGCTGCTCGAGCGCGGTGATCCCGGCGTTCAGGTAGCTCGCCTGCACGCCGAGCAGCGGGGTGAAGATGATGGCCGCCTGCTCGCCGTAGGCCTGCGCGATCTGCGCCCGCATGGCCGCGATCGAGCCGGCCGAGTACTCGTTGGTGAGCAGGTAGTCGGACATGATGGTGTCGCGGGAGACGCCGACGAGGCTGAGCAGCAGGTAGGACGTCCACCCGGTGCGGTCCTTACCGGAGGTGCAGTGGAAGGCCTGCGGCCCAGCCGAGTTCGCGAGATCAGTGAGCAGCTTCTTGAAGCCGGCGCGTTCGGCCTCGCCGGTGACGAAGCTGCGGTTCATGTTCTCCATGAACGCGACGGCCTCGGCGGGCGAACGGAGCTTGCGGGCCGCGTTGGTGATGTCGCCCGAGATGATCGGGACGCGAACGTACTCCGCGCCGGCGGGCAGCCGGTCGGGCTTCGCCGCGACCTCGGGGTCCGTCCGCAGGTCGTACACCTTCTTCAGACCGAGACCGCCGAGGGTGGCGAGGTCGGCGTCGTTCGGTGTGAACGCGTTGGCTCGGTAGAACACGCCCTTGTTCAGGTGTTCGCCGCCGAAACCCGTGTAGCCGGCGCCGGTTCCGGCGACGTCGCGGAAGTTGTCCATGCTGGACAGGCGGGGCGCGTCGGCGACCTGGCCGGGGCTCCACGAGAAACCCGTGGGCGCGGCGGGCGCCGGATCGGCGAGGGCGACGCCCGCCATCGGTGCGGCGAACAACGAGGCGCACACGAGAGAAGTGACTGCTGCGCGGGGGAGATGACGTGCCACGACGAACTCCTTACTGAGGTGAACGGATTAAATTACGTTCAAGCATGAAACATAATAGGGACGCATGGCATCCCGCGAGGTGGAACGGCCACTTCCGTCGAGGCGGAGATTCTGCTGCGCCACCGGGCGGATCGTCGGTCCCTAACGGCGCCCGTGGTCACCGAGGTGGCAACCCGGGCGCTCGATCCGTCAGGTCAGTGCGGAGGCGTGGTTGGACTCCCAGCGTTCGATGACCGGTCCGAACTCGGTCAGGAATGCCGTGACATGGGGAGTGGAGCCGTGATCGTCGAGCGCCTGACGCGACTGCCAGTGCTCGAAGCACAGGAACAGCGACGGATCGTCGTGATCCCGGTAGAACTCATAGGTGACGCAGCCGGGCTCGGCAAGGGTGGGCTCGACCAGCGCGAGCATGGCGAAGGCCGCCCGGTCTGCGGCGGCGGGGTCGACCTTCACTCGGATGAAAGCTGTATGCACGGTCGAATAGTGCCCCGGGCAACCGGCGCGAAGGGAGGGGTTCGTGAGGATCTCCCGCTGCGCGGGAGAGCTTGTGTCAGCCGTGCGGCGTGCCCACCTAGCGTCGGGTGCACACGTGGAAGGGGACACCGATGTCTCGTATGGCGGGCAAGGTCGCGCTCATCACCGGCGCCGGCAACGGAATGGGGCGCACCCATGCGGTCCGTCTTGCCGAGGAGGGCGCGGACATCATCGCGATGGACCTCCCCGGTGCGGCGGCCGACCTGGCGGAGACCGCACGGCTGGTGGCCGCGACGGGCCGGCGTGCGGCGGTGGCCGGGGCGGACGTGCGTGACCTCGCCGCCGTGCAGGCGGGGGTGGACGCGGGCGTGGCCGAGTTGGGCCGGCTCGACGTCGTGGTCGCGAACGCGGGCGTCTGCGACAACCCGGGCCCGGCGTGGACCATCGAAGCGCCGGTGTGGCAGCGCTCCCTGGACATCAACCTGACCGGCGTCTGGCACACGATCAAGGCCGCGGCCCCGGCGATCGGCGCCGACGGCGGGTCGGTCGTCATCGTCAGCTCGACCGCGGGCGTGAAGGCCGTTGCCGGCGCCGCCCACTACTCGGCGAGCAAGCATGCGGTCATCGGACTCATGCGCACTCTCGCGAACGAGTTGGGGCCGAGGTCGATTCGCGTCAACGCGCTGCTGCCCGGCGCGGTCGGCACCGCGATGACGCTGAACCCCGCGACCTTCGCCCGGCTGCGGCCCGACCTGGCGGACCCCACCGCGGAGGACGTGATGGAGGTGCTCGCGCGCAACCATCTGCTGCCGGTGCCGTGGGTGGAATCGGTCGACGTCAGCAACGCCCTGCTCTTCCTGGTATCCGACGAAGCCCGGTACATCACCGGAACCGAGCTGGTGGTCGACGCCGGCCTGACGCAGAAGGTGTGACGATGACGCGAGCGGAGACCACTCCCAGCGGACGGGTGGCAGGCAAGGTCGCGCTGGTGACCGGAGCGGCCCGCGGCATCGGGCGCGCACAGGCACTGCGGTTCGCGCAGGAGGGCGCCGACGTGATCGCCGTCGACCTCTGCGGGCCGGTCGACACGGTGGTCACGCCGCCGTCGAGCGCGGCGGACCTCGCCGAGACCGCGGCGCTCGTGCGCGAAACGGGTGGGCGGATAGAGACTTTCGAGGTCGACGTGCGCGACCGGGCGGCGCTGTCCGCTGCGGTGGACGCGGGAGTCGCGGCGTTCGGTGGCCTCGACATCGTCTGTGCCACCGCGGGGATCACCTCCTCGGCGCCCGCCCTCGAGCTCACCGAGCAGGCCTGGAACACCATGCTCGACGTGAACCTCACCGGCGTGTGGCAGACCTGCGCCGTGTCTGCGCCGCACCTGATCGAACGGGGCGGCGGGGCGATGATCCTCACCAGCTCGATCGCCGGGCTGCGCGGACTGGTCGGCGTCGCGCACTACACCGCGGCCAAGCACGGGGTCGTCGGGTTGATGCGTTCGATGGCAAAGGAACTGGCGCCGCACGGGGTTCGGGTCAACACGGTGCACCCGACCAACGTGGACACCCCGATGATCCAGAACGACGCCGTGCGCACGAAGTTCCGCCCCGACCTGGACCGGCCGCCGACGCGCGAGGAGTTCGCCGAGTCGGCCGCGACGATGAACCTGCTCTCGATCCCGTGGGTGGAGCCGGTGGACGTCGCGAATGCCGCGCTGTTCCTGGCGTCCGACGAGGCGCGCTACATCACCTCGGTGTCGCTCCCGGTCGACGCGGGCAGCACCCGGCGGTAGGCGGCTCCGCCGCCCGTGCGCGGTTGACGAGTCCCTGGACTCTTCAACCGCGCACGGGCGCGGAGCGCCTATTCGAACTGGATTGCGCCCGCGGGGGTTCCGCTGTCGATCAGTGCGCGCAGGGTGAAGCGCACCATGGCGGGGGAGCCGCAGACCAGCACCTGGTGGTCGGTGTAGGCGCCGTACGAGCTGACGACCTCGGCCAGGGTGCCCGCGATGATGTCGTCGGGGCCGAAGCCGATGTCGACCCGGGTGGCCTCGTACCATTCGTCGGCCCACTCGGGGTCCCGCACGTTCTCGACGACCGGCACCACGGTGAGCCAGTCGAGTTGCTGGGCCAGGATCCACAGCATGTCGGAGCCGTAGAGGTCGCGCGGGTGACGGCCGCCGATGAACAGGTACACCCGGGGCGGCTTCGGGCGCCGCGCGAGCTCGAGCAGGATCGAGCGGAACGGGGCGAGTCCGGTGCCGCCCGCGATCATCACGACGTCCCGGCCGGAGTCGTCCACGGCCAGGTGCCCGCTCGGTTCGCTGATCTGCCACTGGTCGCCCGGGGCGGTGTCGCCGACGATCGCGCCGCTGATCCAGCCGGCGGGCACCGTCCTGACGTGGAACTCGAGCTTGCCGTCGAGCGAGGGCGGCAGGGCGGGGGAGTAGCGCCGCGAGACCCGCGGATTCTGTGGCACGGTCACCGACACCGACTGCCCCGCGCTGAACGGAACGAACTCACCCTCCAATCGCACCACCGCGAGATCGGTGCGCAGCCGATGGTGCTCCACCACCGTCGCGGTCCACACCTGCTGTTCGACACCCGTGTTCTGCATGCTCAGAGGGTATCGCGGCGGGGTTGGCACCTGCACAAATGCAATTGCCACTAGAACATGTGTCAGTTTGCGTTCTAATGTGAGGCGTGCCACGCGCACGGCCGCGGCCCGGCAGCCGTGACCCCCAGTCAGAGCGGAGAAAACATGACCACCGACGAGCTCGCCGACCTGCACCGCCCGCAGTACACGGCGGACCTGCTGATCACGGCGCTCGAGCGCAACGCCGACCGTCCCGCCCTCTACCTCGGCGACGTGGTGCTCACCGGCGGGCAGATGCGCGACCAGATCAGCTGTTTCGTGCAGGCCCTGCAGTCCCTGGGGATCGGCAAGGGTTCCACGGTCGCGATGCTCTCGAAGAACCGTCCCGAGGTGCTCATCAGCGTCGGTTCCACGATGATCCTCGGCTGCCGCAACACCGCGTTGGCGCCGATGGGATCGCTCGACGATCACCGCTACATCCTCGAGGACGCCGAGATCGAGACGCTGATCTTCGATCCCACCGCGTTCGAGGGGCGCGCCGCGGAGCTCAAGGAGTCGCTGCCGTCGCTGAAGAACCTCTTCTCGCTCGGCCCGTCCGAGGTGGGTGTCGACCTGCTGGCCCTGGTGGGCGACTTCGTCCCCGGGCCTCTGGTCGCCGCGAAGGTGGCAGGCACCGACCCGAGCAGCATCGTCTACACCGGCGGCACCACCGGCAAGCCGAAGGGCGTGATCAACACCTTCCAGTCCGGCGTCACGCTGCCCCAGATCCAGATGGCCGAGTGGCAGTGGCCCGAGGAGATGCGCTTCCTCGCCTGCACCCCGCTCTCGCACGCGGGCATGGCCTTCTTCGTGCCGACGCTGATGCGCGGAGGCTCGCTGGTCGTGCTCCCCGCCTTCGAGCCCGGCGCCGTCCTCGAGGCGATCGAGAAGCACAAGATCACCGTGACGATGCTCGTGCCCACGATGATCTACATGCTGCTCGACCATCCGGACCTGGCCAAGCGGGACCTCTCGAGCCTGCAGACGCTGTACTACGGTGCGGCCGCCATGTCGCCCGCGCGGCTGGTCGAGGGCATCGAGAAGCTGGGCCCGATCTTCTTCCAGTACTTCGGGCAGTCGGAGTGCGGCATGACCATCACCGTGATGCGCAAGGATGAACACGACCCCGCGAATGTCGAGCGGCTGGCCTCCTGCGGGCGTCCGGTGCCGTGGCTGGACGTGCGGCTGCTCGACGACGACCTGAACGAGGTGCCGCGCGGCGAGCTCGGTGAGATCTGCGTGCGCGGCCCGCTGGTGATGCAGGGCTACTGGAAGAAGCCGGAGGAGACCGCCGAGGCGTTGCGCGGCGGGTGGCTGCACACCGGCGACGTCGCCCGTGCGGACAAGGACGGCTTCCTGTTCATCGTCGACCGCAAGAAGGACATGATCATCACCGGCGGCTTCAACGTCTTCCCCCGGGAGATCGAGGACGTCATCTCCGGCCATCCCGCGGTCGCGTCGGTCGCCGTTGTCGGTGTGCCGGACGAGAAGTGGGGCGAGGCCGTCAAGGCCTGCGTCGTGCTGCGTGACGGCGCGACGGTGGAGGTGGCCGAGCTGGTCGAGCGGGTGAAGTCCGCGAAGGGCGCGGTGCACGCGCCCAAGACGATCGACTTCGTCGACTCGCTCCCGCTGACCCCGCTCGGCAAGCTGGACAAGAAGGCGCTGCGGGCGCGCTACTGGGAGGGCGCGAGCCGGGCGGTGTAGCGCCTCGAACGGTGCCACGCACGCGCGCCGTCGACCTCGAGCCCAGACAGCGTGGGTCGACGGCGCGCCGTGGTGCTCAGCGCGGAACGGTGGCCTGGGTCAAGGCCGCCAACGAGAGCCTCCCGAGGGATCGCGCCAGGGCGCCGAGCCCGGCACCGTCCAGCGGCGACAGGCCGGCGCCGATCCGATGGAGCTGGGCGGCGTGCGCGGCGAGCTGTATGTAGCCGTCCGCGGGGCGGTAGCCCAGGTGCAGCGGTCCGGTCGGTAGCTGCGGCTCGGGCTCGCCCGCGAGGATTCGGGCCGGGTAGTCGGGCACGATTGCCATCGGTCTGGCCATCCCGATGATGTCCACTGCGCCCTCGTGCACGATTCGCTCCATGGTGTCGCGGCTGCGCAGGCCGCCGGTGAGCATCAGGGGTGTCGAGATCAGGCGGCGCACCCGCGTGCCGTAGTCGAGGAAGTAGGCCTCGCGAGAACGGTGGTGCACCCCGGTCATGGCGGGTGCGGCGTAGTTGCCGCCCGAGATCTCCAGCACGTCGATTCCGGCGTCGGCGAGGGCGACCGCGACGTCGAGAGACTCGGACTCGTCGAGGCCGCCGCGCTGGAAGTCCTTGGAGTTCAACTTGACCGAGATCGGGACGTGAGGGCCGAGGGCGGCGCGGACCGCCGCGACCACCTCCAGCAACAGTCGCCGCCTGCCGGCCGCGTCGCGCCCGTAGCGGTCGCCGCGGGTATTCGCCAGCGGGGACAGGAACTGCGCGAGCAGGTACCCGTGCGCGGCGTGGATCTGCACGCCGTCGAACCCGCCCGCGATCGCGAGTTCCGCGGTCCTGACGTAGCGCCGGATGAGGGACTCGATATCCGCGCCGGTGAGCTCGCGAGGTTTGCGGAAGTTGAAGCCGGGCACCGGTTCCCGACTCGCGTAGGGGCCGACAGGGCGTCGGGTGAACGGGACGGTGGCCACCCGTCCCGGGTGGTTGATCTGCATCCACACAGCGCTGCCGGCCGCCCGCCCGGCGTCGGACCAGGCGCGGATCTGGGGTAGTGCACGTTCGTCGTCGAGGATGATGTTTCGGGGCTCGACGAGGGCTGCTCGGTCGATCATCACGTTGCCGGTGACGAGCAGGCCGGCGCCGCCGCGACCCCAGGTCGCGTAGAGCCGGTTCAGCTCCGGGGTGGGTCGGCCGTCGCGGGTGGCGAGCTGTTCGCTCATCCCGGCCTTGGCCAGTCGATTGGGCAGCGTCGCGCCGCAGGGCAGGACGACGGGTTCGGCGAGGACGGAGGTCCTTGTCTCGGTCATGGTCAGAGCACTCTCGGTCGGAGACGGGCGGCGGTGAACAGCGGGGTGAGCGGTCGGATCGGGATCGGGGGTCTGGCCGCGGTGAGATCGACCCGGTGCAGGCGCGCCTCGATCACGCGCCCGAGTCCCATCTGGTCGATCGGATCGCGTTCCGAGCCGCCGATCGTCAGGGTGAGGTCTTCGACCCGGCGCACCTCGATCGGTCGTTCTCCCGGCGTGAAGGCGACGACGCGGGGGAGCGCGGCCCCGATCAGCCCGGCGACGTTGCGGTGGGGTCGGCCGAGGATGGGCGGCGCATCGGAGATGACGTCGCCGAGGGTGCCGGCCATCGACAGCAGGGGGGTACCGCGGCGACGAGCGGTGGCGGCGATGGAGTCTCCCTCGAGGGCCCAGTCGATCTCGCCCAGCTTCTTCGGATAGCCGAGCAGTTCCCGGCCCAGGATGAGGGCGACGTCGTCGTCGAGAATCATCCAGGGGCAGTGGATGCCCGTCCGGCGTCCCGCCTTGATGTGCACGAACAGTCCCGCCTCGTGATAGACGGAGCCGTAGTTGCAGTCCGGGAAGTACGCGGTGAAGACCTCGCACCTGGCGGGTCGGGCCAGCCGAATGCCCGGGGGCAGCCACGGCCTCATCGCGACCGGGTCCACCTCGACGGTGGCGGTGAAGTAGTGCGCGTTGCGGTAGAGGGTGCCGCGGGGCGTGCCGAGGGTCAGCGCCCTGCGCAGGTCACCGCGCAGCCCCCGGCCGTCGGTGCGGACGAGCGGCTCCCACCCCATCACTGGGCCCTTTCGTAGACTGCCCGCAGCACGGGCCCGGAGACGCCGCGTGGGCCGTACTGACCGCTGAGCGTCTGCGCCTTGGCGAACGGCCCGGGTACGACACGGCGTTTGCCCCTGGCGAGTCCGGTCATGGCCGCCTCCGCTGCCTGGTCCGCGGTCACCCACAGGGGTGCGGGGACCAGCCTGTCGAGTGCCGAAAGCTCTGCGACCTGAGCGAATTCGGTCCGCACCGGACCGGGCGCGAGCAGGGTGCACAAGACCCCGGTGCCCTTGAGTTCGTAGTGCAAGGACTCGGCGAAGGTGTTCGCGAATGCCTTCGACCCGGCGTAGGTGGCGTTGTTGGGCCCGGGCTGGTTTCCCGCCGTCGAGCCGGTGACCAGGATCGCGCCCGCTCGTCGTTCGAGCATGCCGGGCAGCACCGCGAGGGTGAGATCGTGCACGGCAACGACATCGAGCTCCACCTGGTGCCGTTCACGGTCGGTGTTCGCGGTCGCCAGCGGCCCGTAGGTGGCGAAGCCGGCATTGTTGGCGAGAACGGCGACGTCCTGTCCGGCGAGTTCCTCGATGAGCTCCGCGCGAGATGAGCGGTCGGCGAGGTCGCAGGGGCGCACATCGACCGCGACTCGGTGGTGCGCGCCGAGTTGCTGTGCAAGCGTGTGGAGCCGGTCTTCCCGGCGCGCGATGATGATCAGGGAATACCCGCGGGCCGCCAGTCGCTCGGCGAGGGCTGCACCGATGCCGGACGAGGCTCCGGTGACGACGGCCCGGTTGTGTGCGGTGGGTGGGGGCAGGCTCATGCGGAGATCTCCTGACTGACAGAGGTTTTGGCGTGGCGGCGGGAGTAGATGCGCAGACCGTGGCGCAGCAACCGGATCCGGCCGAGGATCTCCGCCGATCCGGCGAGCATGGAGCTGCGGGCCCGGACGTGCCGGGCGGCCAGGTCCGACAGCGGGACCGACAGCATTGGCTGCATCGGCAGGGCTTCGGCGATCATGTCGGCGCCGCAGGAGATGATCTTCCCCGCACCGGAGCGGGGTGCGACGAGTCCCCAGATGTAGATGTTGGCGTAGCGGGGGACCAACACGTGCTCGACGAGCAGCGGCTGGCCGTTCTCCCAGATGAACATGGACTCGTCGAGGAAAGGGAACCGGGTGCGGTACCCGGTGGCCCACACCACGGTGTCGTATTCGGACGACGACCCGTCGCTGAAATGGACGGTGTTGCCCTCGAACCGGTCGATCTGGCTTCGGCGCCTGACCTTCCCGTGTTGCAGCGCGTACATCAGGGACGAGTTGACGGTGACGTCCTTGGTGAACAGCTTGTGGTTCGGCGGCTCGAGTCCGTAACGCGTGTAGCTGCCGTAGGACAGCCGCAGCATGCGTTTGAAGGCGAACCGTTGCACCGCGAGCGGAACCCACACTCGGTCCCACTCCGAGCTCGGGATGCCGAACATCGTCTTCGGAATGAACCAGTATCCGCTGCGCATCGAGACGTCGGCCGAACCAAAGGTCGCCGACGCCTCGACCGCGAGGTCGCTCGCCGAGTTGCCGCCACCGACGACGAGCACCCGGCCGTCGCCGAAGTCCTGTGGCCGCTTGTAATCCTTCGAATGCAGTTGGCGCCCTGTGAAGGTGCCCGGATACTCCGGCACGTTGCGTTCCCAGTAGTGCCCGTTGGCGACGATCACCCCCGTGTACTCGCGCTCCTCTCCGTCGGCGAGGAGCACCCGCCACCCGGCCATGCCGGTGCGGTCGATCGGCTCGACGCACACGACCTCGGCGTTGAACTCGATGTGCCGGCGGAGCCCGAAATGGTCGACGTAGTCGTTCAGGTACTGCAGCATCTGCGACCGGCTGGGGAAGGTCGGGTAATGCTCGGGCATGGGGTACTCGGGGTACTGCGTCGAGATCTTCGAGCTGATCAGGTGGGTGGAGTCGTAGACGCCGTGTGCCCAGTTCCCGCCGATGTGATCGGTGGCTTCGAGGTGGTCGTAGGGGATGCCTGCTTGTGCGAGCGCCCGCGCCACCCCGTTGCCCGCGTAGCCCGCGCCGATGATGCAGTAGCGGTCCGTCATGATCTGCCCCTCGCGATTACTACAGTTGTGTAGCTATTGCGTGAGACGACCGTATATACACATCTGTAGCTTTTCAAGTGGGCCGGTGTCTGTGCTGGTCCTGGTGGGTGGTTAGGCTTGCACGATGGCTCGCGTCACGACCTCCGCTCGGCGGCCCTATGCCCCGCGCGTTCCGGCCGAGCAGCGCCGGGAACAACTGCTCGATGCCGCCCTCGATCTGATCAATGCGGGTGGGGTCGCCGCGGTCTCGGTGGACTCGGTCGCCAAGGCGGTCGGTGTCACCCGTCCCGTCGTCTATGGCCAGTTCGACGACGCCGACCACATCCTTCGTGCCCTGCTCGAACGTGAGGGGGAGCGGGCGCTGGCACAGATCGTCGCCTCGCTGCCCGACGACCTCTCCGGCACCGATCCGGTGGAGACGTTCACGCTCGCTGCCCGCGGCTTCTTCGCCGCCGTGGTGGAATGCCCGAGTCGCTGGCAGTCGATTCTGCTTCCGGTCGACGGCGGAGCGCCCGAGCCGGTGCGCAGGTTCAAGGATCGGACCGAGGAACTCATCCTGGCCCGGTTCGCCGAGATCACCCGGTGGTATCTCGCCGGTCGCGAGGGTGCGGCCGAGGTGGATGTCGACTTGCTCGTGCGCTTCCTGCTCGGCGGGTTGCAGGAGGGCGGCAGGCAACTGCTCCGGGACCCCGACGTGAACACGCCCGAGCGGCTCACCGACTTCGCCCGGTTCCTGGTCGAGACGCTCTTGCTGCGATATCCGCTCGCCTGATGTGCGGGCGCCGAGCGTCGAGCAGACTGACGTCATGGCCACCTATGTGCTGATCCCCGGCGCCGGATCCGACTCGTCCTATTGGCAGTTCGTCACGCCGCTGCTCCGCGAGCGCGGGCACGACGTGGTGACGCCGGACCTGCCGTGCGAGGACGACTCAGCCGGGCTCGCGGAGTACACCGACGTGGTGGTCGACGCGATCGGCGACCGCACCGGAGTGATCCTGGTGGCGCAGTCGATGGCAGGGTTCACCGCGCCGCTGGTGTGCGAGCGGGTGCCGGTGGCGCTGATGGTGTTGGTCGCGGCGATGGTCCCGGCCCCGGGGGAGGCGCCGGGCGACTGGTGGGAGAACACGGGGCAGGAGGCCGCCCGCCGCGCGCAGGACGTGGCGGACGGCCGCGACCCCGACGCCGAGTTCGATCCGGTGACGATGTTCCTGCACGACGTGCCGCGGGAGCTGATCCAGGCGGTGATGGCGGGCGGGGTGCGGGAACAGTCCGAGACACCGTTCCGCAAGCCGTGGCCGCTGCCCGCGTGGCCGGACGTGCCGACGCGGTTCCTGCTGTGCCGGCAGGACCGCTTCTTCCCCGCGGAGTTCCAGCGTCGGGTGGTGCGCGAACGGCTGGGGATCACGCGCGACGAGATGGACAGCGGCCACCTGCCCGCGCTGGCGCACCCGGCGGAGCTGGTGGAGCGGCTCGAGCGGTACCGCTCGGGGATCGGACTGTGATCAGCGCCACCACAGCGGATCCATGTTTCTCAAACTTGAGCGGAACAGACTCAACCTTTCGGGCGTTGGTACGAGTGACAACGCCGAGTGGCCCTGCATAGGCTCGGCAATGACGTCCCCGTCGCTGCGCTCGCAGCCGACGACCTATGTCTTCCGAAGGGGTGACCAGTGGACTCGTTCTCTCCGACCACCAAGACTCAGGCGGCACTGACCGCCGCTCTGCAGTCTGCATCCGCCGCGGGCAACCCGGACATCCGGCCTGCGCACCTGTTGGCGGCGCTGCTCGACCAGACCGACGGCATCGCGGCCCCGCTGCTCAAGGCGGTGGGGGTGGATCCGACCGCCGTGCACCGCGAGGCCCAGGCGATCGTGGACCGGCTGCCGCAGACGACCGGCGCGACCACCACGCCGCAGCTCGGCCGCGAGGCGCTCGCCGCGCTCACCGCCGCGCAGCACCTGGCCACCGAGCTCGACGACGAGTACGTCTCCACCGAGCATGTCCTGGTCGGGCTGGCCTCCGGCGACTCCGACGTCGCGAAACTCCTTGTCGGCCATGGCGCCACCCCCCAGGCGCTGCGCGACGCCTTCACCGCGGTCCGCGGGAGCGCCCGGGTGACCAGCCCCGACCCGGAGGGCACCTATCAGGCGCTCGAGAAGTACAGCACCGACCTCACCGAGGCCGCCCGCAACGGCAAGCTCGATCCCGTCATCGGACGCGACACCGAGATCCGCCGTGTGGTCCAGGTTCTCAGCCGGCGTACCAAGAACAACCCGGTGCTGATCGGCGAGCCCGGCGTGGGCAAGACCGCCATCGTGGAGGGGCTCGCCCAGCGCATCGTCGCGGGCGATGTCCCGGAATCGTTGCGCGGTAAGACCGTCGTCTCGCTCGACCTCGGTTCGATGGTCGCGGGCGCGAAGTTCCGCGGCGAGTTCGAGGAGCGTCTCAAGGCTGTCCTCGACGACATCAAGAACTCGGCCGGTCAGGTGATCACCTTCATCGACGAGCTGCACACGATCGTCGGCGCGGGCGCGACCGGCGAGTCCGCGATGGACGCGGGCAATATGATCAAGCCGATGCTCGCCCGCGGCGAGCTGCGGATGGTCGGCGCCACCACCCTCGAGGAGTACCGCAAGTACATCGAGAAGGACGCCGCCCTGGAGCGCCGCTTTCAGCAGGTGCTCGTCGGGGAGCCGTCGGTGGAGGACACCGTCGGCATCCTGCGCGGCCTGAAGGAGCGCTACGAGGTGCACCACGGTGTGCGCATCACCGACTCGGCTCTCGTTGCGGCCGCGACACTCTCGGATCGCTATATCACCTCCCGGTTCCTGCCGGACAAGGCGATCGACCTGGTCGACGAGGCCGCGTCGCGGCTGCGCATGGAGATCGACTCGCGGCCGGTCGAGATCGACGAGGTCGAGCGCACAGTGCGGCGGCTCGAGATCGAGGAGATGGCGCTCGAGAAGGAGACCGACGAGGCGTCCAAGGCTCGGCTGGTCAAGCTGCGCCAGGAACTCGCCGACGACCGCGAGAAGCTGGGCCAGCTCAGCACCAGGTGGCAGAACGAGAAGCAGGCCATCGACTCGGTCCGCGAGATCAAGGAACAGCTCGAATCGCTTCGCGGCGAGTCGGATCGGGCCGAGCGGGACGGTGACCTGGGCAAGGCCGCCGAGCTGCGGTACGGCCGGATCCCCGAGCTCGAGCGAAAGCTCGATGCCGCGGTCGAGGCCTCCGGCAGCAACGGCAGTGACTCCGATGTAATGCTCAAGGAGGAGGTCGGGCCCGACGACGTCGCGGACGTGGTGTCCGCGTGGACCGGCATCCCGGCGGGCCGGATGATGGAGGGCGAGACCGCCAAGCTGCTCCGGATGGAGTCGGAGCTCGGCAAGCGGGTCGTCGGGCAGGACGAAGCGGTGATCGCGGTGTCCGATGCCGTCCGTCGCGCCAGGGCCGGGGTCGCCGACCCGAACCGGCCGACCGGCTCGTTCCTGTTCCTGGGACCGACCGGCGTCGGCAAGACCGAGTTGGCAAAGGCGTTGGCGGACTTCCTGTTCGACGACGAACGCGCGATGGTCCGAATCGACATGAGCGAGTACAGCGAGAAGCACTCGGTGGCGAGGCTCGTCGGTGCGCCCCCGGGATACGTCGGCTACGACCAGGGCGGTCAGCTCACCGAGGCGGTCCGCAGGCGCCCGTACACGGTGGTGCTGTTCGACGAGGTCGAGAAGGCCCACCCGGATGTGTTCGACATCCTGCTGGCGGTGCTGGACGAGGGACGTCTGACGGACGGTCAGGGCAGGACGGTCGATTTCCGCAACACCATCTTGATCCTCACGTCGAACCTGGGTGCCGGTGGCACCCGGGAGCAGGTGATGGACGCGGTGCGGCACGCGTTCAAGCCGGAGTTCATCAACCGGCTCGACGACGTGGTGATCTTCGATCCGCTCTCGGAGAAGCAGTTGGAGTCGATCGTCGACATCCAGCTCGGGCAGTTGGCGAAGCGGCTCGCGGCCCGCAGGCTGAGCCTCGAGGTGTCGGGGCCGGCGAAGCAGTGGCTGGCGCATCGCGGGTACGACCCGCTGTACGGGGCGCGCCCGCTGCGCAGGCTGATCCAGCAGGCTATCGGTGATCAGCTCGCGAAGCTATTGCTGGCCGGGGAGATTCACGATGGTGACACCGTGCCCGTGAACGTCTCGGTCGACGGAGATTCGCTGGTGCTGGGGTAGGTGCGTGAGAGACGACTGTGCGCGAGGTTCGTGGAGAACCTCGCGCACAGTCGCGTTGTTGCCGCGTCGCGGGTGCCGCGATTCGTGGGCCGGGGGGCAGGCCACGAGCCGAGGCGCCGACGAGTACGGCGCCACCCGGGCCCGGTCGCGTGAGGGGCGCGGCCGGGAGGCCGGGTGCGTTCTGGGGTGGGGATCAGCCGATGCTGAAGGGCTGTCCCCACAGGGTGACGTTGCTGGTCACGGTGGCGGTGCTGACGGTGACCTTGACGTAGGAGCGGGCCTGGGCGTAGCCGGCGCAGCCGCTCACGCCGAGGGTGGAGTCGGCCCAGGTGACGCTGCCGTTGCCCTTGTACGGGTTGGCCGCCCGGTGCTGCTCTGCACCGAAGTCGTCGGCCTTCTCGAGGTCGAGGATCTTGTAGTCCACGGCCTGGCCGGGGCCGATGGACATGTTGCCCGCGCTCTTGGCGGTCTGCTTGACGCCCTCGCCCTCCCAGTTGGAGGACATTCCGGTGTCGGCGCCGCCCTTGCCGCCGAGGGTGAGCTGGCAGGCGACGATGTAGCCGGGCTGGATGGTGCCGCTCGCGCCCCCGGAGGTCTCGACCTTCGCGGAGCCGGAGACCCACACGTTGCGGTGCAGCGGGGTCGCGCCCATGGAGCCGGAGATGTTCGCGGATTCGCCGGTCATGGTGACGGTGACGACGGTGCCGTCGGCGAGGGTCTTGGTGATGGTGCCGCCGGGCAGCGGGACGAAGGTGTCGGCGTTCGCGGCGCCGGCGGAGAAGAAGCCGAGGGCGATGGCGGCGGCGCTGCCGGCGGCGGCGGTCTTGAGGCCGCGACGCAGGCCGATCGTGGAGACGTTCATGAATTCCCCTCTGAGGGTCAAGGTTTCAAGTCAGGTGTGGACTGCGCGATCGGTACCCGCATGGGGGTGCGGATCGCGCATGTGCGGCGCAGCCGCTCTTATCCGATGCTGAACGGCTGGCCGTACAGGGTGGTCTTCGAGTAGTCGTTGCCGACGATCTCGACCACCGTGTACGAACGGGCCTGGGCGAAGCCGCCGCAGCTCTGGATCTCGAGCTGGGTGTCCTGGTACTGCACCGAGTACTTGCCGTTCTTCTTGATGTCCTTGCCCGCGACGTTCACGAACTTGACCTGGCCGGCCGAGACCGGAACGGTCAGCGAGCCGGAGATCGAGGGGCCCGAGAGGTCGATGCCGGCACCGATGGAGCCGCCCAGACCGGTGATGTCGACCTGGCAGCCGACGATGTAGCCGGTGCTGATCCGCGAGACCCCGTGCGTGGACGAGTTGTTGGTGCCCTTGTCGTTGGTGGCACCGTTGAACGGCCCCACCTCGCCTTCCTTGGTGATGCCCTTGACGTCGGCGGTGACGGTGCCCGAGACCCACGCGGTGCGGCCGGCGCCGTTGGCGGCCAGCGACGGGGAGATCAGGGCGCTCTCACCGGTTCGCGAGATCACCGCTCCCGGCCCGGCCTTCTGCCCGTCGGGCAGCGGCACGAAGGTGTCGGCATGCGCCACACCGGTCGACATCAGGCCGATCGCCAGTGCCGCGGCTGCGCCGACGCTTGCACTGAAACACGTTGCGCGGGCGCTGTGGGTGCCACGGCGCAGGCCTGACTTGCGGATCTCGCTCATTCGTTCCCCTAGAGAGGTGGTCATTGGTGATCGGAAGCAGTGCATCGCGCGGAGGCCGGTCAGATCGTGAGCTTGGCTTCCGAATGGTGCACCAGAAACTATCCGCATCATTCGATTGAATGCAATGGACCACACCACTACGGAAATGAGACTCATCTCACACCGTGGGTTTCCCGTGGGGCGGGACCGGCGGGAGGGGGCTTCTCCGCGGATTGCGTCCCCGAGCCTGCGTGCAGTCAGTAAGATTCGGCGGCCCGGGGTGTACACGGGAGGGTCGGGCATGCAGGGGGCGGAGCGGTGTTGGTGGACAGGGCTGAGCGACCGCAGAAGACGGCGATGATCATCGCCCGGCGGATCATTGCGGACATCGAGCGGGAGGGGCTCCGGCCCGGTGACCGGCTGCCGCCGGAGCGGGTGATGCTCGAGCAATACCAGGTCGGCAGGGGCACGCTGCGCGAATCGCTCCGCTACCTCGAGTTGTCCGGTGCGCTCTCGATCAAGCCCGGACCCGGCGGCGGGCCGACCGTGCAGAAACCCGACGGCTCCCACCTGATGACGGGACTCGGCCTGTTGCTGCAGTTCGAGGAGTCCCCGTTCGGCACGATCGTCGAGGCGCGCGTCGGCCTCGAACCGCTCATGGCGCGGATGGCTGCCGAGCGCCGAACCGAGGAACATCGCCTCGGCCTGGCCGAGGCGGTGCGCGCCATGGAGGAGCGCCTCGACGATCTCGAGGTGTTCCTGGCGGCGAACCGGCGGTTCCACAACACCATTGCGTGGGCGTCGGGCAATGCACTGTTCGGCCATCTCGTCGACGCGATGGACGGAGTCTTCGTCGGGGCCGGGCTCGGGGTCGCGTACCCACAGCGGATACGGGCCAAGGTGGTCGAGGACGACCTCGCGATCTACACCGCGATCGCGGACGGTGACCCTGACGCGGCCGAGGGTGCGATGCGCGCGCACGTATCGCAGTGGACGTCGTACCTGCGGGAGAAGTTCCCCGACGAGCTGTCGCGGCCCATCGCCTGGAATGTGATGCGGTAGCCACCGTCTCTTCAGCGCGGTCTCAGGTTCCGCCTCTATCCTGGCGGGTCGGACTGAATTGACCAGTGGCGGGATACCGATCACCCGCGCAGAGAGCAGGCCCGAGACATGAGCAACACGGACGATCCGCGCGCGGCCCAGGAGCACCTTCCCGACGGCACCGAGCCGTTCGACGCCGGCCCGGACCCCACCGCCGAGTGGAAGCCGACTGCCCAGGACGCCTCGACGGACCAGCCGACCGAGGTCTGGGCCCGCGGCGCCGATCAGGCGACGCAGCAGTTCGACCGGCCGGTCGAACCGTCGACGCCGCACTACACCACCGATCCGCACCAGGCTTATGGCCAGGTCCCGCCGAACGCGACGCAGGCGTATCCGACGTATCAGGGGTACGACCCGAACCAGCCGCCGAGCGCGACGCAGGCGTATCCGACGTATCAGGGGTACGACCCGAACCAGCCGCCGAGCGCGACGCAGGCGTATCCGACGTATCAGGGGTACGACCCGAACCAGCCGCCGAACGCGACGCAGGCGTACCCGACATACCAGGGGTACGGCGCCGATCAGCCGCCTGTGCAACCGCCGACCGGTGCGTCCCCGTACCTCGACGGCGAGCAGAAGAAGGGCCCCGGCAAGGGCGTTCTCGCGGTCGCGCTGGTCGTGGCGGGACTGCTCCTCGCGGCTGTCGTCGGCCTCGGTGTCATGCTGATCGGCGGTGGCCCCGACTCCCCGAGCAGCGCCTCCGGTCCGGTGACCAGCACCCCCACCCTGCCCCGGCCCAGCACCGCGCCGCGTACCACCGAACCGCCGGCCACCACAGGCCCGGACCTGTCGCAGATCCCGGGTGGTGTCGGGGAGGCGATCGGCGCGGCGGGTGCGGCCGTCGGGACGATCACCTCCAACGACGGGTCGACCCTGATCCTCGACGGAATCGGCGGTTCCGCGGTCACCGTCGTCACCGACGCGTCCACCCGGGTCATCTCGCTGGGCGGCGCCAAGGTGAGCGACCTCAAGGCCGGTGACACCGTCGTGGTCCAGGGCGAGAAGGGTGACGACGGGTCGGTCCTGGCCAGGGTGATCGTGAGCACCACGATCCCGGACCTCGGCAACTTCGGAAACTGACGGCCGATCCGGAAATGAATTGGTCCCCGTGCGAGCCGAGTGCCGCGCGGGGACCGTTCAGTCGATATTGTGGCTGGCGATGACGCTTATCTGGTTCGGACTCTCAGCGATCGCGCTCGTGGGCGCGATCGTGCTCCTGTCCATCGATCGCAGCAGGCGCGACCAGTTCGGTCGCGTCCGGCAGATCTGGGCGAAGGCGCAGGGCTACACCTACAACGAGTCGGATGAGCGACTGCCCTCGCAGTGGCACCGGGCCGCGCTCGCCAAGCAGGAGTATCTCGGCGCGGTCGACGTGGTGCACGGCATCCGGCGCGGCGAGAACTTCGTGCTGTTCGACCTGGAGGAGACGACGACGATCGTCGCGGTCCAGCGCACGGTCGGGTCGGACGTGGACATCGACCTCCGGCTCCGGTCGACACCGCCGCCGAAGGACGCGGACATGAACCTGCTCGGCTCGATCGGGCCGCGGGTGGTGTTCGCCACCGATCTGGAGATCGCGCGTCGCGTGTGCGATCAGCGCATGGTGCACTTCACGGAGTCCGTTCCCCCGCATGTCCAGATGCTGTGGAGCGAGGGGGAGTGGACTCTCGGCTCGATCCCGGTCACCAGCAACGGTCGTGAGTGGGATGCCGCGATCGACGCGGTGGCCCGCCTCTCCGGCATCCTGCACGTGCTCCCCCCGGTCGCCGATGCCGCGCCCGACATGCCGCCGCTTGCCGCGCCCGCCGCCCGCGAGAGGCCGGACTGGGAGCGGTCGCCGTACTCGACGCAGGATTCCGACGAACCCTCGGCGCCGAACGTTGTTCCGCTGGCGCGCACCGTAAATCACGATCCCGGCCGGCCGTACCCGCACGAGGGCGGCGCCGAGCGGGACCCGCGCGGCTGAATCGGCCCCGGCGCGCGGACCCAGGGTGGACCCGGTGTGCGAGCGCCCCAGCGTGTGAGTAGATTGCACGCCTGTGACTCTTGTGACGGTTGTGGCGGTCGTTGCTGTTGTTCTTCTCCTGGTGTGGGCGGTGTCCGTGTCTCGACGTCTGCGTCGATTCGAGGGAAACCTCACCGCGAGCCGGGCACTACTGGATGTGGAACTCAAACGGCGGTGCGATCAGGCGCCGGAGCTGATCGCGGCGGCCAGGGCCGCCGCGATGCCGTCCGAGATCCTGGCCCCGTTGGTCGGCGCTCGATCGCTGGCCGTCGCGTTGCGCGAGCAGGGCATGAGCCTCGGCGAGCAGGCCGGCTCCGAGAACGCGCTGTCGGTCGCGCTGCACCGGCTGATGTTCGAGGTGGAATGCAACCCGAATGTCAAGCACGACTGGGCTATTCAGCGACCCGCGCTCGAGCTCAAGGTGACCGAACAGCGGATCATCGGCGCGGCCCGGGTATACAACGACAGCGCGGCCGCGGTGAACCGGCTGGTGCGCGCGATCCCCGCCGGGCTCATTGCGCGGATGATGGGAGGGCGCGAGGTGCCGCTGTTCGAGGCGACGGTGGTCGAGTTGCCGGTGGGCTCCGACGAGGCCGAGATGACCGAGGTGCCTGCCCGGCACGAGGTCGTCCCGCAGGCGCCATTCCATGACGACACGGTCGCCCTGGCAGACCGGGACGCGGGCGTTCCCGGCGCCCTCCTCTAGCGGACTACGCTAGGGCGTCGAACCTGGACGCGAAGAGGAGCGGTCGATGACGGAGAAGGCGGAGCTCGCAGGGCTCGTACGCGAGTTGGCTGTGGTCCACGGCAAGGTGACCTTGTCCTCGGGCAAGGAGGCCGACTACTACGTGGACCTGCGCCGCGCGACGCTGCACCATCGCGCCGCGCCGCTGATCGGCAAGCTGCTGCGTGAGCTCGTCGCGGACTGGGACTTCGATTCCGTCGGCGGCCTGACGATGGGTGCGGATCCGGTGGCCATGGCGATCATGCATGCCGAGGGCCGGCCGATCGACGCCTTCGTGGTGCGCAAGGCGGCCAAGGCGCACGGCATGCAGCGCCAGATCGAGGGCCCCGACGTGGTGGGCAAGCGGGTGCTGGTCGTCGAGGACACCACCACCACCGGTAACTCACCGCTGACGGCGGTGCGCGCGCTGCGCGAGGCAGGCGCGATCGTCGTCGGCGTCGCGACCGTGGTGGACCGCGCGACCGGAGCCGACGAGATCATCGCCGCGGAGGGCGTGGAGTACCGATCGCTGCTCGGGCTCGAGGACCTCGGCCTCTAGGGCACGCCCTCACGAGGCCTGGCGCAGCACCATGCCGCCCATCGTCACGACGTATTCGTCCGCGGCGTCGTCGAAGGTGATGGCGAAGGTCGTGGGGTGGTACCCGCTGCGCTGGTAGGCCTGTGGCTGCGCGATGGTCCGCACCGTGTTCGGTTTGGTAAGCAGCCACTCGCGGGTCGCCATCGGTTCCATGAATGTGTAGCCGCCGTCCCAGGTCCCGTTGAGGAACGCCTGCGTGAACTGAAAGGGGCCGGGGATCACCCCGTCGGTGACGTCGATCCAGTGCACGCCCATGTTCGGGGAGGCCTGCGGAACGAGCTTCGGCCCGAGCAGCGGAATGTAGTGCGGCGGTAGATGCCTCGGGTCCGGCAGGCGCGCACCCTTTGCCTCGAAATCCGGACTCGCCGGGTCGATCTCGGCAACCGCGGCCTTGTCGGCCATGTAGAAGTGCATGTCGAAGTGCGGTTTGTCGAACATCCCCGTGGGTCCGTGCCCGTGATCGTTCCAGTCGAGGGTGGCGTGGTCGAAGACCGTCGCCGAGGCCTGCTCGGGGAGATCGAGTTCGAAGGTCGCCGCACCGTCGTGGGTCGAGGGCAGGTCGTACATCGCACCCTCGGACAGGCGCATCCCCACCTCGGTGGGGGTCCCCGTGGAGTCGAGGGTCACGAAGCTGCGGGCGGTCCCGTCGCCGACCTGCTGTGTCGGGCCGTAGAACACGCCGACGTCCGCTGCGGGGGCGACGTGGTCGACCGGTGTGCGGGTGCCGCCCGCCATCGTCAGGGTCGCGCACGCGACGATCAGGCCGGCGCGCAGAACCGGGCGGTGTGGACGCATCGTGCACCTCGGCTTCCGTGGTGATTCGCGTATCCGTCGATGCTAGTGCCGTCGTCCCTCGGACACCGGAGCTTTCCGGCGCGTCCCGCCAACTGTGTGCGTGAACCTGGTGGCCGGTCATGCCCGTGCGACGGGTGGGGCACAATCTGTTCGGCGGTCAACACGGGGTGAGGGGCGGAGCGAGATCCGATGACGATCCGGAAGACGACGACGGTGCTCGCCGATGGCCGCGAGCTGATCTACTTCGACGACTCCGAGCCGTTCCTGAGCGGCGCGGCAACCCGGCAGCTGTGCGACACCAGGGACCTGCCGCGGACCCGGGTGGAGTCGACCATGCGGTACGACGTGCTCTCCGGCGAGTGGGTCACGATGGCCTCCCATCGGATGGACCGCACGTTCCTGCCCGCGGCCGACGCATGCCCGCTGTGTCCGACCGGTCCCGGCCGGGAGCCGACGGAGATTCCCGCCGAGGACTACGACGTCGCCGTCTTCGAGAACAGGTTTCCCTCCCTGGCCACGAGCGCGGTCGCGCCGCCGACCGAGAACGTGGACGACGAGCCCCTCTGGCCGCAACGGGCCGCGGCCGGGCGCTGCGAGGTCGTCTGCTTCACCAGCGACCACGGGCGCAGCTTCGCGGAGCTGCCGGTCCGCCGGGTCCGCACGGTGCTCGGTGCCCTGGCCGACCGGACCCGCGCACTGTCCGCGCTGCCGGGTATCGAGCAGGTCTACTGCTTCGAGAACCGGGGCGAGGAGATCGGTGTGACGTTGGCGCACCCCCACGGCCAGATCTACGCGTACCCGACGCTGCCCGCGAACACCGGTGCGCTGCTGCGACAGTCCGAGCAGCACCTGCGGCGGACGGGGCGCTCGCTGCTGCGCGACGTGCTCGAGGCCGAGCGGCGGGTGGGCAGCCGGATCGTGCTCGAGGCCGAGCACTGGACGGCCTACGTCCCCGCGGCCGCGCGGTGGCCGGTGGAGCTGCACCTGGCGCCGCACCGGGACGTCCCGGACCTCGCCGCGCTGGACGAGGCCGAGCTGGACGAGTTGGCCCACGTCTACCTCGACATCCTCGGTCGGCTCGACAGATTCTTCGAAGGGGTGGAACGGCTTCCGTACATCGCGGGCTGGCATCAGGCGCCGACGGGAGAACGACGCGAGCTGGGACGGCTGCACCTGCAGCTGTTCTCGCTGATGCGGTCCCCGCACCGGATGAAGTTCCTCGCCGGGTCCGAGTCCGGGATGGGGGCCTGGATCAGCGACACCACGCCGGAGCGGATCGCGGCGCGCTTCCGTGACATTGCGCCGGAGCCGACGAGCGAGATCGCGCCGTGAGCGAATGGGTGGAGCCCGTAACGGATTCGGCCCTGGCCTCCGCCGCCGTCGATCGGTTCCGGAGCGAGTTCGGCGCGGAGCCGGCGGGCGTGTGGGCAGCGCCGGGGCGGGTCAATCTCATCGGCGAGCACGTCGACTATGCTCAGGGCCTGTCGCTGCCGATCGCGTTGCCGCACAGCACCGTCGTCGCGGTGGGGCGCCGTAGCGACGGGATCCTCCGATGCCGCTCCGGCCTGGGCGCCTGGACCGGTCGGGTCGACGAGATCACTCCGGGCAACCCGACCGGTTGGGCGGCGTACCTCGCGGGTGTGGTGTGGGCACAGCGTCGAGAAGGGCTGCTGGACAGCGGTTTCGGTGGCGGAGACGTCGTGGTCGAGTCATCGGTGCCGATCGGCGCGGGTCTGTCCAGCTCGGCCGCGCTCGAATGCGCGCTGGCGCTCGCGCTGGCGGACCTGACCGGGGCGCCGACTGACGACGCCGGCCGCGCCGCGCTCGCCCGCAGCTGCGTCCGCGCGGAGAACGAGATCGCGCTGGCCCCCACCGGCGGCATGGACCAGGCCGTCTCGTTGCGCGCCGAGGCCGGTCACGCCCTGCTCGTCGATTCGAGGGACGGTGCGGTCGCGCCGGTGCGATTCGACCTGGCGGGGGAGGGGCTGGCGCTGCTGGTGATCGACACCCGCGCCCCGCACCAGTTGGTCGACGGCCAGTACGCGCAGCGACGGGTGTCGGTGGAGGAGGCGGCCGCCACCCTGGGCGCGTCGCTGCGTGAGGTCGACGATGTGTCCGCGCTGGCCGATCCGGTGTTGCGGCGCCGCGCTCGGCACGTCGTCTCGGAGATCGGCCGGGTGCGGGAGGTGTTGTCGCTCATGGACTCCGGCCGCCACCGCGAGATCGGTCCGCTGCTGACCGCCTCGCATGTGTCGCTGCGCGACGACTACGAGGTGTCCTGCCCGGAGCTGGACTGCGCGGTGGACGCGGCGCTCGCGGCCGGGGCGTACGGCGCGCGGATGACCGGCGGCGGGTTCGGTGGATCGGCCATCGCGCTCATCGACGCCGGTGCGGCGGAGCAGGTGGCGGCCGAGGTGCTCGGTGCCGCGCGGTCCCGCGGGCTCACCGAACCGCGCTTCCTGACCCTGAACGCCTGTGCCGGTCCGGCCCGTCGCGTCCCCTCACACGCTGAACGGGGGCCGGCGGCCGGTTTCGCGTGAAACCTGGCCGCCGAACCCCCGTTCAGCGAGTGTTCAGCGAGCGACGCGGATCAGGGGATGATCGCGTAGCCCATAACCCCCATCGACACCTGCGGCCGGAGCTCGTTGTAGTAAGGGTTGACGTAGAGGGCCTGGACGCTGATCGCGGCAACACCGGGTCCCGGGTTGATCTCCGTCCGGACCGTCTCACCGGGGCGTTCGCCGAAGTTGAGCTCGACGGTCTTGACCTGGTTCGCGAACACGCCGAGGTTCCACACGATATCGGCCTTGATGCGGCAGACCGGATTGGCCGCCCACTCCGGGCCGACCCCGTGCATGCCGCGCGAGGTGAACGCCACCGTGGCGAGTCCCGGGCGGGCCGGATCGGTCTCGACGAAGGTGTCGATGACCCCGTTGCAGAAGGCGTTCTGCCCGAGCACCGGCATAACCGGTCCGTTGAAGCCCAGGTGCAGAATGGGCGCCGGTGCGGGCGCGGCTGATGCCGGACCGGCCAGGCCGACCAGGGCGGCCGCGGCGACGGTGCCTGCACCGATCGCGCGCACGGCAAAGCTACGAATACTCATGTGAATCCCCCGTTTGGTGATGTGTGTAGTCCCCCGGCAGCGACGCGGGCACCGAAGTGCCACGGAGCGGCCGCCGACCATGCTGTCACACGTGACCGCCCCGAAACCAACTAGGCGGTCTGTGGGCGGTCCGAGCAGCGATGCTGTTCAGAGATCCTTGTCGGTGACGACGCCACTCTGCATCGCGCGTTTCGCGAGCTGGGCGCGCTTCTGGTTCTGTGGCAGATCCTCCACGCCGAACTTCGCGAACAGCGTCCGCAGGTGGGTTTTCACCGTTTCGACGCTGACGAACAGGCGTTCGGCGATCTGCTGGTTGGAGGCCGGGTTCGCGAACGCGGCCTTGTGCTTGTACGGGCGGCAGAGTTCGACGACGATCGCCTGCTGTGCGGGCGTCAGGGCGGCGCGGGTCGGCATGGCGTCGGCGATCCCCGTCAGGTCGCCGCTGGGAGGCGTGTAGTGGAACGTCAGCACCGAGGACCCGATCCGGATGCTGTCGCCCGATTGCAGGCGCCTGCGCCCGCTCAGCCGCTCGCCGTTGACGAAGGTGCCGTTGCGGGAGAGCCCGTCGTCGATGATGGTCCAGTGGGTGCCCATCCACTCGATCGCGGCGTGCAGACGGGACACGTTGTGGTCGGACGCCAGGGCGATATCGGCCTGCCGCGACCGTCCCACGGTGATCCGTGGCGAGTCCTCGACCAGCGCGAGTTCGCGTTGATTCCCGTCATCGTCGGTGTAGCTCAGACGGGGCCCATCCAGTTGGGTCACGGCCACCCCAATGCGCGCCTTGGTGGGTACTGACGAAATTTGCCCTTGGCTTGATCAGTCTAGTTCCGATCCGGCGCCGATGGGCCGAAGGGGTGAAGCCATTCCACCCCAGGGTGGCTGGTTTCTGGCGTTCTACCAGCAAGAATGGTGGAGAGCCCAGTGGGATCTATTGTCCCGCCCTCCCAGTGAGGGGAGACTGGATGAGTCGAGCGTGGAGCTGAGGAAGTGGTCCGGATGCCCCGACCAACACGCAAACGTCGGGCAATACGCGCTGTCCTGAGCCTGTCGATCGCGGTCGGATGGGTCGGGCTGGTCGGCCCGACGGTGCCGACCACATCCGCACAGGCCGCGGGGCAGGTAGTTGCCGCCGCTCCGGGGTTCGCGCAAGTGCAGTTCCCGATCGCGCCGGGGCCGATCCCGCAGCCGCCGATCCAGCCGCCGCCGTATGTTCCGCCGGTCGAGCCGCCGCCGTATGTGCCGCCGTACGAGGCGCCGCCGGATGTTCCGCCGGTCGAGGTGCCGCCGTACGAGGCGCCGCCGGATGTTCCGCCGGTCGAGGTGCCGCCGTACGAGGCGCCGCCGGATGTTCCGCCGGTCGAGGTGCCGCCGTACGAGGCGCCGCCGGATGTTCCGCCGGATGTTCCGCCGGATGTTCCGCCGGTTGAGGTCCCGCCGTACGAGGCGCCGCCGGATGTTCCGCCGGTTGAGGTCCCGCCGTACGAGGCGCCGCCGGATGTTCCGCCGGTTGAGGTCCCGCCGGTCGAGGTGCCGCGGGATGTTCCGCCGGTTGAGGTGCCGCGGGATGTTCCGCCGGTTGAGGTGCCGCGGGATGTTCCGCCGGTTGAGGTGCCGCGGGATGTTCCGCCGGTTGAGGTCCCGCCGGTCGAGGTGCCGCGAGATGTTCCGCCGGTTGAGGTGCCACCGGTCGAGTCCGCGCCCGTATACACCCCGATAAAGCCGCCGCAGCAGCAGCAGCAGACGAATACGAGTATCAAGAGTTTCCCGTCATCGACCGCGTGCCAGCACGCCGGGATCAAGCACTGCACTGACTTTGTGACGAAGGACGGCGGGCCGGCGAAGGTGGGTGGGTCGGCGAAGGACGAGTGGCCGGCGAAGGACGAGGCGACGGAGGGCTTATACGAGGTGACGAAGGGCATATACAAGGTGATCTCGATGCCCGAGCGCGCCAAGGGTGAGCGCTGTGATCTGCTGCCGCCGGTGGGCGCGACCACCGGGGCCGGCGTCCGGAGCGGACCCGAAGCGTTTCCGTGCTGGCCGAAGCCGATTCCGCTGCCGAAGCCGCCGGTGTGTACACCGGACGTAACGCAAACAATCGGGCCCCCCGAGGCTCCGGAGTGTCTGGATCCCACCCCACGGATTCCCCCCATAATCGACTTCCTGCCGATGGGGTGCCCGCTGGTCCCGTCGGAGTGCCCGCCCGGTCCGACGATCCCCCGCGAGGACACCGGTGGCCAACCGGATCCCAGTCTTCCTGACCTTCCCGGCCTTCCTGACCTTCCCGGTGTCCCGGGATTGCCGGCGCCCATCCCCGCGCAGCTCCCCACAACGCCCGGCGACCCGCAGCAACCGCAGATTCCGGGCGCCCCCGAACAGCCACCATCACCCGGCCTGCAGTTCAGTGTCCCCGTTGCCGCACCCGGTGAACCGGTGACCCTGATGGGGGCGGGATGCCCGCCCGGATCCGTGGTTCGGGTTTCCGTCGGAGGCGTTCCTGCCGGCGAGGCCGTGTCCGACCCTGCCGGGGAGTTCCGGGTGCCGCTGACGTCCGGCACCGAGGCCGGGCGCTACGAGGTCGCGGCCGACTGCGGACCGGTGCTGACCGCGCCGCCGCTCGAGGTGGTGCTCGTCAGCCAGGCGGGTGGGTCCACATCCAGTGCGGTCATCATCGTGTTCTTCCTGGCGTTGGGCCTGCTGATCTACCGGCGACGACTGCTTCCCGTATCCAACTGAAGTCTGAGGAGCACTGATGAAGACCTGGCTGATCGCGGTGCCGATTGCAATTCTCGGTATCGTCGGACTCTCGGTGACCTCCGCCGTCGCACAGACGGAATCGGTGGTGGGGGTGGCAGCGAGCGTGAACGGACAGGACGTCGCGTCCGTTGACCAGGACCACCCGGTCCGCCTCGATCCGGCGGGCGCGGCGGAGGTCGAGATCGTGCTGATCAACAACTCGGCGGAGGCCGTGAGCGTCAGCGGGGTCGACCTGTCAGGTCACGTGCTCGGGCTGAGCTTCTTCGACTATCACAGCTCGATGGGCGTCACCGCCCAGCCTGGGGAGACCCAGACGATCGCCTACTCGGTCGACCTGTCCGGTCTGGATGGCCAGGCCACCGGACTCATCAACGGCTCGCTGACCATGCTCGACGGCAGCGGCGAGGTGATCGTCGACATACCGATCGTCACCGATGTGCGCGGTTCGCTGATGTCCGTCTACGGACTGTTCGGGCTCGCCCTTGCTCTCCTCACCGTTCTCGCGCTGCTCGACACCGTGCTGGCCATCGCCCGAAACCGGATGCCGCACAACCGATGGCGGCGCGGTCTGCGGTTCCTGACTCCGGGGATTGGCATCGGACTGGTGCTCGTGTTCACCCTGTCCGCGTTGCGGGTCTGGGTGCCGACGACCGAGCGTTGGCTCGTCGTCGCGGCCGCCTTCGCGGTGGGGTTCTTCTTCCTCGGCTATCTCACGCCGACGCCTCTGGACGAGGACGAATTGGGGGAGGACGAATTGGGCGAGGACGAAGAGGACTACGAGGGCGAGTTGGACGCGGTGGAGTGGCGCGAGCCTACCGGTCCGGCCCACCCCACACCAGCATCCCGGCCCACGGTGCCCACACAATTGGCACAGGCCACGCTCCGCGACACGAACCGGAAGTGAGTCGCAGCCATGGACCCCGACACCGACCGGGTCAGCGAATCCCTGCCCGCCTACGACATTGGCGGAGAACTCGGGCGGGGCGGCTGGGGAGTCGTGCTCTCGGGCCGTCACCGTGCGCTCGGGCGGCCGGTGGCCATCAAGCAACTGCCACCGGCGTTCGCGTCCGATCCGGCTGTCCGGCACCGCTTTACGGCCGAGGGTCGACTGCTCGCGTCGTTGGATCATCCACACGTCGTTCCGGTGTACGACTACGTCGAGCGCGACGGTCTCTGCCTGCTGGTGATGGAGCTGCTGCCCGGCGGGACGGTGTGGAACCGGTTCGCCGGCACCGGACTGAACGCGCACTCGGCCGTCGCCGTGGTGCTCGCCTGCGCGGCCGGTCTCAAGGCCGCGCACGATCGGGGGATCCTGCACCGGGACGTGAAGCCCGAGAACCTGATGTTCGCCGCGTCGGGTGCGGTCAAGGTGACAGATTTCGGGATCGCGAAGGTCGTCGGCGGCGACGAGACGCTCGCAACGAGGGAGGGCGACGTCATCGGAACCCCGTCCTATATCGCGCCCGAGCAGGCCCGCGGCGGTGAATTGTCCCCGGCGACCGACGTTTACGCGATGGCGACGATGCTCTACGAACTGCTCTCCGGTTCGCTGCCCTTCCCGCCTGCGGACGAGCCGATGGCGATCCTGTTCATGCACGCCTTCGATCAGCCGACGCCGCTGAGCGAGACCGCCCCGACCATTCCGGAGCAGATCGCCGAGGTGGTGATGCGGGGATTGGCGACGGATCCGCAGCAGCGCTATGCGACGGCCGAGGAATTCGGGGTCGCCCTCGCCGCGGCTTCCACCGGGCGGTGGGGGCCGGGTTGGCTTGCCACCGAGGGAATTCCGGTGATGGGCGCGGACACGATCGTGACCGCCGCCGGGATGGGGACCACGCCGCCGCCGACGCTGGTGGAGGGGGAGCCGCTGCCGGTGACGCGGCCGCTGGCCAGGCCGTCGACCGGAGCGTCGACGGCGCGAGATGACGTGCCGCCGACCATCGCGCAGGGGGGCCAGACGGTTGCCGGGGTCGGCGAGCCGACGGTCGGCGGGGTCGGTGAGCCGACGGTCGCGGGTGTCGGTGAGCCGGCGGCGGGGTCGGTTCCTCCGCGGACCGCGCCCGTGTCGTCGCCGACGTCGCCGACGGTGCGCCCGACGATCTCCGTGCACGCTCGAGGCGTGCGACTGGTCGACGTCGCGGAGGCGGATCTGGTGCCGGTGCGGTCGGTGGTGGACATCCCGTCGCCGCGGGTGCCCTACCGCATCGCGGCCGCGATCGCGGCGATCGCTGTGGCGGTGGCGCTGCTGGGTCTCGGATCGGCGGTCGGCGGGCAGACCCCGCCCCCCGGGGCCGTGACCGTCGCGGGGGTGGACCCCGCGGTCGTCGATCCGGTCCGTATCGATCTCGTGCAGCCCGTGGCGGTATCCGCGGCCGGTCCGGTGCCCGCCGACTCGGTGAGCATGACCCTGAAGGCCTTCGGTCAGCCGGTGAAGCAGGTGCGGACTGCGCCGCTGGTGCCCGTGGACGGCAGCGTCGCGGCCACTCTGCCGTCGCTCGGCGGTCAGTATCTCGTGGCGGGGCAACTCACCGGTGAACTGTCCTTCCTGCAGGCGGGCCGGGTGACTCAGACCTGGCAGTTCCCCGTGCGTACCGAGCAATCGGCGATCTCGACGGCCGTTGCCGTCGGCGTCGCGGCGTTGTTCCTGTTCGGGATCGCGTATGTGGAATCGTTCGTCCGCTCGTTGCGCCGGGGGCGTCGACGGATCTCCGGGAGCGTCGGTCTCCCGTTGAGCGTGGGTGTCCTCGCGGTTGCCGTCGTCGGCGCCGTCTGGGTGGTGTTGGGCCGGCAGCCCACCGTCGCCACCGTCGTGGTGTGCGCGGTGCTCGGGGTTCTGGCCGGGGTGGCCGCGGCGATCGGTGCTGCGCGGGTCGGACGGCGTCGCCGCTACCGCCGGGCGCAGTGGGAGGAGGATCGTCGGGCCGATCAACGGCGGGCCCGGCGCGCAGCCGTCCGCTGACGGGCGTGGGATCCCCGAGTCGCTCGCTATCCGCGTCCGCGCACGGCGGTCACGAAGGCCGCCATCAGTTCGGGGTCCTTGACGCCGCGGCTCGACTCGATGCCGCTGGAGACGTCGACACCCCAGGCCCCGCTGGCGTCCAGGGCGCGTGCGACATTGTCGGGGGCGAGGCCGCCGGCGAGGATCCACCGACCGCTCGGCAGTAGCGACCGGTCCTGCCAGTCCCAGGTGATCCCGGCCCCGGCCACGGCGCCGTCGATGAGCAGGAGATCCTCGCCGAAGCTCGCCGCGGGGTCGCCCGCGCTGCCGGTGTTCACCGCCCGCACGACGCGCAGCCCGGCGTCGTGCAGGGCAGAGACCTCGTCGGCGGACCGCAGGTCGTGCACCTGCACGACGTCGAGTCCCGCGGTGGCGGCCGCGGAGACGATGTCGGCGATCCCGATTCCGGTGAACACCCCGATCGCCAGGACGCCATCGGGGACGTGCTGTCGCAGCTGTGCGGCTGTTTCCGGGGTCACCTGACGCGGGCTCCGGGCCAGCACGAATCCCACCGCGTCGACGCCGAGGGCCACGGCGCGGTCCACCGTCGCCTCGTCGCGCAGGCCACACATCTTGATGAATGTCATTGGGATCGCCGATCGTCCGGGTGTTCGTCCACTCGAGGATAGGGGACGCGGAACGAAGTATTGCCGCGTCGAAATGTAGTAGTTATGCTACAAACAATCGAAGGTTGATGATTGGGAGGGCTCATGGCTTCGAGCAACGGGGTTGTTCTCGATGTCGCACAACTGCGGATGCGGTACGACGACACCGATGTCCTGCACGACGTGACATTTCAGGCCGGATGCGGGGAGGTGCTGGTGATGCTCGGGCCCAACGGCGCGGGCAAGACCACCACGATCGAGATCCTCGAGGGGTTTCGCAGGAGGTCTGCCGGTCGCGTCGACGTGCTCGGGTCCGATCCCGAACACGGAGACGAACTGTGGCGTGCACGGATCGGCGTCGTGCTGCAGTCCTGGCGTGACCACGCGAAGTGGCGGGTGCGCGAACTGCTCGACCATCTGGGTGCCTTCTACCGCCCCTACTCCACCGGCAGGGTCCAACGACCTTGGGACACAGATGAACTCATCGCGCTGGTCGGCCTCACCGAACAGGCGGGCGCCAAGATCTCCACCCTGTCCGGTGGCCAGCGGCGCAGGCTGGACGTAGCGATCGGCGTCGTCGGCAGGCCCGAACTGCTGTTCATGGATGAACCGACCGCCGGTTTCGACCCGGCCGCGAGGCGCGACTTCCACGATCTGGTGCACCGGCTCGCCGATCTCGAGGACACCACCGTGCTGCTCACCACGCACGACCTCGACGAAGCCGAGAAGCTGGCCGACCGGATCCTGATCCTGGCCGGCGGTCGCATCATCGCCGACGGCTCACCCGACGAGCTGTCCCGCTCCATCGCCGGTGAGGCCCAGGTGAGCTGGACGGTGGACGATCAGCGGTTCGTCCACACCACCACCCAGTCGACCAAGTTCGTGCACGAGCTGTTCAAGCAGCACGGCGACGGCATCAGTGAGCTCGAGGTGCGCCGCGCCTCGCTGGAAGACACCTATATGACCCTGGTCCGGCGCGCCGAATCCGGCGACGAAGCCGACGCCGTCCACACCCTCGCGGAGGTCACCCGATGAGCGCCACTGCCACCCGTGCCGGTCTCGCCCGCGGCTGGATCGAACTGCGGCAGCTGTACAGCAACGGGCCCGATCTGATCGGTCAGTTCCTCACTCCCGCCATCGCACTCGGCGTCCTGTTCCTGCTGCGCAACCGCATGTACGGCGACCCCGGACTGTCCGTCGCCGAGCTGGCACTGCCCGGACTGCTCGGCAGCATCATCGCCTTCAACGGCCTCTACGCGCTGCTCAATGTGCTGGTCCTGGACCGGGAGGACGGCACGCTGCTGCGCGCGAAGGCGGTTCCGAAGGGCATGGTCGGCTACTTCGTCGGCAAGATCGTGGCCACCGCCGGTTCGGTGATCGTGCAGGTGGCTATCGTGCTCGGTGTGGGCATGGTGATCATCGGCGGCTCCTCGCTGTCCGGACCGGGTGCGTGGGCGACCTTCACGTGGGTGGTGGCGCTCGGCCTGCTGGCCGCGCTGCCCGTCGGCGCGATCCTGGGCAGTGTGCTCGACACTCGGTCGGCCTTCCTGCTGACGATGCCGTTGATGGGTTTGATCGCCATCTCGGGCATCTTCTATCCGATCACCGCCCTGCCGGGCTGGCTGCAGGCGCTCGGCCAGGTGTTCCCGATGTACTGGATCGGACTCGGCATGCGCTCGGCGCTGCTGCCCGCCGATGCGGTCACCATCGAGATCGATCAGTCGTGGCGTCATCTCGAAACCGCTTCGGTGCTGGGGGTGTGGGCCATCGCGGGCCTGCTCGTCGCGCCCATCGTGTTGCGGCGCATGGCCCGGCACGAATCCGGCGCCACGATGGCGGCGCGGCGGGACAAGGCGATGCAGCGTGCCTTCTGAGGTCATCTACAACCGCATCGCGATGCTGCGCGCCGAGCGTGGCATCTCGCGGCGGGAGCTGGCCGAAGCTCTTGGCGTCCACTATCAGACGGTCGGCTATCTCGAACGCGGCGAATACAGTCCCAGCCTGCATCTGGCGTTGCGGATCGCCGCGCACTTCGAGGTGGCGGTGGAGGTCGTGTTCTCCACCGATCCCTTTCCCCGGCTGGGGTCGGGCACCGAGACTGCGTGACCTCGTGCGGGCTGCCCGAGGCATGTCCGCGACTACGTCGGTAGACCGCGGGTCGTGCACCTCGCTCAGAAGGGCGGTGCTTGGTCCAGGTCGATGGCGAGAATCGGTCGGGCGGGTTCGCGGGGTTTGAGGCGTCTCCAGTCGGGTGACAGTGTGTCGAGGAGGTAGGCAAGGTCGTCCTCAGCCCCGCACCCACGGTTGCGGTCCGCGATGTTGCGGAGGGCGCCTTCGTTGGCGGGGTCGGGATCGGTGGCAGGCGAGTTGGGGGCATCACTCTCAATCCCGCCGCACCGCGGGTTGCTTTGGGTGTCAAGGTCGTTGGGATCGGTGAAGGATCCGCCGGGGTCGGTGAAGGGTCCGGCGGGTTCGGTGATGGTGCGGGTGCCGTGGGGGTCGGTCCATTCCAGCCGGCCGGCGCCGATTTGCTTGACGGTCCAGTAGCCCTCGGTCTTGAGGCGATGGTGTTTTCGGCACAGGCAGGCCAGGTTCTGTTCGATGGTCAGCCCGCCGAGTGCGGGGTCGGCGTGGTTGAACGGGATCGTGTGGTCGATGTCGCAATCCTGGGCTCGCGCAGTGCAGTTGGGGAAGCGGCAGGTGCCGTCTCGAGTTCGGATGATCTCGGCGAGGCGTTTGCTGGGTTGGTAGGTGAGGGCTTCGCGGGAGGTCTTGGTGCGGCCCAGGATGGCGGACGGGGCGATACCCGCGGCCTTGAGGGCTTTGCCGACGCCGAGGATAGGTCCATGGGGGTGGATGTCGATGCGGCGACCCGAGACCCATGGTTCGCCGGTCCCGGTTTCTGTTGTGCTGGTGAACAGTTCGGGTGAGCCGGTGCGGAGCTCGTCGATGAGGGTGTCGATGAGACGTTGCCGGTCCTTGTCGGACAGTGTCAGGACCTGCTTCCACGTGCCGTCGGCGGCGAGGTCACGGGCGAGGTCTGCATCGATGGCGCCGTAGCCGTGGAGGTAGCCGGGGAGGTCGTCGAGGCCGAGCAGGGTGGTGACCGAGACACCTACCAGGATAGTCGCTTTGGGTTGAGGTGCCTTGGCGGTCGTGTGGTCTTCGGCAGTGTCGGAGTGGCCTGTGCTGGTGTCGTCGGCGGCGCGGGGCTTTCCGTTCATCGCGGGGCAGTGCTCGTGTCCGCATTGGCAGGGCAGGTGGTTGGCGCCGTCGACGAGGGCGATCAGGGCGTCGGCCCGGCGTTGGGCATGGGTGCGGGGGTCGTCGGCGCATACCTGTAGCGACATTTCGCGTAGTCGCATGGAGAGTCGTTGCGCGCCAGTGCTGGGCAAGAGTCCGTCGAGGGTTGACATGCCGTCGTCGGCGGCGTGGGTGCGGACGTCGCGGTCCTCTTCGGCGCGTTCGCGGCGACGGCGGACCCCGTCGGGATCCAGGCGGGCGATCAGGCGGCGGGCGCGTTGCTTGAGCTTGGTGGAGGAGTGCCGTCCCGCGCCGTCGAGCAGGCGCTTCTCGATGTCGTCGAGTTTGTCGTCGGAGACGTTCGCCAACGCGTCGGCGATCGCCCGGGTTTGGGCGAGGTCGAGCTCTCCTGCCTCGAGCGCGGCCGACACCCGGTGCAGGCGCCAGCGCAGGTCGCAGCCGAGGTCGATCATCGCGGTGGCGGCGCGTTCGGTGATATGCAAGATCGCGGCAATCTCAACGTGTGCGAATTCGCCCTGGTGGGCCTCGTTCTTGCCGCGTCGGGCGTCTTCCTCGCAGCGGGCGAGATAGAGGGTGGCGACGGCCTGGATCTCGTGAAACTGTTCGCGGGCGATGCGGGCGTGGTGTTGTCGCAGCGTGGCCGGTTGTTCACAATCCGGCACGCCGTCGAGCAGCCCCGATGCCGACCCGCTATCGAACATGTGTACGAGTATATCGGAGTGGGCCGACAGTCTTGGATGTCGTCGAGGTCTGACGTCGCGGACGATATCCGGCACCGGGCCTGGAGTTCCAGCCGCTGCGCGCCGACTTGTTCAAGCCGGAGTCGACCGCGCTGATCGACGAGGTGGGCCTGGCCAACGAGGCGACGCAGCGGGTGCTCGAACACCTGCTGCTGTCGAAGGGATCGAAGGGCCGCCGCGGCGCCGACCGCGGCTTCATCTCGTACGCGGAGCTGGTTCTTGGGATCTGGCGTATGCCTATGCGACCGGAGCTCTGACAGCATCCCGAGCGACGCACCCCTTGGGGGGAATTACATGATCGCTGGCACCGCGGAGACGAGCCAGTACCGCACGGAGTCCCGTCGTGGTTGGCGACACACCCGCATCGATTCGCGCGGTTCAGTCGCGATTGTGCGATCCTGGTCGGCTTCCCATCCGACGGAAGCCACACGGCATGTGAGAGCACGTCAGAAAGCTAAGAACAATGACAGGACGGGAAGATTCCGAACGCGCACACGACTGGACAAGTCGGCTGGAAGCGTTCGCTTCGGCATTGGATGACATCGACGGCGATACGGCCATCAGCTTCTGCGAGCACGCATTCGAGGCATGGCAACACCTCGCTCTGGCAGAACTGCCTCCGAGGACCAGTCCAGTAATCCTGATTGCCTTGGAGCCCTTGAACGCTCTGATGAAAGTTATGACCACGGTGACGATCGATTGGCAGGACACACCTGATGTCCGGGATCGACTGACGCGCGATGGTGCCCAGCGGCTGGCCGAAGACGCGCTGAATGCCATCGTGGACGCTTGTCACCGGTGGTCGTCCGAGGGGATGCCGTCGCTAGACCAGATCAAACAGCGGACCTCGGCCGTGGGGGCGGACATCAAGGAGATGGAAGTAGTGCTCAAGAAGCGGAATGCCAACCTCGACAAGCAGGATGCCGAGGCTGAGGCAGACCGCTACGGCGCTGTCCTGGGCTATCACGACCCGAACCTTGACGCGAAGGTCATCTTCACCAAGGTATGTTCGTTCACAGACGAAGAGCACCGCCGCTATCTGGATGCGTACGAACGGCTTCGGCAGATGACCGACAGCGAGCTGTTCCGCCACATCTCGGACGAGCACGATGTGCTGTGTGACGTGCTGATCGGCATCCTCCAGGACCTACGGGACCACCGCATCTCAATCACCGATGAGGACGCGATGGATGAGCGTAGGCGCAAACTTCGCTCGGCGCTGATCTCGTTCACCACTGCGCTGCAGATTCACGAGGATCAAACCGTCCGTGCCGCAAGAAGCACCTTCGGTCGCAACACGCCAGAAGTGCAAGCAGTCCAGGCGCTCTTCAACAACCTCAGGCACGACTCGTTCGAGTATCGCTGGCTGGGCGAACTGCGCGACGCCCTGCTGCACGGCGATATCAATGCATTCAAGTACCAGTTCACCGCACGGATGGACGGAGAGCCTACGGTGAACGTCGACATGGACCGCGAGTACATACTGGAGTTCACCAAAGCGTCGCGGAAGAAGTGGCTCAACCGTGGCCAGCTGGAGGCAATGGCATCTGATCCGAGCGTCCTGGACATGATCAAAGCGGTGCAACCCGAGCTCGGCGAGCTTCAGGACACGCTGGACGAGATCATGTATCCGAATGTCACCGAGGACGCCGCTACGATCAGGGAACTCATTGGCCGGTTCGACGGTCGGCAGGGCATGTACTGTCTACAAACCGGTCCCGGTTTCACACGCCGCATCGGTATTCCGCCGTTCCATCGTCTTGCGCCGCGCATTCTGCAGTTCGCCGAGAGCCACCGCCGATCTGGATAACACGTTGGCCATCCACTCCCATGCGGCGGACGCCGACAACCCCACCCGACCGGCTCCCTGCACATGCTGCCCGACGGGAGGCTTCACCTGCTCAAACTCCCGTCGGGCAGGATCACGCGCACCGGTGGCGGCACACCCACAGTGTCCAACAGGACGGCGTCGAACAGGTCGACGAACGCGGCCAGGGTGGCCTCGCCGCCCTCTTCGGGCGCCACCGGTCGATGCGCGGCGGTCGCCGGTGACAACGCAACGGGCACCCCGTTCCGGGTCAACCAGGACACGATGGCCTCGCCCGGATTGGTCCGGTTCTCCGGCAGATTCCCGGTCGCGATGCGCTCGACCATTCGCGCGAACCCCGCACAGTCGAACTTCCGGACGATGAGCACGGCGCCCAGCACGGCGTTGTGCTCCTCGAGCCGGCCATACCACCGCTCGAGCGTGAACCCCGACCAGAACCGTTGCGCGAGATACTCGATATCCTCCGTCAACGTTTCCACGCCCCAGACCGAAACGGTCCGACGATCGAAGTTGACATTGGATACCGCCCACGGGATGGTCCGAGACCATCGGTTCCATCGGACCGGGACGATGTGATGCGAACGGCTCCGGCACCACCATGAAATGCTCGTCTACGAATGGGATCGACGTCCAGACGTGGTGGATGCCACGACGAGCGGTGGAGAACACCACCCCGCACGCTGCGTCCTCGGTCCAGAGCCGGATCATCGTCTCGCGACCGGCATTCAGATCACCCGATACGCTCGGGTCACACACGTCAACCGTCACCGAAAGAGGTAGAGATGCGGCTCGAGCATGCGGTGTTCCTCGGCGCGACCGGAGCCACGGTGCTCGGTGCGGTCGTCGGAAACGAGAGGCTGCAGCAGGTCGCCAAGCCGCTGATCGCGCCCGCCCTCGCGGCCCGGGTGCTGCGCGAGCGCTCCGAGACGGACGCCGCCGACACCGCCCTGCTCGTCACCGGTCTCGCCGCCGCCACCGTCGGCGACGTCTTCATGATCGACCCCGACAACGATGCCAGGCTGGTGCGCGGCGCCTCGTCGTTCGCCGTCATGCAGGCCGCCTACACGACGCTGCTGCTACGGCGCGGTGCGCGCCCCACCGCGCCCGCCGTGATCCCGCGGAAGCTGGGCTGGCTCGGCGCGGCCGGGCTGCTGCGGGCGAAGGCACGTACGGTCTCCACCCCGCTCACCGCGTACGGTGCCGCACTGGCCACGACGTCCACGCTCTCGGCCGACCCGGCGCTGGCCCCCGGCGCCACGACCACCGCGGGTCTGGCACTGCCGAACGCGGACCGGCGGAGCTGGCTCGGGCTGGGTGGGCTGCTGTTCACCGGCTCGGACGGCCTGATCGTGGTGCGGCGGCTGTTCATCCGCAAGGAGTCGGGCCGTCGGGCCGCCGAGGGCGTGATCCTCGCGAGCTACGCGGCCGCGCAGTTCCTCCTGGTCGAAGGCATGCTCGCGCTCGGCAGGAAGAACCGCACCAGGTAGGACGCGGGCCGCTGAACCCCGATCAGGGGCAGAGCACGATCCGGTCGCGGTTGTGGGGATCGACCCGGATCGGCACCGTCTTGCCGGGTTCGAAGCGCTCGCGCATGGACTCGGGGACCTCGTAGACCACCCGGCCCGAGTAGGACTCCTCGCCCGGGACCGTCAGCGCGAGCCGCAGCTCGGTCAGTTGCCCGTGGTCGGCGGTTTCGGCGAGCCGCTGCGCGCTCTCGATCCGGGCCCAGCCCTCGAGGCCACGCTTCTCCAGCTTCCGGTCCGCCCGGGTCGGCCGGTCCGCCCAGATCATCCCGAGCCCGAGCGCCGAACCGAACGCGGCCAGCAGCCCGCCGATCTGGTAGGGGATCGTGGCCGGCGGCGTGTGCTGGACCAGCCACCCCAACCAGATCGCCAGGACGATCAGGTAGCCGACGGTGATGGTCAGCACCGTGCGGACGATGCGCTCGTGAAACATCGAATCCTCCACCCACCAGGGTAGGCCCAGCGCCTACCCTGGCCGACATGGCGAAGAAGGCAGTGGTCATCACCGGGGCGGCGGCCGGGATCGGCAGGGCGACCGCGCTGGAGTTCGCGCGGGCCGGATATCTCGTCGGGGCCTTCGACATCGACGAGCCCGGACTCGCGGATCTCGCGCAGGAGATCCGCGCGGCAGGCGGCGAGGTCTCGACGGGCCTGCTCGACGTCACCGACGCCGAGCAGTGGGACGCGCGGCTCGGCGAGTTCGCCGAGGTGGCCACGCATCGTCTCGACATCCTGGTGAACAACGCGGGTGTGCTCTCGTCGGGCCCGTTCGAGGACATCTCCCTCGCCGAGCACCAGCGGATGGTCGACATCAACGTCGGCGGCGTCGTGCTGGGCTGCCGGGCCGCCTTCCCTTACCTGCAGGCGACACCCGGTTCGCAGGTGGTGAACCTCTGTTCTGCCTCGGCGATCTACGGCCAGCCCGAGCTCGCCACCTACAGCGCCACCAAGTTCGCGATCCGAGGGTTGACCGAGGCTCTGGAACTGGAATGGCGGCGGCACCGGATTCGGGTGCTCGCGGTCTGGCCACTGTTCGTGAACACCGCGATGACGGGGGACATGGACATGCGCGCGGTCGACTCCCTCGGCATCAAGCTGACGGCGTCGGACGTGGCGAAGGTCGTCGTCAAGGCCACCCGACGTTCGCACCGGATGCTGGCGAAGGTGCACTATCCGGTGGGCAGGCAGGCCGGGCTGATGATGCTGGCGGCCCGGTTCTCGCCCGCCTGGTTGAGCAGGGAGGTCAACCGGCGGATCAGTCACAGCTAGAGCGGGCACTCAAATCCCGTTCGGCGGTCCTCCTCGGTCGGCCACTAGAGTTCTGTGGCGACCGTCGAGGAAGGGTGTGCGTGTGCGTTCAGGTCGGATTGTGGCAGCGGTGTTCGGAGTCGGAGTGGTGTTCGGTGCGGCCGCCTGCGGTACGTCTGGGGCCGACGAGACCCCGCTGACCAGCACCGCCGCTCCCGCGACCACGACGTCGACGCCGGTCACCACCACCCTCGCGCCGACCACGACCACCACCGTCCCCCCGACGACGACCACCACGGCGCCTCCCTCGACCACCGCCGCCGAGTACGCGCGCAACGAGGCGGTCTACTTCAGCTCGCCGACGGGCGGCTTCGAGTGCGGCATCATCTCGCTGCCGACCCGGACCGAGGCCGGCTGTCAGGGCGCCACCACCCCGATCCCGGCCCGGCCGGACAACTGCATGGTGAACTGGGGCAACGGGATCCGGGTGACGGGCAACGGCCCCGGGGAGTTCCTGTGCTCCGGCGGGCCGGTCTACACCTCCGGCGTCTCGGCGGCGGAGGCCGTGCTCCCGATCGGGGACAAGGTGAGCGCGTTCGGGTTCACCTGCAAGTCCGAGGCGAAGGGCGTGACCTGTGTGAAGGACGACACCGGCCACGGGTTCCGGATCGCGACCGACTCCAACGACACGTTCTGAGCGACGGAGCCGGGGAGGTGTCCCTCCCCGGCTCCGTCGAGTTCGGTCGCGCTCAGTGCGCGGCGACGCCCAACGCGTCGACGATGTCCCCTGCGGTCCGCCTGCCCATCCGGATGGCACCGTCCACGTGCTGGTATCCGGCGCCGGCGATGTCCGAGCAGGAGAAGTGGATCGGCCCGACGGGGGCGCGCTGGTCGCGCCCGTACCGGTGCAGGCCGCCGAGATCGAAGCTGGCGGCGTAGGCGCCGCGGGTCCATTCCTCGGAGCCCCAGTCGGATTCGTAGTAGACCACCGGCTCGGCGGCCTCGGGTCCGAGGAAGCGTGCGATGGACTCCAGGATCCGCGCCCGGCGCTCGTCCGCCGGCAGCTCGAACATGGCGTCGGCCTTCTCGTCCGAGACGAAGGCGACGAGGGTGCCGCGGCTGTCGCCGTAGTTGGTGTTGTCGTAGACCTCCTGCACCACCTCCCCGGCGCTGAACCCGGTGCCGGACAGCCCCTCCGTGCGCCAGAACGGCGTCTCGTAGACCGCGTGGACCTTGATGACGAGGCCGAGGGACTGGTGCTGGTGCATCTGGTGCTGCCTGCGCGGCAGCGGCGGGTCGAACGAGACCCGCGGGTAGAGGTTCGGCGGCACCGCCAGCACGACGCGGCGGGCCTCGACCTGCAGGTCGCCGTCGGCGAGGACGGTGACCCCGTCGGCGCCCCACCTGATCGTGCGGACCGGCGAGTTCAGGTGGACGTCGTCGCCCAATGTCTCCGCCAGGCCGAGCGAGACCTGCTGCATGCCGCCGATCACCCGCCGGTCGAGGATGAAGTCCTCGTTCACGAGGTTGCTGAACGAACCGGCGGACGCAGCCATCAGCACCGCCTGCAGCGCCGAGAACGCGTGCGCCGGCTTGGTCAGCATGCCGCCCGCGACGAACAGGCTGATGTTGTCGCGCGCCTCCTGGTCGTCGCTGAGGCCGGCCAGCCACTGCCGGAACGAGACGGTGTCCAGTTCCCGGGCGCGCGGGTGCGCCCACGGCTCCTCGGCGCCGATCTCGGCGGCGAGCTCGTCCAGGATCGCGACGAGCCGGTCCATCTCGGCGCGGGTGTGGTCGCTGACCGGAAAGCTGTCACCCGAGTACACGGTGCGCTCGCCGTTCGGGGCGATGTAGACCGACTCGCCGTCGCGGTAACGGTCGAAGGTCTTGAGCCCCAACGTCTCCAGGGTGGCGTAGAGGGCCGACTGGTCGGGGGAGACCCACTGCCCGCCGATCTCGAGCATCGCGCCGTCGACGGTGTCGGTCCACGTCCGCCCGCCGACGCGGTCCCTGGCCTCGAGAACCGCAACGGTGAGCCCGGCCTTCGTCAGTTCGGTGGCGGCGGTGAGGCCGGACGGCCCGGCGCCGACGATCACGACATCACGGGTGATTGCGGGCAAGAGAACTCCTTCGTCGCAGGGTGATTGGTTCGATTCTGTGGCCCACGGCACACATCTTGCTGGTGCCGATGCGTCGAATCTGGCGTCCGCGCGCGCGCCACTATGGCGCGCTGGGCTGGTTCTGGGTGATGCAGTGGATGCCGCCGCCGCGCTCGAAGATCGGGCGGGCGTCGATGCTGATCACCTGTCGGCCGGGGTACGCGTCGGCCAGGACCGCCGCCGCCTCGGCGTCGTTCTCGTCGCCGAACGCGCACGCGATGACGGCGCCGTTGACCACGTAGTGGTTGAGATAGCTGTAGTCGACGAAACCCTCTGAGTCCGTGAGTGTCCGGGGCGCAGGCACGGGAACGATCTGCCACGGCCGACCGGCCGCGTCGCTGGTCCGGCCGAGAAGCTCGACGATCTCGCGGCTGACCGCATGGTCGGGGTGCTGCGGCGAGCGCTGGTCGTGCACCAGCAGGACGCCGGGTGACGCGATCGCGGCGACGATGTCGACGTGACCCCGGGTGCCGTAACGCTCGTGGTCGCGGGTGAGCCCGCGCGGCAGCCAGATCACCGTGGTGGCGCCGATGGTGCGGGCGAGTTCCGCCTCGACGTCGGCCTTGGTCAGGCCGGGGTTGCGGCCGGGGTCCAGCTGCACGGTCTCGGTGACCAGCACGGTCCCCTCGCCGTCGACCTGGATGCCGCCGCCCTCGTTCACCAGCGGTGAGTCGATCAGCTCCACGCCTGCCCGGTCCGCGACGAACGCGCCGATCTTCGAGTCCCGGTCCCAGCGGGCCCAGTCCTGGCCGCCCCAGCCGTTGAAGACCCAGTTCACCCCGCCGACGCGGCCGTCGTCCGAGACGACGAAGGTCGGACCGATGTCGCGCATCCAGGCGTCGTTCAGTGGTGCCTCGACGATCTCGACGGCCCCGCTCAGGTACCGCGTGGCCGCGGCCACCTCGGCCGGGTCGACGACCACCGTGACCGGCTCGAACTCGGCGACCGCGTTCGCGACCGCGGCCCAGGCCGACCGTGCCTCGTGGTGTTCCTCGGCGGTATCGCCGAGCGAGTAGCCCTCGCTCGGGTACGCCATCCAGGTGCGCGCGTGTGGCTCCCGCTCCGCGGGCATCCGCCAGCCCATCACGACCTCCCCAGCGGGTGGGCGGTCTCGACCGGCGCGGTGAGGCGGCCGTAGGTGTCCGGGCGCCGGGTGGCGAGGAACGGGAACAGGGTCAGCCAGTCGCCGCGCTGGTCGAGGTCCAGGTCGGCCACCAGGACCGCCGACTCGTCGCGGGGTGCCTGTACCAGGATCCGGCCGTACGGGTCGGAGATGAACGAGGAGCCGTAGAAGGTGATCAGGCCCTCGTCGCCGTATCGGTTGGGGGCCACCATGAAGGTGCCGTTGGCGATGCCGTTGCCGACGATCACCTGCTGCCACAACGGCTGGGTGTCGAAGTCCGGGTGATCAGGTTCTGAGCCGATGGCGGTGGGGTAGACGATGATTTCCGCGCCGCGCAGCGAGTACATCCGCGCGACCTCGGGGAACCACTCGTCCCAGCAGGTCGGCATGCCGATGCGGGTGCCGTCGAGCTGTTCGGGGGCGTGGACGGCGTACGCCTCGTCGGTCGCCGGGCCGCCGCGGAAGTAGGTGTCCTCGTAGTATCCGGCGGTCACCGGGATGTGCAGCTTGCGGGTGCGGGCGACGAGTTCGCCGCTCGGCGCGACGAGGATCGCCGTGTTGAAGCCCAGTCCGTCGGTGTAGCGGGTGCCGTTCTCCTCGCTACTGCGCTCGTAGAGCGAGGCGTGCACCAGCACGCCGTGCTCGGCGGCCGCCTGCGCGGCAAAGGCGAAGGTCGGCCCGGTGAGCAGGTCCTCGGCGTGATCACCCGGGCTGTCGCCGCCCGGGGTGAAGGCCGGATAGCGGCTCAGCGTCAGCTCGGGCAGGAACACCACCCGCGCGCCGTGGCGGGCGGCCTCGGCGATGCCGCCCTGCAGTTCGGCGCGCAGCGCGTCTTCGTCCTCATTCCAGCGGTGCTGGACGAGGGCCACGCGCAAGGGCGGGCGGGAGGGCTCCTGCACGCGGGCGGGGGAGTTCGGGGGTGTGAGTGCGGTGATGGTCAACATCGGTGTCCTGGGTGTGATCCGGGGTTAAAACGAATGGGATTCGTTAAGTATGGTGGTTTCCTGCCCCGGTGACAAGGGGGACGGTGCAATCGGCCACACGCGGCCGGAGAAGGAGGACGGATGCCGCGCCCGCCGCGGCGCCTGCTGTCGGCGCAGATCATCGTCGATGCGGCGCTGAAGATGGTCGATGCCGCAGGCGATTTCACGATGCCGGGGCTGGCCGAGCGCCTGAATGTGCGGCCCTCGTCGCTGTACAACCACGTCTCGGGCCGCGCCGAGATCATCGAGTTGATGCGGGCCCAGGCGATGGCATCGATCCGTCTCGACGAGCACGGCGCTGCCCCCAACGGCTGGATCGACACCGTGGCGTCGCTGGCTCGGGAGTACCGGCTCAGCTACTCGAAGCACCCCCGTCTGATCCCGCTGCTCACCGCGCACACGGTGCAGACCGACGTCGCCTTCGGGATGTACAACGCGCTGGCGACGGCCTTCACCGCGGGCGGATTCTCCCCGGCCGAGGTGCTACACGCCATCACCGCGCTCGACAGTTTCGTGCTCGGTTCGGCGCTGGATCTGGCTGCGCCCCGAGAGGTGTGGGCGAGCACCCCGCGCGCGAACGAGCCGATGCGGGCGGCGCTCGCGGCGGCGGGCGGCGCGCCGAATCGTGCCGACGACGCCTTCGAGTTCGGCCTGCGCGTGCTCATCGCCGGGCTGCGTGCCGAGGCGTCGTCGGGTAGCGCCTAGCGTTCACATCCGCCGACGACCGTCGTGCGCACCTGCGCTCTCAGCAGGGAGTCGTTGCCGGCGGTGAACGGATCTTCGTCGAGAACGACGAAGTCGGCCGCCTTGCCGGTGACGAGTTGTCCCGTCAGCCCCTCCCATCGGCACGAGTAGGCGGCATCGCGGGTGGCGTGCGCGAGCGCGTCCGCGAGTGGCAACGCGTAGTCCGGGAGGTTCGGTTCGAGGTCGGGGGCGGTTGCCGACCTGCGGGTGGTCGCGATGTACATGTTGGGCAGGGGCGGGTACGGCGCGGTCGGTGCGTCCGAGCCGAACGCGAGAGTCGCACCGGCACTGGTGATCTCGGGCCAGGGATAGCCGCGCTCGACGCGGTGGTCGCCGAGCATGGCCCGCCAGTTGTCTTGGATGGCCGGGTCCGCGTGCACCGGCTGCATCGAGGCGACGACGCCCAGTCGGGCCAGCCGCCGCACGTTGGCCTCGGTCACCGTTTCCAGGTGTTCGATGCGATGGCGGCGGTCGAGCACCCCATTGACCTCGATCGCGTGCTCGAGCGCGGACAGCGCGATGTCGGAGGCCTCGTCACCGATCGCGTGCATCGCCACCTGTAGTCCGGCGGCGTCGGCGGCCGCGACGACCGGCGCGAGCGATTGCAGGTCCCAGATCGGATCCGGGTGACTGCCGTCGGCGAACGGTTCCTTCATCGCGGCGGTACAGCTGTCGATGACGCCGTCGACGAAGATCTTGATGCCGGTGACGCGCAACCACGGACCCTGCAACCGGAGGCTCAGTTCCGCGGCCGTGTGCACCTGCGCGAGGTCGTCGGCCGGCGACGAGGTCCGGTCGACCACCCAGTGTCCGGCCACCCGCAACGGCAGCGTGCCGCCCCGGGCGTCGAGCGCCCGCTCGAGGGTGGCCAGCTCCTCCTCGCCGAGGCCCATGTCGACCGCGCCGGTGACGCCCGCGGCCAGGTAGTGCTCGAACGTCGCGGCGAGCGCGCGGTCGCGCTGCCGGTCGGTCACCGTCTGTTCGAGGAACGACCGCATCAGGCCCAATGCCGCGTTCTCGTAGAGCATTCCGGTGGCCTCGCCGGATTCGGGATCGCGTTCGATCCGGCCGCCGATCGGGTCCGGTGTGTGGGCGTCGATGCCCAGCTCGCGCAGCGCCGCGGTATTGACCCAGGCCGAGTGCACGTCGTTGGAGGTGAGGTACACGGGCCGGTCGGGCACCACCTCGTCCAGCATGTGCCGGTCCGGGCTCCGTCCGGCCAGCGGGGCGAACAGCCAGCTCCGGCCGAGGATGCGCGGTGCCGTCGGGTCGGCCTGCGCGGCCGCGCCGATCCGGTCCTGCAGGTCGGCCAGGTCGACGGCGTCGAAGAGGTCCACCTGTTGCAGGGACATGCCCATCGACACCAGGTGCGTGTGCGCGTCGACGAAGCCGGGGAGCACGAGGGCGCCGTCCAGCTCGACCGTGCGGGTGATGCCGCCCGTGGCGTCGGCGGTGGCGGTGTCGCCGACGTAGGCCAACCGGCCTCCCCGGGTGACCAGCGATTGGGCCCACTGCGGTTGCGCGGCGGTGAAGATCCGCCCCCCGCGGTAGTGGACGACCTCGTTGTCGAGGGCAGGTGTGGCGTTCACGTTTCCCCTTTCATAGCAGTCGAAATCGGCCGAGGTCAGCGAACCGTGACGGGCGCCCGCTCGGCGACGAGCGTCGTCCAGGGTCCGCGGCGGGCGTCCAGTGGCGTGCCGGCGAGGACGCGGGCGCGCCGGTGCGCGGGCTCCAGCAGGACCGTCGCCAGCGTCGCCCAGCGCCGACCGAAGGGTGCGCCCGGTTCGGGGGCACAGCACAGTGGGGGCTGCCCCGGATCGGAGTACAGGAACTCGATCAGGTGGTCGGCCTCGGTCGGTGCGGAATGCCGATCCAGCCGCGAGGCGACGAGTTGCAGTCTCTCCTGCGAATCGGGGTCGTAGAGGCCCGGCTTCTCGAATGGGGTGTTGCGCTCGTCGAGGAAGTGGTTGGTGTGCGGGAGGAATCCGCCCCGCGGCACCAGTGCCGCAACGCCCTTCGGGCTCAGCTCGGCGCACACCGCGGTGTCGGTGTCGAGCAACGTCAGCGCGCTCGAGGTGGCGATCGGCGCCGATCGCAGCAGCTCCAACGCCTCCTCGACGGTGCCGGCGTTGCCGAGGACAGCGGCGGCCAGCAGGTGCATCGGCACTCCGGTGGGCGCGTCGTCGCGGTGACCGAGAATGTTGAAGAACACCCCGAGCCCGGCGCTGTTCATGCCGATCTTGCCCAGGATGCCGTGCTCGGTGAGGCCGACGTGGCTGTGCCGGGTGCCGTGCACGTCCTGGAGATGCCAGAACGGGTCCATCTCCTCGTGCCAGTCCCAGGTCTGGATGCCGAACGGGGCACCCGTCGCGGGCGTGTGGGCGATCGTGGAGCACTCACCGGGGCGGGTCCCGAGTGCCTGGGCGAGGATCTCGGTGCGCGCGTTGACCGCCGCCACCTGCCAGGTGTCCAGGCCGGCGCCGGCGGCGATGCCCTCGATCTCCTCGACGAGGCGGGCGTCCCAGGCATCGACGACGTCGGCGATCCGCTGGGCGTCCGCGCGGACGATCGCCTCGCTCACGCCGACGGCGTGAAACAGGCGCAGGTACAGCTCGGTGGCGGCGGGCAGGTCGGCGCGCAGCTGCTCGCCGCGCGCGCGGCCCCGTGCCCGCGGGTCCGTCTCGTCGAGCCGGATGATCGCGTGCTCGCTCATCGGGAGGCCTCGGCGGCGGCGTACCGGCTCATCAGCCCGAGGTAGAGACCGGCGGAGAGGAGGAGGCCGACCGGCAGCGACAGATCCACTCCGCCGAGGGCGCGCGCGATCGGGCCGGTGTAGACCTCGGCGGCGACACACAGCAGGCTGGCGGCGATTCCGGTGAACACGGCGATCGTGCCGGCCCAGTTGACTCCGCCGGTGTACCAGTACGGGCTGCTGGCGGTCTCGTTGCTGAGCCCGAGGCCGTCGTAGCGGTTGCGGCGCCAGAGCACGTCGGCGACGTAGACCGCCATCACGGGGCCCATCACCGTGACGACGAGCTGCATCATGTTGCTGACGGTATCGAGGAAGTTCGAGACGAGCAGCGCGTACATCGTCATCGCGATACCGATCGAGCCGTCCAGCAGGACGCTGCGCGATCGGCGCAGCCGGAGTCCGATCGCCTGCAGGGCGAGACCGGAGCTGTAGGCGGTCATGGAATTGTTCGCGATGGTGCCGACGATGACGGCGATCAGGAAGACCGGGGTGAACCACGACGGCAGGATCGCCTCGAGAGCGGTCTGCGGATCGGCCATGTCGAGGGCGGTACCGGCGAGCGCGCCGAGCCCGGTGAACAGCACGCTGGGGACGAAGGCGCCGAGCGCCGTCCAGGCCCCGACCGAGACCGGCGACGTGGTGCGCGGCAGGTAGCGGGCGAAGTCCGCGCTGTTCGTGTACGAGAGCGGCGCCGAGGCCACGATCGCGAGCCCCGCGGCCACGGTCGCCACCAGGTCGATCCCGTGCAGCGACTGCTCGGGGCGGTACCCCCAGTCGGCGTTGCCGAGCACGTAGCCGGCCATCACCACGAAGACCAGTGTCAGCACCACTGCGAGCGGCTGGTAGAGCCGCACGATGGTGGCATGCCCGTACACGCCGATGACCAGCGTGATCGCGGCGACCGCGAGGATCAGCACGACCTTGACGGGTGTGGTGGCCTCGATCCCGAACCGCTCGGCCAGGCGGAAGGCGGTGTAGGAGGCCGCGGCCCAGTTCAGTGCCAGGTAGCAGATGCTGATGAACCAGCTGGTCACGAGGATGTTCACCCGATTGCCCCGGATGCCGAAGATCGCCCGGGTGACCACCTCGCTGGGCGTGCCCGACGCGGGTCCGCTGGCGGCGACGATCCCGGTGAGGATCGAGAACAGGTTGCCGATCACGATCACCGCCAGGGCCTGCCAGAAGCTCAGGCCCATCAGGATCAACGCGCCGCCCACGACCAGGGCCAGGTAGCTGACGTTGGGCGCGGCCCAGACGGCGAACAGCTCCCTGGCACGACCGTGCCGCTCGGTCTCTGGGATGTAGTCGATGCCGTGGGCTTCCACCCGCCCGGCTCGGTCGGCGGACGGCGGGATCTCGGGGGCCGTCGCCCGAGGGTCTGCGGTCGTGGGTGCCATGGGTTCTCCGGATCGTCGGAAGCGGGAGGTCGGCCGTCGGCCGAACCGCCGACAGCAACGCGTGATGGCCGTCACACTACGAGCCCAAATCGATTTGGACAAGGCCTGTGGGGGTGAAACTTCAAATCGATTTGGTGCAGGTAGTGATCTTGATAGCCTGGGTTCATGGCGGACAGGCGATCGCGACCGACGATCCACGACGTGGCACGACTGGCCGGCGTGTCGGCCACGACGGTGTCACATTCGTTCAGCGGTAAGGGCGTCGTCGCGGCCGGGACGCGCGAGCGCGTCCGCGACGCCGCCAAGTCCCTGGGCTACCGGCCGGACGTTCTCGCACAGGGACTGAGGAACAACCGCCTCGGAGTGCTGGCCCTCGTGCTCCGGCCGCTCGACACCCTCGACTCCTTCCTGCCGGAGGGCGTCGACTACTTCCTGCGGTTCGCCGGTTCGGCGGCGCTCGCCGCCATGGAATTCGGGTACGGGCTGATGCTGGTGTCGGACCCGACGCGGGAGTCGTCGCCGACTGCCGCCCTGGCCTGCGACGGTTTTCTGATCACCGAACCGGTCGCGAACGATCCCCTCATCGAGTTGCTGCTCGATCAGCGTGTGCCGTTCCTGTCCGTCGGCAGGGACCCGGACAATGCCGACTACGACACCTGGCTGGACACCGACACCGGGCGCATGACCGACGAGGTGCTTCGGCACCTCGAGGACGCCGGGGCTGTTCGGGTGGCTCTCGTCACCGGTACCGACCGCAATTCGTGGAACCTGGACGCCGAGGCCGCGTATCGCGCGTGGTGTGCGCAGCGAGGTCAGGTGGCCCTCGTCGCCAGCAGGGCCGAAACCGCCGGGCAGGCCGGTGGACGCGAGGCCGCGGACGAACTGTTCGACCGAGGCGACCCACCTGACGCGGTGTACTGCCTCACCGGCCGGCACGCGGCCGGGCTGCTGGAGCGGGTCCGCGAACGCGGGATCGCCGTGCCCGGCGACGTGCTGATCGTCGGCGGGTCCGACTCGGAACACACGCGATCCGCCTCTCCATCGATCACCTCGGTCGACCTGCGTCCCGAACTGCTTGCCCGCGTTGCGGTTACGATGATGGTCAATCGTCTCGACCAGCTCGACCGGCCGGTACCGGCCGGCGAGATGCACGGGCGCCTGATCGTCCGGGACTCCACCCGGCGGCCGGGCCGGATCAGCCGACCTTCGCCGCTCGTGTGAGTTCGGCCGAAAGGTCGTCGGTGAGCGCGGGCGTGGATCGGGTGAGCACCTCGCCGCGGAAGAAGGCGGGTTGCCGGGCGCGCATCACCAGCATCAGGACCGCGCCGAGCGCGAGCAGTCCGAAGCCCATGTAGAACACCAGACCGAGACCGCCGATGGCGGCGCCGCTGCCGTTGTCCGGGTTCATGCTCTCGCGTACCGAGATCACGAAGACGATGAGCAGCATGATGCCGCCGAGCAGCGGGAAGAGGAATTTGAAGACGACGTTGCGGGCGCTGGTGAACAGCTGGCGGCGGAAGTACCAGACGCAGGCGAACGCGGTGATGCCGTAGTACCAGCAGATCATGATGCCGAGCGCCGCGATGGTGTCGAGCAGGGTCCGCTCCGAGAGGAGCGTCGTCACCGTGTAGAACACCGCGGTCACCACGCCGGCGACCACCGCGGCGTACGAGGGCACCAGGAAGCGCGGATGGACCTCGGCGAGCTTCTTGGGAAAGGCGCCGTACGCCCCCATCGCGAGCATGGTGCGCGCCGCGGGGATGAACGTGGTCTGCAGGCTCGCGGCCGAGGAAGCCAGCACGGCGAGGAAGAGCACCAGACCGCCCCACCGGCCGAGCACCGGCTCAGCCAACGCGCCGAACACGTTCTCCGCGTTATCGGGATTGCCCAGTCCGACACCGGTTTCGCCGACACCCGCGTACATCATCGACGAGACGGCGATCAGCAGGTACGTCACCAGGACGGAGAGCACGCACACCAGCCCGGCCCGCCCCGGCGTTTTCTTGGGGTTCTTGCTCTCCTCGCCCAGGGTCAGGCAGGTGTCCCAGCCCCAGAAGGCGAAGATCGACCCGGTGAGACCGACGGCGAACGCGGCGATGGTGATCCCGGTGAAGGGGTTCAGCCAGTCCATGCTGAAGTGCAGGTTCGCGGGCGCGTCGCCTGCCGCGACGTGCATGAACGCGACGACCGCGAACACGAGCAGCACGGTCATCTGGAAGCCGACCAGGACGAACTGGACGCGCTCGCTGGTGGTGATGCCGCGGCTCGAGACCCACGTCGCAATCGCCAGGAAGACCAGTGTCGTGGCGACGTTGACCAGCTTGTTGCTCGCGAGGTCGGCGATCTGGGGTGTGTCGAACAGTCTGGCGATGAACAGATAGAAGAACTGCACGGCGATGGCGGCGAGGTTGGAGAGCACGATGATCGTCGCGATCACCATCCCCCAGCCGCACATCCAGCCGACGTAGGGTCCGAAGGCCTTCGTCGACCACGTGAACGAGGCGCCGCAGTCGGGGGATTCGGAGTTCAGTTCCCGGTAGGCGTACGCGGTGAGGAACATCGGGATGAAGCCTGCGATGAAGATCGCCGGCATCTTCAGCCCCACCGCCGCGACGATGAGCCCGATGCTCGCCGTGAGGGTGTACCCGGGTGCCACCGACGAGATCCCGAGGATCGCGCCCGAGAGTGTTCCGACCTTGTTGGCGGCCAATCCCTTTGCGGCGAGGCCGGTCCGGGGCGGGGCTGGCGGAAGTTGTGTTGTCATGGTGTGGCTCCCTGGGTCGGACCGTCAGTCATCGGGGTGGCCGTCCGAGTTCGGAACGACCACCATGGGTACGGGAACCACCCGCAGCATCTTTGCCGCGGTGGATCCGAGGAATAGTCGATGGTGCTGGGCGAGCCGGCTGGACCCGACGAGCACGATGTCGCCCTCATGCCATTCGAGGGTGCGCACCGCGGACTCGACGGAGTCGCCGTCGGCGACCTGCGCGGTGATGGCCAGACCGTCGCCCTGCAGTTGTACGCGGGCCTCGTCGAGGACGGCCTGGGCGTGGGTGACGGCACGCTCCCGAACGGCCCGGCCGTCTCCGCGGAGGTGGTGGTGTGGCTCGATCGAGACCAGCGACACCAGGCGCAGCGGGGACTGCATCCGCAGGCAGCTGCGGACCGCGGTGCGCAGCAGCACCGCCGCGCCCGCACGGGTACCGACCGCACAGGTCACCTCCCGCACGCGCGGGACGTCGTGGTGGCGGGTGCCGCGCGGCGCCAGGGCCACCGGCACGTGAGCGCTGTGCAGCAGATCGCTTGTCACCGTGCCGATGGCATGCCGGCCCAGGACGCCGTCATGGGAGGCGCCGACCACGATGGCGTGCGCCTGCAGCCGGTTCACCTCGTCGAGCAGGCCCTGCGCGAACGACTCGTGGAAGCTGAGGTGGGCGGACGCCTGCACGTCGTCGGGCACCGTCGCGAGTGCCTCCGCGAGCCACTGATGGGCCTGGTGGACCAGCACGTCGTCGTAGCCGGGATCGGCGGGTACCCGCGCGGGCAGGGTCCGGTCCGGCGGGATCACCATGCACAGTTCGAGGCGTGCATTCAGGCTGCGCGCCAAGCGGATGCCGAGCGCGACGCCGTCCGCGCCGCTCGGGGTGGCGAGGTATCCGACGACAAGTCGCATGGTGACCCTCCGGTCCTCTCAGGTTAGGTCGAACTCAGTGGACGTGCACTGAGTCAGGCGGTGAACGCGACGTACTTGGTGTTGAGGTACTCGTCGATGCCCTCGGTGCCGCCTTCGCTGCCGAGCCCGGACTGCTTGACGCCGCCGAAGGGAGCGGCGGGATCCGAGATGACGCCGCGGTTCACGCCGACCATTCCGGACTCGAGTGCCGCGGCGACGCGCATGGCCCGGTCGAGATCGCGGGTGTAGAAGTACGCGGCGAGCCCGTACTCGGTGTCGTTGGCTGCGGCGATGGCCTCGGCCTCGGTGTCGAAGCCGGTGATGGCGGCGACGGGGCCGAAGATCTCCTCGCGCACGATCCGCGCGTCGGCGGGGACCTCGTCGAGGACGGTCGGTGCGTAGAAGAAGCCCGGGCCGTCCACCGCGTGCCCACCGGTCCGCACCCGGGCGCCTGCGTCGACGGCGTCGGCGACGAGGGCGGCCACGGCGCCGCGCTGCTTCTCGTTGATGAGCGGTCCGAGATCGGATCCGTCCTCGTAGCCGGGACCCACGCGCAGCGCGGCGATCCGCTCGGTGAGCCTGGCCGTGAACTCCTCGCGCACCGCGTTGTGCACGAGGAGCCGGTTGGCGGCCGTGCAGGCCTCGCCGCCGTTGCGCATCTTCGCGGCCATCGCGCCGGTGACCGCGTCGTCGAGGTCCGCGTCGTCGAAGACGATGAAGGGGGCGTTGCCGCCGAGTTCCATCGAGGTGCGCAGCACCTGCTGGGCGGACTGCTCGATGAGCAGCTTGCCGACGCGGGTCGAACCGGTGAAGGTGACCTTGCGGAGCCGGGGGTCGGCCAGCAGAGGGCCGGTGACCGACGCGGCGTCCGAGGCAGGCAGCACCGAGAGCACGCCGTCCGGAAGACCCGCCTCGGCGAAGATCTCGGCGAGCGCGAGCATGGTCAGCGGGGTGTCCTCGGCGGGCTTGACGATCACCGTGCAGCCGGCGGCCAGGGCGGGCCCGATCTTGCGGGTGCCCATGGCCAGCGGGAAGTTCCACGGGGTGATCGCCAGGCACGGTCCGACCGGTTCCTTGGTGACCAGGATCCGTCCGGTACCGGACGGGGCGCTCGTGTAACGGCCGGAGATCCGCACCGCCTCCTCGCTGAACCAGCGCAGGAACTCGGCGCCGTACGCGACCTCGCCTCGGGACTCGGCCAGGGTCTTGCCCATCTCGACCGTCATCAGCAGCGCCAGGTCCTCGGTGCGCTCGACCACCAGCTCCCACGCCCGGCGCAGGATGGCCGAGCGCTGCCGCGGCGCGGTCGCCGCCCACTCGCCCTGCACCCGGCAGGCGGCGTCGAGCGCCAGGAGCGCGTCCTTGCCGCCGGCATCGGCGACCTGTGCGACGACCTCGCCGGTGGCCGGGTTCACGACGGAAAAGGTTTCTCCCTCAACGGGATCTGCGGGTCCCTCGATCCACAGCCGGGTTGGCACGGTGGCGAGGAGACGATCGATGCTGCTCATGTGGGTCCTGTTCGACGAGATGCGGGGTCAGGCGGTGGCGGCGCGGATCGCCTGTTCGAGGACGGTGAGGGCGTCGTCGAGCAGGTCGTCGTCGATGACCAGCGGCGGGAGGAGGCGGATGACGTTGCCGTAGGTGCCGCAGGTCAGGACGATGACGCCCTGTTCGAGTGCCTTGGCGGCGATGGCCTTGGTCAGGTCGGCGTCGGGCAGGGCGGTGCCGGGCTTGACCAGTTCGACGGCGATCATGGCGCCGCGTCCGCGGACATCGCCGATGGCGGGGACCTCTGCGGCGAGGGCGCGCAGCCGGGTGGTGGCGGTCTCGCCGATCTGCCGGGCGCGGGCGGGCAGGTCGAGCTCGCGCATGGTCTCGATGGTGGCCAGCGCGGCGGCGCAGGCGATGGGGTTGCCGCCGTAGGTGCCGCCGAGCCCGCCCGGGTGTACCGCGTCGAGGAGCTCGGCGCGGCCGGTGATCGCCGAGAGGGGGAGGCCGCCCGCGATGCCCTTGGCCATGGTGATGATGTCGGGAACGATCTGCTCGTCCTCGCAGGCGAACCAGGAGCCGGTGCGGGCGAAGCCGGTCTGCACCTCGTCGGCGATGAACACGATCCCGTTGGCGCGGGCCCACGACACCAGGGTGGGCAGGAATCCCGGTGCGGGGACGATGAATCCGCCCTCGCCCTGGATCGGCTCGAGGATGATCGCGGCGACACCGTCGGCGCCGATCTGCTTCTCGATCTGGGTGATCGCCCGGCGGGCGGCCTGCTCGCCGGTCAGGCCGGCCTCGTCGCGGAACGGGTACGACATCGGCATCCGGTAGACCTCGGGGGCGAAGGGCCCGAAGTTCGTCTTGTAGGGCATCGACTTCGCGGTCAGCGCCATGGTGAGGTTGGTGCGGCCGTGGTAGGCGTGGTCGAACGCGACGACGGCCATCCGGCCGGTGGCCAGGCGAGCGACCTTGACCGCGTTCTCCACTGCCTCGGCGCCGGAGTTGAACAGCACGGTGCGCTTCTCGTGGTCGCCGGGCGTCAGGGCCGCCAGCTCCTCGGCAACCCGGACGTAGCTCTCGTAGGGGGTGACCATGAAGCAGGTGTGGGTGAAGTGCGCAGCCTGCTCGGAAACCGCCTGGGCGACACGAGGATCCGATGCGCCGACGCTGGTGACCGCGATACCGGCACCGAGATCGATGAGCGAGTTGCCGTCCACGTCGACGATGACGCCGCCGTCCGCGTCGGCGGCGTACACCGGCACGCTCGAGCCGACGCCGGCCGCGACCGCGGCGCGCCTGCGCGCGCCCAGCTCGGTGGACTTCGGGCCGGGCAGCTCGGTGACCAGCGCGCGCTTCTGGGGGAGACGGTAGGAGAGGGTGCTCATGTCAAGGGGTCCTTCGGGGTGGGTGGTTCGGTGGTGAATGTGCGGCCGTGAATCAGTCGTGCGAGCTCATGACGTGCTTGATCCGCGTGTAGTCCTCGACCCCGTAGGCCGAGAGGTCCTTGCCGTAGCCGGACTGCTTGAAGCCGCCGTGCGGCATCTCGGCCACGAGCGGGATGTGGCAGTTGATCCAGACGGCGCCGGCGTCGAGCGCGGCGGACATTCGCTGCACGGTGCCGTGATCCTTGGTCCACACGCTCGCGGCCAGGCCGTAGTCGACGTCGTTGGCGAGGGTGATGGCCTCGTCCTCGTCCGTGAAGGCCTGCACGGTCAGCACCGGGCCGAAGGTCTCCTCCTGCACGATGGGGTCGCCCTGCTCGACACCGGTGATGACGGTCGGCGCGAAGAAGAATCCGGTGTCGCCGACGCGGGTGCCCCCGGTGCGGATCTTGGCGGACGGCGGCAGCGTGGCGATCTTCTCGGCGACGCGGGCGAAATGCCCGGCGTTGTTGAGCGGGCCGTAGAACGCGTCCGGGTCGTCGGGCAGGCCGGGCCGGATGGTCTCCGCCTTGCGGACGAGGGCGTCGACGAGGGCGTCGTGGATCGACTCGTGCACGAGCACCCGGGTCACGGCGGTGCAGTCCTGCCCGCCGTTGAAGAAGGCGGCCTCGGCGATCCCGCCCGCCGCCCGCTCGACATCGACGTCGCCGAACACCACTGCCGGCGCCTTGCCGCCTAGCTCGAGGTGCGCGCGCTTGAGTTGCTTGGCCGCCGCGACCGCCACCGCGACCCCCGCCCGCACCGACCCGGTGATCGACACCAGTCCCAGCGCCGGATGCTCGACCAGCGTCGCGCCGGTCTGGGCGTTGCCCAGAACCACGTTGAACACGCCGTCCGGCAGGATCCCCTGCGACAGCCGCGCCAACACCAGCGTGCTCTCCGGGGTGGTGTCGCTCGGCTTGAGCACGATCGTGTTCCCGGCCGCCAACGCCGGACCGATCTTCCAGATCGCCATCATCAGCGGGTAATTCCACGGCGTCACCTGGCCGACGACGCCGATCGGCTCACGCCGAACGTACGAGGTGAATCCCTCCATGTACTCGCCGGCCGACTTGCCCTCGAGCAGCCGCGCCGCACCCGCGAAGAACCGCAGCTGATCCGCCCCGGCCTTCACTTCCTCCGCCGCGACGACGGCCTTCGACTGACCGGTGTTGCGGCACTGGGCCTCGACCAGCTCGTCGCTGTGCGCCTCGACCGCATCCGCCAGCGCCAGCAGCGCCGCCTGTCGCTGCCCGGGAGTGGTCCTGCCCCAGGTCCGGAACGCGCGCTGCGCCGCGGCGACCGCGGCCTCGACGTCCGCCGCGGCGGACACGGGGGACTGGCCGGCGACGGTTTCGTCGACGGGGTTGATCAGGTCGATCACCTCGCTGGACGCGGAGTCCACGAACGCGCCGTCGATGTAGTTCTTCAGACGCTCGGTCGTCGTCATGGTGGTCGGTCCTCTCCATCGGGTGTGCCCGGCCGCTTCGGCCTCGCCCTGTTCAGCACTTACAATGTGCTCCGCCTCACAGGCCGCGTCATCTGCCAAAATGGCGGATACGAGGGTCGATCGTTCGCCGGATCGGCGCACGGCCTGCCGAGCGGAGCCCGCGGAGCGACTCCGGAACCGCGTGATCGAAGTTGACTGGGCAATGGAGTGTCGGATGAACCTTCCCGTTCGTTGGTTGTTGTCGCAGCCGGAGCTGGCCCTCGAGCTCAGGGCGGGGGCGGCCGGCCTCGGTCGCGACGTCACGTTCGTGCTGACCACGGAGCTGAGCGATCCGTCGCCCTGGCTCTCCGGCGGCGAGCTGGTCCTGACCACCGGCATCGGGGTGCCGCATGGCGCTGCCGAGTGCCTCCGGTACGTGCGTGAGCTCGACGAATGTGGGGTCGCGGCAATCGGTTTCGGAACCGGTCTGTCCTATGCGTCGGTGCCGGAAGGTCTGATCGCGGCGGCGGAGGAGGCCGCCCTGCCGCTGTTCGAGGTGCCGCTGCCGACGCCGTTCGCCGCGGTCGCCAAGAAGGTGATGGGTCGGCTCGCCGAGCGGGAGTACGAGGCGGTGCTGCGTGCGTCGCGGGCGCAGCCGAAGATGACCCGCGCCGCGATCCAGGGCGGCCCGAGCGCGACGATCCGCGAACTGGCGGTCGCGTCGTCGGCGACGGTGGTCCTTCTGGACACCGCTGCGCGGGTGATCGACACCCATCCGTCCACGGTGGCCCCCGAGGTGCTGGCCGAGGTCGCGGCACTCGCCGCGAGCGGGTCGGGGTCGGCCGTGAGCAGTGTGGCCCTCGGTAGCGCAGGCGCGTCGGTCGCCGTGCAGACGATCAGCGTCGGCAACGTCGTCCACGGCTATCTGGCGGCGGTGAGCCCGGCACAGCTCAGTCACGTCGACCAGATCCTGCTCGGACACGCGAACTCCCTGCTCGCCTTGGATTTCGAGAAGCCGCGACGCCTGAGGTCCGCACAGAATCGGCTCAACAGCGAGTCGCTCGGCCTGCTGTTGTCCACCGACCTGGATCTGGGACCGGCCCGCGACCAGGTCGGTCAGGCCTGCGACGACCGCGGTCAGCTGCGAGCCATGACCGTGCTGTGCGAGTCCGGGGATGCCGTCTCGAGGGTCGAGTCGGCTGTGGACGAGCAGATGAGCGGCGCCGCCCGGCAGCTGTTCGCCCGCCGCGACGACTCCCGCCTGACCGTCCTGCTGCGGGGAACCGACGACGCCGAATTCGCGCGCAGGTTGCTGGACGGTCTCGGCCGACCCGAGCTGCGGGCGCTGCGGGTGGGCCTGAGCGCAGCCCACTCGGTGGACGACGTGGTCGCGGCGGTGGAGCAGTCCCGGTTGACGGCGTCGGCAGCCGAGTTCGGCTCTCGCCCCGTCGAATTCGCGACGCTCGCCGGTAGCGCGCTGCTGACCTTCCCGGAATCGCGGCGGGTGCTCGATGCCGTGGCGGACACCATGATCACGCCGCTGGCCGACCATGACAAGCGCCAGGGCACCGAGCTGCTCGCCTCCCTGCGCGCCTACCTGGAGGCCAACGGGCACTGGGAATCCGCCGCCGCCACGATCGGCGTGCACCGGCACACCCTGCGCAGCCGGATCGCACGCATCGAGGCCATCCTCGGCTGCGACATGGACGTCGCCCGCGTGCGCGCCGAGCTGCTGCTCGCGATCATCTCCCGCCAGCGCTGACGCCCTACCCGCGCACGGCGAGGGCGAGTTCGGCGTTGACCACGCAGCCGCGCGAGCTGTCGACCGCCCCGGTGCGCCGCAGGTCGCCGATGAGGTCTGCGAGGCGGGCGGAACTGGTCGGATTCCCGGACCGCCACCGGGCGATGGCCGCCTCGGCCTCGGTGTCCGGGTCGGCGTCACGCAGCACGACGGCGGCCAGTGCATGCCAGCCCTCGTGCAGCTCGTCCTCGATGACGGCGGCGGCCATGGTCTCCCAGTACCCCGCGCCCGCGCCGGCCTGGGTCGCCTCGGCCACCCAGTCCAGCCCGAACTCCCGCCCGATCTCGCGGTATGCCTGCCCGATCTGGGTGATCGGGAGGCCGGCGCCCTGCGCGGTCTCCCCGAGGGCGAGTGCTTGCGAGAGCACCCGCAGCGTGTCGAGGTCATGGTCGAGCCGGCCGGTCAGTCGCGGAAGCCCGTCGGTGAGGCCGGCGACCATCGGTGTGAGGCATGCGATCTCGGCGCGCGGATCGGCGGCCGGGTTCCGGTGGCGGAGCAGCCAGGACGTCGCCCGCTCGATCAGGTCGTGGATGCCGAACAGCAGGGCGAGTCGCGTCCGCTGGCTGGTTCCCGGCAGCGACAGGGCCTGCGCCCACAGTCGGTCGATGTCGAAGACGGCGCGCACCACCGAGTACGCGACGACGATCTCCGGCGTGCTGACCCCGAGTCGTTCCTCGAGGCGGTGGATGAATCCGGGCCCGACGCGGTCGATGATCTCGTTCGCCAGGACGACCGCGACGATCTCGCGGGCCACCCGGTGCCCGCGTAGCTCGGAGCCGACGCGGTCGTGGAGCCGCGCGGGAAAGTACTCCAGCAGGACGTCGGCGAACACCGGATCGTCGATGGCGGAGGACGCGAGGAGCTCGCTGCGCACCAGGTTCTTCGACATCGCCAGCAGGACCGCGATCTCGGGCCGCACCAGGCCCGCCCCCGCCCGTTGCCTGGCCGCGAGTTCGCCCGCCGAGGGCAGCACCTCCGCGGCGCGGCTCATCCCGGTGGCCTCCTCGAGGTTCTCGATCAACCGCTCGTGGCGGCTGAGCAGGAACGGCGCATGGACCTCGGCGAGGCTGATGGCCAGCGTCTGCCGGTCGCAGTCGGCGAGCACCGCCGCGGCGATGTCCTCCTCCATGTCGGCCAGTAGCCGGTCGCGATCGTCGGTGGCCAGGTCGCCGGAGCGGACCGCGGCGTCGAGCGCGATCTTGAGGTTGACCTCGCGGTCCGAGGTCGCCACGCCGGCCGCGTTGTCGATGAAGTCGGCATTGATCTTGCCGCCCGCGAGCGCGAACTCCACCCGGGCGCGCTGGGTGAACCCGAGATTGCCGCCCTCGCCGACGGACCGGCAGTGCAGCGTGTCGGCGTCGACGCGGACGGCGTCGTTGGCCGGATCGGCGGCCTCGGCGTGGGTGTCGGTGGAGGCCTTGACGTAGGTGCCGATGCCGCCGTTCCACAACAGGTCGACCTCGGCGCGCAGCAGGGCCTTGATCACCTCGTGTGGCGGCAACTCGGCCGCCTCGACGCCCAGTCGCCTGCGCGCCTGCGGCGACAGCGGCACCGACTTCGCGGTCCGCGGCCACACGCCGCCGCCCGGCGAGATCGCCGAGCGGTCGTAGTCGTCCCAGCTGCTGCGCGCGAGCCCGGAAAGGCGTTCGCGCTCGTGGTGCGACGTGACGGGATCCGGGTCGGGGTCAAGGAAGACGTGACGGTGGTCGAAGGCGCCGATCAGGCGGATCTGCGGCGAGAGCAGCATCCCGTTGCCGAACACGTCGCCGGACATGTCGCCGATCCCGACGACGGTGAAGGGGTCGGTGTCGATGTCGAGCCCGATCTCCGCGAGGTGCCTGCGGACCGAGCCCCACGCCCCGCGCGCGGTGATGCCCATCTCCTTGTGGTCGTAGCCGGCCGATCCGCCGGAGGCGAAGGCGTCCCCGAGCCAGAATCCACGGGCGGCCGCGATGCCGTTGGCGAGGTCCGAGAACCGAGCGGTCCCCTTGTCGGCGGCAACCACCAGATAGGGGTCGGACCCGTCGTAGATCACGGTGTCCGGCGGGTGCACGGTGGCCCCGTCGACGATGTTGTCGGTCACGTCGAGCAGCGCGCCGATGAAGTCGGAGTAGGCGCGGCGGACCTGCTCCTGCGTCGGGTCCGATGCGCCGCGGACCACGAAGGCGCCCTTGGCGCCCATCGGCACGATCAGCGAGTTCTTCACGATCTGCGTCTTCATCAGTCCCAGGACCTCGGTCCGGAAGTCGTCCCGGCGGTCGGACCAGCGCAGCCCGCCTCGGGAGATCGGGCCGCCGCGCAGGTGGCTGCCCTCGACGTTCGGCGCGTGCACGAAGATCTCGCGGTGGGGCACGACAGCTGCCTGCGGACTCACCCGCGACGGGTCGATCTTGAACGCCACCGGACCGCCCGGCCGGTGTCCGTGCTGGAACCAATTGGTGCGCAGGGTCGCGGAGACGAAGGACCACATGCTCCGCAGCAACCGGTCCTCGTCGAGGGTGGAGGTCGCCTCGACGCTGCGCGCGAGCGCCGCCTCGGCGGCCGCGACGCGTTCGTCCCGATCGTCGAGACCCGGGGCGAATCGCGCGCGGAACAGGGCGACGAGGGCGCGCACGAAGGCGGGCTGAGTCGCGAGGATGTCGGTGATCGTGGACTCGGACAGCTCCAGTCCCACCTGTCGCACGTACCGGCTGGCGGCACGGACGAGGACAACCTCGGACCAGGGCAGCCCGGCGGCGGCCACGAGCCGGAGGAAATCGTCGACCTCCAGGGCGCCCGACGCGGCGGCGGTGAAGGCCTCCGACACCAGATCCGCGCTGGCCCCGTCCCACGGGAACTCGGTGGGGCAGAACGTGAATCGATGCGTGCTGGCCGAGTCGTCGACGCCGGGGCCGACTCCGTGCGCCAGCTCGTGGGCGGCCACGCACAGGCCCATGTGGGCGAACGTCTCGACCAGATCGGCGAGCAACGGGGAGCCCTGCGGCCAGGTGAGGGTGGCCGCCAGTGGGTGATCACCCCGCGGGTCCGCGGGGTGGAACCGCAGCGCCGGGTGGCCGTTCGTCGCGGACGGCGCCGGGGAACCGGAACGGATGTCCAGCATCGGGCCCGCGGGACCGGTCGTGGCGATGTGCCTCATCGATACTCCCTACCTCGTTGTAGATCGCGTGATGAGGACCAGTCTGTGCGGGTGAGACCTGCGACACAGCTGCCAAAACGGTGCACGCGGAAATGCTCGGCGCGCCCTTTTGGAATCGGCTCCGCTGCGGGACTGCCGTGCCGATTGTGATGAGCACCACATCGGGGTTGTGATCTTGATCTCATCCCCCATATCGTCCCTGCCGCACGACGCCGGGTGACCACGACCCCGTTGCGGGCTCGGCCCCGGCATTGATCGCGCGGCGAATCGCGACCGCGCACAACCTGAAGGACACGTAGATGGATTTCGAGCAGACCGTCGCCCTGTTGACCGCACTCGGCGACCTCGGCAACCTCTTCACCGGCATGGGTGACTTTATGACCGGTTCCGTCGAGTTCGGCGGCTCCGTCCAGGGCCTCCTGGGCTGACCGGTGGTGACGCCGTTGTGGGCGCGGCGGGCAGCCGCGCCCACAACGGTCGTCCTCCCGCTGGTCGTGGTGGGCGCGGCCGCGCGGCACAATGGTCCCCGTGAGCGACAGCCAGGATGGTCCCGGCCCGACCGAGTGGGGCGAGCATCCCAACGGGGTGGGGCCGTGGTCGACCGAGCACGACGACCCGCCGCCGACCGATCCCCGGTACGACCCCGAGCTGCTCGCGCTCGGTGACCGACGCAACGTGGTGGACGCATACCGGTACTGGACCCGTGAGGCGATCGTCGCGGACATCGACGCCCGACGGCACTCGTTCCACGTCGCGATCGAGAACTTCGGGCACGACTCGAACATCGGCACCGTCGTCCGCACCGCCAACGCCTTCGCCGCGGCCTCGGTACACATCGTCGGCAGGCGCCGCTGGAATCGGCGGGGCGCCATGGTGACCGACCGCTACCAGCACATCGTCCACCACCCGGACGTGGAGACGCTGCTCGAATACGCGGCCCGCAGCGACCTGGCCGTCGTGGCCGTGGACAACACGCCCGGCTCGGTGCCGCTGGAGACGGCGAGCCTGCCGCGCGAGTGCATCCTGTTGTTCGGCCAGGAGGGCCCCGGCGTCACCGACCACGCGAAACGATCGGCGGAGATGACCGTCTCGATCGCGCAGTTCGGGTCCACCCGGAGCATCAACGCGGGGGTCGCGGCAGGGATCGCCATGCATGCGTGGATCCGCCAGCATGCCGATCTGGGGCGTGCCTGGTAGCGATTCGTCACATATGTAGGCAAGATCGTTTGTTATGCAGCATGAGTGGGCGGAGCGCGCCGACGCGGCCGAGGAAGCGATGGTCTCCCGGCACGTGCGCCGGTTGTGGGCCCTGCCCGGCACCGCCCTCGGGGTGGTGGCCTGGCCCCCGGTGCGCCGAGAGCGCCTGTACTTCAGCTGGCACTACTGGTGGCAGGCGCACCTGCTCGACTGCGTCGTGGACGCGGCGCTGCGTGACCCCACCCCGAAACGACGCCGTCGCATCACGAAAATTGCACGGGCACATCGGGTTCGGAACATCACCGGATGGACGAACAACTACTACGACGACATGGCCTGGCTTGGCATCGCCCTCGAGCGAGCACAGCGGCTGCATCACCTCGACTACCGCAACGCCATCCAGGACCTGGAATCGGAGCTCTTCGACGCCTGGGCGCCCGCCGCGGGCGGCGGCATCCCGTGGTGCAAGAGGTCCGACTTCTACAACACGCCCGCGAACGGGCCCGCGGCGATCATGTTGGCCCGCACCGGACGACTGTGGCGGGCGCAGGCCATCGCGGATTGGATGGACGAGAAACTCCGGGACCCGTTCACCGGACTGATGTTCGACGGCATCCGGACCGACGGCGCCGACTCGCCCGGCGTGCTGGACCGCGAGATCTACAGCTACTGCCAGGGTGTGGCACTGGGGGCCGAGACCGAACTGGCCGTGCGCCTCGGGGCGCCCCGACACCGGCACCGGGTGCACGCACTGGTCGAGGCGATCGACAAGCGTCTCGCCGAGGACGGTCTGATCGTCGGCGGCGGGGGTGGGGACGGCGGACTGTTCAACGGGATCCTCGCGCGCTACCTGGCGTTGGTGGCGGTGGAGCTGCCGGGTGAGCAGGCGGAGGACGTGCGGGCCCGCCGGACCGCGGCGCAGATCGTGCTCGACTCCGCCGAGGCCGCGTGGGAGAACCGGCTCCAGGTCGAGGGGCTGCCCCTGTTCGGGCGCGACTGGACGACCCCGGCCCACCTGCCCGGACTCGGCGACGGGATCGCCACCTTCACCGGTGGCACCGTGCGGTCGTCCGACATCGCCGAGCGGGACTTCTCGGTGCAGCTCGGCGGCTGGATGCTGATGGAGGCGGCCTACGTGGCGTCGGGAGCGATCTAGGCCGCCACGCTGGATTGTCACGGGCATCGATGCGTGCAAGCATGAAAACGTCGTGTACCCGGCGTACAACGTGAGCAGGCACAACGATGTTCCACAGCATCGCCCGCACCGTCATCGCGCATCCGTGGCGCGTGGTCTGCCTCTGGGTGATAGCAGCGGCGGCCGTCATCGTCCTCGCGCCCAGCCTCGACGACTACACGACCGGTAATCAGCAGAGCTTCCTGCCGGGCTCCTTCGAATCCGTGCAGGCCCAGGACGCGGGCAACACCTACTTCCCGGCGCAGTCCGGCGGCACCGGCAGCCTCGTCGTCGTCCGGGCCGACGGTGCGCCCCTGAACCCGGCCGACCAGGCCACCGCGACCGGCCTCGCGGCCACGCTGCAGGGCGAGGCGATCCCCGGGGTGCTGGCCGTCCAGGCCACCCCGCAGTCGCTGTCCCCCGACGGCAGGACCGTGGCGCTGTCGGTGGCGTTCGACGGCCAGCCGGGCGAGGACCAGGTCAACGAGGCGGTGTCGGCGGTGCGGGCCGATGCCGACACCGCGCTGCAGGGCACCGGCCTGACCAGCGGCCTGACCGGGAACGCGGCGATCCAGGTGGACACGACCTCGGCGTACGACGACGCCGAGAAGATCATCACCGTGGCCACGGTGATCCTGATCCTCGCGCTGCTCGGACTGATCTTCCGCAGCCCGATCATCGCGGTGATCCCGGTGGTGGTGATCGGTGTCGTGCTCGGCGTGGTCACCGGTCTCACCGCGTTGCTCGCCGACCTGCTCGGCTTCCAGGTGAGCACCTCGCTGCAGTCGATCCTGGTGGTGGTGTTGTTCGGCATCGGCACCGACTACATCGTCTTCCTGTTGTTCCGGTACAGGGAGCACCTGCGCCGGGGTGAGCCGCATGGGCAGGCCCTCGCGACCTCGGCCGGCGTCGTCGGACGGGTCGTCGCGTCGTCGGCGCTCACCGTCATCGGCGCGTTCGCGGCGCTGTTGCTCGCCAAGCTCGAATCGCTCAGCACCCTGGCGCCCGGCCTGATCGTCGCGGTCGCGGTCATGCTCGTCACCGCCCTCACCCTGGTGCCCGCGATCTTCACGCTGCTCGGGCGACACCTGTTCTGGCCGTGGGGTCCCGGGCACGACAGCAGGCACAGTCCCTTCGCCAGGGTGGGCGCCCTCGTCGCGCTGCGCCCGCTGGTCGTCGCGCTCGGGGTCGGGCTGATGCTGATCGTCCTGACCGTGTTCGCGGGGGGATTCAAGTCCACGTACAACACCCTCGACGAGCTGCCGGACAGCACCTCGTCGCAGCAGGCGTTCACCACCCTCGGCGAGTCCTTCCCGGCCGGGGCCCTCAGCCCGACGCAGGTCTTCGTGGTCGGTGCCGGCGGCCCGCTCGACCCCGCGGCGCTGAATGCATTGGCGGCCAAGCTGTCCGGGGTGCCCGGCGTGTCGTCGGTCGCGCCGCCGAAGCCGAGTCAGGACGGCACGGCGGCGATGATCAACGTGGTCCTGCAGGACGACCCCTACTCCAACGCCGCCCTCGACCTCGTGGAGGGGCCGCTGCGCGACGCCGCACACGGTTCCGTACCCGGCGCCGAGGTGCTCGTCGGCGGGCAGACCTCGACCTTCGTCGACGTGCGCGCCCAGCTCGGCGCCGACACCGCCCGGGTGTTCCCCGTCGCCGCGGTCATCATCGCGGTGATCCTGGCCCTGCTGCTGACCGCGATCCTCGCCCCGCTGAACCTGCTCGTCTGTGTCGCGCTCACCTTCACCGCGACCCTGGGCGCGGTGGTCCTGCTGTACCTGCACGCGCTCGGCTACGCGGGCATCGACTTCTCGATCCCGATCGTGCTCTACCTGTTCGTGGTGGCGATCGGCACGGACTACAACATCCTCATCGCGGCGCGGCTGCACGAGGAGTTCCGCGGCGGCCACGACCCGCGGACGGCGGCGCGGATCGCCATCACCAACGACGCGCCCACGGTCGCGGCCGCGGGCATCATCCTGGCCTGCACCTTCGCCTCGCTGATGCTCACCGGCATCGCGAACCTGGCGGAACTGGGCTTCGGTGTGGCGGCGGGCATCGTGATCGCGGCCTTCGCGATGGCGCCGCTGCTGGTCCCGGCTCTCTCCGCGCTCGAGGGCAGGCCCTTCTGGTGGCCGACCCGGCGGTCCGTCGACCGGGATGCGGTCGGCGTCAGCCCCCGGCCTTGATCACGCTGGTGACGGCGTCGATGAGCGCGAGGTGGGTGAACGCCTGCGGGAAGTTGCCCAGATGCCGTCCGCTGGAGGACTCGATCTCCTCGGCATAGAGGTGCAGGGGGCTGGCGAACGAGAGCAGCTTCTCGCAGAGCATCCGCGCCCGGTCCACCTCGCCGATCAGGGCGAGGGCCGAGACCAACCAGAACGAGCAGATGGTGAACGTGCCTTCCTCGCCCGAGAGGCCGTCGTCGGTCTCCTCCGTCCGGTAGCGCAGGACGAGCCCGCCTGCGGTCAGCTCGTCGGCGATCGCCAGCACCGTCGCGCGAACCCGATCGTCCTCCGGGGGAAGGAAACCCATGATCGGGATGAGCAGCGTGGCGGCGTCGAGCGAAGTGGTCTCGTAGTGCTGGACGAAGACGCCGCGGTCGTCGACCCCGTTGGCGCAGACGTCGGCGTGGATCTCGTCGGCCGCCCGCCGCCACTTCTGCGCGAGCTCGGCCTGGCCGCGATCGGCGGCCATGATCGCGCCGCGGTCGGCCGCCACCCAGCACATGAGCTTCGAGGCCGTGAAGTGGCGGGGTTCGCCGCGCACCTCCCAGATCCCCCGATCGGGCTTGGGGTAGACGTCGATGGCGCCATCGACGAGCTGGGTGACCAGTGCCCACGCGGGAGGACCGAGCTGGCTGGCATGCCTGACGTGGGTCGCGACCGATTCGATCAGCATTCCCCACATGTCGTGCTGGCGCTGGTTCCAGGCGCCGTTGCCGACGCGGACCGGGCGGGCGCCGTCGTAGCCGGCCAGGTGGTCGAGGGTGCGCTCGGTCAGGTCTCGTTCGCCGCCCAGGCCGTACATGATCTGGAGCGGTCCGCCGGCCACCGCGTCGATCAGGAACGCGAAGTACTCGAAGGCCACCCAGTCGTAGCCGAGCTCGAACAGGGCTCGGAGCATGAAGGCCGAGTCCCGCACCCAGGTGTATCGGTAGTCCCAGTTCCGTTCGCCGCCAGGCGTTTCCGGAAGCGAGGTGGTCGCGGCGGCCATCAGGGCGCCGGATGGGGCGTAGGTCAGCCCCTTGAGGGTGAGTGCGCTGCGCTCGAGGTACGGCCGCCACCGGTGGTCGGGAAAGTTGCCCTTCCTGAGCCAGTCGCGCCATATCCGGTCGGTGCTGTCCAGGAGTTCGGTGGCCTCGTCGACACCCGCGACGGAGTGTCCGTCCCAGCAGAGGGCGACGAAAGCGGTTTCTCCCGCGGACAATTCGGTCCTGGCTCCCGCCCTCGCCGCGCCGAAGGTGAGCCGGAGGTTGCTCGTCAGCGTCAACGCGAGTTCGCCCGCGGTGCAGGTGGCGCTCTCGTAGCCCTCGCCCGTGTAGGTCCACGCGCCGGTCGTCCGGCCGTATTCGAAGAGCGGCATGCAGCTGACGGTGATCTCGACGCTGCCCTCGATGCACGCCGCGGTACGCACCAGCATGTCCTGAGCGACGTGGTCGCCGGGCGGCCGCCGATACTCGTCCGAGCGGGTGGTGCCGTTCCACGGACCCATGACCAGTGCGTCGCGGACGACCAGCGTTCCGGTCGGTAGGCACCAGGTCGTCTCGAGGACCATCGAGCCCGGTAGGTATCGGCGCTGTGAGGGCACCTGGGCGTGCGTCGGGCCGAACTGGAACGATCCGGCCGCCCGGTCCAGGAGCGCGCCGAACACGCTCGGCGCGTCGGGGCGGGGAACGCACAGCCACTCCACCGAGCCGTCCGGCGCGACCAGGGCTGAGGTCTGGCAGTCGGACAGGAATGCATAGTCGGCGATCGGAGGGAACTCGGACATGATCGCCGTCCTTCCTCTCGTCCTGCGGGGCGCCCGTGTCCTGTGAAGGTACGCCGGAGCCCGGCGACCGTGCGGGATTTGTCCCCGGTCACCGGCCGACGACGTCCAACCGGAGGACCTCAGCCACACTTCGACCGCTACCACCCCGCCGAGGGACGTCTCCAACGCGGAACTCGTCCGGTGGGCCGTCGACCGCCTCAACGCCAAGGACCTCGACAGCCTGCGCAGTCGCTGGTGGGCGGCCGACTCCGTCGTGCACTTCCCGACCGGGACATGTCGTGGAACCACCGAGATCGCCGCCTACTTCGAGCAGGCCTTCGCCGCCGTGGCCGACTTCGCCATGGAGATCTTGTCGATCGCCGGGGCCGGGGACGACGTCTTCGTCCACTGGCATTTGACCGGTCGTCACGTCGGCACCTTCGTCGGCATCGCCGGCACCGGGCGGCGAATCGACTTCGAGGGCATCGAACACTTCGTCATCGCGGACGGGAAGGTCGTCACCAACACGGTGCGCTACGACCAGATGGAGTTCGCCCGCCAGATCAAGATGCTGCCCCCCGACGGATCGATGGCGGATCGCGCGATAAAGGCCGCATTCAACGCAAAAACGCGGGTAGCGGGCATCGCGCGCCGACGCTAGCCCAGCGACCTTGCACCTCACGTTACGTGAGGTCCTAGCGTTGCCCGCATGACGACCGAGGCAGCAGGGGAAGGCGCATCCATCGACGCGGCGATGGGCGCGGCGGACATCATCGAGCTGGTGGCCGGGATGGCCGGAGTGCACGTGCTCACCGCGAGCCGGGCGACCGGGGCACCGGAAGCGGCGTGGGGCGACACGTTCTTCTCCTACGACCCGGACGGCGACCTCCCCGCCGACCGGCGGTTCCCCTTCGCCACCATCGTGACGACGGACTACGACGGATTCGACACGGCGTCGAACCTGAACCGGCCCGGGGTGTTCCGGCTCAACATCTCGGTCGGCCGCGATCGCTTCCGCGACCTCGTCGGACACTCGCCCGCCGCGCACGCGGAACACGGCGACGGCATCGACTACGGCGCCCTGGACCGGCTGCTGCCGCACCCGGTGTACGCGTCGCAGGCGTGGGTCTCGATCCTGAACCCCGGCGCGGCGACCGCCGCACTGGCCAGGGCGCTGCTCGCCGAGGCCCACGCCCGGGCGACGGCGCAGCAGCGGAAACACTGAATCGCGTGAGGGCGCATGATCGTCGGGTGGAGCAGTACACGGTCGGCGACGTCGCGCGGATGTCGGGTGTCTCGGTGCGCACCCTGCACCACTACGACGAGATCGGACTCCTGTCGCCGCAGGGTCGCACCGCGGCCAACCACCGCCGGTACTCCGCGGCCGACCTCGACCGGCTGCGGCGGATCCTGTTCTACCGTGCCCTCGACTTCGGGCTCGACGACATCGCGGCGGTGCTCGCCGACCCGAACGCCCGCACCGACGACCACCTGCGCCGACAGCACCGCCTGCTGCGGCAGCGGCAGGCCCGCACCCAGGCACTGCTCGGCGCGGTCGAGCGCGAGATCGAAGCCAGGCGGGCCGGGATCTCCCTGTCGCCCGAGGAGCAGTGGGAGATCTTCGGCACGGAACACTTCGCCGAGTACTCGTCCGCGGCCGGACGGTGGTGGGACCACCCCGACCGGCGGCAGGGGAAACAGCACCCGACCGCGGCCTACACCAGGGACGACTGGCTCGAGATCAAGTCGGAGGCCGACGCGAACATCGCGGCCTTCGCGGCGGCGATCGCCGCGGGCGAACCGGCCACGGGCCCGGTCGCGATGCGCGCCGCCGAGGAACACCGGGCACACATCGCCCGCTGGTTCCACGACTGCAGTCATGATCAGCACGTCGAGGTGGCGGCGAGCTACGTCTCCGAGCCGACGGACGTCGAGGAGTGGGACTCGGTGGCGCCGGGCTTCGCCCGATACGTGCACGACGCGATCCTCGCGAACGCGCGCCGCGCCCGTGACACGGGTCAGTCGACGGTGTAGTCCTCGGCGGGCTTCGCCATCTCCTGCCGGTAGTGCCGGATGCCCAGCACGGTGCCGACGAGCAGGCACGCCACCATCACCGCGAGCACCGCGGGCATCAGCCACGGCACGCGCTCGAGGAACTCGCCCGCGTAGAACCCGATCAGCAGCAGCACCGGCGCCCACGCGAGCGCCCCCAGGCTGCTGGCCACCGTGTACGAGCGGTGGTTCATGCAGGCCGCGCCCGCGACCATCGGGCACAGGGTGCGCACGAAGGGGATCCACCGGGCCACCAGTACCGACAGGAAGCCGTGACGGTCCAGCAGGACGTTGACCTTGTGCAGATTCTCGGCCGTCACGTAGCGGCCACCGCGGCGCGCGACGAGGTGGTGGCCGGTCCGCCTGCCGATCCGGTAGCCGACCTGGTTACCGGCGATCGCGGCGACGGCGGCACCCGCGGACAGCGCCCACACGTGCGCGGACCCCGAGGAATGGCCGGCGAGGACGATGCCGGCCGTGATGAGCAGCGAGTCCCCGGGCAGGAACAGCCCGATGATGACGGCGCACTCGAGGAAGACGAACGTCAGGACGATCAGCCACACGACCGCCGGCCCGGCGGTTTCGAGTGGCGCAAAACTGCCGGAGGCGAGCGTCATCGACCTACGGCGTCGGGTCGTCTTGGGTCACGGGAACCTCCGACACGGGCACCGCGTCCCGACGGGAGGCCAGGATTCGCTTGCCGACCTCGATGATGATCGGGACGACCGAGACGAACACGATCAGCAGGAAGATCAGGTCGACGTTGTCGCGGATGAACGCGATCTGTCCGAGCAGGTAGCCGAGCAGCGTGACGCCGGCGCCCCACACGATGCCGCCGACGATGTTGTAGGTGATGAACACCGAGTACTTCATCTTCGACGCGCCCGCCACCAGCGGGGCGAAGGTACGCACGATCGGCACGAACCGGGCCAGGAAGATGGTGATCGGACCGTGCTTCTCGAAGAAGGCGTGCGACTCGTCGATGTAGCCCTTCTTGAAGAACTTCGCGTCGTCGGACTTGAACAGCGCGGCGCCGCCCTTCGCGCCGATGAAGTAGCCGACCTGGTCGCCGAGGATCGCGGCGATCGGGATGGTCACCATCAGCACCCACAGCGGGGCGAACGGTTCCACCTCGGTGGACTTGGAGGCCGCGATGAGGCCGGCGGTGAACAGCAGTGAATCGCCCGGCAGCAGGGGAAACAGCAGGCCGGACTCGATGAAGACCACCAGCAGCAGACCGACGAGCATCCACGTCCCGAAGGAATTCAATAGGTTGACCGGGTCCAGGAAGCCCGGCAACAACGCCAAATTGGTCACGGACTCCGAGGCTGCCTCCACAATCACGCGGCCCAGAGTACCGGCGATGGGAGTCCGGCTGCCCGCCCGTGCCCGGCGGCGAGGTGTGAAGCGAAGGAACGCACGTCGTCGCGGCGGCAACCGTGAGGTCGTCGAGGGGCGGTGAGGATCAGGAGTCGGACGAGACGCGCCGCAGCGTTTGCAATACTGCATGTATCCCCGGCGCCCCGACACCACCGGGCCGCGCCCCTCGACTCTCTATGGAGGACAGCTTCCGTGCCTATCGCAACTCCCGAGGTCTACGCCGAGATGCTCGGTCGGGCCAAGGAGCACTCCTTTGCCTTCCCCGCCATCAACTGCACCTCCTCGGAGACCATCAACGCCGCGATCAAGGGCTTCGCGGACGCGGGCAGTGACGGCATCATCCAGTTCTCGACCGGAGGCGCGGAGTTCGGTTCCGGCCTCGGCGTCAAGGACATGGTCACCGGCGCCGTCGCGCTCGCCGAGTTCGCGCACGTCATCGCCGCGAAGTACGACGTCACGATCGCACTGCACACCGACCACTGCCCCAAGGACAAGCTCGACGGCTTCGTCCGCCCGCTGCTCGCAATCTCGCAGGAGCGCGTGAACGCCGGGCAGAACCCGCTGTTCCAGTCGCACATGTGGGACGGCTCGGCCATCCCGATCGACGAGAACCTGGAGATCGCCAAGGAGCTGCTCAAGCTCTCGGCGGCCGCGAACATCATCCTCGAGGTGGAGATCGGCGTCGTCGGCGGCGAAGAAGACGGCGTCGAGGCCGAGATCAACGACAAGCTGTACACCTCCAGTGAGGACTTCGAGAAGACCGTCGACGCGCTCGGCGTCGGCGAGAACGGCAAGTACCTGCTGGCCGCCACCTTCGGCAACGTGCACGGCGTCTACAAGCCGGGCAACGTCAAGCTCAAGCCCGCGGTGCTCGAGGAGGGCCAGAAGGTCGCGGCCGCGAAGCTCGGTCTCGCCGCGGGTTCGCAGCCGTTCGACTTCGTCTTCCACGGCGGCTCGGGTTCGCTCAAGTCCGAGATCGAGGATTCGCTGAACTTCGGTGTGGTGAAGATGAACGTCGACACCGACACCCAGTACGCGTTCTCGCGTCCGATCGCCGGCCACTTCTTCACCAACTACGACGGCGTGCTCAAGATCGACGGCGAGGTCGGCAACAAGAAGGTCTACGACCCGCGCAGCTACCTCAAGAAGGCCGAGGCCGGCATGACCGCCCGCGTCATCGAGGCCTGCAACGACCTCAAGTCCGCGGGACGGTCCGTCTCCGGCAGCTAGGTTCTCTCGCCGAAAGTGCAGCTACCGACCCGGCCTCACGGCCGGTGCTCCGGTAGCTGCACTTTCGTCGTATCGGGGTGGGTCAGCAGACCTTCCAGGCATCGCCGTCGCGCTGCAGGTTGAACGAGCGCGCCGAGCTCTCGTTCGGGGTCGCGCCGGTGTGGACGGTGGCCTGGGCGATCGCGGTGTCGTCGGTGATGGAGATCGTGTCGATGCTCTCGACGACCGGGATGGACTTCTGGTCGACCGCCACGCGGTACACGTCGGCGAACTCGGCGTCGGGGATCTGCGCGTAGTAGGCCGCCAGGTCGCCGCAGGAGATGGTCCGCAGCGTGGCCAGGTCGCCGCTCTCGATCGCGTCGACGAAGGTGGTGATCGCGGTCTTGACCTGATCCTCCGCCGAGTTCCCGCTGACCGTCGAGGCGAAGAGGTAGGTCCCGCCCGCCACTGCGGCGGCCAGCACGGCGCCGGCGGCGACGACGATCGGCCACCGCTTCTTGCCGTTCGAGGCCGGCTCCGGGGCGGGGATCTTCGCGGGAGCGGCGGCCGGGGGGATCGGGCGTGGCGCGGCGGGGGCGGCACCCGCGGGCCGAACTGCAGGCGCGGGCCTGCCGGGACCGACCTTGGTGGGCGCGGCCTTCGGCCGGGAGACCTGGGTCGGCGGCACCACGGCGGCGGGCCGCGGGGGCGGCGGTGTGACCTTCGGGAGTGCGACGGTGATGTCGTCGGGGGTCGGATCCGGTGTGGCGTGGACCTTCGGCAGCGCGACGGTGGCGTCGTCCTGACCCGCGGCGGCCTCTGCGGGACCGGCCTCGGCCGGCGTGGGCGCCGGTCCGGGCGCGACCTTGCGCGGTGCGGCCGTCGGTGCCTGCGGCTTCCATGCCGCTCCGGACCGGTCGACCGGGACGGTGACCGCGGCCGGCTCCTCGGTGTCGGTGTCGGTGTCGTCGAGTTCGGGCTCGGGCTCGGCCGGCGCGTCCTCGGCGGCGGTCTCGGAGCCTGCCGGGGCGTCCTCGCCCTCGGGTTCGGCCGGGGCGTCGGTGGACGCGGGTTCCTCGGCGTCTTCGGTCTCCTCTGCCGCATCGGATGCGGGCGCCTGCGCGGGTGCGTCGGTGTCGGCCGCTCCGCTATCCGGCGTCTCGGTCTCGGTCTCGGTCTCGGTCTCGGCGTCGGCCGTCTCGGCGGCGGCATCCTCGTCCTTGTCCGCCGCGGTCACCTCGGCTTCCTCGGCGGCGACATCTCGACCGGTCGCGGAGGTCTCGGGCTCGGTGGACTCCGGGGTGGCGGCGTCCTTTTCGTCTGCCGTCGTCACCGCCTCCTTCCCGGTGTCCGTCGCGTCCGTGCCTGTCGCCGCCCGGTCGCTGCCGGGATCCGCGCTATGGGCGGCAGAATCCTTGGGGTCCGGGTTCTTGGGGTCCGACACGTCCGCCCTCTCGTTCGACATTCCTGATCGTGACTGTGGGCAGCCTATCGAGCGATCGGTGGCCGGGGCACAATGGTCGCCATGACCTCTTTCGGTGACCTGCTCGGCCCCCAGCCCACCCTGCTGCCCGGCGACGACGACGCGGAGTCCGAACTCCTCAACAAGGCGGATCCCAAGCAGGTCGCGGCCGACCATCCGACCGCCTCCATCGCGTGGGCCTACCTGGCCGAGGCCGCGCTGGCCGACGACCAGACGATCACCGCCTACGCGTACGCGCGCACCGGCTACCACCGCGGCCTCGATCAGCTGCGACGCAACGGCTGGAAGGGTTTCGGCCCGGTGCCGTACAGCCACGAGCCCAACCGCGGGTTCCTGCGTTGCGTCGCGGCACTGGCCAAGGCCGCCAACGCCATCGGTGAGTCCGACGAGTACGCCCGTTGCCTGGACCTGCTCGAGGACTGCGACCCCCGCGCCGCCGAAGCACTTGGCCTCGGCTAGCACTCACCGATTCACTGCCGACCGGGGCCGCGCGAGACTGAAGGCCTCGGTCACACGGCTGCGTGGGTCCGCCTTGCCCGTCCTGCAGTGCGCGCTCGCGGCCGGACTCTCCTGGTGGATCGCCAATGACCTGATCCACCACCCGGATCCGTTCTTCGCGCCCATCGCGGCCGTCATCTCGTTGGGGATCTCCCTCGCGGCGAGGCTGCGTCGGTCGGTGGAGCTGCTCGTGGGTGTCACCGTCGGCATCGGGATCGGCGACCTGTTGATCTCGCAGATCGGTACCGGCGCCTGGCAGATCGTGCTGGTGGTGTTGCTGGCCATGTCGACGGCGATCTTCCTCGACGGCGGGCCGATCATCTCCATGCAGGCGGGGACTTCCGCGGTCCTGGTCGCGACGCTCATCCCGCCCGAACGTGGCGGCGGGCCCGACCGGATGATCGACGCCCTCATCGGCGGCCTCGTCGGGATCCTGGTCGTCGCGTTCGTGCCGACCCATCCGGTGCTGCGGGCGCGGCAGAACGCCGCCGCGATCCTCGGCACCGCGGGGGAGGTGCTGCAGCTGGTGGCGGACGGGCTGGTCGAGAACGATCCGGAACCGATCGTCAGGGCGCTGCAGAAGGCCCGCGACACCCAGTCGTCGATCGACGGGCTCCGGTCCAACCTGATCGGTGGTCGGGAGATCAGCCGGGTCTCGCCGCTGTACTGGAACTCGCGCGAGCGCCTCGCGCGGCTGAGCGCCACGGCGGATCCGATCGACAACGCGATGCGCAACATCCGGGTGCTCGCGCGGCGATCGCTGACGCTGGTCCGCGACGACGAGATCCTCGATCCGCGGTTGGTGGACGAGGTGGAGAAGCTCGCGCAGGCGCTGGAGGTGCTGCGCCGGATGATGCTGGCCGATCCCGGCGAGAAGCCCGATCAGGCCGATGCGGCGCGGGTGCTGCGCTCGGTGGCGTCCGGGGCGAGGGCCGAGCTGGTGGAGAACGCGGGCGTGTCCGCCACCGTGGTGTTCGCGCAGATCCGCTCGCTCACCGTGGACCTGCTGCAGGTCGCGGGCCTGAAGCGAATCTCGGCCATCGCGACCCTGCCGCCGACGGTCGCGCATCCCTACTATCCGCCGGAGCAGTAGCGGCGACGATGTAGCCACATATGCGAATGTATGCATATGATGGACGCGAACCGCACGAAGGGGAGCGTCATGGGAGTTGGGCACGGGCACAGCCACGGGGGTGAGCCGACCGCCGCGGGACCGTCGGTGGGCCGCATCCGCCGGATGGTCATCGCGCTGGGGATCCTGCTCGCGTTCCTCGCGCTCGAGGTCGCGGTCGGCCTGGCGATCAACTCGCTCGCCCTCCTCGCGGACGCCGGGCACATGCTCACCGACGTCGTCGGCATGTCGATGGGGCTGGTGGCGTTGCTGCTCGCCAGGCAGGGTTCCAAGGCCGCCGCGCGCACCTTCGGCTGGCACCGCGCGGAGGTGCTCACCGCGATGGCCAACGCCGTGCTGCTGCTCGCCGTCGCGGTGTGGGTGATGTACGAGGCGATCGGACGGATCGGTGACGCCCCCGAGGTGCCCGGCCTGCCACTGATGCTGACGGCGGTTGCCGGGCTCGCGGCCAACATCGTGGTGATGCTGATGCTGCGCGCCGACGCCAAGGGCTCCATCGCGGTCCGCGGTGCCTACCTCGAGGTGCTCGCGGACGCCGTCGGCAGTGTCGGCGTCCTCATCGCGGGCGCGGTGGTGCTGGTGTTCAACTGGCCGTACGCCGACATCGTGGTGGGCGTGCTGATCTCGCTGTGGGTGGTGCCCCGCGCGATCAAGCTCGCGGGCGCCGCGCTGCGCATCCTCACCCAGGCCTCGCCCGCGCACGTCGACGTCGACGCCGTCGAGGCGGATCTGCGCGCCCTGCCCGGGGTTTCGGACGTGCACGACCTGCACGTGTGGACGCTGACCACGGGTATGGACGTCGCCACCGTGCACCTGACCACCGAGGCGGATTCACGGCAGGTGCTCGGCGCCGCCAAGACCGTGCTGGACGCACACGGGCTCGGTCACGCGACTGTGCAGGTCGAATCCGGGGCCGAGGGCAGTCACTGCCAGGAGAACATCACCTGGTGACGGGCTCGCCTTCGGAGAAGGTGGGATGTCCGGGAACCCTTGCCTGGTGGAGTTCGGGAACGGACCCTGGAGAACGGAGCGAGGTGTTCACGATGACAGAGCAGAGCAGGTACTGGGCTTCGGGCAATTGGCGGGTCGCGGACGGGAAGGCCGACGAGTTCGTCGAGCGCTGGGCAGAGTTTCTGACGTGGAGCAAGGAGGCCAACGACGGTTTTCTGTCGGCGCGGCTCATCCGCGACCGACAGGACCCGAATCACTTCGTGTCCTTTGCGGCCTGGCGGGATCCCGAATCCATGGACGCCTGGAAGGCCCAGCCCGGGTTCGCGGAACGCTTCAGCAGCTGCCGTGAACTCTGCGCGGACATGCAGGGCGGCAACTACGAGCTCGCGTGTGCCGTCTGACAGCGACGGACGCGCGGGGTTGTGGAGTCCGAACCCAGGTCAGCGGTAGCCGTCGGTGTTCGCGGGCAGATCCGGATCCTGCACCTCGACGACGTATCGCCAGCAGTCCGGCCGCGACCCGTCGACGTCGGTGAATCCGTACACCTGCGCCAGTTGCCCGCTGGAGACGACCTGGTCGTTCCATCGGGTGGCCTCCGGATCGGCGGCCAGCGCCGCGATCGCCCGACCGACGAACGTCGGGGACTCGGAGATCGCGAAATGCGGAACCCGCTCGAGGGCGTCGCGCCAGTTCTGTTCGGTGACGCCGAACGCGTCGAGCATGTTCTCCGATCGCAGCCAGCCCGGCGTGACGGCAATGGCCGCGGCGCCGTGCGGTGCCAGCTCGTAGGCCTGGGCGGTGGTCATCCGCCGCACCGCGGCCTTGACCAGGTCGTAGTAGAAGCCCACGTGTTTCCGGTAGGCGACGTTGTATTCCTCGGTGCCGTCGGTCATCTCGATCACCAGACCGCCCGGCCGCCGGATCAGCAGCGGCAGCGCGAAATGACTGGTGATGGCGTGGGTGTCGATACCCATCCGCAGCATCCGCAGCCCGCCGGGCAGGTCGTGCTCCCAGAGCGTGGTGCCGAACTGGGCGTACCGGTCGCCGCCGAAGATGTCGTTGACCAGCACATCCAGCCGGCCGTGCTCCGCGTCGATGCGCGCGACGAGATCGCGGACCTCGTCGGGTTCGAGGTGGTCGACCCGTAGCGCGTGGCCGTCGCCGCCGGCCGCCGTCATGAGTTCCCCGGTCTCCTCGATGGTCTCGGGCCGATCGATCTCCGAGCGGCCCGCCCGGCTGCTGCGCCCGGTCGCGTAGACCGTGGCGCCCGCGCGCGCGAGCTCGACGGCGATCGCCCGGCCCGCGCCCCTGGTGGCGCCGGCGACCAGGGCGACCCTGCCGGTGAGGTCGGGGGTGCGGTGTCCTCCGGAACTGTTCGCGGACATGGCGATCACCGGCTCCGTCGGGCGACGCCCGCCCCGGGTCGCCACAGGTCGACGTGCAGCTGGTCCTCCGAGACCGTCGTCAGGACCGCCTCCTCGACGCCGAGCTCGAAGATCTGCGCCTCGTCGCCGGGGTTCTGCTCGTAGCTCTCGAGGATGGCCTTCTTTTCCTCGCCGAACAGCTCGCGGGCCCGGCCGGAGATCTTCGCGTCGCCGCCCTCCATGGTGTGGTGCCCGGGGTTGCTGTGCAGCGAGAAGCGCGGGTCGCGGTGCAGGTCACGCGCCTTCATCGCGCCCGGCATCGACCCGAGGACCAGCAGGCCGCGGAAGATCTCCACCTCGGTGCCGCTGACCCGCGGCGATCCGTCGACCCGCAGGGTCGCCAGGACGTGATGCTTGTGCGCGCGCAGCCGCGCGGCGATGGACTCGGACAACTCGGGTGCCTCGTCGGAGAACTGCTGCCATGTCGTCATGGGGACAGTGTGCGCCCGATTCCCTGACATCTACTGTCAGTGATTGTCTCGTAGTCTCGTGCCCATGCGCTCGTCCCGACTGCTCGATCTCATGCTGCGCCTGCAGGGCGGCCCCGGTGCCACCGCCGATCGGCTGGCCGACCAGCTCGGCGTCTCCGTGCGCACCGTGTACCGCGACGTGGCCGCGCTGCAGGACGCCGGCGTTCCGCTGTACACCGAGTCCGGACCCGGCGGCGGAATCCGGCTCCTCGACGGGTGGCAGTCGAAGCTCAGTGGCATGACCGGGGTGGAGACCTCGGCGCTCATGTTGCTCGGCGTTCCGGGCCTGGCGTCGGACCTGGGTCTGGGGGAGCAGACGGCCGCCGCCGAGGCCAAACTCCTTGGCGCCATGCCCCTTCCGCTGCGCGCGGGCGCGGAGATCTGGCGGCGGCGCCTGCACGTAGACGCGCCGGGCTGGTTCGGGACGGCGGCGACCGCCCCGCACCTGGCGACGGTGGCGCGGGCCGTGCTCGAGGGCAGGCGACTGCGGATCGGCTATCGCCGGGGCGACCGGGAGACGACCCGCACGCTCGACCCCCTCGGGCTGGTGGCGAAGGCGGGCGTCTGGTACCTCGTCGCCTGCCATCGCGGCAGGGCGCTGTCCTTCCGGGTGTCGCGGATCGGCGCCGCGGTGGTCCTCGACGAGGACGCCCGGCGGCCGGACGACTTCGACCTGGCGAGCTGGTGGGCGGAGTCGACCGCCGAGTTCGACCGCTCGCTGCTGCGGTACCCGTGCCGGGTGCGGCTCGCACCCGCGGCCTGGCGATCGCTGCCCGCGGTGATCGGGCCGGAGGCGGCGCGGGTGACCCCGGGCCCGGCGGATGCGGAGGGCTGGGTCGAGGCGGCATTGGCACTCGAGTCGGAAGAGGTTGCGGTGCACCAGTTGACGGCGCTCGGCGCGGGAGTGGAGGTGCTGGGACCGGACTCGCTGCGCGCGGGCCTGCGCGCGATCGGCGCGGAGATGGCCCGCCGGAACGGCTGATCGGTCAGAGCATCCGGCGGACCCGGTCGAGCGCACGGGCCCGGCGCACCGACACCCGCGTCCACAGCGCCTGCTGGATCGCCAGCGTCGCCCAGCCGGCCAGTGCCATGCCGGACAGGTTCAGCAACAGCTGCATGGTGCTGCCCCAGATTTCGTGGCCTGCCCCGAATGCCAGGGCCAGACCCACGTTTCCCGCCGCGGGCACCGTCGTCACGGAGATGAACACCCCGGCCAGCCCGGCCGACTTCGCCGAGGTCAGCGACAGCACCCCTGCCGCCGCCGCGATCACCGCCACGATGAACGACCACTTGTCGGGGGTGTAGATGAATGCGGTGCCCGGCCGCGGACCGGTGACGTCGTCGATCGTCACCCAGCCCAGCCCCCGGCCGACCAGCGCGAGGATCGCCGTGACCGCGATCGCGACCACGAACCCGACGACGAGGGTGCGGACCGCGAGCGCGAGCAGCACCCACCTGCGTCGCACCAGCGCGACGCCGAGCGCGGCGATCGCCCCGAACTCCGGCCCCAGGACCATCGCCCCGATCACCAGGATCTGTGAGTCGGTGATGATCGCGATCGCCGCCAGCAGGGTCGCCAGGGACATGAAGCTCAGGTAGGTCCAGTTGAGCTCGGTCTCCTCGTAGGAGCGCTGGGCGACCTCCGCCCACACCACGGAGTCCGCGCTGCTGCCCGGGGTGCGCAGTTCCGCGTCGAATCCGCTGCGGGAGAGCCACGCGTTGACCGGTTCGATCTCGATGCTGCCGCGGTGATGCAACCCGGTGGCCCGCAGTTCGTCGATCACGTCGTTGGCCGCTTCTCGGGCGATGTCGGCGTACACCACGTCGCCCTCCGGACGTAGCGAGGCGCCGCGCATCACCGCGAGGCCGCTGACGGCCGGTTCCTCGTCGAGGATCCGGAGGGCCTCGTCGGTCATGTCGCTCGGCGCCAGGATCCGCATGTGCAGCATGGGCACAGTCTGCCGGGTCCAGGACCGAAGTCCTGGGATGCGCGGGGCGCGAATTCGGTTTCCGAGGCGTCGCCCCGGTCGCTAGCATGCCGTGCCATGGCTACTCCACATCCTCGCGTGTACTTCGGTGACCGGATCGTCGACGCCGCGGAGGCGACGCTCGGGGTCGCCACCTCGGCGGTCCTGTACGGACTGAGCGTGTACACGGTGTTCCCGGTGCAGGTCGACGGGTCGCGGCGCAGCGCCTTCCGGCTCCGCGACCACTTCCAGCGGATGGTCGAGTCCTGCAAGATCATCGGGATGGACGGGTTCGCACGTGAGTGGGACTACGACCGATTCGTCTCGGTGGCAACCGAACTCGTTGCCGCGAACGCGCCGACCGAGGACGTGTTCGTCCGGGCCACGGTGCACGTCGACGAGTCGATCGCGGGAACCCGGGTGCGGGGCTGTTCCACCACCGTCAGCATGTTCGTCTACGACGCGGTGCCGATCGTCCCCCAGGACGGCATGCGGCTGAAGACCAGCACCTGGCGCCGGATCCCGGACGACGCGATCCCGTCGCGCGCCAAGGTCAACGGGGCGTACGTCAACTCGGTGTTGGCCAAGCAGGACGCCATCGATGCCGGCTACGACGACGCGATCTTCCTCGACGGGAACGGCCACGTCTGCGAGCTCAGTGCCGCCAACATCTTCCTGGTGCGCGGCGGCACCCTGATCACCCCCGACGTGTCCTGCGACATCCTCGACGGCATCAACCGGCGGACCCTGCTCACCCTCGCCGCCGAGGACGGGATCCCCGTCGTCGAGCGCACCGTCGACCTCACCGAGCTGTACATCGCCGACGAGGTGTTCGCCACCGGCACCTCCGCGGGCGTCGCGCCGGTGACCGAGGTGGACGGCCGGGTGGTCGGCGACGGCACCCCCGGCCCGATCGGGCAGGCGCTGCGGAAGCGGCACGCGGCGGCCCTGCGCACCGACGAGCTGCACGGCTGGGTCACGAGGCTGTAGGCGCCTGCGGCGCCCGTGCGCGGTTGGCGAGTGTGTGCACTCGTCAAGCGCGCACAGGCGGCGGAGCCGCCTATTTCTTGACGGCGGTGAGCAGCAGGTACTCCCATTCCATGGTCCCGGCGCCGCGGTCGTGGCGTCGGCCCAGCTCGGCCAGCTCGCGGTCCAGGGCCCGCACCCGGTCGGGCTCGTCGGCGATCGACCGGTAGACCGCGATCGTCGGGCCGTAGCAGGCCTTGAAGAAGTCGCGGAACTGCTCGGCGGTGTCGAAGCAGTCGACGGTCAGCCGCTCGCGGCGGGCCACGACCTCGCTCACGCGGTCGCCGAGGAGGGCGCGCACGTGCTCCTCGCTGCCCCACAGCGGCGGCGGCTGCGCGCCGGGCGGCGGCGGGGGAGCGTACGGCTTCATGGTCGCGAACATCTGTCCGATGAAGCCCTCGGGCGTCCAGTTGATCAGGCCGAGCGTGCCGCCCGGCCGCAGCACACGGACGAGTTCGTCCGCGCTCTCCTGGTGATGGGGCGCGAACATGACGCCCACGCAGGAGATGACGGCGTCGAACTCGTCGTTCGTGAACGGCAGTGCCTCGGCGTCGGCCTCGCGCCAGTCCAGCGTCAGGCCCAGCGACTCGGCCTGCTGACGGCCCGAGTCGAGCAGCTCAGGGGTCAGGTCCGAGGCGACGACGGTCGCGCCGAGGCGGGCGGCGGGGATCGAGGCATTGCCGGAACCGGCCGCGACGTCGAGGACGCGGTCGCCCGCCCCGATCCCGCAGGCCTCGACCAGGGCGGGGCCCAGGGCCGCGATGACGTCGGCGGCGATCGACGGGTAGTCACCGAGCGCCCACATGGCGCGATGCTTGGCCTTGATGTCGGGTGCGGTGTTCGTATTCGTGCTCATGGCGGATCTCCCTGGGTGTCGGTGTCACAGCTGGTGGTACTTCCAGCGTCGATCCATCCGGGCGCGCGCTCCAGTCCCAGATCTGAACCACCGGCGGTTCACGATCTGTACTGGCGTGCGGGCCGGGCCAGGCGTGTACTGGTCAGGGGGTAACCGAGGAGGAAGCCGTGTCGGAATACGGCCAGTTCTGCCCGGTGGCGAAGGCCATGGAGCTGCTCGACGAGCGCTGGACCATGCTCGTGGTGCGCGAGCTGCTGGCAGGCAGCACCCACTTCAACGACCTGCGGCGGGGCAATCCCAAGATGTCGCCCGCACTGCTGTCCAAGCGGCTGCGGACCTTCGAGCGTGCCGGGGTGGTCCGCCGGACCGTCGAGGACGGCCGCAGCAGCTACACCCTCACCCCCTGCGGCGAGGAGCTCGGCGGCGTGGTCGAGGCGCTCGGGGCGTGGGGCGTGCGCTGGATCGGCGAGCTCGGCGAGGAGGACCTGGATCCGCACCTGCTGATGTGGGACATGCGCCGGACGGTGCCGATCGACCGGTGGCCGCGCGGCCGCACCGTTGTGGCCTTCGAGTTCGACGACGTGGCCGCCCGCGCCGGGCGGTGGTGGCTCTGCGTGACGGGCGACGAGGCCGACGTCTGCGACTACGACCCCGGCTTCGAGGTGACCGCCACCATCGCCACCCGCCTGCGCACCCTCATCGAGATCTGGCGCGGGGACCGGTCCTGGGAGCAGGCGCTGGCGGCCGGGCTGGTCACGATCTCGGGCCCGAGCTCGGCGGCCAGGGAGGTGCCCGCGTGGCTGGGGCAGATGAACCTGGCCGCGACCGTCAGGCCGGGCTGAGGCGCGCGAACACCGGCGCATTCCTGCTCACCGAGAGGTTTGCATAATAGAGAGTTGTCTCTATTATCGGTTCATGGGGCGCCGGCCGAAGTACGCGAACGACCAGATACTGGATGCCGCGTCCGCAGTGCTCGCGCGCGGTGGGCCGGCAGCGGCCACGGTGGTCGCGATCGCGGCGGAGCTCGGTGCCCCTTCGGGGTCGATTTACCATCGCTTTCCCTCGCGGGATCTCATCCTTGCCACCCTGTGGGTCCGCACGATCCGCCGGTTTCAGGCCGGCTACCTGGAGGCTCTCGGCGACCCTGACCTGGAAACGGCCCGTGCGGGCGCCGTCCGGCACGTCCTTCGCTGGTCAGCGGACCACCCGGACGACGCTCGCATCCTGCTGATGTACAACCGGGATGATCTCATCGCGGCCTGGCCCGACGAGCTCGGCGACGACCTCGCGACCCTGAACGACGGCATCGAGGCCGCCGTCGGCCGGCATGTCATGGCGAGGTTCGGCGCGATCACTCCCGAAACGGTGGGCAGGGCACGCTTCGCCCTCATCGACGTGCCGTATACCGCAGTGCGGCACAGCATCATCAGCGGAGTTCTGATCGACGACTGGCTTGTGGACGCGGCGCTCGCTGCGAGCGCCGCCATCCTGAACAGCCGCATTGCCGGAGCACGAACGAGAGGTCAGTCATGACGCGAGTCACCGATGTTCACGTCCGCACGTTCGCAGGGGAAGTCGGCACTATCGGCCGGCAGCTGGAGACGCTCGCGAGCGAGCAGGAGGACTTCTGGGTGACCGATCTCGCGCCTCCCATGATCCTCGATCGGGGACTGCAGCCGGGCTCGCGCGGCGGGCACGGCAGCGTCCGCTACAGCGTGCTCGAACACTCGCCGGGAGAGAGCGTGGTCTTCGGGTTCGACCCATCGATCGGGCTCGTCGGTACCCATCGTTTCATCGTCGCGCAGGACGGCGATCAGGTGAGCGTGCGCCACGAGCTGGATGCCGAAGCCTCAGGTTCTATGCGGTTGCTCTGGAAACGATTGGTGCTGCCGATGCACCGCGGCGTCATCGAGGACATCTTCGACCATCTCGAGCGCGCTTCCACTGGCACCGCTCATCGGCAGCAGCCGACGAGTGCAGCTATGAGGTGGCTGGCGCGTCGAATGGCGGCTGCGGGCATCTAGGTAGGAATCTGCAGGCGAAGGGGCGTGCCTCGGCAACGCTGTCCAACCAAGAGTCCAAGTGTCCAATCCACTGGACACCCGGCCCTCGGGCATGCCATGCTGCGGCGGTGCAAGATCAACATTCGTTCCGGGTAGGCGTCTCCGCCGAGGCCGTCCGGCTCGCTCGGGAACGGGCCGAGATCGCCGATGCGTCGTACCGGAACGTGATCGCCGAGGCGATCGCGGTCATGCGTGCCGAAGGATTGAGCGACCGCAGGATCGCGGCCGAATTGGACGTCAGCAAATCGTCGATCCGGGCGATGGCGATCGGCCCCGAGGTCGACGACGAGTCCGCGGCCGGTCAGATCGAGGCGCTCAGGTTCGGGGTGTGGGTCGACGTCGCTGGCATGTCCGGGCAGCACTTCATCATCGAGGACGACCAGCTGGTCAGCCATGAGCGGATGGCCCTGCACGGCATCGACGCCGAACTCCTCCGCGCCGATCCCGCAGACACCGCCGCCCGGGAGTACCTGCACGTGACAACCGGCCAGCGGATCCTCGTGTACTCGCAGGAACGATGGAAGGGCAGGCCCGACGAGGCGGCCGAGGACGGGTGGGACAAGCGAGGCCGCTACCGCATCGAACGGTGCCCCGGGCTGGAGGAGGGGCGATGCGCGGACAGCCACACGCCGCTGCTGCTCGGTGAGATCGGGCTGAGGGAAGGCGATGACCTCTTCGGAAACGGCTGGCCCGTTCGGCGCCCGACCGCGCATCAGGTGTGGAAGCTGCTCACCGCGGCCATCGAGGAGACCTTCGAGATCTTCGATCCCTCCTATCCGGAACTCGAGCGGCGGCGGCCGGGCACCACGCCGCGTTACCGGGCGAGGCCGGGAAACGGTGTGCCCGTGACCGATTCCCGTCGAAGCTGATCGCCCCGAAATCAACCGCCCAACCGAAGCGGTTCACGTGAGAAAGGGAGCCAGGAAGTGGCAACACAGGAAGAACTCGTTGCGGGAATCGCCGAGATCATCGAGGAGGTCACCGGAATCGAGCCATCCGAGGTGACCGTCGAGAAGTCCTTCGTCGACGATCTCGACATCGACTCGCTCTCCATGGTGGAGATCGCGGTCCAGACCGAGGACAAGTACGGCGTGAAGATCCCCGACGAGGATCTCGCCGGTCTCCGGACGGTCGGCGATGCCGTCGACTACATCCAGAAGCTGGCAGCGGAGAACTCGGAAGCCGCAGAAGCGATCCGGGCGCAGATCGAGACCGGACGCCCCTGACCCCCGACCAGGGAAGGATCTGCCCCGGATACCGGGGCGGATCCTTCCCGCCGGTGGGTGCTCAGATCTCGGCCCGGCGTTCCGCGGCCGTCGGCCACGGGTTCACCCCGTGGGTCAGCCACTCGGCGGTGCCACGCCAGAACCCGTCCCGGTGCCGGTCGTGGAAGAGTCCGAAGTGCCCGATTGTGTTGTGCCCGAGTCTCTCCGGCTGCAGCTCTACCCTGGCCCGATCGCTGCCCCGGTAGTACCGGAGCGTTCGCTCGAGGGCGGCAGGGGTGCCGAACTCGTCGTCCGTGGTGGCCACCGCCAGGATCGGCGCCCGCACGGCGGCGAACCGGCGTCGCACCTCGGCTCGCTCGCCGCGCGGATAACTGGACTCCATCGCGGCCCGGCGGAAGGCCCACTCGCGGGCCACCCCCGCAGGCAGGTCCTCGAGCCAGCCGAGCCGGCGACCGGGAAAGTATCCGTACGCGGCGGTGAGTGCCGGCATCGCCAGGTGCCACTTCGCGAGCAGGCCCACCCGGCTCCGGCGCGCGTAGTCGCGCCAGTACGCGTACTGCGCGCCGACGGTGAGCATCCGGTCCACGTGCACCGCGCCCGCCGCGAACCCGGGCAGGAACCCGCCTATGCTGTGCCCGACCACGGCTAGCGAACGGTTCGGCTCCTGCGCCCGCGCGAAGGCGACCGCCGCGTCGAAGTCCTGCTCGCCCCACGCCCGCCATGGGATCGCGGCGCCGCGCAGCGTGCCGGGCGGCCGGGACTCGCCGATGCCGCGATAGTCGTAGGTGAGCACCGGCGAGCCGAGCTCGGCCAGGTACCGCGCGTACCGCTGGTAGTAGCGGGCCAGTACCCCGGTGGCGCAGTTGACGATCACCATCGGCGCGTCCGTGCCCGCGATCGCGGGGTCGAACATGTGCCCGCCCAGCACGACGCCGTCCCGGCACCCGAAGGTGACGGGACGGGTCGTGACCTCGGTTGATGTCACGCCAGCCGCTCGATCACCGTCGCGTTTGCCATGCCGCCAGCCTCGCACATGGTCTGCAGGCCCGCGATTACGGCGTCGCTCATGGCTGCTCCTTCGCGGTGGTGCCGCCGAGGATCCGCCGCAGCTGCCGGGCCTGGCCCGCGAGTTCACCTGTCGCGGTGTGTAGTTCGGCCTCGTCGACGCACAGATCCTCGGTCGCCCACACGGTGCGGTGGCGCAGCCGGTACCAGCGCGATGCCGGTGCGGAGGGCGGGAAGTGGGCGCTGAACTCGATGGTGGGAATCGGGACGGGTGCGGTGCGGGTGGCGTACAGGCCCGGCGGCAGGGCGTCGAGCAACACCGCCGCGACCTCCTGCGGGGCGAAGTCGATGTCGGCGGTCAGACGGATCCAGACGTCGAACTCGGGTGTCTCGCCGCCGGCGAACGGACGGGCCGAGTTGATCGGCCGGATGTCGAGATACTGCGAGAACGGCACGAAGTCGACCGGGATCTCGAGCGCCGCGAGCGATTCCGGGTCCGGGTGAGACTCCGTCGCCGCGGGTGGCGGCCACGCCGGGGCGGTGCGCGGCGAGCGGGCGAGCCGGACCAGGGCGGTCGCGCTGCCCGCGATGGACGAGCGTGCGCTCGCCGAGCGTCCGGCGTGCTCGACGTCGACCTCCACCCGGAACTCGCCCGGGGGCACCGGGGCGTACAGGTGCGCGGACACGGCGGTGGGGGTGGCGTGGAGTCGGACGGCGGCCGCGCGCAGCAGCGAGGCGACCACGAGCCCGCCGTGGATGCCGCCGAACCCCCGCCACGAGTCGTCGAAGGTCGTCGGGAAGGCGGTGTTCGTGGTGGCGGTCATTGCACTGCCTCTGCGGTTTCGGTGGTCGGGTGGGCGCGGACGGGGGAGTCGGTGGAATGTGCCTGCGCGGTGATGCCGAGAGCGGCGGCGGCCGCGAGCACCGAGACCGCCGCGACGGCCCACCAGGAGTGCGCGAAAGCCGTTAGGGTGGAGTCGAATCCGGCGGGCGTGCCCAGGATGGCGACGAGGGCGCTGATGCCGATGACCGCGCCGATCTGCCGGTGCATGGTGACCACGGCGCTGCCGGTGGCCGAGCGGTCCGGTGGCAGGCCTGCGGTGGCCGTGGCCAGCACGGTCGGCAGCGCCAGGCCGACCCCGACGCCCGCGATCAGCCAGCCGGGCAGGATCTGCGTCGCATACGCCGGCTCCGGTCCGACGGAGGCCGCGACGAGCACCGCGCCGCCGCCCCAGAGCATGCAGCCGAGGGCGGCGATACGGCCGGCGTCGACCCGGGCCGCGAGCCGCTGCGCGACGATCGCGAACACCGGCACCATCAGCGGGCCCGGCGCGATCGCCATGCCGGTGCGCAGCGCCGAGAAGCCCCAGACCGTCTGCATCCAGAGGATGTTCGCCAGCAGCGCGGCGGCGAACCCGGCGCTGAAGAGCAGCATCGCCGCGTTCGACCAGGCGAAGCTGCGCACCCGGAGCATGGCCGGGTCGAGGATCGGCGCGCCACCGCGTGTGTTGCGGAGCCAGAACGCCGCACCCGCGACGGTCGCGACAGCGAGCGTGCCGAGGAACCCCGCGCTCGACCAGCCCCAGTCGGGCCCCTTGACCAGTGCCAGCGCGAGCGACCCGACCGCGACGGTGAGCGCGGTGGCGGCGAGGACGTCGGGATGGTCGGCGTCGCGGTCGCGGGACTCGGGGATCGAGCGGGCCGCGAGCACCAGGAACGCGATCCCGATCGGCACGTTGATCAGGAACACCCAGCGCCAGGTCGCGGCGACCAGGAGGCCGCCGATCACGGGGCCCGCCGCGGCGGCGACGGCGCCGGCGGCGGCCCAGATGCGGACCGACGCGGAGCGTCGCTCGGCGGGCAGGACGGTGAGGATGAGGGCGAGGCTGGCCGGGGTGAGCAGCGCGGCACCGATGGCCTGTGCGGCGCGGAAACCGATGAGGGACCACAGGTTCGGGGCCAGCGCGCAGGCCGCGCTCGCCGCGATGAACAACCCGAGCCCGAGCAGGAAGCCGCGCCGTCGGCCCACCTTGTCCGCCCAGCGTCCGAGCGGGATGAGCAGCGCGGCGTAGAGGATCGCGTAGCCGTTGAGGACCCAGCTGAGGTCCGCGAGGGAGTGACTCGAGAAGTCGGCGCCGATCTCGTCGAACGCCACGTTGACGACGAACAGGTCGAGGCCGGCCAGGAAGCTGGCGCCACAGAGGGCGACGAGGACCGGGACTGGGCGGACAGGTCGCGATAGCTGACTATGGAGTTCCATAGTCAGCACGGTACGAGCTGACTATGGGTTACGCAAGCCAGGGGTACGATCGGGGCCATGGGAGCGATTCACCTGGAGGGTGCGCTGGCCGACCGGGACGCCTGGCGGGCCACGCGGTGCTCGATCGGCAAGGCGATGGAGGTCATCGGCACCCGGTCGGCGATGCTCATCATGCGCGAGGCCTACTACGGCACAACGCGATTCGACGACTTCGCGTCCCGCGTCGGGATCACCGAGGCGGTCGCGTCGGCGCGGCTGCGCGAGCTAGCCGACACCGGGCTGCTCGAGCGCAGCCCCTACCGCGAGCCCGGGCAGCGCACCAGGCACGAGTACCTGCTCACCGAGATGGGGCGCGACCTGCTGCCCGCGGTGTTGGCGCTGATGCAGTGGGGCGACAAGTACCTGCAGGACGGGAGCGGTGGCCCGCTGTCGCTGGTCGAGAACGGCACCGGCGATCCGGTGCGGGTTGAGGTGCGCGGCAGCTCGGGGAGCGCACTCGAACTCGAGGACCTGCGGGTGCGCGTTGCCAGACCGCGGGACCCGGACGAAGTCGGAGACGCCGAACGGCAACGGCGCTAGCCTTCGTAGATGACCCCTGCGCGCAGGAATCTCTGTGTCGCCTATGGCGTGATCGCGTTCGTTGCCCTGATCGCGACGTGGTGGAACAACATCGCCTACATCGCGGACGGCGGTGATCTCGGCGAGTTCGTCGCCGACGGCTATGCGAACTACGCGAGCAGTTCGTTGACGAACGACCTGTGGTTCCTCGCGCTGGCGGCCGTCGTGTTCATGGTCGTCGAGTCCCGCAGGCTGGGCATCAAGTACGTGTGGGTGTACGTCGTGCTGTCGTTCGCGATCGCGATCAGCGTGATGTTTCCGCTCTTCCTGATCACTCGCGAACGGCGCCTGTCGGAGAGCCGCACACCGACGCCCCCATGATCACGGGCGGACGACGTCGAAGACGAATCCCTCGATCGTGACTCCGGGCGCGAACGAGAACGCGACGCCCGTCGAGATCGGCTTGTTCGCTCCCGCCTGACCGGCGATCCTCTCGAGCACGAAGATCAATGAGACGCTCGACATGTTTCCGTATTCACCGAGAACCTCCCAGCTCGTCGACGAGGCTTCCGGCGTGAGGCCGAGCGATCGCGCGGATTCGAGCAGGATCTTCGGCCCGCCCGGGTGGATTGCCCACACATCGATGTCTGGCTGCCGCAATCCATTGCGGCGCAGAACGTCTCCGACGACGGGGGCGACGCCGTTGTAGATGTACTGGGGTACGTTCTCGGACAGTTCGCACCTGATGCCGTCGTGGTTGACGCCGACCGCGATGCCGTCTTCGGTGGCCTCGAACAGGTGGGTGAAGTTGTCCCGGATGACGATCGTCCCGGGCTGGGCCTGCTCCGCCCCTCGGTTGGCCCCGATGACGACCGCGCCGCAGCCGTCTCCGAACAGGCTGTGGATCACCGCGTCGTTGACGTCTTCGACGGGGGAGGCATGCACCGAGTTCAGCTCGATGCACAGGACCATCGCCTTCTTGTCCGGGTTGGCCTGGACAAAGTCCGAGGCGGTGCGAATTCCGTTCATCGCTGCCGCGCAGCCCATGAAGTTGACCACCAGCCGTGCGACCGACCGAGGCAGTCCGAGGTCTTCGACGACCGCGACATCGACGCCGGGCGCGATGACGCCGGTGCTCGTGGCGAACACGAGAAGTCCGAGGTCGGCCGGGTCGACTCCGTCGAGCGCCCGCCGCGCCACATCGACCGCGAGTGGAACGGCGTGACGGTAGAACAGGTGCATGCGGTCCTGGATCGTCGCTGGTTTGCCGCTGGGCGCATGAACTCGAGGATCCAGCGGGTCGACCGCGAATCGCCGGGTGTCGATCATGGTCTTGCGGAAGATGCGTCTGATCCGGGCTTGCTGCTCCGGGTCGGTGAATTGCCCAGCCATCCAGTCCGCTGCGACGGATTGGTCGAGGACCAGGTCGGGCGCACCGGTCGCAATCGCTTCGATGACGGGTACCGGCGTTGGCGGCGCCGACGGAATTGCGGGCTGGCGCGCGTGTCCAGCCGCGCGGGTGAGAAGGGCGTGGTCGACAGCGATTGACATGATGGGCCGGTTCTTTCTCGCTCGGGCGATCGGGGAATCCGTACTCCGATCGTCGACGAGCGAACGCCCGGCAAGTAGGCACCCGAGGGGTGTAGATCCCCATCCCGGCGTCCGAAGTTGCTCAGAGCGCGATACTCATGGCCGCCCGTGAGTGCTCAGTGAGTCCCTGCACTCACCAACCGCGCACGGGCGGCGGAGCCGCCTACAGCCAGAAGCGCATCAGGTAGTTGCCGTACTGCGCCCAGATCTCCGGCACCCCGGACAGGCCGAACAGCCAGTAGATGGCGTCGAAGAACGCCCGGTTGATGAACGGCACGAACAGCAGCGCCACCAGGAACAGGATGCCCAGGCCCTTGTACTGGTCCAGGGCACGCCGGGTCTGCGGGGACAGCGACGGCTCCAGCGCCCCGTACCCGTCCAGGCCCGGCACCGGGAGCAGGTTCAGCACCGTGGCCATCACCTGGAGAAACGCCAGGAAACTGAGGCCATACCAGAAGACCCGGTGCTCGCTGCCGCTGCCGAACACGGAGATCACCAGCAGCAGCACCACCGCCGCGGCCGCGTTCACCGCGGGCCCGGCCAGCGAGATCCGCCGCTGCACCCGGGCGGGCAGTCCCGCGGTGCGCAGGTAGACCGCGCCGCCCGGCAACCCGATGCCGCCGAGCGCGATGAACAGCACCGGCAGCCCGATCGAGAGCAGCGGATGGCTGTACTTGAGCGGGTTCAGCGTGAGGTACCCGCGGGCCTCCACCTCGTCGTCGCCGTGCCGCCACGCGGTGTAGGCGTGACCGAACTCGTGCAGGCATACCGTCACCACCCAGCCGGCGATGACCAGCAGGAAAACGCCGACGTGCGCGAGCGTGGAACGCGGGGCGGCGTTCCAGGACAGCGCGCCGCCGAGCACCGCCAACGCGACGACACCGAAGAAGACCGGGCTCGGGCGGACCGCGACCCTTCGAGTGGGGGCACCGGGGAAGGTCATGCGCCCAGTATCACCCGCCCCGCCCGGCGGTGACGGTGGGAGCGCCCGGATCACTTCCCCTCGGTGACCGCGGGCGGAAGGATGGGGGTGCGGGGCTCGGTGCCCCGGAGGAGAAGCTCGACCATTGCCCACCTGGGGGTGTGATGTCGGGACGAGGAGCTCGATGGCGGCCGCGCCGCGCCCTCCTGGTGCTCGCGCTCGTGGCGCTGACGGGATGCTCCGGCCCGGCCCTCGACGGCCCGGCGTCCCCGACAACCCCGACGTTCGCCCCGCCGCTGCCCGGCGGCGCGCTGGTCCTCCCCACCGAGGGTGGTGGGCCGCCATCGAATGCCGCCCCGGCACCGACGAGCTGTGACGCGACGCCCAGCCTGCGGCCGGGGGCACCGACGACGCCCGGGTCGATGCCGCCGGGCGGCCCGCTCGCCCGCATCGCCGAGCGCGGCCGGCTGATCGTCGCGGTCGACCAGTCCACCAACCTGTTCAGCTTCCGGGACCCCCGCACGGGTGATCTCGCCGGATTCGACGTCGCCATCGCGCGGGAGATCGCCCGCGACATCTTCGGTGACCCGTCGAAGGTGGAGTTCCAGATCCGCAACACGGTCGATCGCGAGCCCGCGCTGCGGAGCGGTTCGGTGGACCTGATCATCAACGCCATGACGATCACCTGTGACCGGGCGGAACGGATCGACTTCTCGACCGTCTACTTCCTTGCCGCGCAACGGATCCTGGTGACGGAGGGGTCCGGGATCGGCGGTGTCGCAGATCTCGCCGGTAAGCGGGTGTGCACGGTCCCGAACACCACCTCGCTGGCCAACCTGCAGCGGGTTCAGCCGGCCGCGACCGTCCTCGCCGTCGAGACCTGGGCGGATTGCCTCGTCGCGCTTCAGCAACGACAGGTGGAGGCGGCCACCACGGACGACGCGCTCCTGGCCGGTCTCGCCGCGCAGGACCCCTACCTGGAGATCGTGGGCGGCAGCCTGGAGGCGGAGCCGTACGGGATCGGGATCGACCGTGGCGACGACGAGCTGGTCCGCTTCGTCAATGCGACGCTCGAGCGGATCCGGTCGGACGGGACCTGGGCGGCGCTGCACGACCGCTGGCTCTCGGTTCTCGGCCCGCCGCCCGCGCCGCCGGCCCCGGTCTACCGCGATTGACCCGAGGAGCCCGCGTCAGCGGACGAGCAGCCAGTCCTGCGGATGCCGGTAGAAGCTGCACCGCTTCAGTGAACGGGGCGTCGTGACGCCGTCGCGGGTGACGACCGCCGCCACCGACCCGGTCTGGACCGCGCGGGCGGGAGTCCACCGCGGGCCGAGAAATCCCCAGCCCCGGGCGGCGGCGGCCCGGACGCCGGGCGCCTCCAGGGTCGGTGAGACCCGCAGCGACCGGATGGTCCCGGAGAACAGCCTGGTCGAGTCCGCGTACGTCTCGCCGACGAGTTCGCCGCCCTCTGGGCCGGTGATGGTGGCGAGTCCGACCAGCGCGGTGCCCGAGTCGTCCCGGACCAACGGAAGCGGTGCGGCCCGACCCAGCACGGCCAGGTCGGCGGCGGGGGAGCCGGTCGGCAGCCGGTAGAGCCGCGTCGCGGGGGTTCGCGTCGCCGTGACGTAGGCGAGCTCGACGGACAGCCGCTCGGTGCGCATCAACCGGGTCAACGCGGCAGCCAGCGCGGCGTCCTCGCCGACGACGACCAGCCGGGGTGCGGACGGGGACCCGCCCAGCTCGTCGAGCAACGGGAGCAGTTCGTCGAAGTCCGGCTTGGTGGGTACCGCGGGCGCGGTGACCGTGGTGAGCTCCGCCAACCGGGGTGGGATCGGCGCGTCACCGCAGGCGAGCACGAGACTGGTCAAGGTTCTGCTCCCGGTCCGGGTCGGCGGTCGACCGATGGTCACATTCGTACAACCAGACGATACGAAGGTGACATTCGGTCACCCAAACCGGGCACGCCGGCATAACGAGTACCCCACTACTCGTGCCATCCGCGCACGACGGCAATAGCGTCGGAGTGAGCCGCCCAACCGACCGGAGATCACCATGCAGATCACGATGCCGACCACGCGCGACCACCCGGACACCCTTGCCCGCACCATCCGGTTCTGCAGGTCGGGCCTCGTCGCGGCGGCGGCCGAGATGCGCGAAGAGGGCGACGCGGGCCGCGCCGCGGACCTCGAAGCGGCCCGCCGCCTGCTCGACCTCGGGATCGGTCAGATGTGCACGCCCTCCGGACTGAACTCCCGGCGCTTCCAGGTGCAGCCGCGGGGCCTGCGGATCGGGAAGGCCAGGACCGATCGGCTCGCCACGCGGGCGGACACCCTGCGGTTCACGGTGGACCTCCCGCCGGGCTCCGGGCCGGATTCGTGGGACGAGGACCTGGCGGTGACCTGGTTCAACATGGCCACCCTCCGGGGCGGATCGCACCCCCTCGATCAGTTCACGGCCGACATCCCGCCGGACCCGGCGACCCGCTCGACGCTGGTGCGCACCGGGGCCGGGGTGATCGTCGCCGCGATCGACGGATCGGATTCCGACGGCGGCCCGTCGCACCGACCCGGGTTCGTTCTCATCGCGGAGTGAGAGCGCTCCGGGGCAGACCTTAGACTTCGGCCATGGTCTTCGCGTGGCCCACGGTGAATCGGGACGACGAGCTCCGCACCGTGGTGTCCACGTTGCGCAATCGGCGGGGGCCGTGGGGTGCCGTGCTCACCGGCGAGGCCGGGGTCGGCAAGACGACCCTGGCCAGGGCGGCCGTCGGTGCCTTCGCCGGTGACCGGCGTTGGGCCGCGGGCACCGAATCGGCGCGCGCCGTGCCGCTCGGAGCCTTCGCCCACCTGGTGGGCGTGTCGAGCCCGATGGACGCGGCCTCGGTGCTGCGCGCGGCCCGCGAGCACCTCGTCGCCGACGGAGCCGACCTGGTGATCGGGGTCGACGACGCGCACCTGCTCGACCGGCTCTCCGCGACGTTCGTGCACCAGCTCGCCGTCAACCGGATCGCCCCGCTCGTGGTCACCGTCCGGACCGGGGAACCGGTGCCGGACGCGATCACCGCGCTGTGGAAGGACGACCTGCTCACCAGGGTGGAGCTGCCGCCGTTCACCCGGGCGGAGGCGATCACGCTCGTGGAGTCGGTGCTCGGCGGTCCGATCGAGGAGTCGAGCGCGGACCGGATCTTCGTGATGTCCGAGGGCAACCCGCTGTTCCTGCGGCACGTGGTGGAGGGCGCGTTGGAGGCCGGCACGCTGCGTGCGGTCGCCGGGGTGTGGCAGCTCCGCGGCGAGACCGTGATCAGCCCGCACCTGAGCACCCTGATCGAGTCGCGGATCGATCACCTGGACCCCGCGCTGCGGCATGTGCTGGAGCTGCTGGCGTTCCAGGAGCCGCTCTCGCTGGAGGTGCTCTCGAAGCTCAGCGACCCCGAGACGGTCGAGGCGGCGGAGAATGCGGGCCTGGTGCGGGTGCGCAAGCGCGACGACTCCGGATTGACGGTGAAGCTGGCGCACCCGCTGTACGGCGAGGTGGTGCGGGCCGGCACCGGCGTCCTCGCCGCGCGTAGGCTGCGCGGCGAGATGGCCCGCCAGATCGCGGACCACCCGCCCGCGCACGTGAGCGATCGGATCCGGTTGGCCGCCCTTGCGCTGGACAGCGATTCGCCGCCGGAGCCCGAGTTGCTGATCGCCGCGGCACGCGACGCGCTCACGCTCGGCGAACTCGTCCTCGGCGAGCGGCTCGCGCGCGGAGCGATGGCGATGGGTGCCGGCTTCGCCGCCGCCCTTCCGCTCGCCCATTCGCTGGCCTGGCAGGGCCGCGGCACGGAGGCCGAGGCGGTGCTGGGCCCGATCGACACCACCCCGCTCGGCGAGTTCGACCTGTTGCTCTGGTGTCTTCCGCGCTCGGCCAACCTGTTCTGGATGCTCGGCAGGCCGGACGAGGCCGCATCGGTGATGGCGGAGGTGCGCACCCGGCTCGCGCACCCGGCGGCGTTGAACCTGCTCGATGCGCTGGAAGCGATGTTCGCCGTGTACGCGGCGCAGCCGGCAGCGGCGACGGCGAGCATCTACGAGGTGATCGACTCGCCCGACGCGCTACCGCTCGCAAAGGCGTGGGCGGGCGCGAGTGGCGCGCTGGCCACCGCGTACCTGGGCCGGTTCGACGAGGTCCCCTCGTTCGCCGAGCGCGGGCTGGCGGCGGCGGCGGAGTCCGAGACCGGCCTACTGCGCTTCACGATCGGGCTGGGCCAGGTGTACACGCAGACGATGTCGGGTGAGCTCGATGCGGCGGAGGAGCTCGCGCGGCACTACGTCGACTTCGCCGAGATGCAGCAGCCGGGCCGCTCGCTCGGTGGCGTGCTGCTGGGCCGGGTGCTGTTCGTCAAGGGTGCGCTGGCCGCGGCGGAGACCGAATTCCGCCAGGCGGCAGCGGTTCTCGAGGGCACCGGCTATTCGTGGGCCTTCCTGTCCGCGGCGTTCCTGTGTCAGTCCCTCGCCGCGCTCGGCCGGGCTGGGGACGCCCGCGAGGAGTTGGTGCGCGCCGAGCGCCTGTTCGGCGCGAACACCGAGGTGTTCCGGTCCGACCTGGAGCTGACCAGGGCGTGGGTTGCGGCCAGCGAGTCGGACACCCGACGTGCGATCGCCCATGCCAGGGCCGGGGCCGCCGCCGCGGCCGGGTCGGAGCTGCTCGCGCAGGAGGGGCTGTGCCTGTACCTGGCCGCCCGGTTCGGGGACGCCACCACCGCGCCGCGCCTGGCGGAGATCGCGGACCGGGTCCCGAGCCCCCTGATCAAGGCCGCCGCCGCCCACGCGAGGGCGTTGGCGGACGGCGACGGGCAGGCGCTGGACACCATCGCCGCGAAAGTGGAGGAGGCGGGCGCACTCCTCGCGGCGGCGGACGCGGCCGCGCAGGCGGCGGCGGCGCACGCGAGCGCCGGAAATCGCCGCGCCGAACTCGCGTCGACGGCCAATGCCAAGCGGCTCGCGGACCTGTGCGGGGCCACGACACCCGCACTCGCGGTGGTCGCGAAGCCGCTGCCGCTCACCGAGCGCGAACGGGAGGTCGCGTCGATGGTGGCGCTCGGCCTGTCCAACAAGGAGATCGCGGATCGCCTCGTCGTCTCCGTCCGCACGATCGAGGGTCACATCTACCGTTCGTGCATCAAACTGAACGTCGCGGACCGGGCCGCGCTGGCGGACGCGGTCCGGGTGGGAAGCAGGTAGCCCACTACGCGCGCCGTCCCCGGGCGGAGGCGACACAATGGACGGGACAACAACCGCCCTTCCGACGAACGGAGCCGCGATGCGGCGATCCCAGCGCAGACGCCTCGATCCTGCGCGGCTCGACGGTGCCGCCTTCGCGTCGCCCGGTCCCCGACCCTCCGGGTCGCCGCACGCCCGGTTCGAGACCGTCCCCTTCCGCACGGCGGAGGAGGAGCCCCGCGAGCTCAACCTCAAGCACCTGCTGCCGGGGTCGAGCGCCCCGGGGGAAGGCCCGGTGCTGTTGATCGGCGGCACCTCCGTCCGCGCGGACATCTTCTCGCCGCCGACGGAGGACACGCTGCCGGAGTTCCTCGCCCGCGCCGGCTACGACGTCTGGATCCTCAACTGGCGGGCCAGCATCGACTTCGCCCCCAGCGAGTACCACCTCGACGACGCTGCCGTGCACGACCATCCCGCCGCGGTGCGGACGGTGCTCGAACAGACCGGCGCGCAGACCCTCAAGGCGGTGGTGCACTGCCAGGGTTCGACCAGCTTCATGATGTCCATCGTCTCGGGCCTGCTGCCGGAGGTGACGACGGTGGTGAGCAACTCGGTGGCACTGCACCCGCAGCTGACCTCACTGTCGTTCCTGAAGCTGCCCCTCGCCGTCGCCACCTTCGGCAAGGTGATGCCCTACTTCAATCCGCAGTGGGGGCTGCACGCACCGGGGTTCTGGCCCAAGGTGTTCGACTGGGCGGTGCGGGCGACGCACCACGAATGCAACAACGCGGTGTGCAAGCACAGCAGCTTCACCTACGGCAGCGGCTTCCCGACGCTGTGGTCGCACGAGAACCTGGACGAGGCGACCCACGAGTGGATCAAGGGTGAGTTCGGGTTCGTCCCGGTCACCTTCTTCGAGCAGATGGCCGAATGCGCCGCTGCCGGTCGCCTGGTGACGATGGGCAATTACCCGGATGTGCTGCCGAGCGACCTGTTCGCGCAGGGCCCGCAGACCGACGCCCGGTTCGCCTTCATGACCGGCGACCAGAACAACACCTTCCTGCCCTCGGGCATGGCGAAGACCTTCGACTACTTCGAGCGGATCGCGCCGGGGCGCCACGTGTTCCAGCAGATGCACGGGTACGGGCACCTCGACGTGTTCCTCGGCAAGCACGCCGCGCGGGACGTCTTCCCGTTCATCCTCGACGAACTGAACAGGGGCTGACGATGCCGCGCTCGCTGCTGTGGAGCCACCTGCTGCTGTTGCTCTGCGCCTCGCTGCTCATGGGGGCCGGACTGGCCGCCGCGCTCTCCGACGAGGCCACCGGTCCGCGACCGCTGCCCGACGGATGGTTCCTCGCGCTCTCGCTGATCGCATTGCTGACCGGGCTGCTGATGATGGGCACCGAATGGCTCAGCGGCCTCGGCTGGCCGTCTCGGGTCGCGGTGGTCGCCGGGCTGGCCGCGACGGCCATCGCGTACAAGACGGACTCGCTCAGCTCCGTCGCGGTGGTGCTGTGGTTCGTCCAGTGGGCCGCGGTGGTGTACTGGTTCTACCGGCTCGCCTTCGACGCCAGGGCGGACCGGTGAGCGGGCCGTCCGGGCGGCCCGCCGCCGGGATCCGCTTCGGCGAGACCATGACCGGGCAGCTCACGCCGGGCGAGACCGACCCGAGGTCGGGGTATCGAAACCCGGGCGCGTTCGGTGTGGTGGTGCGCGGGACCATCCACATCGACGACCTCGGGGCGTTCCTGGATGACCCGCGCCACGAGGCGCGGCTGTCCGGCGAGGTCGACATCCCGTCGCTCGGCGGCCGATTCGAGTCCGACTCGGGGCACTTCGGCCTGTTCACTCCCACACAGCACGCCCGGCTGACCCACATGGTCTACGAGCTCGGTGTGGACATCGACGGGGTCAGGCACTGGTTCCGAGGACACAAGGAGATCCGGGTCGCGGGCCCGTGGCGGCTGTGGCCGGCCACCACCACCCTGCTGGTGACCCTGCACGAGGGAGATCGCGAGGGCCCGGTGGTGGCGGCGGGCATGCTGCGGCTGCGCCTGACGGCCTTCACCGCGCTGCTCGGCTCGCTCACCGTGACCGGCGGCGTGCCGATGCGACGCCGGTGGGCGGCCTCGGGGCGGTTCGCCGCGTTCTTCGCGGGCGGACTGATCTCCACCTACCTGCTGCGGCGGCGGGCATGACCGAGCCGTACCGGATGGCAGCCGGACGGCTGACGATCAGCCCGCAACGCAAGGTCGGCTGGTTCGAGGCCCGGCAACTGGTCGCCCTCGGCGCGCGCGCCGTCGCCGCGTCGGTGATCGGCTCGATGAGCGGGCGCCGCGAGATCATGGCCGCGCTCGAGGCCGAGCCGGCGTTCTGCGCGGATTGCTCCGGCGCGGAAGAGATCTGGCTGGACTACATGGCGGACACCGGCGACGGGTGGGATGCCACCGCCTCCGCCATGTGGCTGCTCGGCCGGGACGGACTGGTCGTGGCGGAACCGGGTGAGCCGGTGCCGCAGCGGGTACCGGGTGACTGCCGGGTCGAGGGCCTGCCACCCGCGGGTTCCGGGCAGACCGTGCTGCCCGCGGGCGAGGTGCTGTTGCTGGGCGGCGATCAGGTGTACCCCGCGGGGTCGGGTCGGGAGTATCAGCATCGGCTGGTCGATCCGATGCGCAGCGCCCGGATCGCGCACCCGAGCGGGCGTCGCCTCTTCGCCATTCCCGGGAACCACGACTGGTACGACGGCCTCACCGGCTTCATCCGGCACTTCTGTCAATCACCCGATGGCAGAACCTGGTTCGGGGCCTGGGAGGCACAGCAGCGGCGCAGCTACTACGCCCTGCGGCTGCCGCACCGGTGGTGGGTCTGGGGCGTGGACACCGCCCTGGAGGACGATCTGGACCCGCCGCAGTACGACTACTTCCGGGCCCGCGCGCAGCAACTGGAGCCCGGTGACCGGGTGATCCTCTGCGTGCCGAACCCGACCTGGATCGACGACGCCGCGGCCGGATCCCCTGGCGGCCGAGTGGATTCCGCGACCGCCACGAAGCTGGACATCATCATGGACCTGGCCCGCGGACCCGGCGGCGACATCGAGGTGCCGCTCGTACTCAGCGGCGACCACCACCACTACGTGCGGCACCACGGCTCGGTGGGGGAGCAGGAACGCCACTACGTCGTGTGCGGCGGGGGCGGCGCATTCACCCAGGGCACGATCGGCACGCCGGTGGACGTGTCCATGTCGGACGGGACCTCCTACGTCGGCTCCGCCAGATGGCAGGCGGCCTTCCCGACGGAGCAGCAGTCCGTACGGCTGCGCCGCGGGGTACTGGGCTTCCCGGCGTCGAACGTCTTCTTCACCGCCGTGCTCACGGTGCTGTCCGGGTTCGCCGCGATGCTGCTGGGTGCGGGCGGCGGCAACGAGGGGATCCTCGGCGGTGTGCTCGGCACCCTGCAGGGGTTCGGGCCGGCCGCGGTGTGCCTCGCCATCGTCGCCGCGCTGTCCGCGTTCGCGGTCAGCGGTCGCGCGCCCGGGATGCGCCCCGCCGTCGCGGGGGCGGTCGGCGGGGCGCACGCGCTGCTCCTGCTGACGGGTGGATTCCTGCTCGTGCGGGCGGTCCTGCAGGTCGGCCTCCGCTGGTGGGTCAGCGTCCCGATCTCGTTGGCCGCGCTCTACCTGTACTGCGGCGCGCTCTTCGGCGCGTACCTGTTCCTGAGCCACAAGTTGCTGGGCATGCACAACCTGGAGGTCTATTCCGCGCAGGGCATCGAGGGGTACAAGTCCTTCCTCCGGATGCACATCTCCGCGCAGGGACTGCGGGTGTATCCGATCGGCCTGCGCACGCCGTCGACAGGGTGGGTGGCGGCGCCGGGTGTGGAGTCCCGGGACGACCCGGCGCCACGGGGTCGGTTCCGCCGCACCGGGTCGGTGAGCCTGGACCTCCCGCCGGGCTGTCAGCGGGTCATCGACCCCGTCGAACCGCTGCGCCCGCACCTGATCGAGGCCTCGTTCCTGATCCCCAACGGCACCGTGCCGGGCGGTTCGCCGTGACGTACGACGTGGTGATCGTGGGCAGCGGGTTCGGCGGCGCGGTCGCGGCCTGTCGGCTCGCGGCGGCCGGGCGCAGCGTGCTGGTGCTGGAACGGGGCAGGCGATGGGAACCGGAGGACTATCCGCGCAGGCCCGGCGACGCGTGGCTGTTCGATCCCCGGGCCCCGCATCGGCGCAACGGGTGGCTGGAGCTGCGGTTCCTGGACCAGATGGTCGTCGCGCAGGGCGCGGGCGTCGGCGGGGGATCGCTGATCTACGCGAACGTGTGCATCGACGCCCGGCCGGAGGCGTTCGACTCCGGCTGGCCGTCCGCGATCACGGCGCGGGAGCTGGCGCCGTACTACCGCGCCGTCTCCGAGATGCTGACGCCGATGGAGATCCCCTCGGGCCAGCACACCGCCCGGCTCGAGTTGATGCGGCGGGCCGCGGACGCCATCGGGGCGGGCGAGCGCTTTCAGAAGGTGCCCTTGGCGATCCGGTTCGATCCGGGATTCACGCCCGCGCCCGCGGAGACACCCGAGTACGAGAGGTCCGTCGTGGCGCGCAACGCCCAGGGGCGCGAGCAGGGCACCTGCGTGCACTGCGGCAGCTGCGACGTCGGGTGCCCGACGCGGGCGAAGAACACCCTCGACCTGAACTACCTCGCGGCGGCGGAGGACTCCGGTGCCGTCATCGCGCCGCTGTCCCTGGCGCGGCACCTCTCCCGGGAGGACGGGGGCTGGCGGGTGCACTTCGATCGCCTGGACGGCGGGCGCCGCAGGTCCGACTCGGTGACGGCCCGCCGGGTGATCCTCGCCGCCGGGTCGCTCGGATCGACGGAACTGTTGCTGCGCTCGCGCGACGAGCACCGGACGCTGCCCGGCCTGCCGCGGGCCCTCGGCCGCGGTTGGAGCTCGAACGGCGACTTCCTCACCCCCGCGGGGTACGGCCGCACGTCGATAGCGCCGACGTCCGGTCCCACGATCACCTCCGCCATCGACTTCCTCGACGGTGCGCGCGGCGGGCGGTACTTCGTCGAGGACGGCGGGATGCCGAATCTGCTGCGGAACTGTTTCGAGCAGCGGCTGCGCGACGGGGTCGGCTCACCGTTGCGTCGCCGGATGTGGCTGCGCCTGGCGCGGGCAGGCGCGTTCGACTCGGTGATGCCGTGGTTCGGTCAGTCGGTGGACGCGGCGGACGGTTCCGTCTACCTCGGTCGCGGCCGGGTGCGGCCGTGGCGCCGGGTGGTGAAGCTGGACTGGAACCCGCACCGGTCCGAGACGGCGATCGGGGCCATGGCGGAGATGCACGGGCTGCTGACCGAGGCGACCGGGGGCAAACCCAACCCGTTGCTCACCTGGAAGCGATTTCGTGCCCTGGTGACGCCGCACCCGCTGGGCGGGTGCAACATGGCGGCCTCGCCGGCGGCGGGGGTCGTCGATCACGCGTGCCGAGTGTTCGGGCAGGACGGGCTCTACGTCATGGACGGCGCGGTGATACCGAGGGCGATCGGGCGGAACCCGTCGAAGACCATCGCCGCGGTCGCGGAACGTGCCGTCGCCCTGTTGCTCGCCGAGGACTGATCGCGGGGCGCACAGGCGCGTAGTCGACTACTCATGTCGATGTCGGTGCACGGTGTCACGATGGACTCATCGCGAGCGATAGACATGTGTGACGGGTGAACCGAGGTGACTCCGATGACATGCATGACCGTCAGGGTCGTCAACACGACCAATGAGGAACTGCTGCTCGATGGTGCGCCACCGAGCCCTGTGCAGCCGCCGCCTCCGCAGCGGATCGGTCCGCACGCGATCGGCGAGTTCCGGACGGACACGGACCTGTGTTATCTGCTCGGTGGTGATCCGGACCGGGCGATCTTCATGCAACTCAACGGTGCCGTCTGGGCGCCGCCCACCTCCTCGATCCGGGCCGCGTCGGGCGGCTCCGTGCTCGAGGTCCAGATCAGCCCCGCGCCGTGGGTGCACGTGCCGCACGTCGCCTGACCGGGCCGCGCTCGCCGGGCGTCAGCTCGCCGGCCGGAGCGCGCCGAAGAGGCCGTCCTTCTCGTCCTCGGGGCCGGCGGCGAAGTACAGCGCGTTGGCGTCGCCCAGGCTCTCCCCGTTGCCGAACAGCAGTCCCCACAGGCCCTCCACCGCCACCGGGTCGCCCGCCTCGTCCCGCAGATAGTCCACGAACTCCCCGGTGCCGTCGTCGAAGGCGAGGATGCGTCCGGCGCCCGCGAAGTTGCCGACCAGCAGCTTGCCGCTGAGCGCACCGAAGTCCGCCGGGGCCAGCGCGACACCCCACGGGGCGTTGAGTCGGCCCTGGTCGTCGAAGACCCGGACCAGGGCGCCCGCGGCGTCGAACTCGACCAGCTTCCCGCGGTCTGGCCTGTCGCCCGCGGCGGCCTCCTGCTCGGCGTCGAGGGAGTCCTCCTCGCCCGCATCGAATTCCGTTGCCGGACCGCCGTCCGGAGCCTTGGTGGTGGCGTAGGCGACGAACACCCGGTCGCCGACGGTGGTGATGTTGAACGGCGCCGGGTCGCCGGGACGGGCCCGGTTCCCCAGGTCGGGGTTCGCCGGATCGACGGGATCTCCCGTCGCGAACGGGTTGGCGAATCCCTCGGTGGGCACCGGCTGCCAGTTCTTGTCGAACTGCCGGATCTGCGGTGCGGCGCCGAAATCGGCGGCCCACAGGGCCTCACCCCCGCGGGGCTCGAGGGCGATCCCGAAGAAGTTCATGCCCTCACCGCTGCCGTCGAACATGTCCTTGGCCGGGCCGTCGTGGCGGACGATCTGCCCGTCGGCGCCCTGCTCGGTCCAGCCCGAGATGTGCCCGGAGTCGGTGGCGAACAGAAAGCGCGCGGAACCGCTGAGCAGCTGCTCCTGCCCGTCCACCTGCACGGGCTGGCCGGTGACCACGAACCGGTCCGAGGTCAGGGGCGCGGGGTTGAAGATCACCCCGGTGGTCTTGCCGATACCCGCCTCGGAGGTGTCCGAGTCCGCGCCCGGCACGGTGACCTCCCGCAGACCGTCCTGATGCAGCTGCCGCATCGCCGGGTCCGGCGAGGCCGTCACGTCGCCGACGAACTCGAAGGAGGTGCCGCCCGCGCCCACCCAGAAGTGCCCGCCCGCGCCCTTGGGCCGGATGGCCACACCCCACGCGTTGACCATGTCCGGGAGGGTGAACGGGGCGGCGTACCGGTCGCCGGTCGCGGCCAGGTTCGACTGCGCGTAGCGATTGCCCGGCAACGCCTCGAGCGCATCCGTCTCGGTCGACGGCGATGTACACGCAGAGGTGACCGCGAGGACCGTGCCGAGCGCCACCACCCAGATCGATCCGGTCCGGATTCCTCGCATCGCCATCACGCTGTCCTCTCGGATCGGAGCGGTCATTAGCCTTGCCTCACTTCGAGCCGGTGTCAATCGGCGATCGCGCTGCGCTCGCGAATTGGTCAAATGTCCAATAAACGGCATCGTCAATTACGTCTCGATATGGGCGGTTGTCCAATTGTTGTTTGGTGGTTGTTCGCTTGGTCGATATCGGCGAGACGCATCCGGATTCCCATTTACTGTGACTCGAAGAATGCGGTACCGATCTTTACTGTTACCTCAGAAACCGGCATTTACCTGGTGTTGAGCAACCTTCCCGCTCAGCGGAATGGTTTCCGAATCCGGGGTCGGACGTCATTAACCTCGGCGGTGGGACCGCGCTGTCGCATTGGGGACTGATTAATTACGTGCTGTCGATGTACGGAATTGTCGCGCGTGGTTTCCTGCTAGCGGTCGCGAATCATGAATTCATCTCCAGGAGGATCAATGGCGTCTGCCACCACCACCCGCACGGTCACGATGAGTGAGCTGCCCGGCCTCGCCGGCACCCGGCTCGGGTCGTCGGCCACGGTCGAGATCCCGCAGGATCGAATCGACAAGTTCGCCGAGGCGACGGGTGACCGCCAGTGGATCCACGTCGACCCCGAGCGGGCCAAGGACGGCCCCTTCGGGACGACGATCGCGCACGGCTACCTGACGTTGTCGCTGGCGGTCGAGCTGTTCTGGGGCATCCTCGAGGTCACCGATTGCGAGCAGGTCCTCAACTACGGACTCAACAAGGTCCGGTTCCCCGCGCCGCTGCCCGTCGGCTCGCGGATCGGGGCGACCGCCGAACTCCTGACCGTGGAGCCGTGCGACGGGGGCTACCAGCTCACCGTGCGGCTGACATTCGAGGCGGACGGGGTCCCGCGGCCGGTGTGCGTCGCCGAGATGCTGCTGCGGTACTACGGAGACACCGATGCTTGAGCGACTTCCACGTTCCCTCGCGGCCAGGCTGGATCCGCTCGGCTGGTCGGGCGCCACGGCCGCGGTGGCCGGGCGCGCGGTGCGGAACCCGGCAGGCGTCGCCGCGGCCACCGGTCGGTGGGCGTCTCGGATGGCCCGGATCCCGGTGGCGTCGGCCCAGGTCCTGGCGGAGCGCGACGTGACCCCGCCGATGCCACTCGACCCGCGGGACAGGCGGTTCGACAGCGCAGCGTGGCACGACAATCCGGCCTTCTTCGCGCTGCGGCAGTCGTACCTCGCCACGTCGGCCTACCTCGACGACCTCGTCGTTGCCGGGGCGGGCGACCCGCTCGAGGACGGCAAGGCCCGCAAGCTCGCCCAATTGCTCGTCGACCTCTGCGCTCCCACGAACATCCCCGTGACCAACCCGGCCGTCCTGGTCCGGGCGTTCGAGACCGGGGGAGCGAGCGTGGTGCGCGGGTCCAGGCTCGCAGCCCAGGACCTGCTCCGCCGCGGCGGGCGTCCGTTGAAGGTGGACCGGGACGCGTTCGTGCTCGGAGCTGATCTCGCGGCGACGCCGGGCAAGGTGGTCTTCCGCAACGATCTGATCGAGCTCATCCAGTACGAGCCGCACACCGCCGAGGTCCACGAAACGCCCATCCTGATCAACCCCCCGTGGATCAACAAGTACTACATCGCGGACCTTGCTCCGGGACGCAGCTTCGTCGAGTGGGCGCTGGGGCAGGGTCGATCGGTGTTCGCCATCTCGTACCGCAACCCGGACGAGTCGATGCGCGATGCGACGCTCGAGGACTATCTGCAGGGCGGCCCGGGAGCGGCTGTCGACGCCGTCGCCGAGATCTGCGGGTCCGACCGCGTCGACCTCGTCGCGATCTGCGCGGGTGGGGCGCTCGCCACGATGCTGGCGGCCTACCTCGCGGCGGGCGGGGAGGGCCGGATCGGCACGCTCACGTTGATCAACACCCTGCTCGACTACAGCGAACCGGGCGAGATGGGGTTCATGACCGATCCGGAGACGCTGGAGCGGGTCGAGGTCCGCACCGGCGCGAGCGGGTTCCTGGCCGGCCGGGACCTGGGCGACACGTTCGATCTCCTCCGGGCCAACGACCTGATCTTCAACTACTGGGTCAGCCGGTGGATGCAGGGTGAGCGACCTGATGCTTTCGACATCCTGGCGTGGAACGAGGACTCCATTCGGATCCCGGGCGCGATGCACTGCGAATACCTGCGGGCGCTGTACCGGGACAACCAGCTGGCCAAGGGCGAGTTCGAGAGGGGCGGCCGCACCCTGGCGCTGAGCGACGTGGGCTGCGACACCTATGTGGTGGGCGCGATCAACGACCACATCGTGCCGTGGGAATCCTCCTACGCGACAGTCGGGTTGATGGGCGGCGAGGTGCGATTCGCGCTGTCCAACGGTGGGCACATCGCGGGCATCGTGAACCCGCCGGGCGACCGCAGCTGGTACGAGGTGGTCGGCGGGCCCGGGGCCGACGAGCATCCGGTGCTGCCTGCCGACGCCGCCGCGTGGCGGGATGCGGCCGAGCGTCGTCGGGGTTCCTGGTGGGAGGACTGGGCCTCGTGGTCCTCCGCCCGGGCCGGCGCCACTCGGAAGCCGCCGCGGATGGGGAGTGAACACCATCCGGTCCTCGGCGAGGCGCCGGGCACCTACGTCCGCGAATGAGGGACCTGTGCCCCGGGATGGCACCCAGCCCCGACCGTTAGCAATGATTCTGCTAACCTGCTAACAATCACGCCGATTCGACACCAGGAGACGAAAAATGACCGCCCAGAAGACCGCACCCAACACCGATGCCACCGCGACCGCCGCGACCGCCGCAACTGCCGCGACTGCCGCGACCGCCGCGGCTGCCGCGTCCGCCGTGACCGATGGCGTCACCGCCTTCGCCAAGTTGGCGGGAGAGAACGCCGACCGGATCGTCGCCCTCAACGAGACGGTCGTCGAGGCCGCGAAGCGGACCGGCACGATCACGCTCGATGCCTACGAGTCCGGCCTCGCCGACCTGCTCGCCATCGAGGAGAAGATCGGCGCCGCCACCCGGCTGGACTGGGTGGGCGCCCTGACCAAGGCTCACACGTCATACGTCAAGGAGTTCAGTTCGGCGGCAACCGCGCTCGCGCGCGAAGCCATGAAGTGATCCACGCGCAGATGTGAAGCCCGGCCCGAGCGCCCGGCACGGTCATCCAGACTGTGCCGGGCGTTCTCTGTTCGCTGGCGCTCGCGGCAGAACGCGCGGCGTCAGTCGGCGCGCGCCCCGCGTCGTCGCTTGGCCCGGGTCACCTCGCGGAACGTCTCGTACATTTCCTCGAGGGCCAGGCGCTGCGCCTTTGTCAGATCCGGATCCCGGCGGATGTGGCGCACCATCGCCGACAGGTCCTCGGGTTCATCGCGACGCGCCTCCGCCGTCAGGACATCCGCGGACAGGTGAAGCTGCTCCGCGATCGCCTCGAGCACGCGGTCGCTGGGTTCGCGGAGATTGCGTTCGATCTGCGACAGGTACGGATTCGAGATCCCCACCAGCGCGGCCAGCTGTCGCATCGGGAGCTCCGCCAGTTCCCGCTGTCGTCTGATGATCTCGCCCAGGGTGGGGTGGCGCGGTCCATCGCTGGTCATGGCGCAAGGGTAGTTGCTCGTGCGGAGTCGAAACGGCCCCGTTCGACTCCGATCCGGTGATGCGAGGCCGGTCCGGCTCCCCGGTTGGACTAAACTGTCCTTTCGGCCACTGTCCACGGACGGCTGGCCTCTGCGCTGCGACATGCACAGATGCCCGTCAACCGTAGGAGTCAATGTCATGCCGGCAATCGTCCTGATCGGCGCCCAGTGGGGCGACGAGGGCAAGGGCAAAGCTACCGATCTACTGGGCGGACGCCTGCAGTGGGTGGTGCGCTACCAGGGCGGTAACAACGCGGGTCACACCGTGGTCCTGCCGAACGGCGACAAGTTCGCACTGCACCTGATCCCGTCGGGCATCCTCACCCCGGGCGTGACCAACGTGATCGGCAACGGCGTCGTGGTCGACCCGGGCGTCCTGCTGACCGAGCTCGCGGGCCTCGAAGAGCGCAACGTCGACACCAGTCGACTGCTGCTCTCGGCCGACGCGCACCTGATCATGCCGTACCACGTGGCCATCGACAAGGTCACCGAACGCTTCCTCGGCGCCAAGAAGATCGGCACCACCGGACGCGGCATCGGCCCCTGCTACCAGGACAAGATCGCCCGCGTCGGCGTGCGCGTCGCGGACGTCCTGGACGAGAAGATCCTCACCCAGAAGGTCGAGGCCGCCCTGGAGTACAAGAACCAGGTCCTGGTCAAGATCTACAACCGCAAGGCGCTCGACGCCCAGCAGGTCGTCGAGGAGGTGCTCGGCCAGGCGGAGGGCTTCAAGCACCGGATCGCCGACACGCGACTGCAGCTGAACCGGGCGCTCGAGGCCGGCGAGACCGTGCTGCTCGAGGGTTCGCAGGGCACGCTGCTCGACGTCGACCACGGCACGTACCCCTACGTGACCTCGTCCAACCCCACTTCCGGTGGTGCGGCGGTCGGTTCGGGCATCGGCCCCACCAAGATCACCACGGTCCTGGGCATCCTCAAGGCATACACCACCCGCGTCGGCTCGGGCCCGTTCCCGACCGAGCTCTTCGACAACCACGGCGAGTACCTGGCCAAGCAGGGCGGCGAGGTCGGCGTGACCACCGGTCGCGCGCGCCGCACCGGGTGGTTCGACGCCGTGATCGCCCGCTACGCCACCCGCGTCAACGGCATCACCGACTACTTCCTGACCAAGCTGGACGTGCTGAGCAGCCTGGACACCGTGCCGATCTGCGTGGCGTACGAGATCGACGGCGTGCGACACGAGGAAATGCCGATGTCGCAGACCGAGGTGCACCACGCCAAGCCGATCTACGAGGAGATGCCGGGCTGGTGGGAGGACATCTCGCACGCCCGCACCTTCGAGGAACTGCCGGTGAACGCGCAGAACTACGTGCTGCGGCTCGAGGAGCTCTCGGGCGCCTACATCTCGTGCATCGGTGTCGGCCCCGGCCGGGACGAGACCATCGTCCGTCGCGAGGTCCTGCGGTAGGACCCGCGGCCCGGGCGCATCAGCCGACGTACAGGCCGATGCGCCCGATCCGCAGGGGGACCGCGGTTTCCGCGGGCGCGCCGGATTCCACGGTGCCCGCGTGCGCGCCGGTGGTCGGGCGCACCGGTTGCACCGTCACGCTGAGCGCGGCCGGATCCCACCGCTTGGCGCTCGCGAGCGTCTGCACGAGCGTGGTGATGTCGAACGTGAATCCGAGGCTCCCGTCGGCGTCGACACCGAACAGCGAGAAGGTCCCGGCCAGGTACCGGTCCGCTCGGGGGCCTGTCTCGGTCTCCGGTAGGTTCAGGTACACCTGGTAGACGATTCCCGGGTTCCTTTGGGCGGCAAGGAAATCCACGGTCAACAGTGCCGCACCGAAGCCCGCGGCGGCGGCGGTGTCCGGGGCGTGTTCGATGGCCGGGCGCGAGTCGTCCGGCACCGTCAGCCAGGCCGTGGTGCGCCGGGTCACCTCGGTCGGGTCCGCGGTGGCGGCCACGAGCGAGGGACTCGGTGCGACGGGGATCAGGCGGCGCGGCCGCGCGGCCTGCTCGCTCTGGTCGTCGTACCGATAACCGAGCCCCCGCACGTGGTCGAGCACGTCGCCGACCCGACTGGTGACGGGCTCGCCGTCCGCGCCGAAGAACCTGAACTCGGCGTCGAGCCAGGCCGCATCGGTCGGGTTGGCGTGGCGCTCGAGCCACTGCACCCACAGGCGGTCGAGGTTCGCGTGGTGCAGCCAGAAGACCGGGTCGTGGGCAGCGGCGTCGGTGCTGCTCATCAGGGCCACGTTGCCGGCAGGCCCGGGACCCGCTCCCGCGTCGCCGCCGATCGCCCCGTGCACGGCACCGTGCGGAATGTTCTGCAGTTGTCCGGAGAAACCGGTGCGCATCGCCCCGGAGAAGGAGGGCTGCCACATCGCGGTGAACGTCGAGGTGATGCTGGGGCTCAGGGGATTTCCCGCCATCACCTCGGCGGAGCGGAGCGGGGCGGGCAGCGCCAGTGGATTCGGGGAGCCGTCGGGCAGGGCGAGGTCGACGTCGCGGAAGGGGTAGGGGAGCGTGCTCTGCGGTTCGGGGTTGCCGTAGTTCCAGTACGGGAGGGCGAAGTCGGCGGGTCCACCGTTGCCGATGACCGTGTCGAGGAGGATCTGTTCGAAGTGGTGCAGGTACATCCGATGCCACGGCAGGAAGAACCGGTCGCCGTCGTGACCGAGGTCCGCGTCGGCGAGGGCGGTCCGGAAGGTGCCGTGCAGGTTTGCCTGAAAGACCCAACTGGTGGGGTCGTCGGCGGGGCGAGCCTTCATGGTCCGGACCGCGTGGGCGTAGGCGAGCAGGGTCGGGTCCCAGCCGCGGCCGGTGCTCAGCCGCCACACGTTGCGCCGGATCCGTTCGGCCGACGGCATCGGCGGGTTCTCGACCGCCGCCTGCACCCGGTCCAGCCCGAGCACCGTCCGTGGACCGAGCTCGTCGGTCGCCGTCGCGGCCGGGGTCCCGAGCACGCTGATCTGGAACCGGCGGACCGCGGCGGCGGTCTCGCCGCCGTACGACTTGTCGATCCCGTGCACGGGCAGGCTGTCCGGATCCCATGACCGCAGCGCCGTCTGGATCTTCCCGACCGCGTCGCCGGCGTCATTCCGGGTCCGCGACATAGTGTCGAGACCAGCGGCGATTGCGGCGAGGACGCCGTCCCCCTGGAACAGTGCAGAAACGATCATTGAGCGGGCTCCCCGACGGTTCGGACATCGACAGTGACGCGGTGTCGATTCTTCGGTGGATCGTCGCCGCGGTCGCGCGTAGTGCGCTACCTGTTCGCCGCCGAGCCTGTCCGGGTAGCGGTCCGGCGTGGATTAGGGTCGCCGAATGAATCGAATTGGCTGGGTGGGCGCCCTCGCGGTGACCGTGTCGTTGGTGGGTGGCTGTTCGTCCGGCGGTGAGGGTTCCGCCGTGGCGGAACCGTCGACCGCGGTGCCGTCGTCCTCGGTGCCCGACGTGCCGGTCACGTCGGTGGAGCCCGAGGTGCCGATCACCTCCGCGGCGCCGATCACGACGACCGCGCCCCCGACCACCCCGCCTCCCGGTCCGAACCCGACCCGCTACACCGTCGCGTCCGGCGACACCCTGTCCGGCATCGCGGCCCGATTCGGAATTCCGCTCGGCGCCCTCCTGCAGGCGAACGGACTGACCGTCGGCTCGGTGATCCACCCGGGTCAGGTACTCGACGTCTCCGGGAAGCCCGGACCGGATCCCGGCCGCCCGCCCGGTACCAGGACGTACGTCGTGGAGCCGGGCGGCAGCCTGTCGGACGTGGCGTTGCGGTTCGGTGGCGACGTCGGGGAGATCCTGCGGCTCAACGGTTTCCCGAGCGTAGACACGGTGATCTATCCGGGTCAGGTGCTGATCGTGCCGGACAAGCCGGGCGTCGGCCCGTACTTCCCCGGCGCGGGCGGCAACCCGCCGCCGCCCCAGCCGGAGGTCCCGGACGTCACCTGTGGGCAGTTCAGCATCGGCTCGACCCCGTTCAACCTGGTCGCCGTCAGCACCCCCGCGGGCCGCGTCGGCTGCGGCGAGGCGTTCACCGTCATGGAGGAGTTCGTCGCGACACCGGGTGCGCCCGGGCAGGCCGCGACCGTGCGGGGCTGGGATTGCCACCCGCGCGAGAACAACTTCCCCGAGTGCACCAAGGACGGTCTGTTGATGTTCGGCGCGCCGTAGGTCGAGGCGCCGCAACGGGGCGTCGGGTCGTTCCTGGACCCGGCGCCCGGTTCTCGTGATCACCCGTGACGGCACCGGTGCGCGCGTACGCTACAGAAAACGCGGTTCTCCCCGACTCGGCTCGCGAGGTGCGGTATGCGTACTCGGTCAGGTGTCTGCAGGAGCGGTCTCGTACTCGCGGCGTGTGTGGGCCTGGCGCTCACCGGATGCGGCAGCGAGGACGGCGGAGACGGTTCCGGGACCTTCTACGGGCCCTCGACGGGGATCGGGGACGGTACCGCCCGAACGTTCGTCGAGCTGGGCGCCGACGGGAATCCCACCGGGGTCGGGGTCCGGCTCACCGAGTCGGGGCTGGCCGGGCTGCCCACGCACGAGGGCAAACCCGCCGAGGTCTTCAACCTGCAGTTCCCGGAGCAGGTGTCCGGCACTCCGTTCGAGTTCGCGACGCTGGACTGGAACAACCACGGCCACGAGCCGATCGGCATCTTCGACAAGCCGCATTTCGACTTGCACTTCTTCATGATGAACGAGGAGAACGTCGCCGCGATCGTGCCGACGGACCCCGAGTTCGAGGCAAAGGCCGCGATACTGCCCGACCCGCAATATGTCCCGCAGGACTATGTGCCCGCGCCGTTCCCTCCGATCCCGCAGATGGGAGCGCACTGGTTCGATTCGACGGCCGGTGTGGCCCCGGGGATGGACTTCACCGAGGTGTTCATCAACGGGTCCTGGGACGGCGAGTACAGCTTCCTGGAGCCGATGATGACGCGGGACTGGTTGCTGACCAAGCCGACGTTCCGGCAGGACATCAAGCAGCCGCAGGCCTACCAGGAATCCGGCTACTACCCGACCTCCTACAGCGTCGCGTTCGACGAGGCGGCCGGCGAGTACGTCTTCACCCTCTCCGGGATGACCCACCGGGAACAATCCTGACGCCCCGCAGCGGCCCGGGTCCGTACCCCCGCTAGAACAGCGTCGGTTCGTCGAATCCCGGTGCGTGCTCGATCGTGAGCAGCGCGCGCTTGGTGACCGCGCCTCCGTGCGCGGAGAAGCCGCCGGTCTTCCCGCCCGCGGCCAACACCCGATGGCACGGGACCAGGACCGGAATCGGGTTACGCCCCAACGCCTGTCCGACGGCCTGTGCGGCGTCGGGGCTCCCGATCCTGGCGGCGACCTCCCCGTAGGTGAGCGTCTGACCCGGCCCGATCTCCCGGGTCACCGCGTAGACCCGGCGGTCGAAGGCCGGCACCGCGCGCAGGTCGAGCAGCACGTCGGTGAGGGGATCGGGTTCGCCCGCGAGCAGCGATGCGACGCCGTCGATCGCTCGCCGCGCGTCCGGGCTCGAGTCCGGATCCTGCTCGGCGGCGTCGGGGAAGAGCTCCGTGCAGCGTTCGCGGGTGAGCTCGTCCGAGCCCTCGGGTAGCTGAAAACCCACGACCCCGGATTCACCCCACACGACCGCACATCGGCCGATCGGGGTGTCGAAGAGGGTGAAACCGAGTGCGCTCACGGGTCCAGTATGCGCCGGGTCCGCGCTCGGGTCGTCGAGATACAGCCCGATTGACCAGTCCAGTTGCGAGCAACTGGACTGGTCTGGCGGATCGGTCAGTGATGCGGCGCGCCCCTGTCGGCGACGTGGACCTCGTGGCGTGCCTGCACGGCCTGCAGGTCGCGGTAGGCGCGCGCCGCATCGTGCTCCTCCGGTAGGCGCCCGGCCAGCGGTGCGGCGGGCCGGAACTGGTCGAGGTGGAAGATTCGATCGCCGTTCGACCGACGTGCCGCGACGAACATGCCCACGGAGCCGAGGGCCAGGACGGTGAGGATCAGTGCTGCGACCATGCTCCCATGGTGCTCGTCGCTGGTATTGCAATAAACATCCACTTTGCGAATACTGGACTGCATGGCAATCAGGGTGCTGGGTATATGAGAGTGATGGGCGCGACCACGTTGGCGCGTGACCTCGGGAAGTGGCAGGACGACGAGTCGGGGAGCCGGCGCCGCAGCGTCCGGCCCGCGTACCGTGCGTTGGCGGACAGCGTGCGGTTGCTGGTGGCCGACGGGCGGATCCCGCTGGGGGTGGCGCTGCCCAGCGAGCGCGACCTCGCGGGCGTGCTCGAACTGAGCCGGACCACCATCACCTCCGCGTACGCGGTGCTCCGCGACGAGGGATATCTCATCAGCAGGCAGGGCTCGCGAAGCACCGTCGCCCTACCCGAGTCGGGGGCCACGGGGAAGCTGCTGCGCGGCAAGATGTTCGGCGGTTCCGCCTTCGGTGGCACGAGCACGGATCCCGTCATCGACCTCACGTGTGCCTCGATGTCCGCGCCGGTCGAGCCGATGCGGAGGGCATTCGCGGAGGCCCTCGACGCGCTGCCCGCGTACCTCGGCGGGCACGGCATCGAACCGGTCGGGCTGCCGGTGCTGCGCGAGGCGATCGCCGAACGGTATCGCAGGCGCGGCCTGCCGACCGCCCCCGAGCAGATCATGGTCACCGCGGGCGCGCAGCACGCGCTGGTCCTGGTGCTGGGCCTGCTCGCGGCGCCGGGCGAGCGCGTGCTCATCGACCACCCGACCTATACGAACGCCATCGAGGCGATCAAGAGGATGGGGGCCCGGCCGGTACCGGTGGCGGTCCGGCAGGAGACCAGGGGCTGGGACCTGGACGGAATCCGCAGCACCGCACGGCAGACCGCGGCCAAGCTCGCGTACCTGGTGCCGGACTTCCACAACCCGACGGGCTTCTGCCTCGACGACGAGGGCCGCGCCGAACTGGTCGCGATCGCCCGGGACACCCGGATGACGCTCATCGTCGACGAGACCATGGCCGACCTGGGTCTGGACGAGCCGACCCCGACACCGGTCGCCGCGTTCGGGCGGGGCGGTGTGCGGGCGGACATCGTCACCATCGGCTCGACGTCCAAGGCGTTCTGGTCGGGGCTACGGATCGGCTGGATCCGGGCGGAGGCCCCGCTGATCAGTGCTCTCGCCGCATCGCGCTCCGCCCTCGACCTGGGCACCGCGGTGGTCGAGCAGTTGGCCGCCGTGTCGATGCTCGAGGTCGAGGACGAGGTGCTCCCGGAGCGTCGCGAGCAGCTGCGCAGGCAGCGGGCAGTGCTGCTCGACGCGGTCGCGACCGAGCTGCCGGACTGGCGGTGCACCCCGGGCAGCGGCGGCATGGCGCTGTGGATGCAGCTGCCCGCGCCGATGTCGACCGCGCTCGCGGCCACCTCGCCCTATCACGGGGTGCTGCTGGCGGCCGGCCCCCGGTTCGGGCTCGAGGGCGCGTTCGAGCGGTACATCCGGCTGCCGTACGCCCGCAGCGAGGGCGAGCTCGCCGCCGCGGTGACCGGCATCGCCGCCGCCTACCGCGCACTCTCCGGGGGCGTGGACGTGGAACGCCCGGCCCTGGTGATCTGATGCGCGTAGCGCAGTGGTGCGGTTGCGGAGTGCGGACTCTCCGCAACCGCACCACAGCGCTAGGCGCATCGCGGGCACGGGTGCGAGCGGTCGGTCCAGCCCTCGCGGACCAGGACGGTGCGGACCTCGGCGAAGACCCCGCACGGGTCGTCGTGGGTCTCGGGGTAGCCGAAGACCAAGCGTGGCCGGCCGGCGAGCTCGGCGGCGTTGTCGCGGCGGCGATCCCGAAACGCGACCTCGGCCATCGAATGGGTGGCCCGGCCGTCGAGGCGAACGGTCAGAGCGGCACCGAACTCGTCGTACTCGACATCCTCGTAGAGGGTGCGGCCGTCGACGACCACCGGCCCCTGACGGCGCGCTGTCGGGAGTCCGTGCGCCCGTTCGACATCGACCGCGTACTCGTATTCGAGCGCGGATTGGACCCCGTCGGCCAGCAGGGTCATTGCGTCGTTCAACGCCCGGCGATAGCGGCGGGGCCTGCGCAATTCCAGCTGTTCCCTCAGGTGTCGCAGGGGGATCCGACCATTGGTGGCCAGCGCGGTGAACGCGGACATCGCCTGCCTGGCGGTTGGTTCCGCGACCGCGACGTCGATCACGCACGACGCCGCCGAGGCCACGGGGACGTCTCGGTCGACGCGGAGGTGCTTGATCGCGACGGACCGGTGCACGACCACGCCCGGGTGGAGAATCTCCCCGATGTGGGCGGCAGGTCGTGCGGTCGTGGGGCGCACGGTCGGGGGTTGCGCGATCGCGGAGTGCTTCCGCGGCACCGTGATGTGGATCGGCCCGGGCGGCTCGCCGATCATGCCCCAGTGCTCGAGCGCACTCTGGTGGCTGAGGATCGCCTGCGGGCCGCCGTAGACCAGCGCCGCGCTCACGATCATCGGTCGGGTCAGCGGTCCGTTGCTCACCGAGATGACGCCGCGCAGGACCGACAACCAGTGGCCGCTGTCGACCTGATGCCGGACGCGATGCCAGGGATAGCCGAACCGGCGCAGTTGCGCCGAGCTGAGCAGCCCGTGTTGCGCGTCGAGGAGCGCCTGGAACTCGATGCTGTCCATCGGACGACCGTGCCACGAGGCGCGGCCCTACTCGTTCCGGTGACCTGGGGAATCAGCGGGGCCTGTGGATGAGTGCGCAGTGGTGCGGTTACGGAGTGCCGGCACTCCGTAACCGCACCACTGCGGCGCAGCCGCATTACTGCCAGAGGTCGGCGGCGTCGACGGCCGCGATCGGCGGCGGGGTGGGGATACCCGTCTCGGTGCGGGAGAACCGCGGCGCCGGGCGGTGCTGGGTGACCTTGTCGAGCTCGACGAGCGACCCGCGGGCCGCGATGTGCGCGTTGTCGGGCGCCTCGGCGAAGGTCAGCACCGGGGTGGTGCAGGCGTCGGTGCCGTCGAAGATCGCAGTCCACTCGTCGCGGGTCTTGGACAGGAAGCGCTCGGTGAAGACCTTCCGCAGCTCCGGCCACGCGCTCGTGTCGTTCTGGGCGGGCAGCTCGGCGGGATCGAGCCCCAGTCCGTGGAGCAGCACCGCGTAGAACTGCGGCTCGATCGCGCCGACGGCCATGTACTTGCCGTCCGCGGTCTCGTAGGTGTCGTAGTAGGGCGCACCGGTGTCGAGCATGTTGACGCCGCGCTCGTCCGACCACAGTCCCTGTCCGCGGAAGCTCCAGATCATGTGCGAGAGGGCGAGGGTGCCGTCGACCATCGCGGCGTCCACGACCTGGCCCTTGCCGGAGTTCTGCCGCTCGACGAGGGCGGCGAGGATGCCGAACACCAGGAACATCGAGCCGCCGCCGAAGTCGCCGACCATGTTCAGCGGCGGCACCGGGCGCTCGCCCTGGCGGCCGATGGCGTGTAGCACGCCGGTCAGGGAGATGTAGTTGATGTCGTGGCCGGCGGACTGGGCGAGCGGTCCCTCCTGGCCCCAGCCGGTCATCCGGCCGTAGACCAGGCGCGGGTTGCGCTCGAGGACCGCGTCGGGGCCGAGCCCCATCCGCTCGGTGACGCCGGGCCGGAAGCCCTCGATCAGCACGTCGGCGCGCTCGAGCAGGCCGAGGACCTTCTCGATGTCGGCCGGGTCCTTGAGATTGGCCTCGACGATCCGGCGGCCGCGCTGGGTCTGGTCGTGACGCTTGTCGGGGCCGGGGATCATCCCGGCGCGCTGCACCCGGACGACATCGGCGCCGAGGTCGGCGAGCAGCAGCGCGGCGTGCGGTCCCGGCCCGATGCCTGCCAGTTCGACCACGCGGACGCCCGCGAGCGGGCCTTTCCTTACGTCTTCTGCGGACACGGATTCTCCTCGTTCTGGGCACGGTGTGGCGTGAATTAACAGACGTTAACCCGTGGGTGCGGGGAGGTGTGCTGCGGGTCACTGATCGTCTCCGGCGAGAGGGGGTCTTGCCTGTTCGCGACCGGCCGAGCAGAGTGAATCCATGGCCTTCCCCGGTCGACTCGTGGCGTTCGCGCCCAGCACGGACCTCGACGTCTCGGCGATGTTCTACGTGGACACGCTGGGGCTCACCCTCACCGAGCGGACCCCGTTCGCCCTGGTGGTCGACGGCGGGAACGGGGTCGAGCTCCGGATCACCCTCGTCCAGTCGAAGGAGGACGCCGGGTACACCGTGCTCGGGTGGCAGATGGACGATCTGGACGCGGCGGTCGAGGAACTGCGGTCCAAGGGGGTGGAGTTCAGCCGGTATCCGGGCCTGGACCAGGACGAGCACGACGCCTGGACGGGGCCGGACGGCACCCGGATCGCCTGGTTCCGGGACCCGCACGCGAACGTGCTGTCGCTGCACCAGGTCCCGGCGTAGCGGTCAGCCGAGCAGCTGTCCGCGGACGAACCCGGCCAGTAGCACCGCGAAGCCACCCATCTCGCCGACGATCAGCGCGATCATCGCCAGGCGCAGCCCACGGTCCGGGTGCGCGAACTGGTTGGTGGTGTCGCGCTTGGCGCCGTGCGCGATGTAGCTCGCGATCGCGGCGACGAAGAAGAACACCGATACCGCGGCCGCCGTCAGGTTCACCCACGTCGACCAGGCGCTGAGCTCGACGAACACCGCGATCAGCAGGGTGGCGAAGGAGTACATCAATGCCGCTCGGTGCGCGATGTCCACGTACGGGTGCGCGAGGTGGTTCTCGGACAGCGCCATCTGCCGGTACTTCCACACGCCGAGCCCGAGCGCGAGCAGGAAGATGAGCCCGGCGGCGAGCAGCGTGAGCGTGGTGTCGATCCCCAGGTCCATCCGGACAGTGTGCAATGCACGGAATCGGTGCCGGGCGGCGGTCTGGCACAGTATGGCCCGTGAGCGTCGGTGTCGAGGTCCTGATCGGGTTGGCGATCGTGGTGGGACTGGTGGGGGTCGTGCTGCCGATCCTGCCCGGTGCCCTGTTGATCCTGGGGGCCATCGCGGTCTGGGCGATCCTCGAGGGCACCGGTACCGGGTGGGCGGTGTTCGCCGCGGCGGCCGTGCTGCTGGTGGTGTCGGGTGTCGTCAAGTACACCTGGCCGGGCCGCCGGATGCGCGACGCCGGCGTGCCCAAGCGGTCGCTGGTCGCGGGCGCGCTGCTCGGCATCGTCGGTTTCTTCGTGATACCGGTCGTCGGCCTGCTGATCGGGTTCCTGCTCGGCACCTACCTCGCGGAGGTGCAGCGGCACCGCACACACTCCGACGCCTGGACGTCGACCGTGCACGCCACGAAGGCCGTCGGATTGTCGATCCTCGTCGAGTTGCTCGGCGCGCTGCTGGCGGCCGGGGTCTGGCTGACGGCGGCGATCTTCGCGTAGCGACCGGCGCCGGTCAGGTGAGCCGGTACCAGGCGCGGGCGTTGCCGCCGAGCACGGCCTCGAGGTCGTCGCCCACCGCTGCCGCGACGATGTCGAGGTCCGCGGCCTCGAAGGCCCGCCGGGCCCGGGTCCCGGGCAGGTCGGTGCCGAACATCAACGACTCCGGGTTCACCGCGTGGATGCGCCGCAACGCGTCGCCGACGTCGTCGATCGTGGCCCGGCCGAAGCCGGTGGCCTTCACCTTGACGCCGCGGTCGACCAGGTTCAGGAGGTAGGGCAGGCCCCTGGTGGACATGCCGAGGTGGTCGATGCTGACGGCGGGCAGCTTCTTGAACACCGGTTCCAGGGACAGCAGCAGTGCCGCGTCCACGTAGAACTCCGCGTGCCAGCCGACCAGGTCCCAGGCCCGCTGCGCCTGCGTGGCCAGCAGCTTCAGGTCGGTGGCGCTGCGGCGCAGGTTGAAGCGCAGTGCCCGCACGCCCGCCTTGTCGAGGGCGACGATGTCCTCGTCGGTGGCGTCCTCGGCGAGCTGGGTCACGCCCACCCAGCCGGGGCCGAGCTCCTGCAGCGCGGCGACGAGGTAGGCCTGATCGGTGCCCTGATACGACGCGGTCACCACCGCACCGCCGTCCACGCCGAAGCCGTCGACCCGGGCGCGATAGTCGGCGATGGTGAACGGTTCCGGCAGGTAGCCGTCGTTCTCCACCAGTGGGAACCGGGGGTCGATGATGTGTACGTGGGCGTCAAACACTGTAAGAGCATGCCTTGTCGGTGAAAAAAGTGTGGCGTTCGGCCCGCTCAGCGGGCCGAACGCCACCTCGAACTCGAAAACCTACTGCTTCGAGGCGCGCAGCATGTCTTCCCGCTCGACGACCTTGATGCGCTCGCGGCCCTCGGGCTCGCCGAGGGAACGCTCGTGCGCGTCCAGGCGGTACCAGCCGTCCCAGGTGGTGAACGGGATCTGCTTGCCCTCGAGGAACGTCACGACCGCGTCCTCCTCGGGCTGCTGTGCGCCCTCGAAGTTCGGGGCGTCCTCGAGCAGGCAGGCGATGGTCTCGTTGGCATCGCCCTTGGTGTGGCCGATCAGGCCGACCGGGCCGCGCTTGATCCAGCCGGTGACGTAGGTGCCGGCGATGTGGTTGCCGTCGTCGCCGATGACCCGGCCCGCCTCGTTGGGAACCGTGCCGGCCTGGTCGTCGAACGGCAGCTTCGCGATGTTCTGCGACAGGTAGCCGACGGCACGGTAGACCGCCTGGACGTCCCAGTCGTTGAACTTGCCGGTGCCACGGACGTTGCCGGTGCCATCAAGCTCAGTTCGCTCGGTTCTCAATCCGACGACCTTGCCGTCCTCGCCGAGCACCTCGGTGGGCGACTCGAAGAAGTGCAGGAACAGCTTGTGCGGGCGGTTGCCCTGGTCGCGGATGGCCCAGTCCTGCAGGGTATTGGCGACCATGTCGACCTGCTTGGAGCCGCGGCGCGCGGCCTCGGAGCCCTCGTCGTAGTCGATGTCCTCGGGGTCGACGATGACCTCGATGGTGGGCGAGTGGTCCAGTTCGCGCAGCTCCAGCGGCGTGAACTTGGCCTGGGCCGGCCCGCGGCGCCCGAAGACGTGGACCTCGACGGCCTTGTTGTTCTTCAGGCCCTCGTAGACGTTGGCCGGGATCTCGGTCGGCAGCAGCTCGTCGCCGGTCTTGGCGAGCACGCGCGCGATGTCGAGCGCGACGTTGCCGACGCCCAGGACCGCGACCTTCTCGGCCTGCAGCGGCCACTCGCGGGGGACGTCGGGGTGGCCGTCGTACCAGGAGACGAAGTCGGCGGCGCCGTAGCTGCCGTCGAGCTCGATGCCCGGGATGTTCAGGGCGCGGTCGGCGTTGGCGCCGGTGGAGAAGATGACCGCGTCGTAGAAGGTGCGCAGGTCGTCGAGGGTGATGTCGGTGCCGTAGTCGATGTTGCCGAGCAGGCGGACCTGCGGCTTGTCGAGGACCTTGTGCAGGGCGGTGATGATGCCCTTGATCCGCGGGTGGTCGGGGGCGACGCCGTAGCGGATCAGGCCGAACGGGGCGGGCATCCGCTCGAACAGGTCGATCGACACGCCGCGTCCGGAGGCCGTATCGGACTTCATGAGGGCGTCGGCGGCGTAGATACCGGCAGGGCCGGCACCAACGATGGCCACGCGCAAAGGACGGGTCTGAGTCATCGGGAGCGAACTACCTTTTCGATGTGCGGACGGTCGGTGATGAGCATGGTCAGGCCGTTCTCGGGCCCACCGGTCGGCTTCCAGCTTAGGCTAAGCACACTCCGACCGGTCGTCCGAGGCAAGAGCCTCGAACCGCAACTGTCAATCCTGCGCCCTCCGGCGCCCCGCCGCTAGGCAGCCCCCGGTTGGGGGGTCACAACCGTTGCTTGTGTCCCTCGCCAGGGGATCGGGCAACGTCAAGCTGGCTGCCGCAGCGTGAACAGTTTCACCGGCTGTGAAAAACTGATGCCATGAGCTACGCAGGCGACATCACCCCGCAGCAGGCATGGGACCTGCTGCGCGAGCATCCGGAGGCGGTCCTCGTGGATGTCCGCACCGACGCCGAGTGGAAGTTCGTGGGTGTTCCCGACACCTCTGAGCTCGGCAAACATCCGGTGTTCATCGAGTGGGTGAGCGTGCGAGGGGCCAGGAACGACAACTTCGTCGACCATCTCAAGGAGGCCGGTATCACCGGCAAGGGACCCGTGGTGTTCCTGTGCCGGTCCGGTCAGCGCTCCATCGGTGCGGCCGAGGCCGCGACCGCGGCCGGGATCGAGCCGTCCTACAACGTCCTCGACGGCTTCGAGGGCGGCATCGACGCGAACGGCCACCGCGGGGCGGTCGGCTGGCGCGCGCTCGGCCTCCCGTGGCGGCAGTCGTGAGCGGCATCCCGCAAGGCGGGGCCTTCCACCGCGAGCTCCCGCCGGATGTCGGTCTCGGCACGCTCGGCGTGCGCGGCGGCGTCATGCGCACCGGGTTCGAGGAGACGTCCGAGGCGCTGTTCCTCAACTCCGGCTTCGTCTACGAGTCGGCGGGCGCGGCCGAGCAGGCGTTCACCGGGGAGGTCGACCACTTCGTCTACTCCCGGTACGGCAACCCGACCGTGAAGATGTTCGAGGAGCGGCTGCGCCTGATCGAGGGTGCCGAGGCCTGCTTCGGCACCGCCAGCGGCATGTCGGCGGTGTTCACCGCGCTCGGTGCGCTGCTGAAGGCGGGGGATCGGCTGGTCGCCGCGCGCAGCCTGTTCGGCTCCTGCTTCGTGGTGTGCAACGAGATCCTGCCGCGCTGGGGCGTGGAGACCGTCTTCGTCGACGGCGAGGACCTCGAGCAGTGGGAGCAGGCGCTGTCGGTGCCGACCACCGCGGTGTTCTTCGAGACCCCGTCGAATCCGATGCAGTCGCTCGTGGACGTCCCGCGGGTCGCGGAGCTCGCGCATGCGGCGGGCGCAAAGGTGGTGCTGGACAACGTCTTCGCCACCCCGCTGCTGCAGCGCAGCCTCGACCTGGGTGCCGACATCGTGGTGTACTCCGGCACCAAGCACATCGACGGCCAGGGCCGGGTGCTCGGCGGCGCGATCCTCGGCCCCAAGGACTACATCGAGGGTCCGGTGCAGAACCTGATGCGGCACACCGGCCCCGCGCTGAGCCCGTTCAACGCGTGGACGCTGCTCAAGGGGCTCGAGACCATGCCCGTGCGAGTGCGGCACTCGGTGGACTCGGCGCTCCAGATCGCCCGGTTCCTCGAGGAGCACAGGGCGGTGCGCTGGGTGAAGTACCCGTACCTGGAGTCGCATCCGCAGCACGAGCTGGCCAAGCGGCAGATGAGCGGCGGCGGCACCGTCGTCACGTTCGAGCTCGATGCTCCGGAGGGCGAGGCCAAGAAGCGGGCCTTCGAGGTGCTCGACGCGCTGCGGGTGGTCGACATCTCGAACAACCTCGGCGACGCCAAGTCGCTGATCACCCACCCGGCCACCACCACGCACCGCGCGATGGGCCCGGAGGGCCGTGCGGCTGTGGGGCTCACCGACGGCGTGGTCCGGTTGTCCGTCGGGCTCGAGGACACCGCGGACCTGCTCGCGGATCTCGAGAACGCCCTGGGCTAGCCACACACAACGGAGGTCGGCTGTGCCGGAACGTTTTCCACGAACGGCGCCCGCCCGCCGGCTCCGTGTGGCCGCGGCGGTCATCGCCGTGGCCGTCGCCTTCGCGAGCGCCTGCTCATCGGACCCGGCCGAGCCGACCGGGTCCGGGGGCGGTGGCGACGGCACCTTCCCGGTGACGGTGGCATCCGGTCCGTCGGGCGCGGCCACCGAGGTGACCATCGACGCCCGTCCCGGCGCCGTCGTCTCGCTGAGCCCCTCGGCGACGGAGACGCTGTGGGCGGTCGGGGCCGGCGAGCAGGTCGTCGCGGTCGACGACCAGTCCGACCACCCGCCCGGCGTGCCGACCACCGCGCTGTCCGGGTACTCACCGAACGTCGAGGCCATCATCGGCTACACACCCGACCTGGTGATCGCGATGGACGACGTCGGGGGCCTGGTGTCCGGACTGCGGGCGGCGGGCGTGCCGACCCTGCTGCTGCCGGCCGCGGCGGACCTCGATGAGGCGTACGCGCAGATCGAGCGGATCGGTGCCGCGACCGGGCACCTGCCGGAGGCGACCGCCCTGGTCGCCTCGATGCGCACCGAGGTCGACGCGGCGGTGGCGGCGGTGCCCGAGCGCGCCGGGCCGCTGCGTTACTTCCACGAACTCGACGACACGCTTTACACCGTCTCCGACGACAGCTTCCTCGGCGAGGTCTACGGCCTGTTCGGGCTGGCGAGCATCGCCGACGGCGGCGAGGCGTATCCGCAGCTGTCCGCGGAGTACGTCGTCGAGGCGGACCCGGATCTGATCTTCCTGGCCGACGGTCAGTGCTGCGGCGTCACGCCGGAGCGGGTCGCCGCGCGCCCCGGCTGGGCGGGCATGACCGCGGTCCGCGCCGGGCAGGTGCGCGTGCTCGACGCGGACGTCGCCAGCCGATGGGGGCCACGGGTGGTGGACCTGGTGCGCGACATCGGCGCCGCGGTCGCGACCGTCCCGGCTCCGGTCGGGTGAGCCGGACCGGGCGCACGCTCGTCCTCGCCGCCGCCGTCCTGGCGCTCGCGGCGGCCCTGCTGATCGGCGTGCTGACCGGGCCCGCCGGGTTGACGGTGCGCGGAGTCGTCCTCGACCTGCTCGACGCGATCCCCGGGGTCCGGATCGACTCGGGGCTGACCGCGCAGCAGCACGCGATCCTGTGGCAGATCCGGCTGCCGCGGGTGGTGCTCGGCGCGGTGGTCGGCGCCACCCTCGCCCTCGCAGGCGCCGCCTATCAGGGGGTGTTCCGCAACCCGCTGGCCGATCCCTTCCTGCTTGGCGTCTCCAGCGGTGCGGGCCTCGGTGCGACCGTCGCGATCGTCTCGGGGGCCGCGCTGGGGACCGCCGGGGTACCGGTCGCCGCGTTCGTCGGCGGCATCGTCGCGGTGGCGGCGACGTACTCGCTCGGCCGCGGGGTCGGCGGTGCCCGCAGCGAGGTCGTGATCATCCTCGCCGGCGTCGCGGTCGCCGCGTTCGCCAACGCCGTGCAGACCTTCCTGCAGCAGCGCAACGACGACACCCTGCGGCAGGTGTATCACTGGCTGCTCGGCAGCCTCGGTACCGACGGCTGGACCGAGGTCGCGGTGGTGCTGCCCTACGTGGTGGTGGCCGCCGCGGTGATCGGCCTGCACCGCCGGGTCCTCGACGTGATGGCGGTCGGCGACGTGGAGGCGGCGAGCCTGGGCGTCCACCCGGCGCGGGTACGGCTGACGCTGGTGGCCGCCGCGACGCTGGGGACCGCCGCGGTGGTCTCGGTGAGCGGGCTGATCGGCTTCGTCGGCATCGTGGTCCCGCACGCCATCCGGCTCGTGGTCGGCCCCGGCCATCGACTGCTGTTGCCGCTCTCGCTCCTGCTCGGTGCCGCCTTCCTCGTGCTCGCGGACGTCGTGGCGCGGACCGCGATGTCCCCGGCCGAACTGCCGATCGGGGTCGTCACGGCCGCGATCGGGGCTCCGTTCTTCCTGCTGGTGCTCCGGCGCGGGAGGGGTGCGCTGTGAGCGCGGTCGAGTGCTCGGGACTGCGGGTCGACCGCGGCGGGTTCACCGTGCTCGACGGGGTGGATCTCGCTGTCGGGCAGGGTGAATGGGTCGCGGTGGTCGGGCCGAACGGGGCGGGCAAGACGACCCTCCTGCACGCGTTGGCGGGCGTGGTGCCGTCTGCGGGTGCGGTGTCGGTCGCGGGGCTGGACCCGGCGCGGGCACCCCGGCGGGCGATGTCGAGGGCGGTGGCGTTGATGCCGCAGCGGCCGGTGGTGCCGGACGGGGTCTCGGTGGCGGAGTTGATCGGGCTCGGCCGCACGCCGCATGTGCCGCGGTTCGGTACCGAGACCGCCCGCGACCGGGAGGTGGTCGACCGCGTGATCGACAGGCTCGACCTCGGCGCGCTGGCCCGGCGGCCGGTGACCGCGCTGTCCGGGGGCGAGCTGCAGCGGGTGGTGCTGGCGCGGGCGCTGGCGCAGCAGCCGCGGGTCCTGCTGCTCGACGAGCCCACCAGCGCCCTCGACATCGGCCACCAGCAGCAGGTGCTGGACCTGGTGCGGGGCCTGGTGACCGCGGACGGCATCTCGGTGGTCGCGGCGATGCACGACCTCACGCTCGCCGGACAGTACGGTCGCCGGATCGTGATGCTCGATGGCGGCCGGGTGGTCGCCGACGGCACCCCCGCCGAGGTGCTGCGCGCGGACCGGATCGCCGCCGTCTACGGGGCGCGCGTCGAGGTGCTCGAACGCCCGGACGGGCCGGTGGTGCTGCCGGTCGGGATGCGTGCGGGGGCATCCGACGCGGGCGGGGAGACCTGATGGAGGTCGTGCTGCTGGGCACCGGTGCCGCCGACGGCTGGCCGAATCCGTTCTGCGGCTGCGTCTCCTGCCTGACCCTGCTGGCGCGCGGCGAGTCCCGCGCGCAGACCGCCGCGCTCGTCGACGACGTGCTGCTGCTCGACTGCGGGCCGGAGGTGCCGCGCGCCGCGGTCGCGGCGGGACGGTCGCTGGCCGGGGTGCGGCACATTCTGCTCACCCACGCCCACCCCGACCACCTCGGGCCCCTGGCCTTGCTGATGCGATCGTGGGCCGGGCGCCGGGATCCGCTCGACGTGGTGGGGCCACCGGAGGCGCTGGACCTGTGCCGGGACTGGGTCGCGCCCGGCGACCCCATCCGGTGGGTGCCGGTCGCCCCGGGGGACGCGCTGACGGTGGGCGGGCACCGTGTGCGGGTGCTGCCTGCCGCGCACCGGGTGCTCCGCGACGGCGATTCGGTGCTGTACGAGGTCGTCGGCCCGGACGGCCGGAAGCTGTTGTGGGCCACCGATACCGGCCCGCTTCCGGCCGATACGCTGGCGGCGGTGCGTGGCGCCCGCTACGACGCGGTGTTCCTGGAGGAGACGTTCGGGGACCTCGTCGACCACGAACCCGACCACCTCGACCTGTCCACGTTCCCGCGGGCGGTGGCGGCGCTGCGCGAGGCCGGGGCGATCGTCGAGGGCACCGATGTCCTCGCCGTCCACCTGGGTCATCACAACCCGGTCGACCTGCCGGAGCGGGTGCGGCCGTGGGGAGTCCGCGTCGTCGACGACGGCACGGTCGTCGTGGTCGGGGAGCCGGGGCCGAAAGGTGTGCTGCCGCACCGGACGCTGGTGCTCGGCGGCGCGCGGGCCGGCAAGTCCACCCACGCGCAGCGTCTGCTCGCCGACCGCGACGACGTCACCTACCTGGCGACCGGCGGACCGGCCGACGGCGACGCGGACTGGGCCGCGCGGATCGCCGCGCACCGGGCCTCGCGCCCGGCGCCCTGGCGCACCGTCGAGACCGAGGACGTCGCGGCGGCGCTGCGCGGCGCGCAGGGGCCGGTGCTCCTGGACTGCCTCGGCACCTGGCTGGCCCGGCGCATCGACGCGCACGGCGCGTGGGACGACGAATCGGGCTGGGCGGCGGTGTGGTCCGACGTCGAGGAGCTGGTATCGGCCTGGCGTTCCGTCGCCGTGCCGGTCGTCGCCGTCAGCAACGAGGTCGGCAGTGGTGTCGTTCCCGCCACCGCCTCCGGCCGCCGCTTCCGGGATGCCCTCGGCCGCCTCAACTCCGCGGTCGCCGCCGAGTCCGAGTCGGTGGTGCTCCTCGTCGCCGGCCGGCCGGTGTCGCTCCGCTGACCGCCTCGGCGCTCAGGCGGAGGCGAACGGGTCCCCGGTGCGCCCCACCAGGTCGGCCACCGATTCGATCACCAGCGTCGGCCGATAGGGGAACATCTCGACCGACGCGCGGGTGGAGATGCCGGTGAGCACCAGGATCGTCTGCAGTCCCGCCTCGAGGCCGGAGACGACGTCGGTGTCCATCCGGTCGCCGATCATCAGGGTGTGCTCGGAGTGCGCCCCGATCGCCCGCAGCGCCGACCGCATCATCAGCGGGTTCGGCTTGCCGACGTAGTACGGCTCGCGCCCGGTGGCCCTGGTGATCAGCGCCGCCACCGAGCCCGTCGCGGGCAGCGAACCCTCGCGCGAGGGGCCGGTCGCGTCCGGGTTGGTGGCCAGGAACCGGGCGCCGCGCTCGATCAGACGGATCGCGGTGGTGATCGCCTCGAACGAGTACGTGCGGGTCTCGCCCAGCACCACGTAGTCCGGGTCCCGGTCGGTGAGCACGTACCCGATGTCGTGCAGCGCGGTCGTCAAGCCGGACTCCCCGACCACGTAGGCGCTGCCGTTCGGCCGCTGATTGCGCAGGAAGGTCGCGGTCGCCAGCGCGGAGGTCCAGATCGCCTCCTCGGGGATGTCGAGGCCGGTCTGCACGAGGCGGGCGCGCAGGTCGCGGGGGGTGCGGATCGAGTTGTTGGTCAGCACGACGAACGGGGTGTCCGCCGCCTGCAGCTCGGCCAGGAACGCGTCGGCCCCCGGGATCAGGTGATCCTCGTGGACGAGGACCCCGTCCATGTCCATGAGGTAGGTCCAGCCGGTGCTCTGTTCGTCGGTGGTCACGGGTCAATTGTGACCCGTGCGTCTGCGCCCCGCCGGTGCTGTCGGTCCCGGACCGGGATCAGAACCGGCGGACCTGGTTGATCGGCGGCAGCTCGGAGAGCGGGGTCAGCCCGATCGGTATCCCGGCGCTGTTGGCGTTGAAGACCTGCCCGAAACCGGCGTAGATGCCGACGTGGTCGTTCGCGGCCCGGAACGTGATGATGTCGCCGGGCGCCATCGCCCACGCCGGGACGGCGTTGCCGGCCCAGGCCTGCTGCTGACTGACCCGCGGCAGCTTCACCCCGGCCTGCCGGAACGCCCACTGGGTCAGGCCGGAGCAGTCCCAGCCGTGGGGCCCGGTGCCGCCCCACACGTACGGCTTGCCGGTCTGGGTGGTCGCCGCCGCCAGTGCGATGAGGCCCGCGGGGCTCGAGATCGGCAGCGCGAAGTCGGAGCTGCCCGCGCTCCCCGAGCTCCCCGAGCTCCCGGAGCTGCCCGGCTGGGCCAGGGCGGGGGCGACGGGCAGGGTCACGACACACGCCGTGAGCGCGGTGGCGGCGAGCACCCTGCGCAGGTTCTTGCCGGATCTGCCGTTCGTTGTCGATGGGGTCACGGAAATGTCCTCCTCGGTGGGGCACCTGGGAATGGATCTCTGAAACCTTGGATCACGGAACAGTCACGGTGTGTTACATGTCACTGGTCATTGTGGCTCAAAACGCGACATCACGAGGCGAACCGGCGCGGATTCACCGGCCCGGCCGTGCCGACCGATGCGAAGATCACCCGGTGGCGGAAATCGAGCGGCCCGACGAGCGGTTCACCCTGGCGAGCGAGCGGACGTTCCTGGCCTGGATGCGGACCTCGCTGGGGTTCCTGGCCGGTGGCATCGCCATGGTCCACCTGGTGCCCGATTTCAGCACCGGGTGGGTGCGCACCCTGCTCGGCCTCACCCTGATCCTGCTGGCCGTGGCCGCCTCGTTGGTTGGGATGCGGCGCTGGCTGCAGGTCCGTCACGCGCTCGAGCGCGGTGCCCCGATGCCCGAGGCGAGGGAGCTGTGGTTGTTCGCGGTCGCCGTGTCCCTGGTCGCGGGGTTCACCGCGGTGGTGACGGTGATCGGCGCGCTCTGAGGGTGGGGAGTCGCCGCCCGAACAGGCCTGTGCCGCAGGCATCCCGGGGTGAACCCGAACCCCCCGTGACGGGCCGGGAATGTGCCGTGCATAGTGGGTCTCGGTTGTGACGGGAAGCACTCGCGAGGAGGAACGGTGGCTCTCAAGCTCGGGTACAAGGCGTCCGCGGAGCAGTTCGGTCCGCGCGAGCTGGTGGAACTCGCCGTCCTGGCCGAGGCTCACGGCCTCGACAGTGCGACGGTGAGCGATCACTTCCAGCCCTGGCGGCACAACGGCGGACACGCGCCGTTCTCGCTCGCGTGGATGACCGCCGTCGGCGAGCGCACGACCACGCTGCAGCTCGGTACCTCGGTGATGACCCCGACCTTCCGCTACAACCCGGCGGTGGTGGCGCAGGCGTTCGCGACGATGGGTTGCCTGTACCCGGGACGCGTCATGCTCGGCGTCGGTACCGGCGAGGCGCTCAACGAGATCGCCACCGGCTACCAGGGCGAGTGGCCCGAGTTCAAGGAGCGGTTCGCGCGGCTGCGCGAGTCCGTGCAGCTGATGCGCAAGCTCTGGACCGGCGAGCGGGTCGACTTCGAGGGCGAGTACTACCGCACCGCGGGCGCCTCGATCTACGACGTCCCCGAGGGCGGTATCCCCGTGTACATCGCCGCGGGCGGCCCCGTGGTGGCCCGGTACGCCGGCCGCGCCGGTGACGGCTTCATCTGCACCTCCGGCAAGGGCATGGACCTCTACACCGAGAAGCTGATGCCCGCCGTCGCCGAGGGTGCGGAGAAGGTCGGCCGCACGAGCGCGGACATCGACCGGATGATCGAGATCAAGATCTCCTACGACACCGATCCCGCGCTGGCACTGGAGAACACCCGGTTCTGGGCGCCGCTGTCGCTGACCGCCGAGCAGAAGCACTCCATCGAGGACCCGATCGAGATGGAGGCGGCCGCGGACGCGCTGCCGATCGAGCAGGTCGCCAAGCGGTGGATCGTCGCCTCCGATCCGGACGAGGCGGTCGAGCAGGTCAAGCAGTACGTGGACGCGGGCCTGAACCACCTGGTCTTCCACGCCCCCGGACACGACCAGCGCCGGTTCCTCGACCTGTTCGAGCGCGACCTGGCGCCGCGGCTGCGTGCGCTGGGCTGAGTCGGCCTGACGCCGGGCTGGGGATGCGCCTGCCACTGGGTGCAGTGGCAAGCGCATCCCCAGCCCGGCGGCTTGCGTTCGTGTGTCAGGCCCCTTCCCAGGCGAATCCGTCGGGGTCGGTGAAGGTTCCGGCGTCACCGCCGATGACGATCCGGTGCGATCCGGTGCCATCCGGGGAGACGCCGGCATCCTTGGCTGCGGCCCGGCGTCCGTAGAGCGCCAGCCGGACGGGCGACCCCGGGGTGTCGAACTCGACATACTTGCTGCCGAAGCTCTTCCCCACGGACAGCCCGCGGTCGACGTAGAACTGCTTGCTCGCCTTGACGTCCTCGACTCCCAGCAACAGCACGACGTCGTCGACCTCACGGGTGACCGGGGCGGTGTCCTTCTTCTTCGACGTCGCGATCTTCCAGATCGCGCCGTCCGGGGCCTGGACCACGCCGCCGTACCCCCAGAAGCTCTTCTTGGCCGGCTTCAGCGCCGTGAAGCCGGCGTCGAGAGCGGTGCCGAAGAGGCTGTCGACGGTGCTCGGCTGGGCCACCACGAGCGACATGACGAACCCGCGAAAGCCGGTCGTCGGTGTCTCGGAGGCGCGGACCCTCACCCTGTCGCCCAAGCCGAAGGCGGCGGTGTAGGAGGCCTCGGCGGCCCTGGGGTCGGGAGCGTCGAGGGTGATGAGGTCGATGGAGGTCATGTCAGTTCCTTCGGTGAGATGGGTTGGCGGTCGGAGCCGATGCTCGGTGTCGTGAATCGGACGTGCCATCAGCATCTCCCGCGGCGGGGCCGTCCACATCCGTGGCGACCACGGAACCGCCCACTGATCGGGGCACGGATCGGCGGGCGCTCGCCCAGCACGCGCCCGAGCCGACCGGCGTCCGGTCGGCGCACTAGGCTTGACCTTCATGGATGCCAGCGACGAGGTCATGGAAGCCGCCCGCCGGATCGGGTCGGTGTTCGGCGGGCTGCCGCAGGTGCTGCGATTCCGGGCCGCGGTCGACGCGGACGCCGACGGCGAGACCCCGGATGAGGTGTCCATCGCCGTCGGGGACGGGTGCCCGGGACCGGGTTACGCCTCGTACGCGACGCTGGACATGTCCCGCTTCCCGACGAACGTCGCCACCGACGACGGCCGCCCGATCCGCACCGAGCTGGTCACGGTCGGCCGCGCCGACTACCGGGCGCTGGCCGACGTGCTCGCGCAGTGCGCCTTCGCGATCGCGTCCGGCTCGTTCCATCTGACACCGAACTGCATCATCCCCAACGCGATCCGCGAGGTGGACCCGGCGCGGTCCATGAAGCACCTGCTCCTGGTGGTGCCGTTCATCTGGCCGGACCTGGAGATCCTGGTCGACACCGAGGAACGCGTCGACACCTGGCTGCAGGCGGTGCCGATCAGCGACAGTGAGCTCGAGTACGCCTCCGGCAAGGGGACCGATCAGCTGTTCCGGCGGCTCGAGGAGTCCGGCGCGGACGTCTCCGACATCGACCGCGCGTCCGTGGTCTGAGCGGGGGCGAGTCCCGGAAGGGTCAGCCGGGCGTGCCCGATCAGCGCCGCGGCCGCCGAGCTGGCCGGTCCGTCCGAGCGCCAGGCGAGTGCGATGCGGCCGCGGAGCCCGGGCCGGGTGATGGTGACGGACCTGAGTTCGGTCGCGTGCGCCGCCGCCACCGTCGTCGGCAGGACGGCCACGCCGAGCCCCCGCGCCGACAGCCGTGCGAGCACGTTCGGGTCGCTCGCCTCGAATGCGACGCGGGGTGTGAGTCCGGCTCGGGCACAGGCGGTGTCGAGTGCCGTGCGTAGGCCGGTGCCGCGGGGCAGGGCGATCAGCTCGCGCGCACACAGGGCCTGGAGGGTGACGGCGTCGTGGGCGGCCAGCGGGTCGCCGGGCGGAGCCGCGGCGACGAACGGCTCGTCCACGAGCACCTGAACGGAGACCCCGGGTGGCGGCGGGCCTGCGAGCCCGACGAGCGCGACGTCGATCCGGCCTTCGCGTAGCGCGGCGAGCAGTCGCTCGGAGGTGTCCTCCGCGAGGGAGATGCCGACGCCGGGATGCTCGGCGTGGAAGCCCGCCAGCATGTCCGCCACTGTGCCCGTCGGACCGGCCGTCACCATCCCGACGGCTACGTGCCCGCGAACCAGTCCCGCCAGCTCGTCGACCGCGCCCCGCGCCGCGGCCACCGCTGCCAGTGCGGCCCGGGCGTGCGGGAGCACGGCCTCGCCCGCGGCGGTGGGCCGGACGGTACGGCCCGAGCGGTCCAGCAGTTCCTGTCCCAGCTCCCGTTCGAGCCGGCGGATCTGTGCGCTGACGCCCGGTTGCGCGACGTGGACACGCTCGGCCGCGCGGGTGAAATTGGCCTCCTCGACCACCGCGACGAAGTACTCCAGCTGGCGAAGTTCCATAACTGTTGATTCTAGCTATGAGACAAACCAGCTCTTGGACTTATCGATGCCGGGCTCGCACGATGGAATGGTCAGGCAGGCCGGCCCCTGTGAGGGGCGTGAACGAGGGAGAATCGAGATGACCGCGGTGCGTGAAAAGGCAACCACCCCAGAGGATCTGGCTCGGATATTCGTCGAGCTGGCCAACGCGGGCGATGCGGCCGGGATGGCCGAGCTGTACGAGCCCGATGCGGTGCTGGCCTTCCCCCCGGGCAGCGAGACCGTGGGGCGGGCCGCGATCCGCGCCGTCCTCGAGCAGTTGATCGAGGGCCGGCCGCACTTCGAGGTCGAGGAGCCGATGCCGACCGTGCGCAGCGGGGACCTGGCGATGACGTCCACGCGGCCCGCGGACGGCACCGGCGGCCGGGTCCAGGTCGTGCGGCGTCAGCCGGACGGGACCTGGTTGCGGGTCCTGGACCGCCCGGAGGCCCACAGCTGAGCGGCTCATCGACGACGTTCGGGGCGCGGACCGACCGGAATCATGATCGGTGGCCGCACCGTGCGCCGCACCGAGTACTCGGCCTCCCCGTGCAGCAGGTGCTCGCCGCCGGGGACGGACAGATCCACGGACACCGCGCCGGCCTCACAGTCGACGGCGTCGATGGCCCCGAGTCGCACCGCGACCGTCGTCTTACCCATGCCGAACGCAACCCGGAGGTCGAACGCGATCCGGGCGACCTCGGTGCCGTCGATGAGCAGCGCGACCTCCGGCCGGTGCACGGAGATGACGCGGTAGGGATCGACCAGCATCACCACCTCCTCGCGGCCGGGCGCGGCCGCGGTGACCCGCGCGGCCGCGGTGAGGGCCTGGAACCGCTTCAGACCGGACAACAGCAGAGGGCACGGGTCCTGATCGAGGAACCGCAGGGCTGTGGACAGGATGCGGCTGTCGATCAGCCGCAGCGCCGAGCGCGGCACCGCCCGGGCCGCGGTCACCCGGGCCGGGGTCATCCCGGTCGGCGGCACATGTGGCTTCATGCGCGAGGTCAGGGCATCGTCGGACTGCTGTCCGAACACCGCGCCGCGCAGGGTCGACCTGGGCACGATCTCAGTTCTCGTCACGGCCGTTCTCCTCGATGATCTGGTGGCCCGCGTCTCCGCGGGGCTCGAGCCGCACGGAATGACCGTGCACCTGCCCCGGCGGCGGTTCGACCGCGATGACCGGAGGCGCCGGCCTCGGCTGGGTGTCGACGTGCTCGGTCAGCCAGCGCCGGGCTTGTCGGGCCCGCACCGCGACCCCGGCGCCCGCGGCCACGGCGACGGAGGTCAGTCCTGCCGCGGCGATCAGGGCGACCGGCGGGGAGCCCGTGCCCGATCCGCCGTTCCCGACGGTGGTGGTCGACGGTGGGTCGGTGGTCTGGATCCGGCGCGTGGTGGTCGCGGTCGTCGGAACCGTCGATCTGGTGGTCGTCGTGGTCGTCACGCCGGCGGCCTGTTCGACCTCGAAGCCGGCCTCCGCGGACGCGTCGGGGCTCGCACATTCGATGCGTGCCAATCGGCTCCCGGGCGTCGCCCGCGTCGGGACCGTCGCGGTGTGCTCCAGAGTGTCGCCGTCCTGCTCGACGTTGCCCAGGACGGTGCCGCCGAGCGTGACCGACCATGTTCCTCGGCACCGGGGCAGATCCGTCCCGTGGAATTCGACGTTCTCACCCGGAGGTCCGTGATCGGGCGAGACCGTCAGGCTCGGATCGAGCTGAACCGCACGCACGGTGAAGGGAGCCTGCCCACCGCACGCGGTGACGAGCGTGTACTCGCCGGGCTCGACCTCCGGCACGGTGAGGGATCCGTCGAGAGCCCATTCGCGGCCCGACAGCTGTTCTGACGATCCGGTGACGAGAACGACGGTTCCGGAGGGCTCCATCGTCACGACCATGGAACTCATGCGGTTGTCGCCCGGGCAGGTGATGTATGCGCCGACGGAATCGTCCACGAATGCCGAGGATGAGTCGAGGGTGAGGGCGGGGCGCGGGTACGACCCACCCCCCGACCCAGACCCGCTGCCCTGCCCCGACCCTTCGTCCTGCCCCGATCCGTCGGGCGTCGTCGTGTCTGGCGGGGGTACGGACGGCGCCGCCGCGGCTCCGGGCACCAACAGACCGAGCGCCAGCGCGACGGCCGCGCCGGCCAGCACGGGCACCATCGACCAGGATGTAGTTCGCATCGACACTCATCCCCTGGGGCCAGATCACACCGATCGGGCCTGAGATCGACACTGCCACCGTGTGCTGGACCGGGCACGCGTAGCCGACTACCCGATTCCGGCGCGCCCGCGACGGATGGCTGTGGCCGACGGCGGACCGCGATCCGCGCCACTAGGGTGGACGCCATGGCATCCGCGGAGTCGGCAGTCTCGAGCATCTACATCGCCTCCCCAGAGGGCGATACGGGGAAATCGACCATCGCGCTGGGGGTGCTGCAGATGCTCAGCGGCTCCGCGGCGCGGGTCGGGGTGTTCCGGCCGATCGCGCGCTCGACCGACGAGCCGGACTACATCCTCGAGCTGCTGCTCGACCACACCTCCGCGGACCTCAGCTACGAGCAGTGCCTCGGCGTCACCTACGAGCAGGTGCACGCCGACCCGGAACTCGCGCTCAGCGAGATCGTTTCGCGCTACCACGATGTCGCGGAGCAGTGCGACGCCGTGGTGATCATCGGCAGCGACTACACCGACGTCGCCAGCCCCAGCGAACTGAGCTACAACGCCCGGATCGCGGTGAATCTGGATGCGCCTGTGCTGCTGGCCCTGCGCGGCTCGGGCCGGAGTCCGGAAGAGGTGCTGCAGCTGGCCCAGATCTGCGCGGCCGAGCTGCGGGCCCAGCACGCCCACCTGGTGGGCATCGTCGCGAACCGGTGCGATCCCGCCCGGCTGGGCGAGGTGACCACGGCGCTGGCGCCGATGGCGGTGCCCGCCTGGAGCCTGCCGGAGATCCCGCTGCTCGTCGCGCCGACCATGGGTGAGCTGATGACCGCCGTCGACGGCGAGCTGTACAGCGGCGACCCCGAGCTGTTGCAGCGGGAGGCGCTGCGGGTGATGGTCGGCGGGATGACCGCCGAACACATCCTCGAGCGGCTCTCCGAAGGTGTGGTCGTGATCGCACCGGCAGACCGCTCCGACGTTCTGCTCGCGATGGTCAACGCCCATGAGGCGGAGGGTTTTCCGTCGCTCGCCGGGATCATCATGAACGGCGGCATCATTCCGCACCCGGCCATCGCGAAACTCGTCGCCGGTCTCAAGCCGCGGCTGCCGATCCTCACCACCGACCTCGGTACCTTCGACACCGCGAGCGCCGCCGCGCAGGCGAGGGGGCGCGTCGGGGTCGGCTCGCAGCGCAAGGTGGACACCGCGCTGAGCCTGATGGAGCAGCGCGTGAACGCGGCCGATCTGCTCGCCCGCCTCGAGGTCGCCAGGCCCGAGGTGGTGACCCCGCAGATGTTCGAGTACCAGCTGATCGAGCGGGCCCGCGCGGACCGCAAGCACATCGTGCTCCCCGAGGGTGAGGACGACCGGATCCTGCGGGCCGCGGGACGGTTGTTGCAGCGCAAGGTCGCCGACCTCACCATCCTCGGCCAGGAGGGCCCCGTGCGCAGGCGTGCGGCGGAGCTCGGTGTCGACCTGAGCGCCGCCACGGTGCTCGACCCGACGAACTGCGAGTACACCGACGAGTTCGCTCGTGAGTACGCGAGGTTGCGGGCCCACAAGGGGATGACCCTCGAACGCGCCCGAGAGGTGATGGCGGACATCTCCTATTTCGGAACGATGATGGTGCAGTTGGGGGTCGCGGACGGGATGGTCTCCGGTGCCGCACACACCACCGCGCACACGATCCGGCCGTCGTTCGAGATCATCAAGACCGCGCCCGGGGTCTCGACCGTCTCGAGCATCTTCCTGATGTGCCTGGCGGACCGGGTGTTGTCGTACGGCGACTGCGCGGTGGTGCCGGACCCGACCGCCGAGCAGCTCGCGGACATCGCGATCTCCTCCTCGCAGACCGCCGCCCAGTTCGGCATCGACCCGCGGATCGCGATGCTCTCGTATTCCACCGGTGATTCGGGTTCAGGCGCGGAGGTGGACAAGGTCCGTGAGGCGACGGTCCTGGTCCGCGACCGTAGACCGGACCTGTTGGTGGAGGGACCGATTCAGTACGACGCGGCGATCGAGCCGACGGTGGCCAGCGCGAAGCTGCCCGATTCGGAGGTGGCGGGACGGGCGACGGTGTTCGTCTTCCCCGACCTCAACACCGGGAACAACACCTACAAGGCGGTGCAGCGCAGTGCCGGGGCGGTGGCGGTCGGCCCGGTGCTGCAGGGCCTGAAGAAACCGGTCAACGACCTGTCCCGCGGCGCGCTGGTCCAGGACATCGTCAACACGGTCGCCATCACCGCGATCCAGGCGCAGGGCGTGGCGGCGGAGGGGGAGCGCCGGTGAAGGGCCCTGTGCTGGTCATCAATTCGGGCTCGTCCTCGATCAAGTATCAGCTGATCGACCCGGACGGCGGCGAGGCCATCGCGTCGGGGCTCGTCGAACGGATCGGAGAGCCGGACGGCATCATCAGTCATCGGCACCGCGGCGTCGACAGCGAACACCGCGGACCGATCTCCGATCACGCCGAGGGCCTGCGGCTGGCCTTCTCGATGTTCGCGGAGGCGGGCCTGGACCTGGCGGCGGCGGGTATCGCCGCGGTCGGGCATCGTGTGGTGCACGGCGGCGAGGTGTTCTATCGCCCGACGCTGATCACGCCCGAAGTGGTCGCGGAGATCTCTCGGCTGTCCTCGCTTGCCCCGCTGCACAATCCGGCGAACGTGGTCGGCATCGAGAGTGCCATGCGGGTGTTTCCCGACGTCCCGCACGTCGCGGTCTTCGACACCGCGTTCTTCCACACCCTGCCCGCGCCCGCCAGGACCTACGCCATCGACACCGAGATCGCGGCGGCACACGGGGTGCGCCGCTACGGATTCCACGGCACCTCCCACGAGTACGTGTCCGGCCGGGTCGCCGAGGTGCTCGGCCGCGATCTCACCGAGCTCAAGCAGATCGTGCTGCACCTGGGCAACGGGGCCTCGGCCTCGGCCATCGCCGGTGGCAGGGCGATGGACACCTCGATGGGGCTGACCCCGCTCGAGGGTCTGGTGATGGGCACCCGTAGCGGCGACATCGACCCGGGCATCGTGATGCACCTGCGGCGCAGCGCGGGCCTGGACGTGGACGCTGTCGACAAACTGCTCAACCGTGGCTCCGGGCTCAAGGGACTGTGCGGGGTCAACGATTTCCGTGAGCTCCGCCGTCTCATCGGCGCGGGCGACGGGGCCGCCCAGCTCGCCTACGACGTCTACATCCATCGGCTGCGCAAGTACATCGGGGCGTACCTGGTGACCCTGGGCGGGGTCGACGCCATCACGTTCACCGCCGGGGTGGGGGAGAACGCGGTCGAGGTGCGCGCCGATGCGCTCGCCGGTCTCGAGGGGCTCGGAATCGAGATCGACCCCGACCGCAACACGGCGAAAGAGCGTGCCGCCCGCGTGATCTCGACGGACTCTTCTCGGGTCACGGTGCTTGTCGTGCCGACCAACGAGGAGTTGGCCATCGCACGGGCCGCTCGCGGATTCGCCTCCGATGGCGCAGGTGAGCAGTCGCAGCGATGACTTTCGAGCGGTTCGACGGTCTACATCCCTGACGAAGGCGAACGCCCGGTAGGGCAAACCGAAGAGGAGCGAGAACCATGCGCATCGTGATCAGTGAGTTCATCAGCTTGGACGGCGTGGTGCAGGCACCGGGTGGACCCGAGGAGGACACCGACGGCGGTTTCGCCCACGGCGGCTGGACGCACCCGTTCTTCGACCCCGAGGTGGTGGGCGGCGCGTTCGACGATGCGCTGAGCAAGGCCGAGGCGCTGCTGTTCGGACGCCGCACGTGGCAGACGATGGCGGGGGCGTGGCCCGAGCGCGCCGGCGACCCGTTCGCGGACCGGATGAACGCCATCTCGAAGTACGTCGTGTCCGATTCCCTCGGCGACGACGAACTGACGTGGGAGAACACCACGAGGATCTCCGGCGGCGACGCCGTTGCCCGTATCCGGGAGCTGCGGGAGACCGCGGGTGGTGACCTGGTGGTGATGGGGAGCCCCACCCTGGTGCGCACCCTCCTGCACGAGGGCCTGGTCGACGAGCTCCGGCTCATGGTCATGCCGGTGCTCCTCGGTGGCGGGAAGACGATCTTCCCCGACGGCGGCGCCCTGCACACCCTCGAGCTGGTCTCCACGGTCATCAGCAGTGCGGGTGTGCACGTGTGCACCTATCGGCCGGTCACCGAGGGCTAGTACCCCGGCGCCAGATCCGCGGCAGTCCCCGCCCGTTCGGGCGGGGACTGCGCGAATGCCCGCTCAGATCAGGCTCTTGGGGCGGATCGAGTTGGCCAGGTCCACGAGTGTGTACCGGTGTCGGCGGTCCTCGGCGTTGCGTGCGAGGGCCCGCAGCCCGGCCTCGGTGCCGGCGCGCAGTCCCTGCTCGCTGAACGTCACGCCGAGGATCGGCTCGAGCTGGGCCTTCGCGACGTGGCCGCGCAGCACCCAGTCCAATGCGGTGCCGAGCACCAGCGTGCGCATCTGCAGGGCCCGGCCCTCGTTGGCGGGCAACGAGTTCACCCGACGAGCCGCCTCCCGGATCGCGGTCTCGCAGATCTCGTCGATCGGAGCGCCCGAGAGCAGCGTCAGTACCGACGTCATCCGCGCGACGTTGAAATGTCGTGAGCTCGGCGGTACCTGGTCGAGCGCCGCGATCGCACCGGCGATGTCGCCCCGGTCCGCCAGCTGTCTGGCGAGTCCGAAGGCCGCGCTGACCAGGCTGCGGTCGGTGCGCCACACCGTTCGGTAGTACTTCTCGGCGTATCCGCGCCACTGCTCGGGCTCGTCGGTGTCCCAGTGCTGGAGAATGAGTTCCGCTGTCGCCGCCAGTGCGAGCTTCGGTGCGATCTCGCCGGGGAGGGCCTCGAGGACGGCCTCGAAGTGGCTCATCGCCTGCTCGTATTCGGCACCGAGGAGGGAGGCCATCCCGCTGTACCAGTCGATGCGCCAGTTCGATCCCTTTGCCGCACTGAGTGATCCGAGCACCCGGGACGCTTCGGCCGCGTCGCCCAGGTCGAGGTGTGCCTTCGCTTCGGCGAGCGCGATCTCCGCGGTGAACCCCGCGCGCCCGTCCACCGTCCGTTCGAGTCCGTTCGCCCTGGCGTGGCGGATCGCATCCAGGGTCTGGTCCGGCTCCGCGTGTACTGCGGCGGCCAGCAGGGCTGCACTGGGGTCGGACGGGTTGATCAACGGAACGGCGAGCGCGGCGGTGATCTCGCGGCCCGACAGCGTCGGCGCGTGCGTCCGTCCGTCGACATAGACGTCGGTCTGCAGCACCGCCTCGTCGGTACCGAAGGTGGTGCGTTGCGGGCTGAACAGTTCCGACAGACCGGGCCGCTCCTCGTTGGTCTGCTGGGCCAGGATCTCGCGGAGCACCCCGGTGAGCTGGCTGGTCATCTCCTCCGCGGACCGGAATCGTTGGTCGGGGTCGGCAGCGGTGGCCCGCAGCAACAGCCGATGGAAGAACTCGTACTCGGCGAGCAACGGAGCCTGCTCGGGATCGGGCAACCCGTCCAGGTATTTGCCTTTGTCGGAAGGCATCTGGAGGGTGAGCACGGCGAGGGTCCGCCCGACCGTGTAGATGTCGGAGGCGATGGTGGGACCGGTCTTGAGGATCTCCGGTGCCTGGTACCCGGGAGTGCCGTAGAGATAGCCGTAGTCCTCGATGCCCGCGACCGCGCCCAGGTCGATCAGCTTGAGCTGATCGTCGGTGATCATGATGTTCTCCGGCTTGAGGTCGTTGTAGACCAGGCCCACCGAATGCAGGTACCCGAGCGCGGGCAGGATCTCGAGAACGTACGCGATCGCCTGTTCTATCGGAATCCGTTCCGGCCGTTTGTGAGTGCTCAGCACGTCGCGGAGCGAATGCCCGGCGACGTACTCCATGACGATGTAGCCCATCGAGCTGCCGTCGGGCCGGGGATGCTCGACGAAGTTGAAGATCTTCACGATGCTCGGGTGCGCGACCTCCGCCAGGAACTGCCGCTCGGCGAGCGCGACGGCCTGCGCCTCGGAGTCCCCGAAATGCAGCAGGCCCTTGAGCACGACCCACCGATCGCTGACGTTGCGGTCGATCGCGAGGTAGATCCAGCCGAGCCCGCCGTGCGCGATGCAGCCCTGCACCTCGTACTGGCCGCCGACCATGTCGCCGGGCGCGAGCAGCGGGGTGAAGTCGAAGACCGTGCCGCAGGACGGGCAGGTTCCCGCCGATGCCCCGGCGCCGGTGGGACCCCTGCGGCCGACCGGTTTCCCGCATTTCCAACAGAACCGCTTGTTCTCCGCGACGACAGGGTCGACCATCACCGCCTGGGACGGTTCGACGGCGGTGACGGGAGGGACCTCGACGAGCCCGCCGCCGAGGCGCCGTCGCACGCTCGTCCGCGACCGCTGCGAGCGGCTCCCGCGCCCGGTGGTGCGGGCGGGAGCGGACGTTTCCGGTGCCGTCGCCTGGGTGCGGCCGGACGCTTCCGGTGCGGAGGCCTGGGTGCGACCGGATGCTTCCGGCACGGACGCCTGGGTGCGTTCGGACGGCTCCGGCGAAGAGGCCTGGGTGCGTTCCGGCAGTTCGGTCGGCGCGGATGGAGGCTCCGGGACGGAGGGCTCCCGTTCCGGATCTTCTTGCGTTCCAGCCATTGTCTCCGCTTTCAGTCCAGGTAGTGCGGGACCGGCGGGCCGGGCGACGGCCCGAGCACCCTCAGCCACCGATCGTAGATCCGATTCCAGGTGCCGTCCCGGCGCATCCGCTCCAGGCTGCCGTTGACCGTCCGCACCAGGTCATTGTCCGACTTGTTGATGCCGATCCCGTACGGTTCGGCGCTCAGACTCTCGCCCACGATCTCGAGGTACGGGTCCTGCGCCGCGAGGCCTGCCAGGATCGAATCGTCGGTGCTCACCGCGTCGACCTGGCGCTGCTGCAACACCACGAGGCAGTCACCCCAGTTCGGGACCGTCACCACGGTCGCGGCGGGCTGCACCTGCTGAATGCGATCGACCGAGGTGGTGCCCTCGGCGGCACAGACCCGCTTGCCCGCCAGATCGGCGGCGCCGGTGATACCGGATCCCTTGACCGCCAGGACCCGCTGCCGGGCCTCGAAGTACACCGTCGAGAAGTTGACCTTCTCGCGGCGCTCGCAGGTGATCGTCATCGTCTTGACCACCGCGTCGACCGTGTTGTTCATCAGTGCCGGGATACGGCCGGCGGAGGACAGGATCCGGAACTCGACCCGGTTCGGGTCGCCGACCAGGTCGCGGGCCAGCTCGCGGGCGATATCGGCGTCGAAGCCCTCGATGGAGCCCGTCGCCGGGTCGCGGAAGCTGAACAGGTTGCTCCCGGTGTCGAGTCCGACGATGAGCCTGCCCCTCGCGTGGATCTCGGCGAGAGAGGCGCTCGGCGGCGCCGGTTCGGGCGGGACGCCGGGGAAGGGACGCAGGCTCGCCGTCGCGTCCCCGCAGTTCGCCTCGTTCGCCGGTGGGCCCGTCGGCGGTGGCGCGATGGTGGCGCCCTCGGGCAGCGGTGGATCGGTGTAGCCGCCGGTGTCCGCGACGATGCTCGGCTGGGCCTGCGTGCAGCCGGCCGCGATCAGGGACACGGCGACGAGCACGGCCGACCCCGCGGTCCGCCACCACCGTCGGGGCGGCCGCCGCCCGGCCGATCCGGAATCGGTTCTCGTCACTGGTACTCCCGCAACCGGGGCCACAGACCCACCGCGACGCCCGCGGCGGCCACGGCCGCCAGCACGAGTGCACCCGTTCCGAGTCCGTGCAGGGTGGAGTGGGCGCGGTCGATGTCGGCGCGCAGTTCGGTGCGCGTGGCGATGATGGCGTCGTTCAGCGCGGCGTCCGCGCGGGCGAAGTGCGCCGTCGAGTCCTGTTCGCCGGGGCCGGTCGCCACGGCCGCGGCCCCCGCCCAGTCGCCGTTGTCGAGCAGGCGCTGCACCCGCTCGTGTGCGGCCGACCAACCCTTTCCGGACTCGGCGGCCGCGTCGACCAGGTCGGTCGCCACCTGCACCCGGCCGCCGTCCGGATAGCCGGCCAGGATCGTCTCGAGGCGGGTCAGGTGCGTGCCGAACGCCTCCGCGTAGCCGCCCTTCACGTCGCGGCGAACCAGGCCGAGCGTCTCGTCGGCCCGGGCCTGCTGCGCGAGGATGCGCCCGGTGGTCAGCTGTGACAGCGGCCGGGCGCCCTGCTCGAGGGCCCGCCCCGTGGAGGTCGAGGAGATCAGGCCGGCGATCAGCAGCCAGCCGAGCAGCGCCGCGATCGCGACGGTCGCCAGGATCAGTCCCGGGTTCAGCAGCCGCCTGGTCCACCCGGCGAGCAGGACGAGGCCGCAGACGAGGGCGATCAGCGACAACAGGAGCAGACCGATCGCGAGCCAGGGCGGGGTGGCGAATTCGTCCTGGTTCTGCACGACGGCCTCCGCATGCTGGCCGTGCAGTTCCTCGGCGATCGGAAGCAGGGTCGACTGCATCATGGACGAGGCCTCGCGCAGGTAGGCGGTGCCGACGGGGTAGCCGCTGCGGTTGTAGGCGCGCGCGGTCTCGATCAATCCGGCGTAGACCGGCAGCCCGGTGGACAGTTCGGTGAGCAGGCGCCGTCCCTGCGCATTGGTCTCGAGGATGCCGCTCGACGCGCCGACCAGATCGGCGGCCGCCTCACCGATCGACTGCGTGTACCGGTCGCGGACCGCGGCAGGCTCGATGCCCCCGAAGATGAACGCGGTGGTGGCCGCGGCGTCCGCGATCGAGAGGGCGCTGTACAGATTCTGGGTGGCGTTCGCCTGGGGCTCGACCTGGCTGAGCAGCGTGTCGAGGGTGCGTTGCCGGTCCGCGACCTGGATCGCGGCGACGGTGCCCGAGATCAGCGACAGCACGATCAGCCCGATCCCGAGCGCGAGTAGCTTGGCGGGGGTGGTCCGGAGGAACTCGGACAACCGGCCGTACGCACCCGGACCATCGGCAGGCGCGACGGACCGCGGCGCGAGATCATCGCCGAGGGGTTCCGTCGACGGTGCTTCCCGAACGGCCACCACGCACCCTTCCCAGCTGGCCCGGATGCCAGTCAAGGGGGAGCATATAAGCAGTAACTGAGCATTGTTGTGCACGACTGGCCTAAGTTCGGTCGGGAAGAGGACGACGAGGCGCGAGGGACCGCGTGGGGTGCGACGTGGCCGGATGTGGGGCAGGTGAACGAAGTCGATGCGCGGTGACGGGGACGGCTGGGCCAAGAGCGACGACGGCAGTCGGCATTGGGGCAGGTTCGGCGCGGCCGGGCTGCTGCTGCGTGCCCCCGCGGCCGACGGGACACCGACCGTGCTCCTGCAGCATCGCGCGCAGTGGAGCCACCAGGGCGGCACCTGGGCGCTGCCCGGCGGCGCCCGTGACAGCCACGAGTCGACCGTCCACGCCGCGGTACGAGAGGCCGAGGAGGAGGCCGGGATCCCCGGTTCGGATCTGCGGGTCCGCGCGGAACGGGTGACCGCGCGCGCGAGCAGCGGCTGGAGCTACACGACGGTGATCGCCGATGCGGCGGGCCCGCTGACGACGGTGCCGAACGGCGAGAGCACGGAGCTGCGCTGGGTGCCGGAGGACGAGGTGGCGGGGCTGCCGCTGCACCCGGGGTTCGCGGAGAGCTGGCCGGAGCTGCGGAGCACCCCCGTCCGGTTGCTGCTGGACACCGCGAACGTGCTGGGTTCACGCCCGAACGGCTGGTGGCGGGACCGGGCGGGCGCGACCGGCGAGCTGCTCGCCGCGCTGGCCGCGACCCTGCCCCGCACCATCGAGCTGCCGGACGGCGGATTCGGCTGGCTGCCGCGGATCGAGGCGGTGCTGGAGGGCCAGGCGCGCGCGGTGGCCGCGGTGGACGCCCGGGTTCCCGTGCACGTGGCCGCGGGCAGCGGGGACGACGAGCTGGCGCTGCTGGCGGGCGCGGGCACCGAGCTGGCGATGGCCGCGGGCCCAGGGGCGCCGCACCCGGCCTTCGAGGGCGTGGACGAGCACCTGACCGCGGTGGTCACCGCCGACCGCGGGCTGCGCGAGCGCCTGCCGGAGACGGTGGTGCAGCTGTCGCCGTCGACCGTGCTGGGGTGGCTGGACTAACGGTTGGCGTTGCGGGCCAGGGCGTCGGCCAGCGAACGGGCCGCGGCCTGTGGGTCGCGTGCCTCGGTGATCGCGCGCACCACCACGATGCGCTCGGCCCCGGCCTCCAGGATCTCGGGCAGCCGCGCCTCGTCGATGCCCCCGATCGCGAACCACGGGCGGGTCGGGTGCGAGTCGGCGGTCGAGCGGACCAGGTCGAGGCCCGACGCGGTCCGGCCCGGCTTGGTCGGGGTCGCCCACACCGGCCCGGTGCAGAAGTAGTCGACGTCGTCCTCGATGGAGGCGAGCTGTGCCTGCGCGCGGCTGTGCGTCGAGCGGCCGATCACCACGTTCGGGCCGAGGATGCGGCGGGCGTAGTGCACCGGCAGGTCGCCCTGGCCGAGGTGCAGGACGTCGGCGCCCGCGGCCAGCGCCAGGTCGGCGCGGTCGTTCACCGCGAGCAGCGCGCCGTGCCTGCGGGCGGCGGCGGCGAGCTCGGCCAGCGCACCGAGCTCCTCATGGGTCTCCATCGGGCCGAACTTCTTCTCGCCCGCGGACCCCTTGTCGCGCAGCTGGATGATGTCGACGCCGCCCGACAGTGCGGCCTCGGCGAACTTCGCGAGGTCGCCCTTGTCGCGCCGGGCGTCGGTGCAGAGATACAAGCGGGCGGTGGCGAGGCGTTCCCGTGGGGTGAGGTGCCTGCCGGCATGCGAGGGGTGCACGCTCTCAACGGTAGTCTCTACGCAGAGAGAAGTAACACGGGAGTCCCGGCGAGCGCGGGGCTGAGAGGGGGCCGCGAGCCCCGACCGTCATACCTGACCCGGATCATGCCGGCGCAGGGAGTGAGGTGGAGTTGTGAGCAGAACCGTCGCGGTGATCGGGGGCGGCGTGATCGGGCTCTCGATCGCGTGGCGCGCCGCCCAGGCCGGCTGGCGCGTCACCGTCCATGATCCGGCGCCCGCGTCGGGGGCGTCGTGGGTGGCGGGCGGGATGCTGGCACCGCTGTCGGAGGGCTGGCCCGGTGAGGACGCGGTGCTGCAGGTTGGGGCGGATTCCCTGGCCCGCTGGCCCGACTTCGGCGGCGAGCTCGAGGCCCTCTCCGGCGAGAAGCTGTTCACCTCCCAGGGGTCGCTCACCGTCGCGCTCGACGCGGCCGACGCCGCGGACCTGCGGACCGTCGCCGAGTGGCTCGCAGGCCAGGGCCACGAGCTGGAACTGCTCTCGCGGGCCCAGATCCGCGCGGCCCAGCCGTCGCTGGCCCCGAACATCCGACTGGCGTTGCTCGCGGCCACCGAGTCCGCCGTCGACAACCGCGCGCTGATCGCGGCGCTGCGGTCGGCCTGCGTCGGGTCGGGGGTGGAGTTCGTCGCCGAGGCGGTCACCGACCCCGACACGGTCGCCGCCGACCAGGTGGTGGTGTCGGCCGGCACCGCGTCCGCGCGATTGTGGCCCGGGTTGCCGGTCCGTCCGGTCAAGGGCGAGATCCTGCGGCTGCACCGCAGACCCGGGGTGGCGCCCGCCCCGACGATGACCATCCGCGGCAGCGTGCACGGGCGCCCGGTGTACCTGGTGCCGCGCGGCGACGGCCTGGTGGTCGGCGCGACCCAGCACGAGTCGGGGGAGGACACCCAGGTCACCGTCGGCGGGGTACGCGACCTGATCGCCGACGCGCAGACCCTGATGCCGAGCATCGGGGAGTACGAGCTGCACGAGTGCGCCGCCGGACTGCGCCCGATGAGCCCCGACAACCTGCCGATCATCGGCCGGGTGTCGGAGCGGGTGGTGCTGGCCACCGGGCACGGGCGCAACGGCGTCCTGCTGACCCCGCTGACCGCGGACGCCGTGGTCGCCGAGCTCGACGGCGCACCGTTGGCGGAGGCCAAGAGCGCCTCCCCGGAACGTTTCACCCTTCAACGATGAGTGAGGACTCGATGACGAACACACCGGTGAACATCGGGATCACCGTCAACGGCGAGGACCATCAGCTGTCCGAGCCGCTGACCGTGGCCCAGCTGCTCGAACACCTCGGCCTGCCCGCCAAGGGCATCGCGGTCGCGGTGGACGGCGCGGTGTTCCCGCGGGCGTCCTGGGACACCCCGGTCGGCAAGGGCTGGGAGATCGAGATCCTGACGGCGGTGCAGGGTGGCTGAGCCGCTCACTGCAGACCGGCTGACCATCGCCGGCCGCAGCTTCGGCTCCCGGCTGATCATGGGCACCGGGGGTGCGGCGAACCTCGCCGTGCTGGAGGAGGCACTAGTCGCGTCCGGCACCGAGCTGACCACCGTCGCGATGCGCCGCGTCGACGCGGCAGGCGGAACCGGGGTGCTCGACCTGCTCCGCAAGCTGGACATCGCCCCGCTGCCGAACACCGCCGGCTGCCGCGGGGCCGCCGAGGCGGTGCTCACCGCGCAGCTCGGCCGGGAGGCGCTGGAGACCGACTGGGTCAAGCTGGAGGTCATCGCCGACGAGCGCACCCTGCTGCCCGACGCTATCGAACTCGTCTCGGCCGCAGAGCAACTCGTCGACGACGGGTTCACCGTGTTGCCCTACACCACCGACGACCCGGTGCTGGCGCGTCGGCTCGAGGACGTCGGATGCGCGGCGGTGATGCCGCTCGGCGCACCGATCGGGACGGGGCTCGGCATCTCCAATCCGCACAACATCGAGATGATCGTGGCGGCGGCCGGCGTCCCGGTGATCCTCGACGCCGGCATCGGCACCGCGAGCGATGCGGCGCTGGCCATGGAGCTCGGCTGCGACGCCGTGCTCCTCGCGACGGCGGTGACCAGGGCCAAGGATCCGGCGCTGATGGCGTCGGCGATGGCGGCCGCCGTGACCGCGGGGTACCTGGCCCGCCGCGCGGGGCGGATCCCGAAGCGGTTCTGGGCGCAGGCGTCGTCGCCGGAGTTCTAGGGACTCTGCGGTGTCGAAGCGGGCTAGATTCGGGGTATGGGCGAGCGGGTGCCGACTGCGGCCGGTGAGTTGACGCGCCGGCTGGGCCGCATCGAGACCGCGCCGGGCTCGGACGCCGAGGTCGCGGACCGGATCCTGCGGGCGTCGGGTCTCTCGCTCCACGGCACCGTCGTCCAGCTCATCCGCAGCGCTCTCGACCATCTGGATCTGGCCGGCCGGGACACCGACCCGCACGAGTTCGCACACCCGACCCTGATCCGCTCCGCCGTCACGACCGCGGCCACCGCGCTGTGGCTCATGGCCGGCCCGATCGACGAACAGCGCTATCGCACACTGCAGTTCGGCTACCGTGACCAGGTCTACCGCCGTCAGTACCTGGAGACGAGCCGGGCCGGGCTGCGGGAGTGCGCCGTCGCCGATGCGCGAGGTGCGGAGCTGCTGGCCGCCGCCCGGACCGTGCGGCCCGGCCTGAGCGAGCGCAGCTTCCGCACGATCGACTCGGACAGCTTCATCGTTGCCCAGGCGGGCCTGCTCATGGAGCCGGATGCGCTCGGCGGCCCCGACCCGGCGATGGAGGTGCCCACCCAGTGGAACCTGCTCAGCGCCTATGCGCACGGTCGGAACTGGGCGACCGTCGAGCAGGGCGACCGGATGGACAGCGCCGAGGTCGCCCTGGCGGTGGCGGAGGCGGCGGTGGCCCGACTCGAACGGCTCAGCGTCGCGCGCTGACGCGTGTCGGGTCCGGGTGGTGAGGGCCTCTCGGGGTCGGTGTCATCCCTAGGGATGACACCGGACGCGACCTCAGGGCGATGCGCGCGGGCCCGGACTGAGGAATCCTTCACGTCATGATTGAAGTGAGGGGTTTGACGAAAGAGTTCGGGCCCACGAAGGCGGTCGACGACCTGACCTTCACGGTGCAGCCCGGCATGGTGACCGGCTTCCTCGGACCGAACGGCGCAGGCAAGTCCACGACCATGCGGATGATCCTCGGCCTGGACCGGCCGACCGCGGGAACCGCGCTGATCGATGGCAAGCACTACCACGACCTGAAGCAACCGCTCCGGACCGTCGGCGCGCTGCTGGACGCGAAGTGGGTGCACCCCAACAGGTCCGCGAAGGCGCACCTGCAGTGGATGGCCGCGTCCAACGGGATCCCGATGTCCCGTGTCGACGAGGTGCTGCGGCTGGTCGGCCTGAGCGAGGTCGCGGGCAAGAAGGCCGGCGGCTTCTCGCTCGGCATGTCCCAGCGGCTCGGGCTGGCGGCCACCCTGCTCGGTGACCCGAAGGTCCTGTTGTTCGACGAGCCGGTCAACGGGCTCGACCCCGAGGGCATCGTCTGGATCCGAAAGTTCATGCAGCGCTTGGCGGCGGAGGGCCGCACGGTCCTGGTGTCCAGCCACCTGCTCTCCGAGATGGCGCTGACGGCAGAGCATCTCGTGGTGATCGGACGGGGACGGCTGATCTCCGACACGACCGTCAAGCAGTTCGTCGACCGGTCGTCCGAATCGACGGTGCGGGTGCGCAGCCCCCAGTTGGACGCGCTGCGCAGCGCCCTGACGTCGCAGGGCCTCACGGTCCGGGAGGACGGCACCTCCGAGCTCGGCGGCGCGCTCATCGTGCTCGAGTCGACCACCGACGTCGTCGGACAGATCGCCGGCGGCCACGGAATCGTCCTGCACGAGTTGGCCGCTGAGCAGGGGTCCCTGGAGGACGCCTTCATGAAACTGACGGGGGACGATGTGCAGTACCACGCTGCCGGCGTCGACGACGTGATGGGAGGGGCGCTCTGATGGGTGTCGTGAACGCAGAACGGATCAAGCTCACCTCGACCCGGTCGCCGTGGTGGTGCACCGTGGCGATCATCGCGCTCGGGCTCGGCCTGGCCGCGGTGATCGGGCTGACGTCCAAGGCCAGCCTGAATCAGTTCAACGACCAGATCGCGGAGGGGGACAAGCCGGACTTCGAGCCCTTCCTGCCCACGCTGGCGGACGCGGTCGGCGGGGTGTCCGGTTTCGGTGTGCTGGTCCTGATGATCATGGCCGCGCTCGCGGTGACCAGTGAGTACCGGTTCGGCATCATCCGGACCACCTTCCAGGCCGTGCCGAAGCGCGATTCCGTGCTGATCACCAAGGCCGGGCTGATCGGTGTCTTCGGCGCGCTGCTCACCTTCGTGCTCACCTTCGGTGCGTACGCGATCGCCAAGGCCACCGCGGGCTCCGCGGCGGGCGCTGCCCTGAAGCTGTCCGGCAGCGAGGCGTGGCGGGCGATCTACGGTGTGCCGATCTACGCCTTCCTCTGCGTGGTGCTCGCGGTCTCGGTCGGCACCCTGTTGCGGCAGTCGGCGGGCGCGATCGCGCTGCTGCTGCTGTGGCCGCTGCTGATCGAGAGCCTGTTCGGTCTCTTCGGCAAGTTCGGCGAGACGATCCAGCCGTTCCTGCCGTTCGCGAACGCGAATCACTTCCTCGGCGCGCCGCAGGGCATCGACTTCCACTGGGGTCCCTGGGGCAGCCTGGCCTACTTCGTGGCCTTCGTGGCGGTGATCTTCGGTTCGGCGCTGTTCATGGTGAACCGTCGCGACGCCTAGACCTCGCGCAGACGACCGTGCGCGTCCGGCACCCCCTCGGTGCCGGGCGCGCACGGTTTCTTTTTGCGCCGATCCGGCGCCCGCGCGCAGTACGCTCGGCAAATGCGACAGTCCATTCGGGCACGGGTCGGAGCGTCGTCGGCGGTGGTATTGGCCGGGATCGCGCTGGTGTCCGGGTGCGGCAGGGACGAACCGGAGTCGCTGCCCGCACCCCCCGTCGACGGCCGGTCGCTGGCGGCCGCCGTCGAGGGCGACGCGGTGGCCGCGCACCTGGCGGCGCTCGAGCGGATCGCGACCGACAACAACGACACCCGGGCGGCGGGGACCCCGGGCTACGACGCCAGCGTCGACTACGTCGCCGACCGACTCCGCTCCGCCGGCTTCGAGGTGTCCACCCCGGAGTTCGAGCTGGACCGTTTCATCGCCGGACCGGTGGAGTTGCGCTCGGGTGACCGGGAGTTCGCCGCGCGCACCTTGCAGTACTCGCCGGCGACGCCACCGGACGGGATCACCGCACGGACCGTCGCACCGCCGGACGACGGCAGCCCCGGCTGCGAGGCGGCGGACTACGACGGGCTCGACGCCGCCGGCGCGATCGCGGTGGTCCGGCGCGGGGTCTGCCCGTTCTCGACGAAGGAACAGGTGGCCGCCGACCGCGGCGCCGCCGCCGTCGTGGTGGTCAACAACGAGGACGGTCCGCTGGCGGGGGGCACGCTGGGGGAGGACTCGGAGCCGCGGATCCCCGTGGTGAGCGTGCCGGGCTCCGAGGGTGCGGCGGCCGCGGCCGCACCCGAGCTGACGCTGAAGCTGGAGGCGGTCACCGAGACCGCCACGAGCCGCAACGTGATCGCCCAGACCACGACCGGGTCGACCGAGAACGTGGTGCTGGTGGGCGCGCACCTGGACAGCGTCGAGGAGGGCCCGGGGATCAACGACAACGGCAGTGGGTCGGCCGCGGTGCTCGAGACCGCGCTGCGGCTGGGCAGTGCGCCGAACGTGACGAACGCGGTTCGCTTCGCCTGGTGGGGCGCCGAGGAACAGGGCCTGGTCGGGTCGGAGCGGTACGTCGAGGGACTCGAGGACAGCGAACTCGAGGACATCGCGCTGTACCTGAACTTCGACATGATCGGTTCGCGGAACGCGGGATACCTCACCCTGGACGGCGACGATTCCGACCGGGACGGCGCCGGGCCGGGGCCGCAGGGTTCCGACGGGATCGAGCGGACCCTGAACGGCTACCTCGCCTGGCGCGGGATCGTCGCGGACGGAACGGATTTCGACGGTCGGTCGGACTACGGCCCGTTCATCGAGATGGGGATACCGTCCGGTGGGGTGTACAGCGGGGCGGACGACCGCAAGACCGAGGAGCAGGCGCAGAAGTGGGGTGGCACGGCGGGTGAGGCCTACGACCCGGGCTACCACACGCCGGAGGACACCCTGGCGAACGTGGATCGGGAGGCGCTGGCGCAGAACGCGGCCGCGGTGGCCTTCGGCGTCGGTACCTACGCGAACTCCATCGAGGGCCCGGACGGGGTCCCCGGGCAGGCGGACCGCGCGCGGGCACGAGCGGGTGCGGGACAGTGAAACGGGTCAATATCTGTAACCCTGAGTTACACTCGGCTCGTGAGTGACGACCCCTCCGCCCCTGGCGTCGAACCCATCGACGCGGGCGACCGCGATCGCGCGGGTCGCACCGTGCCCGGGGCGGCCGTCGAGTGGATCCGCGAGGTCAACACCAGGCCCCGGGTGGTCGACGCGGTCCGCCGGCTCCGCCGGGCCCTGCCGGGCGACCCCTCCTTCGGTGATCCGTTGTCCACGGCGGGACCCGGCGGCGTACGCGCGATGGCGCGGGCCGCGGACCGGTTCCTCGACGACGGCCCCGGCGCCTCGCGAGAGGTGAGCCTGGGCGCCCTGCAGGTCTGGCAGGCGCTGCTCGAGCGGACCGGACGCGGTCGCGGTCCGCGCGAGGTGACCATCGTCTTCACCGATCTGATCGGATTCTCGAGCTGGTCGCTCGGCGCGGGCGACGAGGTGGCCCTCGCGCTGCTGCGCGAGGTCGCGAAGGCGGTCGAGGGGCCGATCGTCGACCGCGGTGGCCAGGTGGTCAAGCGGATGGGCGACGGGCTGATGGCGGTCTTCGCGCGGCCGGACCGTGCCGTCGAGGCGATGTTCGCCGCCCGAGCCCAGCTCGCCGAGGTGGAGGTCGCGGGCTACCGGCCGCGGATGCGGATCGGCGTGCACACCGGGTCGCCGCGGCAGGTGGCCTCCGACTGGCTGGGCGTGGACGTGAATGTCGCGGCACGCATGATGGAGCTCGGCGGCGACGGCAACATCGTCGCCTCCGAGGCCACGCTGACCGCGCTCGAGCCGGGATTCCTCGACGGCCTCGGCGTCGCGACCAAGCCCTACCGCCGGGGGTTGTTCGCCGCCCCGCCGCGCGGAGTCCCGGAGGGCCTGCGCGCCTTCACCCTCCACCCGCAATGAGGGCGGCGGCATTGCCACCCGTGGCGCCGCCGCCCACACTGGAGTCATGGTTGACAGGGAGCAACGCACGCCCTTCTACGGGGTCGTGATGATTCTCGCGGCGCTCGGTGCGGCGATGGCGGTCAGTTACTACGGGCCCGCCTGGTTCCGCGTCACCGTCTACATCCTCGCGGTGATGGTTTTCCTGGTCGGCGGAGTCATGACCTTCCGGGACTACTCGCGCTGACGGTTGCGCGCGCGGTGCGCGTCGTCCCCGGTGCGGGGGGCGACGCGCATCCGCGCGTCAGTGCAGGCGCCAGAGCGGGGACACCGGACCGTGCCCGGCGCCCAGGTCGTACGACGCGGCCAGACACCGCGTCACCCACTCCTTGCCGAACGCGACGGCGTCGGGCATCGGGTACCCGTTCGCCAGCGCGCACGCGATCGCGGCGGCCAGGGTGTCGCCGCCGCCGTGATCGTTGCCCGTGTCGATCCGCGGGCTGGTGAACTCGTGGAAGTTCTCGCCGTCGAACAGCAGATCGGTCGACGCCGTCGACGTGCGCAGGTGTCCCCCCTTGACCAGCGCCCACTGCGCCCCGAGCCCGTGCAGCGCCTCCGCGGCCCGGCGGGCAGAGGCGTCGTCGACCACGTCGATCCCGGTGATGAGCCGGACCTCGTCGAGGTTCGGCGTCACCAGCGAGGCGATCGGGATCAGGGTGTGCCGGACCGCGTCGAGCGCCTCGGCGTGCAGCAGCGGATCGCCGTGCATGGACGCGCAGACCGGGTCGACGACCAGCGGCACCGCCTGGCCGCGGCCGATGCCGACCTCGCCGCAGACCTGAGCGACGGCCTCGATGATCGCGGTCGACGCGAGCATCCCCGTCTTGGCGGCGGCGACCCCGATGTCGCCGACCACCGACCGCACCTGGTCCGCCACGATCTGCGGTGGGATCTCGTGGAACCCGCTGACCCCGACCGAGTTCTGCACCGTCACCGCGGCGACGGCAACGCAGGCGTGCACGCCGCACATGGCCATCGTGCGGGAGTCGGCCTGGATGCCCGCACCGCCGCCGGAGTCGGTTCCGGCGATGGTGAGGACGCGGATCGGGGTCTGTCCGTCCGGGGTCAGGGGCAGCAACTTCACGCGTGAGAGCCTATCGGCCGGCCGGAACGACGGGCAGGTACACCTGGCTGCCGCGGTCCGCGAACTCGACTGATTTCTCCGCCATGCCGTCGGCGATCATCCGGTCGATGTCCTCCTGCGTTTCGAGCCCGTTCTGCTCCGCGTACTCGCGCACATCCGCCGAGATCCGCATGGAGCAGAACTTCGGCCCGCACATCGAGCAGAAGTGCGCGGTCTTCGCCGGTTCCGCGGGCAGCGTCTCGTCGTGATACTCGCGGGCGGTGTCCGGGTCGAGGGACAGCGCGAACTGGTCGCGCCAGCGGAACTCGAAGCGCGCCCTCGACAGCGCATCGTCGCGCTCCTGCGCCCGCGGGTGCGCCTTGGCGAGGTCGGCGGCGTGCGCGGCGATCTTGTAGGTGATGACGCCGACCTTCACGTCGTCCCGGTTGGGCAGGCCGAGGTGTTCCTTCGGGGTCACGTAACAGAGCATCGCGGTGCCGGCCTGCGCGATCATCGCGGCGCCGATCGCCGAGGTGATGTGGTCGTAGGCGGGTGCGATGTCGGTGGCCAGCGGGCCGAGGGTGTAGAACGGCGCCTCCTCGCACAGCTCCTCCTCGAGCCGCACGTTCTCCACGATCTTGTGCATCGGGACGTGGCCGGGTCCCTCGATCATCACCTGCACGCCATGGGATTTCGCGATCTTGGTCAGCTCGCCGAGGGTCCGCAGTTCGGCGAACTGGGCCTCGTCGTTGGCGTCCGCGATGGACCCGGGGCGGAGACCGTCGCCGAGCGAGAACGTCACGTCGTACTCGCGCAGGATCTCGCAGAGTTCCTCGAAGTGTGTGTACAGGAACGACTCTCGGTGGTGAGCCAGGCACCAGGCCGCCATGATCGAACCGCCGCGCGAGACGATCCCGGTGACGCGCTTGGCGGTCAGCGGCACGTACCGCAGCAGCACGCCTGCGTGCACGGTCATGTAGTCCACGCCCTGCTCGCACTGCTCGATCACGGTGTCGCGGTAGATCTCCCACGTCAGCGCGGTGGGATCGCCGCCCACCTTCTCCAGTGCCTGGTAGATCGGCACGGTGCCCACCGGCACCGGCGAGTTGCGCAGGATCCATTCGCGGGTCTGGTGGATGTCCTTGCCGGTGGACAGGTCCATGATGTTGTCCGCGCCCCACCTGGTGGCCCAGACCATCTTCTCAACCTCCTCCGCGATGGAGGAGGTGACCGCGGAGTTCCCGATGTTCGCGTTGATCTTCACCAGGAACCGCTTGCCGATGATCATCGGTTCGGACTCGGGGTGCTTGTGGTTCGCCGGGATGACGGCGCGCCCGGCCGCCACCTCCTCGCGCACGACCTCGGCCGAGACGCCTTCGCGGGCGGCGCAATAGCGCATCTCGGTGGTGATGATCCCGGCCCGCGCCCAGGCCAGCTGGGTGCGGGCGAGGTTGGGGCCGCCGCTGCGGCTGGTGCCGCCGAGATCGACGGGATCGGGCTTGGCCCAGCCGTCGCGTGTCTTCGCGAGACCGGCCTCGAGGTCGATGTCCGCCCCGGCGTCGGTGTACGGGCCGGAGGTGTCGTACAGGTCGAGATGCTCGCCGTTGGTCAGGTGGACCCGGCGAACGGGCACGGACAGGCCGTCGACGTCCAGGTACTGCTTGCTGCTGCCCTCGATGGGCCCGGTGGTGACGGTGGTGCCGGAAACAGAGGTGTCCCTCATCAGTGCTCTCCCTACGCCGGCATTACCCGGTCAGGTTCAACGGTCGACGGCCCTGATCGCTCCGAAGAGCTAGCCGTCCTCTCAGCCCGCTGGTGCGAGCCCCCGTGGGTTGTGTAGTTGTCGGGACGACCATAGGGCACGCCCCCCGATCCCCGGTGCCTGCCCCTGCCGCGCGGGTGTCGACCAAGATTTGTTGGCGCAAACCGGGACGGTGGCGGGGCCCGCTGCCTATAGTGGCGGAAATCACATTGTGATTACGGATCGGGCAAGGAGACGGGGCACATGATCGCGGAATCGCCGACGGCAGAGGTGACGAACAATGCAGGTCAGAACCGATTCGAGCTGCGGCTCAACGGGGACCTCGTCGGCATTCTCGGTTATTACGACTTGGACACGCGGGGAGCAAGGCGGCCCTCGTCGGCGACCCCCGTGGTCTCGTTCATGCACACCGTGATCGTCGAGGACTTCGGTCATCGGGGCCTCGCCGCGGTGATGGTCCGCCGCGCCCTCGACGCGGCGCGCGGTTACGGCTGGAAGATCCGGCCGGTGTGCACGTACCTCCAGCGATTCGTCGCGGACAACCCCGAGTACCGGGACCTCATCGTCCCGGTGTGAGTATTTTGGGTGCCGATTCGGCCACGATCAGATGGTGACTCGGCAACAAATCGCCCCATCGGCACCAAATCGGGCGACCGGGCCGGGAGGGGACTGCTTCCATGGTGAGGTGTCCCACATCTTCAAGCGGCATCCTGTCCCGGCAGCGGTGGTGACTGCGCCCGCCCCTGTCCCAGCAAACCCGGCGCTGGCGCGCGTCGTGGACAACCCCTCGCATTCGCGCTTCGACCTCTGGGTCGGCGACGAGCTGATCGGCATCCTCGGGTATCGCGGCGAGGGGGAGTCGACCGAGTTCGCGGGCGGCCGCGGTGAGGTGGTCGCGCTGATGCACACGGTCGTCAAGGAGGAGTTCGGCGGCCGTGGCTGGGCCGCCGTGCTGGTCGGCGACGTGTTGGCGCTCTCGAGGGAACGCGGCTGGCGGCTGCGGCCGGTCTGCACGTATGTGCAGCGATACCTGGCCGCCCACCCCGAGGACCTGGATCTGCTCGTGGACGAGGACTGATTCGCCCCGAATTCGTCATACCGTCGCACGGAAAGGCAACGGCCCCTATGCTTCCCCCTGACCCGTCGCGGTCGGGGCTCGACCACGGGGATCTCGAACACGTTCTGCACCTCCCCGGTCCCGCGCGGTGGCGGGAGTCATGTCATCGCTTCGCGTACCGACGCGCCGTGTAACTGGGGGAAGAATGACGATCGTTGCTGCCGCGCGCGAGGGCGCCCAGGGCAGGTCCGCTCGGGTGGCCGGGATCTCCGCCGACGTCAGGGCGGGGACGGCCTCGCTCGCCGTCGCGCTCGGTGTCGGGGCCTTCGCGCTCGCCTCGGTGTGCATCGCACCGCCCGCGCAGGCCGGTCCGATCCGGGAGTTCGCGAAGTTCGTCGCGACCCAGGTCGAGGCCAGCACCGCGCAGATCAAGCTCGAGTCGGGCCGCTTCGTCCGGGACGCCCAGACGAACGCCATCGCCGCCGTCAACGAGGCGGGCCGGGTCCTGGAGAACCTGCCGCTGCGCCTCGAGGTCGACGGCGCGGTGCAGAGCATCAACTACTCGATCTCCGAGGGCGGCAAGGTCGTGTCGGCGGTCGTGGGCACCGCCATCGACGCCGGGACGGTCGTGGCCGCACAGGTCGTCAACCAGGCCGGTGCCCTCGCCGAGGAGTGCGTGAAGTCCGGGGTGAAACCCGCCATCACGGGGGCATTGACCGGTGCCGTCACCGCGGCCTCCGCTGCGGGGCTGGCGGCGGGCCCGGCCGGACTGGTGGGTGGTGTGGCCACGGGCGCGGCCTCGGGTGCCGTGACCGGCTTCGCCGGTGGCTGCGCGGACGGCCTCTTCAGGCAGATGGTCCGATAGTCCGGACGGTCGGATAGTCGGTCGCGGGCCGCGCGTCAGGACGCGCGGACCGCGAGTCGCCAGAGCGAGACGATCTCGGTGGCGCGGACCGCGGCCAACGGGTCGCGTCCGCCGGATCGGTCGCCGCCGGCGCGCGGGTGCCGCGGCCGGGTGTCGGTGCGGCTCAGCACCGTCAGGCCGGCCCGATCGAACTGGTCCGTCAGCTGTGTCCGGGTGCGCAGGCCGAGACGTTCGGCGAGATCGGAGAGCACCAGCCAGCCCTCGCCGCCGGCATTGAGGTGATCCGGCAGGCCCCGGACGAACTCGGTGAGCATGTGCCCCTTGCGGTCGAACACGCCCAGCTCGACCGACGACGTCGGGGCGGCGGGTACCCAGGGTGGGTTGCACACCACGAGGTCGGCCCGGCCCGTCGGGTACACGTCGGTCTGGACCACCTCCACCCGGTCGGCGAGCCCGAGTCGCTGCACGTTGTCGGTTGCGCAGGCCACCGCGCGCGGTTCGATGTCGGTGGCGACCACCCGTCCGACGCCCCGCTTCGCCAGCACGGCGGCGAGCACACCGGTGCCGGTTCCGAGGTCGAATGCCGTTGCGGTGGAGGGTAACCGCGCCTCCGCGACCAGGTCGATGTACTCGTTCCTGGTGGGGGCGAAGACGCCGTAGTGCGGGTGGATCCGTGCGTCGAGGGCCGGGATCAGCACGCCGCGTCTGCGCCACTCGTGCGCCCCCACCGTCCCGAGCAGCTCCTGTAGGGAGGCCACGCTCGGCTCGGTCGCCTCGCCGTACGCCTCGCGGCAGGCGTCCCGGATGTCGGGGGCCCGCCGGAGGCCGATGCCGAAGTCTGCGTCGAGCTCGATCAGCACCATGCTCAGGATGCGGGTGCGGTGTGCCCGGGCCTGCCGGTGCCGGTGAAAGGTGACGGCGAGGTCGGGGTCGGGCTTGACCTGTTGACGGTCGAGCCTGCGCTTGAGCGCGTCGAGGAGTTGCCGGGCGCCGAGGAAGTCGCCGCGCCAGAGCACCGCGGTGCCCTCGGAGGCGAGCCGCATCGCGTCGTCGGCGCGCAGTTCGTCGCCGGCGATCTCGACCCGCTTCGGTGGCTTGACGGTGCTGTTGGTCCGCCACGGCGCCGAACGGCGTTCGCCGTCCTCGACCCATTCGATCTCGGTCCGGTCGGGCTGCTCGCGCGGGGTCTCCACGACGGGCTCCTTGCTCTGGGGGGCGGCGCGAGCCTGCGAAGCACGCCTCGGATGAGGCGGACACGGTGCATGAATCGTAGACCGGGAGGGCGAGCGGACAGAATTTGAGAGCACTGCTCTTGTTTTCTGTCGCGTCGCGGTGAACACTGCTCTCTAGTAAGAGCGTTGCTCTCAATTGCTACGGGAGGTAGAGATGATCCAGACGGTGAACCGGGCGGTCACCAGCCCCGCACGGGTCGCGGCGGCGGCGTTGTTCGGCGCGGCGGGGCTGCTGTTCATGCTGTACCCCGCGGTCCGGCCCTATTCGGACTACCTGAACCAGACCACACTGGACGGCGCGCGGGCCTACGCGTCCGGCGCATGGGTCGCCGCGCATTTCTTCGGGATGATCGGGTTCCTGCTGCTCGGCCTCGCCGTGCAGGCGCTGCGCGAGATCCTCCGCGGCACCGACGGCGACCGGGCCGGCATCGCCGCGACGGCACTGACCTGGGTCGGTGTCGGCCTGACCCTGCCCTACTACGGCGCGGAGGACTTCGGGTTGCACGCGATCGGCGGGCGCGCGCTCGCGGACGGGACGCCGGAGCTGCTCGGCCTGGTCGACGGCGTTCGCGGCGGCGGCACCCAGATGACCATGTTCGCGGCGGGGCTGCTGCTGGTCGCCGCGGGCGCGGTCACCGCCGCGGTCGGGATCTGGCGGTCCGGGGTGCTGGCGCGATGGAGCGGGGTCCCGCTCGCGATCGGGTTCGCCCTGTTCATCCCGCAGTTCTTCGGCAGCCCGTGGATGCGCGTGGCGCACGGGGTTCTGTTGGCGGCTGGTGCGCTGTGGCTGGCCGCGGAGCTGCTCCGGGCGCGCCGAACCGACCGATCGGCTCGGACGACGTCGTGATCGCGGGACCGCCGCCGGGGGTGCCGACGTCGCGGGACGCCGGCACCCCCCCAGGGCCCTTGGCCGTCAGGGGCCGGGCGCCGGTCAGCCGATGCTGAAGGGCTGTCCCCAGAGGGTGACGGTGCCCTTGACGTTCTCGGTGTCGACGGTGACGTTGACGTAGGAGCGG